>CAZMXG010000107.1:0-27182 GCA_964570175.1 uncultured Heliomicrobium sp. | reverse complement strand
ATGTCCGATGCGACAAAATATTCACCTTCACCCAAACCGACAACGACAGGTGGACCCAGCCTTGCCGCAACGATCTTTTCCGGTTCGTCAGCAGACATCGCCACCAGAGCGTAAATGCCTCGGACTTCGGCCAATGAACGGCGAAAGGCGATTTCCAAGTCGGCCTGTTTGTCCAATTCCAGATGTTTTTGAATCAGGTGAGCGACGACTTCGGTGTCGGTTTCGGATTTGAAAACGTGGCCGCGAGCAACCAGATCGCGCTTCAGTTCCAGGTAATTTTCGATGATGCCGTTGTGAACAACGACGATGCGTCCGCTGCCGTCGCGGTGTGGATGGGCGTTTTCTTCGGTCGGGCGTCCGTGCGTGGCCCAGCGCGTGTGACCTAACCCGTATTCCCCTTGAATCGGATTTTGGCGAATGACTTCTTCCAGATTGCGAAGCTTGCCGCTGGCGCGACGAACCTGCATTTCATGATCGCGGTTGACGACGGCAATGCCCGCCGAATCATAGCCGCGATATTCCAGCCTTCGCAGCCCTTCGATGACAACCGGGACGACTTGCTGATTTCCGACGTAACCGACAATTCCGCACATTGGGTGATACTCCTGACTATCGTTTTATTGGATTCTTCCCGAACCGCCACTGACTTGGCGAAGCTCGCGTGTGGTAGGTTCAGCGATGCTGACAGATTCGATTCGGGGTTGGATGCGATTTGTATCCGGCGGCAAGTTGAATTGTTCCTGCGGTTGAGGAATTGCTGTCGGCGCAGTTGGCTGCGCCAGCAAAGCTGCTTCGGCACGAATGCGTCGTTCCTTGTATGTTTTGAAAAAGCCGCCACGAAACAGATTGAAAAGCGCCCGTCCGTTGATGCCCAGCCAGATACAAGTGAGGAAGAAGGTGATCATTCCAGCGATTTCGGCATCCGGCCCATTGGATGATGCTGCGATACCAAGCATCAACATGATCAACGGCACCAGCAATGTGCTGCCCAATAGCGATCTGGTGGCCTTCAGCCAGCGCAACTGCCGCTTGGCCTCCTCGCGGCTCAGGCGGCCAATTTCCGTTTCACGCGAAGCAGCGATCAACTGCACGTGATCGGCCAGCTTCAGCCCGCAGGACTTGCAAAACTTTGTTTGCTGTTCGACTTGCACTCCGCATTGGGGGCAAAACATGGTTTAGCTCCTTCGATTATTCTTTTAGCTTTTTGATGACTTTTGCCGGCATACCGACAACAAGCGAATCAGGCGGCACGTCTTTGGTAATGACAGAACCTGCACCTGAAACCGAACCGCGACCGACACGAACCGGAGCGACCAGCATTGTGTCCGAACCGATTTTGACGTCGTCTTCAATGAAAGTCGGATTTTTGTTTTTGCCGTCGTAATTGCAAGTGACGGTTGCCGCTCCGATATTAACGCGGTCGCCAATGGTGGCGTCACCAAGATACGTCAGATGCATGGATTTTGTTTTGCGGCCAAGCCGGGATTTTTTGACTTCGACGAAATTGCCGATAACGGCTTCTTCGGCCAGTTCGGCGTGCATCCGCAAATGCGCGGACGGCCCGACAGAATTTTTGCCGCTGAGCTTTGTGTCCACCAGCACACAGGAATTCAGCACTTTGCAGTCGTCGCCAATTTCGACATTGGTCAGGTGCGACCAGGAATGAATTTCGCAGTTTGCGCCGATGCGCGAATCGCCTTCGATGATGACTTGCGGATGAATGACCGTGTCGCGGCCAATCTGCACCGAAGCGTCAATGTAGGTTGAATCGGGATCAACAATCGAAACGCCTTCGACCATAAGCCGATTCAAGGTTTCCAGCCGGACTCGTTTCCACATGGCGGCAAGCTCCGCGCGGTTGTTGATGCCGTCCAGTTCATGCGCGTCAGGATGAAAAACCGTTCCAACCGACAAACCTGCGTCGAGCATATGCTGCGGCACGTCGGTCAGGTAATACTCGCCCTGTGCGTTTTGCGGCGTCAGTTTTTCCAGTGCTACCAGCAAAGCCGGAACGTCAAAACAATAAAAACCCGGATTGAGTTCTGTAATGGCCGCCTGTTCGGGCGTGCAGTCGCGCTGTTCGACGATCTTCAGGAAATTGCCTTCGCCATCACGGACGATACGACCATACGCCGGAGGCGGATCAATTTTGATGGTGACCAGCGTTGCCGCGTGTTTGCCCGTTTCGTGCTCGGCGATGAGTTTTTTGAGCGTTGATGCTTTGACCGCTGGCGTGTCTCCGTAAAACACAACCAGCAAGCCACGTGTTTTCTGGATGACTTCGGTTGCGCATTTGACGGCGTGGCCGGTACCAAGTTGTTTGTCTTGCGTAACGAACTGCAACCGCTCGGCCATGGCGGGATCGGCAAACGATGATCGGGCAGCGGCTTCGACTTTCTCAGCTTGGTGGCCGACGACAACAATGATGTTTTCCGGATTGAGTTCGGCGGCAGTTCTCAGAACGTGAGAAATCAGCGGACGGCTGCCCAGCCGGTGCAGCACTTTTGCCTGATCGCTTTTCATGCGCGTGCCAAGTCCGGCAGCTAGAATTAAAACATTGACGGGTGTGTTCACAACGAAAACCTCTGTAATTATGGGTAAAACTGCTGATTCGCTGGGGCGAAGTGAGTCTCCGTGGGGTGGGAAGCGCGGATTATAGGCGAGGTTGCAAATTCGATAAAGAGGTCAATTTGTATCAAGAAAATCGCCAAACCAGCACAGGAAATTTAGACAGGATTTACAAGATCGAACAGGATTAGCCCAAAAGTCTTACGACAAGTTTTCATCTTGTTGAATCCTGTAAATCCTGTCTACAGGTTTTGTGCGCTGATTTAGTTTCGATCCTCGTGACTCATTTGATGTTGATGCGAACTGTGTTTGCGGGTTGGTTATCAACCGTCAGCACAACGTCAACTTCGCCTCGGTTCAGCAAACTGCGCGGGATGCGGATGTTTGCTTGATCCAGTCCTACGAACCCACCTTGGTCACCGGCAAACGTGACTTCGGCAGCGGTGCCACCAATCGTTGCGGTGGCGGCAGATAGTGAACTACGAAACCGAAACCCAGTGCCAAAAGCAGACAAAAAGACTTGATCATCCGCCGGACCAAGATCAATCGGCACAGGCACGAACTGGTTTTGGGCGGCATCGAATTGCGCAACCGGTTCCGTACTGCGCGAACCGTTGGCGCGAATTCGTTCAACAACGGCTGCGGGGACGCCTTTCCCAGAAGAGTTTGCCGTAAACAAACCGGGAGCCACCGAATTCACCTGCACGGTGCCGCGAGAAACAACGCCGCTCCAACTGGTGACCGTGACGGTTGCGGTTCCCGCAGCCGTTCCAGCCGGAACCAGATAATTCACCTGCGTCGGAGAAACAAAAAACAACGGTGCGGGACGGCTGGCTCCTGCGCTGTCGGTGACGGTAATTTGCGTGCCGCCCAGGTTCGTCGGCAAAGGCGACGAGCCGGATTGGCTCACGGCTGCCAGGTTTGCGCCAAAAACGGCTGTGATGACTTCTCTGGCCAGCGGGCCGCGGTAATTTGCCGCCGAAACGCTGGTCGCTTGTGCTACTGGCGCGTTGGGATTGGTGATGCGATACACCACGCCGTTTGTTCCGTTGCCCAGATGCACCAGATAAATTTCTCCGGCTTCGTCTTCACCAAACGAAGAAATGCTGTACGGAGAGTCCAGCGCCATGCGCACCGTGCCGTTTTCGCGCAGGAAGATTTCGCCTGTGCAGTAATCGCCAAACACATACGTGCCCGCTGCCAGCGTTGCGCGCGTTCCGCGGTACACATAACCGCCTGTCACTGAACAGCGCCCTCCGCTTTGCGCGTAATCGTAAATCGGTGCCGTAAAGCCCGGCGTTGTGCAGGAAGCCGGGCCTAGATTGGTGCAGCGCGTTCCTTCCAACACACGCCAGCCGTAATTCCCTCCCAAGGTAACAATGTCAATTTCCTCCATCGCATTCTGGCCAACATCACCCGCATAAAGTTCGCCGGTTTGCCGATCAAACGACCATCGCCAGGGGTTTCGGAAACCATAGGCATAAATCTCGTCGCGGCCAGCCGTAGCGCCAAAAAACGGGTTGGTTGCAGGCGCCGAATAGGGCACGGCCCCATTCGGCGTGTCCACGTCAATCCGCAAAAATTTGCCGAGCAATTCTTCTTTGTTTTGCGCGCGATCGCCCGGATCGTTGGCCGAACCTCCATCGCCAGAACCTATGTACAGAAACCCGTCTTTGCCAAAATCCATCATTCCGCCGTTGTGATTCGAAAACGGCTGCGCAAAAGTCAGGATCACTTTTTCTTCAACGTCAGCCTGATTTCCATTGCCGATAGAAACTTTGAATTCGGAAATCACGGTCGCACCGTCAGGCCGCCGGGTGTAGTTCACAAAAAACCGCCGGTTGGTTTTGAATCCCGGATGAAACGCCAAACCAAGCAAGCCGCGTTCGTCTCCCACGGTAGTTCCGGTTAACACTTTCGACGTCAGATCCAGAAACGGCGCAGCAGAGACTGCGGACGCGCCCGGCATCAGCAACTGAATCTTTCCCGCGCGTTCCAAAATGAACAGACGATTCGTGCCGTCGCGGGAACTGGTGACAAAAACTGGAAACGCCAGTCCGCTAACAACCGGCTGCAACTGAATGGTTGTTTGTGCCAGCACCGTTTCTTTCAGCAACTGCGAACGATTGCCAATCGCCAAAATGCCAACCAGCAGCAACAGACAACCAAGCGAGCGAAAGACAAATTTGAACATAATCCTCCTCCTGAAAATGTGGCGAGAGTTGTTTTACCCACTTTGATTTGCGCTTGCGGGTGCGGATACGCGGTTCACACCACAGCGCAGGTTTCAGTTTGACAGGGACAACTTGTGTTCAGGGGAAGTTTTGATGGAAGCAAAGACAGCTTACAGAATTTCTCGCGCATCGCCAACACGGCGTGTCACGCGCTGGCGGTCCAGGTATTCCAGCAGCGGAATCGCATATTTGCGCGAAATGCCGGTCAGGTCTTTGAAGGTGCCAACGTCCAACTTTGCACCGTGTTCGGCTTTGTGACGTTGCAGCGTTTCGCGCAAACCGTCAACGGCGCTGCGGTGAAACACCAGATCGGCGACTTTCACAAGCTCACCACTGTTGATCAACATTTGGGCAAATCGAGTCGCGCGGGCGGAATCAATACGAAATTGTAAACCAGCCTCAGCTATGGCTTCTTCCAGGGAAATTGGCTGTAATGCAGCGCGCGCATAAATTTCGGCAAGATGATCTTTGGCAGACTGCTCTTCGGCAGAAAGCGCAATGCGGTGCGTGGACAATCGCAACAAATCCTTTTCAGCGACGACTTCATTGCGTTCGGTCAGTTGCGCCAGCACAGCGCGAAAGATTTCCGGCGGCAGCTTGGCGAAGATTTTTTCGCGGACTTCTTCGCGCCCCATCCCGGATTCCAGCGGCGAACGGTTGTGAAAATTTTTCAGCAACGCGCGAACCTGTTTGGCCAGGTCTTCAAATTCGGTGCGGGCAATTAGCAACAATGGGTTCGCGACTGCCGCGACCAATCGTTTGGTTTTGGTCAAACTGTCGGCGGCGCGCTTGATTGTGTCGTCCGTTGAACCGCTGCGCGCGGCCAGTTCGGTGTAATTCATTCCGCGTTCGCCGGCCATTTCCACCAGCAAACCAATCCGCTCTGTTTCATCTGCCGCTGCCAGCGTTTCCAGTTGCGCGACAACTTGCGCGCCTTCGCGCAGTTTGTGTTTGCGCGGTTGCGAATCAACGATCCTGCCTCCGCCAATTGTCACCGCAGGCGAATAACTGCGAATAATGAAATGATCGGTCGGCAAAGCCAGCATCGGCGATTCCAGCCGAAGTTGTGCAAAACATTCTCCGCCGGGAGCGAGTTCTTTTTGGCCAAGCAGCACCACGCGAGCCAGAACTTCAGCCGTGCCAAGGTGCAAATGAACTCTTGAGCGCGAGCGCAAAATTCGCGGCGCTGATTTCAGCAATCTCAGCTTCACGTCCAGCATGGAACTTGCCGCCAGCCTTCCGGACGGAGCCAACACCTGTCCGCGCGTGACTTCGTCCAGTTCAATTCCCTGCAAATTGATTGCGGTGCGTTCTCCTGCTTTGGCTTCCTGCGTCGAATGGCCGTGAACCTGAATGCTGCGCGCGCGTGACCGGCGGCCTTCGGAAGGTAGCAATTCCAATTCATCGCCGACGCCGATTCGCCCTGAGATCAAAGTCCCGGTAATGACCGTGCCGAATCCTTTTATCGTGAACACGCGATCAATCGGCAACCGTGCAATGGCGCGTTCGTCGCGTTCTTCGACTTTTTTCGCCAATTGCGCCAACGCCTTTTTCAGCTCGTCAATGCCTTCGCCGGTGCGCGAACTGACGCGCAAAATCGGCGCTCCTTGCAGAAACGAACCGGCGACATATTCCCCGACTTCGGCTTCCACCAATTCGGCGAACTCCGCTTCGACCATATCGGTTTTGGTAATGACGACCAATCCGGCTTTGACTTCCAGCAAACGGCAAATGTCGAAATGCTCGCGCGTTTGCGGCATGACGCCTTCGTCGGCGGCAACCACCAACATCACCAAATCAATGCCGTGAACTCCTGCCAGCATGTTTTTGACGAAGCGTTCGTGCCCCGGAACGTCCACGAAACCGAAATGCGTGTCGCCGACGGTCAAATCGGCAAAGCCGATGTCTATCGTGATACCGCGTTCTTTTTCTTCTTTCAGCCGATCGGCGTCCACGCCGGTCAATGCTTTGACCAGTGAAGTTTTCCCGTGATCTATGTGACCGGCCGTACCGATGATGATTCTTTTCATCAGGATTCAGGTGTTAGGTTGCAGGTGTTAGATTCAAGCTTCGCTGGCAATTTAACTGTCCTTAGAACAACTGGCAAACCACTTTTAGCCCATTGCCCCAAACAGCTAACTTCTCACCTGACTTGATCATAGCATCGGCTTTGTAAACAATAGGGTATCCCCTCGATCTTGCTGTCGAACCCTTTTCAATCCAGGAATCAAATGCCGAAGGAGCAATCCGCCACGACAACTCAACCGAAGCCAAGCCGCTGGCGCAAAAAAACGGCTGTGGTGTTGGTCTGTCTGATTGTCATTGGCGCCATCGGTCTTTTCGGCTTTTTGAGCTGGCTACGTTCGGAACGATTCAACAGCTACGTTGCTGACGAAATCAAAAAGAAGATGACCGAATTTGGGCTGCGAGCGGAAATCGGCAGCTTTGGATTTGCCTGGGGTCCGGAAACGGCCCGGCTGAAAGATTTGAAGGTTTACAACCAGCAAATGAATCAATTGATTGCCACGATCAAAAGCATTGAAGTACAGACAAAGATCGTGGACCTGTACGCGCTAAAACTAAGCCGCGAAGTCGTCATCAGCAATTTGAACCTGGACGGCGCCGAAGTTTTTATTGAAATTGACGAACAAGGCCGCAGTAATCTGACTGGCATCCACCAAGCTCCGTCAAAATCTCAAACGCTCAAATTCGACACTTCCAAATTGCTGACTGCGCTGACGAACACGGCGGTTCATTACAAAGATCGTCAGCGAGACATGGAAGCTGACCTGACGGGCTTGCAAATCAAAGCGCAACCGGACACGCAGCAGGCACAACTTTTCAACCTGCAGCTTGATGCGGAATCTGGGCGCGTCCTGATCGAAAACCGCGAATCCAAACTCAGCAAACTGTTTTTGACGGCAAAGGCATCGCCCACTGGAATTGAAGTTGAGCAGTTGCAACTGAGTTCCGATTTGGGCGATGTGGCAGCAAAAGGCAAAGTCGTAGATTTCAAAACGATACGTTACAGTTTTGACATTGAATCGAACCTGAAGCTGGATCAATTGTCGAGCTTCGCTTTTCCGGAAGTTCCTCTGCGCGGACAGGTCACAGCTAACGGCAAGCTGGAAGGCGAAGGTGAAAAATATAAATTTGCTGGCAACGCGACTGTCCCCGATTTACTGGTTAAAAATACACGGCTGCGCGGAATTCAACTTCCTCAACTATCGGCCGATGGCGACAGCAAAAATCTGAACCTGAACATCAGCCGCGCCCATGTCCAAACAATCACGGTGGATAATGTCGTTGTCAGCGGCGTTGGCATGGGAACAATCAGCGGCGAAATCAAGGTCAACGGCAAAAATACTGAATCCAAGTTTGACGCCCCGACAGCAACCATTGCCGCCGTTTCCTGGTCTGACAGCAAGTTATCCAATTTGAAACTCAGCAACGTAGTCACGAAGGTTCAAGGCAGCAAATATGACGTTACCGCCGCAGCCAGCTTGCCCGGCGGAACAATCAGCGGAGTTGAATTCGGCAATGCTTCGGCCAAAGCCTTGTTCGACAATACGGCGCTGACACTGACAGAAATAAAAGCCGGCGCGCTGGGCGGCACAGCCGAGGCTGAATACACACTGCCGATGGCAAAAGGCGCGGCTTCGCACGTCAAAGGTCGCTTCACGGACATTCAAACGTCAGGAGCCTTGGCGGCCTTCAAAGTCAAAGACGCACCCATCAGCGGCAAAACTTCCGGTACTGCTGATCTGAGTTTTGTCGGCGCAAACCCGCGCACGCTGAACGGCAAAATCTCTGCGCATTTTGAAGGTCAATCGAACCAAACGACAGACGCCGTTCCGCTTACCGGCGATGTGGCGATTACCGCTTCCGGCGGCGTGTTCAATTTCGACCAGGCGCAACTGGCAACCACCGTCAGCAAACTGACGGCAACTGGCAAGCTTAGTTATGAAGGCGAATCGGATTTGCGCGTTTCGCTGACTTCATCGCAGGCCGAAGAGCTGGTTCAAATTGCGCGCTCGATTGAACTCGCCCGACCGTTCATCACCGAAAACGAACCCCAACTGATTGGCGAACTGAAATTTGATGGCCGCATCACCGGCAAACTGAACGACGGAGCTTTGGAAGGCGATGTGAGTGCGGCGACCGTAGGATTGCGCGACGCGCTGATTGGCGCTTTGTCCGGCCACATTGTCGCCTCGGCCAGAGAGCTAAAGATCGAGAAAGGCTCAATCACTGCGTTGAACGGAGGCTCTGCGACATTCGACCTGTTTGCTCCGCTGGATCCAAAAGCCGAAACCGGAACTTTGGACGCAACCATCAATCGAATCAGTTTGGAAACAATTCTGGCGGCAACCGGTTTGCCGGACGCGGGCGATTTCGTTAGCGGAGACATTTCCGGCAATGCCAGCTTGACGGGATTGCCCGGCGCGCTGAGAGGTTCGGCAAAACTCAGCCTGGCCGAAGGCAAAATTGCCGGGCAAGACGCCAGCTTGGCCACTGCCGATGTGAAATTTGATGGTGAACAAGCGCTGCTGGAGTTGTTGGAAGTTCAATTGTTGAAATCGCATCTGACCGCGACAGGAAGTTTCCATCTGAAAGATTATGTTTTCCAGGCGCAAGGGAAAGCCGATCAAGTTGCGCTGGACAGCATCGCCGAATCGTTTGAATTGAAAAATACGACCGTCGAGGGACTGGCCGACGCCAACTTCCAAATCATCGGCAAAATCAATAAACCCGATCAAAGTCGTAAACAACTGGAACTGGATTGGGAAAGTTTCAAGCTGGAACTGACGGCCATCGGCAAAAATGTCCGCATCAACGGCCGCGACACAGGCGAATTGCGGCTGACGGCGCACACCAGCCCCGGCGGAAGAATTGACGCGGAACTGGTGACTGGCATTCTGGCAACCGTCACCAATGACAAATCGTTCAAACCCGAAACGCTGAAAGCCAACATCGAACTTCGTAAACCGGGCCGTCCAGTGGTGATTGAAAGCGATTTGAATGAACTGGATTTAGCGCCGGTAATCGCAACGTTTCTGCCAGACCTGAAAGGCCAATTGCGCGGCGCCATCGGCGGCAAGCTTCACATTGAAGGCCCGACAGCGGATTCCACCGGCAAAGCCACCGCCGATCTGCTCAGCGGCAGTTTAACGCTGACAGCCATCAACCTGGATGTGTTGGATAGCCCAATCACCATCCCAACTCCGCTGACAATTTCGCTGGATCGTTCGCAGATAAAACTTCCTTCCACCAAAATTTCAGGAGCGGGAATTGACCTTGGCTTAGGCGGCGCAATTGGGTTGAAAGATGAAGCGGCGATGAATTTTGAGTTGAGTGGCAAAGCCAGTCTCGACCGTTTGCCAAGTATCGTCGAAGGGCTGGCGCTGTTTGGCGAAGTCAACATCGCGGCCAATCTGGCGGGAACGGCGGAAAAACCTTCGTTGAACGGAGCTTTGGATTTTAACGCGTTTGGGTTTTCGTCCAGCGATCTGCCGATTTTTGTTTCCAACGGAAAAGGCCGCATCAAGCTGTCAGGCGATCAATTGACCATTGAAAATTTCACTGCCGAAGCCAACGACGGTTCATTGGACATCAGCGGCGGCATGAAACTTGTGGAATTGCGGCCGTCGGAATGGAAATTCGACATCCGGGCAGTCAATTCCGAAATCTTTTATGACGAATTCACGGCTACGGTGAATGGCACGTTAACGCTGATTGGCACGCCTGAAAAACAAACCTTGTCCGGCACGATCCAAGTTCCGCTTGGTGAATACGAAACCAGAATTGACCTGGATAATTTGCTGGGTGGCGGCAACGCAAATCTGGCTTTCGGCGATTTTTCCAGCGGTGGCGGCAGCGCACAAAAATCTTTCATGCCGCCAATCACGTTGAATTTGCGCGTGGAAGCGCGCGATTCCTTGCTGTTGCGCGGCGAGCAAATTAACGCGGTCGGTTCGGCAAACTTTGCTGTGGGTGGAACACTCAGCGACCCTGATGTGCAGGGACGAATCGAAACCGAAAGCGGTTCCGTGCGGTTTCGCGGCCAGCGATATGAAATCACCAGAGGGTTTCTGGACCTGCCTGCGGGCAGCGTTGAGCCGGAGCTGAATCTGGTGGCCGAATCAGACATCAGCGGCTATCACGTTTATCTGGATATGTCCGGGCGAACGGATGCCATTGAGCTAAAACTACGCGCTGAACCGCAACTGACGCGCGATGAAATCATTTCGTTAATTACTACGGGCCGAACCGAAACCGGAACCATCGGCAGCCAGGGGTTGCCCACAGCGGGCGTGGGAGCAGCAGCTTCTTTGTTGTCATCGGGCTTCATTTCCAAACCGACTGAACAATTATTGGGGTTAAGCCGATTCCAGATTGATCCCGTGCTTCGCGCCAATGCCAACCCTGCCGCGCGCCTGACCGTTGGACAGCAACTATCGCGCAACTTTTATCTGAGCTATTCGACCAATCTGGCCACAGAACAGGATCAAACCGCGTTGGCCGAATACACGTTTTCCAACCGGTTTTCTGCGCTGGCAACGTACACGCAAGGCGGAAGCGCGGCGCGGCAAGGCATACGCGAAGGTGTTTTTACAATCGAACTTCGCGGTCGCCAGCGGTTTTCCCTGGGTTTCGTCGCACCATCGCCCGATGTCAATTCCAGCAATTCAACCGCTTCCACAGCGGCACCCGCGCGCGCAAAACTACCGACCGCGCAGGTCAAGGTCAGCCCCATTCCCGATTTGAAGCTGGATTCAAACAAGCTGCGAGAATTGTTGCCCGTCATGAGCCAGGGGTTCAGCCGTTCGCTGGCCCGATTGGGTGAGCGAAGGTTGAAAGAATATCTGCAAGAAGAAGGTTACTTTTTTGCGGATGTCGCCTGGCGGTGCGAGCCAGTGGATTGCGCGCCGGGCAAAGATTTGCGTGTCCTTTACGATGTTGAGCCGAATCAGATTTATGATTTGAAAGAAATTCGCATCGAGGGAACCAAGCTGATTCGCTGGCAGGACATTCGCGTTAGCCTGCAATCTCAGATCGAAAGCAAAGTCGGCGGCATTCCGTTCTTGAAAAACATCCCGTTCATCGGCGGTACCGTGCGCGGGTTGACCAGCAGTTCCAGATTGAACAGCGACGAAGAATACATTCGCCGCTATCTGGTGGACGTCGGTTTCCGCAACGCGCGGGTTAAATCACGATTGGCCGTCAAGCCTGACAATGATGATTTGATCGTTATTTTCGAGGTTGAAGAAGGTTCGCAATCGGATGTTGCCGACGTCGTGTTGCGTGGCAATTCGATTCTTCCAGCCAGTGAATTACGCGAAGTTGTGCCCATTCAAAAAGACGAAGCGTTTTCGCTGACGCGTTCGCGGCTGGGTTCTCAGGCAATCAAACAACTATATGCTGAAAACGGATACCTGGATGCGACTGTGGAGTTGCAGATTTTCGAGTTGGATGAAGACAGCGTGCAGCTTGTTTATCAAATTACTGAAGGTTCGCGCGCCATCGTCAGCCAGGTGGACATCAAAGGCACGACCAAAACCGGTCATGGCTGGATACGGCGATATTTCGATTTCAAACCCGGCGATGTGTTAACCCCCACCAAGCTGGCGAAAACGCAACGTGATCTTTACTCCACAAACGCTTTTCGTGAGGTAGCCATTCGCGTGGAACCTTCCGCCAGCCCTACGCCAGGGGCTGATGGAATAACGCATAAAGTCACTGTTAATTTGACCGAAGCCAAGCCGCTGCTTTTCGTTTACGGTCTGGGTTATTCCACCGATGACGGCGTGCGCGGTTCGATGGAAATTGCAAACACCAATCTGGGCGGTTCGCTGGATTCGCTGAGTTTGCGATTGCGCGGCAGCCGGCGCGAACAATTTGCGCAGCTTGCCTTCACGGATTTGCGACCGTTCGGAACGCGTTGGCCGACAACGATTTCGTTTTTTTACGACCGCAACGGCAACCTGCTTCCATTCACGCGACAGCGGCAAATCCGTGATGTCAGCGACCCCGGCGGCGCTCGCGAAGATGTGCCGAACAGCCAGCCATTCGGTTTGAACCGTTTCGCCGCTTTTATTCAGACAGAGCGCAAATTGAACGACCGGACATCGCTGCGATTTCGCTACAACCTGGAACGGGCGAAATTGTTTAACGAACAGAATTTGCCCGAAACCGAAATCACGCGAAATGAACAGGCCATTCGGCTGGGAATGTTTTCTTTTGGTTTTACGCATGACACACGCGATAACGTGTTAAATCCGTCGCGGGGCCAGTTGATCAGTTTTGATCATTCCATTGCGTCGAAGTTCCTGGGCGGAAATGAATCGTTCAACAAGTTTTTCGGATCGTACCAGCGCTACAAAACCTTCACGTCTTTCACGCCGCTTCTGGGCGGGACGACTTTTGCGTTTTCGGCGCGCATCGGCATCGCCGACACCTATCGCGACACCGACCGTAACAACGATGGCGTGATCAGCGACAGCGAAAGACGTTTGCCGATCAGCGAAAGATTCTTTTCAGGCGGCGCAACCACGCTCAGAGGCTTCCGGTTTGAAACCGCAGGACCGCAAGATGTCTTGTTCGATTCGACACAAAACCCCAAACCAGGCCAGCCATTTGTTTTGCCAACGCTGATTCCGGTGGGTGGCGATGCGCTCGCCGTTTTCAATTTCGAGATGCGTTATCCGCTAACCCAACGGCTTAGACTTGTGCCTTTTTACGATTTAGGTAATGTTTTCCGGCGCATCAATGACATTGGCTGGAAAAATATGACGCACACGATAGGCGCCGGTTTACGATTCAACACTCCGCTGGGGCCAGTTGGAGTAGATTACGGCTTTTTGCTGAATCCGACTTCCTTTGCAGTTCCTGGCGTTCCGGGCGCTTTTTTGCAACAACCGCGTGGCGCAATTCATATTCGATTCGGACAAACGTTCTAATCGGATCAGTACCGCGACCGGTAGGGAGCGGGTAATCAGTAAATGCTCACCCGCTCCCTACCGGTCGCGGTACTGATTCATCAAGGAGAAAAGTTTATGACCAAATACTGCATTCAGTGCGGAGCGCAAGTGGCAGAAACCGCGCGGTTTTGTAACAAATGCGGCACGCAACTGTTGCCGACTCAGCCTCAAACTGCCCCCCCTGCGGGGTATCAACAGCCGAATTACCAGACGCCGCCAAATTATCAACAGCAGTATCAACAACCCGGTTACGGCCAGACGCCGTATCAACCGATGTATCAACCGCAAGCTTCCAGCGCAGACTTGAAACCGAATGTCGCCGGGATGCTCTGTTATCCGTTGTTGCTGGTAACGGGCATTCTCTTTTTGGTGCTGACGCCGTACAACAAAGATCGCTTCGTCCGCTTTCACGCTTATCAGGCAATTTTCTTTGCCATCGCATTGTTTATCCTGAGCATTGTGATTGGCATTGTGGGTCTTCCATTGCCGTGGCGAGTTGGGAGAGCACTGTCCAATTTGCACTCACTGATCTGGCTGGCGGGAACCGGCTGGTCCATGTTTCAGGCTTATAAAGGGCAGATGTTCAAGTTGCCATTCGTTGGCGACCTGGCTGAAACCCAGGCAAATAAATAATGGCTGGCAGCGGCAAGGCAGCAGTGTTATTTTAACGTCGCTTCTTTAACCCTAGACAGTTCCCCAACCGGAAGAATTGTTATGCAGTACAAAACGATCTTCAATTTCTTGATAGTTCTCTCGCTTGCGTCGCTGGCGATCGGCCAAACGAAGAAAGCCAACGATCGGGCTTTGCCCAAACAGCTAAACGAAAACGAAGTCCAGAGCATCCTCAAACAAACCGAGCCAAAATCGCACATCGAAACCACACTGAAAATTTCTGATGGAAGACTGGGCAATGCCATAAAAAATGTTCAGGCGGGCCAATATGAATCGGCTGTTGAAGACGTTGACGTGTATGCTTCATTGATTATTTATGCCGACGATTACACCCGCAAACTGCCCGACACCCAAAGTAAAGATCGCACCAATTGTCTGAAGAAAATTGAGCAGGCTATCTTCAAACAGTCACGCAATTTGGATACTGCCAGCCGTGGCATTCCCTTTGATTACCGCGAACCCCTGGTGGAAAAAATCAACCAGGTGAAAAAGATTCGCTTGCGGGCGCTGGACGACGTAATCGGCGGAGGCAAGTTCATACACTCATCCAATGAATGACAAACCCCAACAATGATCTCAACTTTAGTTTTAGACCGTTCCTCGCTCGCCTTTTGTGAATCTGACAATCCAGACCAGATCAGTGATTTTTGCCAAAATCCTTTGAGCGTTGTTTGGGCGGATGTAAACGATCCACAAGATCAGGATTTTGATGACTTGGCGCGCGAATTCGGCTTTCACCCTCTGGCCATTGAAGATTGCCGCCATCCGCATCAGCGTCCGAAAATTGACGAATACCCGGGTTACTATTTCATCGTTGTTTACGAAGCCAGTTTGAACGATGACTGCCAATTGGAACTTCGCGAACTGAACATCTTTCTGGGCCCGAATTACATTGTCACCGTCCACAGCCAGTCAATTCGCGCCATCGAAGCCGCGCGCAAACATTGGCGTGGGTGGACGGATCTGGCGGAACGCCGAACCGGAATTGTCACGTATCTATTGATTGATCCGATCGTTGACGAATACCTGTCGCTGCTTGACCGGTTGTCGGATCGTCTGGAAGAACTGGAAGAACAAATCTTTGACGATTTCCATCCCGAAGCGTTGGAAGAAATCTTCCGCGTTAAAAAACAATTGCTGTTTATGCGCCGCACGGTTTCACCTGTGCGCGAAGTGTTCAACACCTTGTTAAAACGCGAACAGCCGATCTTTTCGCGCGAAACGCTGGTCTACTTTCAGGACGTGTACGATCATTTGATTCGTGTTGTCGAAGCGATTGACACTTTACGCGAAATTGTCGGTTCAACCATGGACGCTTACCTGTCGGTTTCGGGGAATCGCCTGAACAAAGTTATGAAACAGTTGACCTCGATTTCAGCGATCCTGATGACCATCACACTGATTTCCAGCATTTACGGCATGAATTTTCAGTTTATGCCGGAACTTGGCGCGCATTACGGTTACGTCGGTGCTCTGTCCGCAATGCTGGTGATCGGGTTAGCGCTTTACATTTACTTCCGCAAAATTAACTGGTTATGAAGCGAAGCAAAACAGCCCGTCGCTGGCTGAGAAAACGGAAACGCGCGGTCAAAGGTGGCTTGGCCAAACTGGTGGCACTGACTGGTGACCCTGAATCGAAGCGGGATTCTGAGCCAATCTCCACGCTGCTTAAAGATTCGTCGCCTTTCAATGATTCCGGCATACTTCGTCAGGACGCAGCAGCCTTTCGACTTCCGAATGCGCTAGCCGAAGTCGGTGAGCGCGAGCAACGCGACTGGATGCCCAGCGGTTTTGTTATTTTCGTGGCTGCCCTGGCCATCATTTTCATTGCCATTATCGCCTGGCAAGTTTCCGAAATGCCTTCAGCAAAGTAACCACAGTCATCGAAGCCTGCCGAGTTTTTGCCCGAATGCTGCCTCGTGCTACCATCCAATTTCGTTACCCGGCTGAAAACTTTCTCCATTCAAAAGGAAACTTCAATGACACGGCGAGCGATTTACCCCGGCACCTTTGACCCGTTAACCAACGGTCATCTGGACATCATTTCGCGCGCTTCAAAGCTGTTTGACGAAGTGATTGTCGCTCTGCTGGTGAATCCCGGTAAAAACCCCATGTTCACCGTGCCGGAGCGCGTCGAGATTTTGAACGAAGTTCTGACGCCTCAACTCCCGCAAGTTTCCGTCGAAACGTTTGAAGGTTTGCTGGTGGATTACTGCCGCCAGCGTCAGGCCGGCGCCATCATTCGCGGTGTGCGCTCCATCAAAGATTACGAGTATGAACTGCCCATGGTCTTGATGAACCGGCGGCTGAACCCTGATGTCGAAACCGTTTTGCTGGTCGCTTCGGAAGAAAACAGTTATGTCAGTTCCAGTTTGATCAAAGAAGTTTTCCGCCTCGGTGGTTCGATTGATGGATTGGTTCCCGACCTTGTCATCGAAAGAATGCGTCAGTACCGCGACCGGTAGGAAGCGGCTTTTTCTCTACAAAACATGAACTCAACAGCTACACCTGCAATCGCTTTTCCGGCTTCGATGCGAGCCCAGAAAACACACTTGTCTTCCACGGCAGCCGTCGTGATGGCGGCGGACAAGTTGCGCGCACAAGGCATCACCGTCATTGACCTGGGCGTAGGCGAACCTGATTTCCCAACGCCGGAACACATCAAAAACGCAGCCAAACGCGCGCTGGACGAAAACTTCACCAAGTACACCACTTCCGCTGGAATCCTGCCGCTGCGCCAGGCGGTTTGCGATTACATCAATTCCAACTTCGGTTCGGATTACACGCCCGATCAATGTTGCATCACGGTTGGCGGTAAGCAGGCGATATTTGGCGGTGTCGTTTCGTTGATCAATCCGGGCGACGATGTCTTGCTGGAAAATCCTTGTTGGGTATCGTTTCCGCAAATCGTCAACTTCGCCGAGGGCCGCAAAGTGATGATTGACACCGAAGCGACGGACTTTCATTTGACCGCCGAAATGGTCAAAGCGGCCATTACGCCGAAAGCAAAACTTCTGATCATCAATTCGCCGTCGAACCCGACGGGCCGCGTGATTGATCCGGCTGAGTTCCGAAAGATCATCGAAGTTTGCGTTGAGCGCGGGATGTGGGTGATTTCGGACGAATGCTACCTACAATTTGTTTACGCTCTGCACAAAGTCAATTCCGCTGCGGCCTTGCCGCCGGAGCTTCGTTCGCGCGTGTTGATCGCTGGTTCGCTGTCGAAAACGTACGCAATGACTGGCTGGCGCGTTGGCTTCACGTTGGGCGCAAAAGAATGGGTGACGGAAATTCTGAAAATTCAAAGCCATTCGGCAACGATGGCCGCTTCTATCGCGCAGAAAGCCGCTGTCGCTGCGCTGACCGAATCACAGGAACCCGTCAAAGAAATGCTGGCTGAATATCAACGCCGAGCCAACTGGTTCATCCCCGCGCTGAATGAAATTCCTGGGATTGAATGCAGCCAACCCGAAGGCGCGTTTTACGCTTTCCCAAATATCAAAGGCTTGATGAAACAATGCGGCTTCGCCACGTCGAAACAAGCCGCAGATGAGTTGCTGATAAAATACGGCGTGGCAGGCACGGATGGCGCTGCGTTCGGTGCCGAAGGTTATATCCGGCTGTCTTACGCCACTTCGATAGAAGTTTTGCAGGAAGCCGTCACTCGCATGAAACAGATGGTTGCCGATAAAAGCTGATGAGAGCCTATCTTCCCGATTACGAACTGAAAACTCCTGCGAGCCTGGACGAAGCGTTGCGGTTGTTAAGCAGCGAACCGGGCGTGTTACGTCCGTTCGCAGGCGGAACCGACCTGATGGTTTTGCTGGAAGCAGGCAAGCTTGCGCACAAACGATTTGTCAGTTTGTGGGGATTGCCGGAACTCAGCGGGATCGAAGTTGACGACACACATGTCACGATTGGCGCGATGACGACGTATTCCCAGATTCAGCAAAACTCGGTTTTGCGCTCTGAATTTCCGATGCTTTGCGAAGCCGCCAGCCTGACCGGAGCCGTCGCGATTCAAAATCGCGGAACACTCGGCGGCAATATCGCGAACGCTTCTCCGGCGGCGGATTCGCTTCCGGCGTTGCTGGTGTACGAAGCCGAATTGGAATTGATTTCATCCGGCGGCGGGCGGTTTGTTCCTTACAACGGCTTTCATACCGGCTACAAAACCACTGTGATGCGAGAAGACGAATTGATCCGCGCGATTCGTTTGCCGCGCGCAACCGCCACCTGGAAACAGCACCTTCGCAAAGTTGGCACGCGCAAAGCCCAAGCCATTTCCAAAGTCTGCATCGCCGCAATGGCTGAAGTTGACGGCGATACAATCAAAGACATTCGACTGGCTTATGGCAGCGTGGCTCCGACGCCAGTCAGAGTCTGGAAAACTGAAGCGGTGCTGAAGGGTCAAAAAAATGATTCAACCACAATCAAAGCTGCGCGGGCGGAAGTGCTGAACGAATTGAAGCCGATTGATGACGTTCGTTCGACGGCGGATTATCGCTCTCTGGTCGCGGCGAACTTGCTGGAAGAATTTCTGAACAACCTGAAACGCACATAATTTCTAGACGATAAATCAAACGTTTAACGGGGTGATGGCTGATAGTTTATGAAGACGAAACAACTTGGAAACAGCGATTTGCAAATTACACCGCTCGGGATTGGGGCCTGGGCGATGGGCGGGGCAGGCTGGGCATTTGCCTGGAGCCAGCAGGATGACAACGAATCTATTTCTGCGATTCACGCGGCGCTGGACGCCGGGATGAACTGGATAGACACGGCGGCAGTGTATGGCTTGGGACATTCGGAAGAAGTCGTTGCCAAGGCTTTGGCCGGTCGAAGTCAAAAGCCTTACGTCTTCACTAAATGTGAACGTACCTGGAATGAAGAGCGCCAGATCGTCAAATCGCTGAAAGCCGATTCCATTCGACGTGAGTGCGAAGACAGTTTGCGGCGGCTGAACGTGGACGCCATTGACCTGTATCAAATTCACTGGCCGGAACCTGACGAAGATGTTGAAGAAGGCTGGGCGACTTTGGCCAAGCTGAAAGAAGAAGGCAAAGTTCGCTGGATTGGCGTTTCCAATTTCAATGCCGAACAATTGTGCCGCGCGCAAAAAATTGCGCCGATCACTTCGTTGCAACCGCCTTATTCACTGATTCGCCGCGAAGTCGAACCCGACGCTCTGCCGTTTTGTAGCGTTCACAATGTCGGAGTCATCGCCTATTCGCCAATGGGTTCAGGGATGCTGACCGGCGCAATGACTCGCGAGCGGGTGGAGAATCTTCCAGAGGATGATTGGCGACGACGCAGCCCGCAATTTCAAGAACCGCTGTTGACCCGGAACTTGAAAATCGCCGACAAGCTGAAAGAAATTGCCGCACGCCATAACCGATCGGCGGGCGAAGCGGCACTGGCATGGGTTTTGGCCAATCCGGTCGTGACCGGGGCAATTGTCGGCGTTCGCAACGCGGAACAGGTCAGCGGCATCATCGGCGCAATGGAGTTCCGACTGAGCGATGAAGAAATCACCGAACTGGAGTTGGGTGTCTGAGCAAGAACGATTGCCGGAAAGCCTTGCTCAGACCTTAGCTCAGCAAGGCTTTCACTTTGGGACAATAGATTTTGATTCTATACGACGTTGAGATTTCTCCTCTTCCTGTCAGAGTTTAACGCACATTGATCAGCACTTTGTTGGCAGGAACACCCTCAACGTATAGCTCTACCTCGACCTCACCGCGTCCGCGCAAAGCCAAGGGAACCTGGATGTTGACTTGATCCAGTCCGGCGAAGCCCGGAGCCGCTCCCGCAAACACCACATTCGTATCCAAGCCGCCGATCTTGGCAGTCACCTCTCGTCCCAAACGCAGCCCCGTCCCGTACAAAACCAGAAAGACCTGATCCGATGAGAAATCGAAGCGCACCGGTTCAGGCACATAACGACTGCCGTCAAATCGTGCGACGGGTTCATAGCGTATCGCGCCGTCGCGAATAATCAGATAAACCGCAGCAGGCACGCCCCGCCCGTCGGCATTCGCGGTGAACACGCTTGCCGCAGCGCGCGTAATCGCCAGTTGTCCGGTCGCCCCGCTGCTCAGCTTGATGGTTGCCATCCCCGTTGCTGTCCCTGCTGGAATCTGCAAATTGATTTGCCCCGGCGAAACAAAAAAGAGCGGGGACAGGCGTTCGACGCCCTGACTGTCACGGATGCGCACGCTGATGCCAGCGAGTTCAGTGGGCAAAGGCAATCCGGTGGCGACTTGCGTTTGTTCCGCCATTTGTACGCCGAAGACTGCAACAATGGATTCGGGCGCAGCTTCGGCCTTGTAACTGGCAGCCGAGACTGCGCTAACGGTTGAGGGTTTGATGGCAAGCGAATACGCCTGCGACCCTGTGCAACCATTCGATTCGGCAGCGATGGTGAAGTTGTAAATGCCCGTTTGCGTGGGCGTACCGCTCAAGCTGCCGCTCGCGCTCAAGCTCACGCCCGGAGGCAATGCGCCTGAAGACACTGCGAAACGATATGGCTCTGCGCCGCCAGTGGCCTTCACCGTTTGGTTATAGGCTGTGCCTGCAATGCCGTCGGGCAGTGTTGGGGTAAGCGTGAGCGCGGAGCACTGCGGCTTAACCACAAGGGTGTATTCGCGACTGCCTGTGCACAGACTCAAGTAATACGTCGCGCGAAGGGTGAAGCGGTACGTTCCCGGCGTGGTGGGCGTGCCAGCCAGACTATGATCGCCAAGCAACGTGAGGCCCGGCGGCAATGCGCCGCTAGTCACGGCCAGGTGATATTCGCCCACGCTGCCGCCGCTGGCGGTGAGCGATTGGTTGTAGTTCGCGCCAACTATGCCATTGGGTAAACTGTCGGGCGCGACCGTGATGGCGGGACAGGCAGGGCTGTTAAAGACAAAAACCGAGCCTTGATCCGCTTGTGTACCGATGGTGTCACCCAGAGCGCCTGCCACCATGGTGTCGCTGCTGATGGCAAGGGCGCTGCCAAACAGATCGTCAAAGACCGTGTTGCTGGGAAGGAGTTTCTGCTGGAACTGCCATTGCTCGGCCATGCCGTAAACGTACACCGCACCTTGGTTATAGCGCCCGCCGGGACGGCCGCCCAATGCGCCGACTACTAGCAAATCGTCGCTTAAGGCGACTGCCTGGCCGAACAAATTGTTAGTCACACCGTCGCTGGTGGCGAGTTTTTGCCGCTGCACCCAGCGCGAATTTTCCAGCCGGAATACATAGGTGGCGCTCACTTGACCATTAAACCCCTGATTCGGCGCTCCCACCGCCAATGTGTCGCCCCGCAAAGCCACGGCGTAGCCGAAGCGTTGGCTGGCGGTACCGTCGGCGGCGAGGAGTTTGGGCAACTGGCGCGTGCGGTTTGTGAGATCGAAAAGCGAGACCGACCCCTGATCTTTGTTGCCGTTGATCGTGTCGTAAGGTGCGCCCGCCGCCACAATATTGTCCGCCAGCGCCACCGAGTCGCCCAACCGGGCGTTATCTGTGCCGTCGGGAGCGGTGAACTTGGTTTCCTGCTTCCAGGCCGCGCCTTCACCCGCACGTGTAAGGACGAATACCGCACCGCGCGATTTGTTCAGCCCGGGCGCGCCGATCACCGCAAGGTTGCCGTTGACTGCGATGGATTGGCCAAAATACAGGTTCGTCACCGCGTCCGCGCCGCTTGTCGTTAACGGGCGCTCTGTCAGTTGCCAGATTGTCCCCGTGCGCATGAACGCATATACCGCGCCCTGATTTGCCACACCGCGCCCATCAGAATGTGGTGCACCAACAAGCAAGGTATTGCCACTGAGCGCCACCGCCTCGCCGAAATTATCCCCTGTCGCACCGTCGGGAGCGGTCAGTTTTTGTTGGAAGCGCCATTCCGACGGTGTGCCCGTGCGAGTGAAGACATAGACCGCTCCGCGAAAGATATTCGTTCCTACTGCAGCGACGACCAAGGTGTCGCCCCCAAGCGCGACGGCACTGCCGAAATAATCATCCTTCTTGCCGTCCTCGGCGATCAGCTTTTGCTGTTCGACGTGGCGGCTGTCGCGCAACGTCAACACATACGCCGCGCCTTGATCGGCAGCCGTCACCGCAGTGCGATACGCGCCAACCAGAACGGTCTCGCCTTCAAGCGCTACTGCGTACCCAAAGCCGTCGTTGGCCACACCGAGATCGGAGCCAAGTTGCCTGACCGGCAGCCACTCGCCGCTGTAAACAAACACATACGCCGAACGATGGTCATCACCATTGTCAAACAGGCCACGCGCCGCGCCAACCACGGCTGTGTCGCCGCTGAGCGCAACCGAGATGCCCAGCCGAGCGTCCTTTTTGGGATTGGGCACGAGCAACGTGCCGGTTTGCGTCCAGCCCATCGCGCTACGCCGGAACGAATAGGCTGCGCCGCGCTCATCCGGCCCGGAGAAATATGCGCCAATCAGGGCGTTCTCGCCGCTGAGCGCGACTGCATTGCCAAAACGCTCGTTCACTTCGGGATTGGTGTTGAGGATTCTCTGTTGCGGCGTCCAACTCGTGCCGTTGCGCGTGAAAACGTAAGCCGCCCCTTGACCGGCGGTCGTAACAGTGTGGCGTGGTGCGCCAATCAGCGCAGTGTCGCCTTCGAGCGCGACCGCAATGCCGAAATAATCGTCGTACTCGCCTTCGGCTACGGTCAGACGCGCCTGTTGCGTCCACACCAGCGTGTTGCTACGCGTAAAAACAAACGCAGCGCCAGCGCGGTTGTTGGTCCCAGGCAGCGCGTAGCTGTAAGCGCCGACCAGCGCCGTGTTGCCGTTCAGCGCCACCGATGCGCCGAATTGCGCGGTCGTCGTGTTTTCGTCGGCGTTCAACTTTTGTTGCAGGTTCCACGACGTGCCGACGCGGAAAAAGACATACGCTGCACCCTGATCGGAACTGGCGCTGCCTGGCCCATAAACTGCACCGACCAGCGCCGTGTCGCCTTTGAGCGCGACCGCCCCTCCGAAATAATCAAACGACCCGCCATCCTGCGCAAAGAGCCTCGCCTGTTGCGTCCAAGTCCCGCCATTGCGCACGAAGACGTAAGCCGAACCGCGCGATTGATTGTCGTAAGGCGCGCCGATCAGCGCCGTGTTGCCGTCGAGCGCCACGGCGTGTCCAAAAAAGTCACCGCCCGAACCATCCGCCGCCGCCAGCCTTTGTTGCAGCGTAAAAATGGGATCAATCATCAGCGGATATTGCGCGTCGTGGTCTTCGACTTCGATCACGACCTGTTCATCGGCCACGGTCAACTTGGCGGAAATATTCAGCCCCCGCGCATCGCGCACGACGAGTTGACTGTATTCAACTGCCTGCCCGCCGTCATTGCGCAATGTGACGCGTTGGCCGTCTTCACTCGCGACAGCTTGCCACCCCTTGCTCACTTGCATCGCCAGGCGCAACGGCGCATCTTGTTGCCGCGTGCCGGGGGGTTCACTCAACGTAAAGCCGTGCTCCAACCCGTCCGTTCTATTTACAAACCATTCCTGCACGCCGCCCGCCCGCTCAATGTTGATCGTCCGTTCGCCGCCGCTGACGGTGCCCGGCCTGACCGCTTGCAAGCCCTGACCATAACCAAGGCTTTGCAAATGCAAGCTGACGTAAGTTTTGTCGTTGATAGCGATGCTGACGCCCGCTTCGGTGACATAAGCGTCATAGCCCGCCACCCGGTTGGGTGCGTGCCAGGCTGCGCGGCCCAACGGCGTCTGCGCCGTTTGACTGACGGTGAGACGCGCCTGCTCCATCGCGGCCTGCAACGAATCGTATTGTCCCTCCTGTTTCAATCGCTCTATTGCCGCCGTTCCGTGCAAAGTGTCAACCTGCGCTTGTGATTGTGATTGAGCTTGCGTCCGGCGTAATGGCACTACCGCCAGGCCCGCCGCCACCGCCACGAAAATGGCGCAGACGGCGAGCCCGCGCCGCCACCGCACTCCCCCAAGCGCGGCGGAAATCAATGCCAATAAAAGATGTTTGCTGAACTTCATTCTTCCTCCTTCTCGAAGCCTGAACGGCGCTTCTTTTCGTCACTGATGTACCCGCAATAATTGCGGGCACAGCTCCCTTTCGGTTACTCAGGCGAAAACGCGGGTTGAAATTGCCGGTGGAAGGAAGATTTTTTTGTAACTGCTCAGCCCCAAAGGGGCGAACTGGAAAAGACCGGTGCATCGCACCGGGCGACGGGCGAAATTTCAGGCAAGCCCCAAGGGGGCGAAATAATAGCCGTGTTATTCCGCCCTTTCAGGGCTTTGGGCTTTTCTTGTCGCCTTACCCAGTGCGTTGCACTGGGCTGCCCTATCTTGCCCCGTTGGGGCTGAGCAGTTACGAATTTTTTGAGAGATTGCCGCACGCTGAGAAGCACGGGTTGGATTTGTTGCGGCACGGTAGGCGGTTTGGCGGTGAAAAGACAAAAGCGCAAAGTGCCTGAAAATTAGCACTTTGCGCTTTTGCGTTAAGAAGCTACGGTCGCTTAGCCTTTCATTGAAACGGCGCCGCTGCCGCCCAGCGAATCCAGATTCAGTTTCAGATTCCAGCTTTCGCCGGACTTCATCATCTTATCCCAACTGACTTCAGCGCCTTTGTAAGCCGCCATTCGGCCCAGAATCATCGTCAATGTGGTTTCAGCGCCCATGTCGCATTGATTATCGAACTTGCCGGCTTGGATGCCATCCACCAGCGCTTTCATCTTTGTGCCAACAGCAGCGTGCAAATCCACCTTGCCGCAATCCACCTTGTCAGCGACTTTCTGGCCTTCTTCCAACTGGTTGTAGTTGATAGTGGCCGGGCCGCCCTGAAACGATTCCGAGGCGCCTTTTGTGCCGAAGAACCGTTCGCCCGATTGGCGATAGCCACGGTTTTTGAACTGGTTGGAGTTAAAGCTGATGTGAACGTCGCCCGGATAGGTGTATGTCAGAATGAAATGGTCGCTGCACAGATAATCCGCCGGAATGCCTGTGACTTCTTTGCGCAGCGCGCGGCCTGACGTACCAGTGGCTTTGATCGGATGCGATTTCAGCGCCCAGTTGACGATGTCCAGAATGTGAATGTTCTGTTCGACCAGGATGTCACCGGACAATGCCTTGTCGAAGACCCAGTTGCGAATGCGCGCGTCCAAATCAGATGTTCCCGGTTTGTTCTTTCGAGGTAAGTCATTGGTGTAATAAAACGTCTGTCCTAGGATGATGTCGCCGATTTCGCCGCGGTGAATGCGTTCGACCATTCCGCGATAACCCACGTCGTAACGCTTCTGCAATCCGACGTGCATGCTGACTTTGTTGTTATATTTCTGGCCGATGCTTTTCACTTTCAAACACCCGGTGACATCCGTGGCAACAGGTTTTTCCAGGTAAACGTGTTTGCCCGCGCTGACGGCGGCTTCCAGATGATCGGGGTGAAAATACGGTGGACTGGTGACCAACACCAGATCAACATCTTTTGATTGAACCAGTTTTTCATACGCTTTGTGGCCTTTGAACAAATTGGCTTCGGGAATTGCAGGGCGGTTTTTCGCTTCCGACTGTTTGCTCAGGTTGGCGCGCGTGGATTGCAAGCGGTCTTCAAACACGTCCATCAACGCTGTTACACGAACGTCTGTATTGTTCAGAAATTCTCCGCCGTCGTAATTGCCGCGATCTCCGCAGCCGATGATGCCCAATCCTAGGGAGGAATTGGCTACCGAACCAAACGCCGTCGCCGACGGAACAATCAATAATCCCGCTCCGGCAGCCGCTGAGGTTTTGACAAACGCGCGGCGCGAAACGGACTGGTCAGAAGTTGATGCTGTTTTCTTTTTCATTGCTGTGTCCTCCAGGTTTGAGAAGAAGTTTTTATGGTGGGGGAATGGTCTACCCAATCCGTCAAAAGCTCAAGTGCCGGTCAAAGTTTCAAAGCTCACCAGCCCATTGCGCAGCCGTCTTTGCGCGGATCGGAGCCACCAAACAGCGCGCCGGTTTTCGGATCAATCAGAATTGCCTGATACCCGCCGAACATTCCCGGAGCAGGCGTCAATTTGTGTCCTTTGGTTTGCAAAGCTTTCCGTACGTCGTCGCCAATAGCGGATTCCAAAGCCAAGCCGCTTTCAAAATGCCGGAAGCGCGCCTGTTCGCCAGCCTGCTGAACGTCCATGCCGAAATCAATCAGGTTCAATAACACCTGCGCGTGGCCCTGGGCCTGCATATCGCCGCCCATCAAACCGAACGTCAGCCACAAGTTGCCGTCACGGAAAACCATTCCCGGAATCAAGGTGTGAAACGGACGTTTGCCGCCTTCCAGTTTGTTTGGATTGTTCGGATCAAAGGAAAACCCTGCGCCGCGATTGTGCAGCACAACGCCGGTGTCGCCCGCAACCAGGCCGGAACCGAAGGCGCTGAAAATACTTTGAATAAATGAAACGGCGTTGTGATCTTTATCCACCACGGTCAGGTAAACGGTGTCTTCGCCGCCGCGCGAACTTGGTGGCGTGTCGCCTCCCGCTTTACCGGGATCAATCTTCTTGCGAAGTTCGGCGGCGTATTCTTTCGACAACAATTTATCCAGCGGCGCTTTGTAAAACGCCGGATCGGCGATGTGCCAGGCGCGGTCGGCGTACGCCAGCTTTTTGGCTTCGACCAGCAGGTGCAGATACTCCGCCGAATTATGCCCAAGGCTTTTCACATCGTAGCCTTCCAAGATGTTCAGCATTTCCAGCACGGCCAAACCCTGATTG
>CAZMXG010000106.1:0-27303 GCA_964570175.1 uncultured Heliomicrobium sp. | reverse complement strand
CGTCGCCTGATCGGTATTTTTGAGCTGGCTTTTGACGCCCTTGGCGACTTCACTGTGATGATCCCAGGCTTCGTGGAAAAGCTGAACGAAGCGCACACCGCGCTCGATCAGCCGCCGAGCCAGCAGGCAATTGTTCGCGTAAGAGTTTTTGCCAGGTTCTACGCCGTACATCGCCAAGGTTTCTTTTGACTCTTTGGAAAAATCCATCAGTTCGGGCGCGCTTTCCTGCATTCGGTAAGCCATCTCGAATGCGTTGATGCGCGTGGCGATTTCAGGATCACCCGTTACTTCGAGATGCTGTTCGTTGAGTTCTTTTAGCGTGTCCAGCGAACGCCGCTGCATTTCGCGCGTGATGCCGCGCGGATTCGACAGCGACAGAATCGGCGGCCCTGTGCGCTGGAACGGCACGCCTTGATACAGCGTTGGCAAAAATCCGCAGCCCCAGTTGCCTGCTCCGCCACTGGTTCCGCCACCGGAAGTCAAAACGACAAACGCTGGTAAATCCTGCGTCTCGCTGCCCAGTCCGTACGTCACCCAGGCACCAAAGCTGGGACGGCCAAACTGAACCGAACCTGTGTTCATGAAAATCTGTCCCGGCGCGTGATTGATCGCTTCGGTCATCATCGAACGAACGATGGCAATTTCGTCGGCGACTTTTGGCAAATGCAAAAAGGCTTCTGATAGTTCCGCGCCTGATTGGCCGTGTTTGGCAAACTTGAACTCCGAAGCATAAAGACCGGCGTCCGGTTTGATGAAGGCGTAATTGATGCCTTTGACCAATTCCTGTGGAACCGGCTTGCCGTTGTATTTGACCAGTTCCGGTTTGTAATCAAACAGATCCAGTTGCGAAGGGGCACCTGCCTGAAACAGATAAATCACGCGCTTGGCTTTGGCGGCAAAGTGCGGTGCTTTGGGCGCAAGCGGATTTTTCGATTGCGGCGTTGATTCGGCAAAACCGCTTTGCTTCAACAGCGAAGCCAGCGCAATGGAACCTAAACCAACGCCGCAATCTTTGAAAAAGTGACGGCGAGTGACCAGTCGTTTGTATTCGAGTTTGAGTTCGTCTTCAAAGTTCATCGCGCTATCTCCGGATGTTTAAGTTGTGCGGTTTGATAGTGCGAATTGTAGGTGGGGTAGCTCTGATTGCCAAGCTGAGTTGGCTGAAGCGACCCGGCGTCACAATCTGCCCGGAAGCAACCGGTGTCACACCTGTTCAGATGGTGACCTCCGAATCCCGTCTTCAAACCAGATTGTTTCTCAGCGCCTTTGCCACGGCTTCGGATTTGGAATGCACTTCAAGCTTCCTGTAAACGCGACGGACGTGAAACGAAACCGTGTTGACGCTGACGCCGAGTTCAACCGCTGCCGTTTTGTAATTTTGACCTTCGACCAGCAATTTCAAGACTCTGATTTCGTGCGGAGTCAGTTCGTAGCCGTTCTTGGGAAATGGCTGACGAAACGTCAGCAGCAACAGTGTGAGGATGTATCTTCCAGCGGTTTCGAGTTTCGCATTCGTCATAGCCAACTCCTTCAACGTGAGCGAGAATTCGTTGAATCATTCCACGTGTAAATTTATGATTGCTGTCGGCGCTCAGTCACTGGAACGTTCGATTCGGTTTGCGCCATTCATCCGGGCAGAAAAGTAGTGCCAGCATTTTTCTATCCGCTTCACTTGCTTATGCGGCAAATGCGGTGCGGAGCTATCACGCGGAACAACTTTTTTATGGCTTCGAGCGTAATACGCGCTCGCAATCCGTTTTCACACAAACAGGGGAACCAATGCACGCTTCCTCATCGCAGGAAATCACAGCCTTGCTGGCCGCTTGGAGCGACGGTCAGCCGGAGATGCTGGATCAATTGATGCCGCTGGTGTACGACGAATTGCGGCGCATCGCTCATCGCCACCTGGGACGCGAACGTGTTAGCCACACGCTGCAATCGGCGGCGCTGGTCAACGAAGCGTATTTGAAACTGGTCGGCGAACGGCAGATGAACTGGCAAAACCGCGCGCACTTTTTCGCCGTCGCTGCCCAGATAATGCGGTTGATTCTGGTGGATTACGCGCGCGCCCGGAATCGTGACCGGCGCGGTGGCGGCGCGCAGCGGGTTTCGCTGGAAGATGCCCTGGCGGTGGCAAATGAACAATCCGCTGAATTGGTAGCGCTAGACGATGCCTTGAACGGCCTGGCCGCATTCGACGAACGCAAATGCAAAGTTGCTGAACTGCGCTTTTTCGGCGGGCTGAGCGTCGAAGAGACTGCTGAAGTCCTGCGCGTTTCCCCCGTTACCGTAATGCGCGAATGGCGTTTGGCTAAAGCCTGGCTGTACCGCGAACTGAGCAAGGAACAGGCTGATGAAAGCTGATAGGTGGAAACAAATTGACGATCTGTTTCACGCCGTCGCGGAGCGCGCGCCGCACGAGCAGGCGGCTTTCCTTGATGAAGCCTGTGCTGGAAATGATTCGCTGCTCCGCGAAGTCGAATCCTTGCTAGTTGCCGATTCCGCCGCCGAGGAAATGGCTACGGCAAAGCTTCCGGCTCAGGTCGCGGCTGAGATGCTCGATCAGCCATTGCTTCGCATTGCGTCCGGGCAAATGCTCAATCAATACAAAATCCTTTCTCCGCTGGGAGCAGGCGGAATGGGCGAAGTTTTTCTGGCCGAAGACACTCGGTTGCATCGCAAAGTCGCATTGAAACTGCTGGCCTCGCAATTCACCAGCGACCCTGAACGCATACGGCGTTTCGAACAGGAAGCGCGCGCGGCTTCGGCGCTCAATCATCCAAACATCATCACCATTCACGAAATCGGAACTGCCGCAGGAGCGCATTTTATCATCGTTGAATTTGTCGAAGGCCAAACGCTGCGACAGCAAATGTCTGGCGGAAGGATGCAAGCGGAAACTGCACTTGACCTGACAGCCCAGATTGCCAGTGCGCTTGCCGCTGCCCATACGGCTGGCGTCATTCATCGCGACATCAAGCCCGAAAATCTGATGCTGAGGCCTGACGGCTTGGTCAAAGTGCTCGATTTCGGATTGGCAAAGCTGACTGAAAAGCGACGGCCTTCGCTGGATACCGAAGCGCCAACGGATTTTCATGGCCAAACCGCGCCGGGCATGGTGATGGGGACAGTCACGTATATGTCGCCCGAACAAGCTCGCGGTCTGGAAGTAGACGCGCGCAGCGACATCTTCAGCCTTGGCATTGTGCTATACGAAATGCTCACCGGCCGCCAACCGTTTATGGGCAATACCGCCAGCGATGTGATCGCTGCGATTCTGATGACTGAGCCGCTGCCGCCGACGCGCTTTGCGCCAGACTTGCCGAGGGAGTTGATGCGCATCGTCAGCCTGGCGCTCGCCAAAGACCCGGCACACCGTTACCAGCAAACCGGCGATTTGCTACGCGATCTGAAGAGTTTGAAGCAGGAATTGGAATTCGAAGCCAAGCTGAACCGCTTGTCACCCGCCAAGATAGAGACGGAACCGATTTCCGCCGCGGAGCGCTCTGCTTACGCAACGGCTGTCATTTCGCCTAAACCCGAACCTTTGCGCTCCGGCGATCAATCAGGGCTTCAACGTGCAAACTTTTCAATGCCGCCAACGCCTTTGATTGGGCGCGCCAGCGAGCTTGCGGCCATCAAACAACTTTTGCAGCAAAACGACATTCGTTTGTTGACCTTGACCGGCCCAGGCGGCACGGGCAAGACACGGTTGGGATTACAAACTGCCGTCGAGTTGGCAGAAGAATTTGCCGATGGGATTTGGTTTGTTCCGCTGGCAGCCATCAGTGATCCGGATTTGGTTCCTTCGGCCATTGCCCAAGCGTTGGGGCTGAAAGAGAACGCACTTGTTTCATTGCAGGTGAATCTGAAGGAATTTTTGCGCGACAAGCAAATGTTGCTTCTGCTGGACAATTTCGAACAGATCGTCGCGGCTGCACCTTTGGTCACGGAACTGCTGGCGGCCTGCTCGCAAATCAAAATTCTGATTACCAGCCGCGCGGCGCTGAAAGTGCGTTGGGAACATGAATTTCCCGTCCCTCCGCTTTCGATCCCTTCGCTCAATGACTCTGTGACATCGCTGGCGCAATCGCCTTCTGTTGAACTGTTCCTCGAACGCACGCGCGCGGTCAGACCCGATTTCGATTTGACTGATGACAATGCGCGGGTCATAGCCGAAATTTGCGCTCGCCTGGATGGTTTGCCATTGGCGCTTGAACTGGCGGCGGCACGCATCCGGGTGCTGACGCCGCGTGCGATTCTGCAGCGGCTGGATCAAAGCCTGAAGCTGCTTTCCAGTGGTGCGCGTGATTTGCCTGCGCGGCAACAGACCATTCGCAATACCATCGAATGGAGCTATAACTTGCTCAGCCAGGGAGAGCAGGCATTGTTCAGACAATTGGCCGTTTTTGTCGGCGGATTCATGCTGGAAGCCGCCGAGGCGGTTTCGGAAACGCTGGCAGCGTCGGGGTTTGATGTGCTGGATGGAATCGCTTCGCTGGTTGACAAAAGCCTGCTGCAACAAAAGGAACAGACGGATGGCGAACTTCGATTTTCGATGCTGCTGACCATCAAAGAGTACGGGCTGGAACTGCTGGAATTAAATGGCGAACTGACCCAGGCGGAGGCTGCGCATACAAAGTACTTCATTGATCTGGCGGAAAAAGCCGAGCCGCAATTAACCGGGGCAGAGCCAAAACTCTGGTTGGACCGGTTGGAACACGATCACGACAACATTCGTGCGGTATTGCAACGCAGTCTGCAAAACGGTGAATCCGAAAATATTTTGCGTTTGGCCTGCGCTATTTGGCGTTTCTGGACGCTGCGCAGTCATTTTCGCGAAGGCCGCGAACGTCTGGCCACGCTGTTGCAAACCACCGCCGCTGCTGGCCCCACGGCGTTGCGTGCGAAAGCGCTCACCGGTGCGGCGACACTGGAACAAAATCAGGGCGATTACGAAATTGCGCGTACCTTGTTTGAAGAAGTTCTGCAGATCCGCCGAACGCTCAACGATAAACAGGGGATTGCCGCGGCCTTGACCAATCTGGGTTGGGTGGGTTGGCGGCAAAACGAATATGAACGAGCGCGCGCCTTATCGGAAGAAGCAATCGCGTTGCATCAGGAACTTGGCAATCAAACGGGCGCGATTCAGGCGCGGAGCACGTTGGCTTGGGTTGCGCATCACCAGGGAGATTTTGAGCAGGCAAACGCGCTGCACGAAGAGTGTGTGCGAGAACGACGGAAGTTAGGCGATAAGCATCGCCTGGCGTTTTCGGTCGGCATTTGGGGCTGGACGCTGCAAAAACTTGGGCGACTTCCGGAAGCCGTGCTCAAGGTAGATGAAGCTTTGGCCACCATGCGGGAGTTGGGAGATCGCCAGATGATCGGCTGGTTTTCCACACATCGCGGAAGTCTCGCGCTGGATCAGGGAGATCGCGCATTGGCAGTGTCAATGCTGGAAACCGGGCGTTCGATTTTTACGGAGATTGGCGACAGATACGGTCTGGCGCATCCATTCTCCTTGTTCGGCGAACTTCGCGCGCAAGAAGGCCATTACGAAGAAGCTAAATCTTTTTTCAGTGAAAGCCTGAAACTGCGCATCGCCGTGCAAGACCGGCATGGAATTGCTGACAGTCTAGAGCGATTGGCCTGGGTAGCAGAACACAAAAATCGATGGGAAACCGCCGCTCGTTTACTTGGCGCAACTGAAAGCTTGCGAGCATTGTTAGGCATTCATCTTGGAGTAACGGAAGAACCAATCTTTGCGCAGCATAAACACGCTGTTCTGTCGGCGCTGGGTGCGGAACGCTTTGCTGCATTGTGGCAAGAAGGACAGGCGATGAAATGGCAACAGGCCGTTGACTATGCTCTAGAAAATCAGCCATAAACCTATAGACAAGCAATGCAAGCAGACCGATGGCAACAAATTGACGAGTGGTTTCACGCCACTGCCCGCGCAATTTACTAATGACCCCGACCAGCCGCACAGTTGATGATTTGGCTGAGACCGTCGCGGATGTCGGGACGGTCTTCGACAATATCCACCTGTATGGCTGAGGACGCTTGTGGGTTGTGAACGTTCTGATTCTGTATTGGCGGTTATCGCAGCCTAACCATACCTCTCGCTTTAGTCTGCCATTTCTCTAGCTTGTTTGATCATGAACTGATTGCCGCTGACATCAACGCACACAGCAAATGGCGATTTGGTGCAAGGGCAATGGCTTGAGAGGATGAGGATGCTGCCGCCGAGCCCCTTGATCTTCTCTTCGTACGCTGCGACTGAATCTACCTTGAGCGTCGGGAAGATAGGTGCCAGGGGATTGCCCTCGCCCTTCTGGAAGATGTTCACCAATGTCTCGCCATTCCGCATGACGCTGATGTAGTTGATTCCGGCGAACACTCCGTCCAGTACCTTGTCGTGCGGGTAAAGATCTGAATAAAAGCGGCGGGCTGCTTCCAAATCTTCAACAGTGACTGACATGCCAAATGCGTCGGGATACTGTGTCATAACGTTTCTCCTTCTGTTGTTGGTGGTGGGTGGATGATCAATCGTTTTGCCATCCGGGGTTGGTGACATCGCGAGGATCGAAGTGATTCTCCTGTTCCGTGATTTTTCCCGCCGCATTCACCGTGAACCGGTCAGCAACGCGCAAGGTGGCGGGCGGAGACACAATATTCAGGGTGATCGTCGCTTCGCAACAGACCGCCGTCAGGGACTCGTTAAAGTAGTGTTCCAGAACGGTAATTTCCACGCCTTCCAACGCCGGTTCCAGGGGAATCCACCATTGGGAATACAAGGCGTCTTTTCCCGCAAGCGGTTGATTGACGCCGCCGGGTACCAGCGGCGCACGCAAGGTAGCGTTGTCATCGTAGGGAATTGCCGAAAAGTCTTTGCGCCTGAGCGCGTCGAAGTACCCGTCGGCGATGTTAAGCAATTGTTCCCTGCGACCAGTGGCGGCTGCTTCTTCGGATGAGTTCATGATGTTGGCTCCTATTCGTTCGGACAGTCTGTCGCCGGCTGTTAGGCTGCGGCGGCTTGTTCTTTCGGCCCAATCGGACCTCGCGTGACCTTTGTGACGGCTTCCATTACATCGAACTGCTTGACGCTGAAATCGCTCAACGCCGGGTGGCTGGTGACTTGCGTGACGAGCGGGCTGGTCAGGTAAGCTTGCAACGCGGCGTCATCCTTGAATAGATAAATACCTCCCGCTTCGCTGGTCGCTTCGTTCATCAGCCAAATCTTCCACTGGCAGCCCGGCACGGCGGCAAAGGCATCGGCCATAGGCGAAACGGCTGCTTCGTAAGCTTCACGCGGAACGTTAAACGAAAAGTTGATCTGCAAAATTTTTGCTGACATGGTTGTGGCTCCTTTGATGAAGTGGGACAGCCTTCCGAGGTTGCCCGGGTATTTTGAGATAAGGTGTTCACGTCATTGGGTTAATGTCGTGAAATCAGTTCCTCTTGGATTATTATCATTTGCCAGGGCGATTGCCTGAACATCGTACATACGCATATGCGACAAATGCTCGGCAAAGCTATCAGCGACAAGAAAAATTTCTTTTATAACATTCGGAGGCCGGGTAACGGCTCTGTCCCTGATGTGCGGAAGTAACAGGCTCTTCCGAGCAGCGTTTCGAGTATTCAGATTGTGTCTTTAGATTTGTCGAGCTTCTGGCAGTAATACAAATTTCCGCAATTCGCTCTTTTGCCGAGATGCAATCCGGACAGCTCTCGCAACATCAAACTACTTTTTTGCCGCCAACCATTGTCGTCACAATTTCGATTTTATTCGACGCTTCGTGCCAGTTGAACAAAACCAAGTCAGCTTGTTGGCCGATTTCGATTTTGCCGCGATCCTTCAAGCCAATAAGTTTCGCTGGATTTGCCGAAGCCATTTGCAAAGCTTCATTGAGCGTGACGTCGGAAAACTCTACGGCTTTTCCAATTGCGTCGTGCATTTCCAGCGCCGAGCCAGCCAGGTAAGGCGTTCCCGGCAAACAAACACGTCCAGATTCCATGACCTCGGCTTCGACGTTTCCGAGTTTGTACCGGCCTGGCGGGCATCCGGCGGCGGCAATCGCATCTGTGACCAGCACGCTGCGCGCGATGCCTTTGCTGCGCAAGAAGCATTTGACCACGGAAGGCGGCAGATGGTGACCATCCACAATAAAGCTGGCCCACAAATCGTCGTTGGCCAATTGCTCCCAGATGTAATTCGGGTGGCGGTCAATTTTCGCGTGCGAACCGTTGCCCAAATGCGTGGACATTTTCGCTCCGGCTGTGACCGCATCTGCGATTTGCTGTGGAGTCGCTGACGTATGGCCGATGGCGACAATGACGCCGGAAGCGGCGGCGCGTTCGATGAACTTGAGGCTCTCCGGCCATTCCGGCGACAAAGTCAGCAAGCGAATTTGGCCGTTGGCGGCTTCCTGCCAACGCTGAAACTTTTCCCAATCCGGCGGGCAAACATGATGTCGGGGATGCGCGCCGCGCGGGCCGTCTTCTGGTGAAATAAATGGGCCTTCCAGATGAATGCCGATGAAGGCGCTTGCAAATTCCGGCGATTCCTCTGCCGCACGCATGATTTTCGCCAAACAGGTTGAAATGTGTTCGGCGGATTCGGTAACAATTGTGGGGCAAAACGAAGTGACTCCGGTTCGCCATAGCCGCTGTGTAACTTCGGTAATTTGCTCCGTTCTTATCGCCGTATCGTTGAAGTCAATTCCACCATATCCATTGAGTTGTAAGTCAATGAAGCCCGCTGCCAGCCGCAGATCACCGTCTCCCAAATCACAGGGTTGCGAAAGATCGGCGGCGGCGATTGCGCTAATTCGTTTGCCGTCAATCGTCAGTTCAACGACTTCTGAGTTTGTTTGGACAATTCCTTTGATTTTCATCTTTATGCACTCGGTTCGGTTCGGGAGTATAATCCGTGCGCCTTCTGCGAACGTTCATTCCGTAACAACCATTATGAACAATCTAGTCCTGGTGAAAAGGCTTTTGGCCACGGTTCTGCTGATATTGGGCGGCGTCGTTTCGACGCGAGCGCAAAAGGCCGATCTGCAGCAAGTAGTCGAACTTCGACGGTTGCGCGATGAATTGAAGGCAAGCGATTCGCTGCGCACCGCCGATGCCGTGGTGATTGTCGGTGAGCGCGCCATCGCAGAGGCCGCGCAACAATTTTTGGGTCTGGAAATCAAAATGGCCAGCGGCAATCTGGTCAAGCTGATTTCGATTGAAACCAGCCTGGCGACCGGCGCGGCGATCCTCAAATTAGGGCTTCAGTACAAATCCATCAACATGCAATTGTCTGGCAGAATCGCCAGCGGACAAATCAGCGAAGGGTTTATGCGAATGCCCATTCGCGTTACGGAAGTAAAGCTGATGAATGGAGGCGTTTCCGGCCTGTTGGTAAAAACGCTGTTTGGCGAATGGCTGAAACCGGAAAAGTGGAACGAAGAATTGCCGTCGCTGGATTTTCCGCTGGAATTGAATGAAACGATTGAGATTCCGGCCAGCCAGTTCAATGTGGAAGGCAACGCTGATGGCCAATTGCCGATGGAAATTTCCACCCCGGCCTATCGCGCGCCGCTGAAATTGACTCTGGCTTCTATACTGGTGATGGACAAACGGCTCGCGCTGGGGCTTAAACTCAACCCCACTTCCCAACCGGCTGAAATTCCGTCTGAAACGGCCTCTAACGACCTAAACCCGGTAGCGATGGAAAATGAAATTTTTCAGCTTGCTGCCTCGCTGACCACCAACAGCGATGTGCGGTTACAGATTGGCCGAAACCTGATTACTTCGTTGCTGGCAAACATCGCTTCGCAACAAAATCCCGACCTGAATTTCAAATTGAAACAAGGACGGTTGCGCACTACCGAAATCAACGCGGGAGTGACGATTACTAACTACACTGACGTTGAAAGCGGCGAAGGACAGGCAGATGTCAGCGATTTGAAAGTCGAAAGCGTCGCCGACGACAAACTAAGCGTACGATTAACCGGTCAAGGTGCAATTGACGCGCGCGTCAAAGGCCGCGAATTCGGTGTGCCCTACGGCTTATCTCCCCGAACCAGTTTTGTCATCCAGGATCAGCAAATTCCACTGCAATTCATTGTCGAAAACGACAAAGCTATTTTGCGGGCATTGCCAGGTGCGACGTTACCAATTAACGTTCGTTTCAGTCTTAACATTGCCGGAAAGGATTTGGGCATCAATCGCACGCAAGCGATGCAGGTTGATCGCTGGCTAAGCAGAATCGAATTGCCTGCCCTGCTCAACCGGGAAATTATGCTGCCGCGCAAAATGGAAGTGGACGCAGGCAGCAACATCCATACAACTGAGAAACAAAAACTAAACTATTCGCTGTCCAATTTAAGAATTGCCACTGGCAGCGACGCCGTCGTCATTACGGCGGACGTTAAAATCACACCTCGGTGAATGGTTTGTTATTAAGCGCTGAGGTTCACCGTTTGTATATCTGATATGGAATTCAAAGAAACTCTAAAGCTGGCATTGGATGCCATTTGGTCGCATCGTCTGCGGTCGGCATTGACCTTGCTCGGTATGATTATCGGCGTCACTGCTGTGGTCGTCGTCGTTTCCCTGATTCAGGGATTCAACCGCTATGTGGACGAAAAGATTGCCGGTATCGGCGCAAAATCCTTCAGCATCCGCCGGTTCAGTTTTGAAGACTGGAAAAACACCGACACAATTGCCGAAGCACAGCGTCGCAACAAGGATTTGACCTTCGACGAATTCGATTACTTGCGCGAACACGCTGTTCAAATCGGACAGCTTGGCGCGAAAGCGATGGGGACTCCTTCGACGATCAAATATTCCAACGAAAGCGCTGAAAACGTGTCTGTTGACGGAGCGACAGCCAATAGCGCGGAAATTGACAATCTGGATATTGCCGAAGGCCGTTACTTCACGCAGACCGAAGACAGTTCCACACAAAACGTGGTCTTGCTGGGATTCGATGTCGCCACCAAACTTTTCCCCAACACAACGGCAGTTGGCCAGGAAGTTTCAATTGCCGGTTTACCGTATCGCGTGGTTGGTGTCGCCGCTGCCAAAGGAACTGTTTTCGGAATGCCGCAGGACGTTTTTGCGACGATTCCGCTGCATTCCTACATCAAACACTTCGGCCCGGCAGTTCGCCAGCGCAGCATGTATTTTGTCGGCACGGCCAAAGACGACAACAAGTTCCAGGAAACCGTTGAAGAAGTTCGCGCCTTGCTGCGTGCTCGCCGGCAACTGCAATACAACGAAAAAGACAATTTCGGCATTGGCACGCCTGACGCCATTATGGGAATGCGCGACCGCATCCTTGGCCCGATTTTCATTACGGCCATTGCCGTTCCGGCCATCGCGCTGGTTGTGGGCGGGATCGTCATCATGAACATCATGCTGGTCAGCGTGACGGAACGGACCAAGGAAATCGGCATCCGCAAATCATTGGGCGCGCGGCAAAAAGACATTCTCCAGCAATTTCTGATCGAAGCGGTTACGCTGTCGGCCATTGGCGGTTCGGTTGGAGTTTTTATCGCCTGGGTGACTGGCCGAATCGTGACGGCGGTTTTCTTTCCCACTTACCTTTCGATGAGCGCCGTTGTGGTTGCCGTTGGTGTTTCCGGCTTGATCGGCGTTCTGTCGGGCATTTTACCCGCTCGAAAAGCGGCAACACTCGACCCAATTGAAGCGCTTAGAGCGGACTAGCTACAGACAGATTTACTTCTTATGAAACTCCTTCGTAATGACATCTGGGAAAATTTGAAAATGGCGATGGACACGTTGCGCATGAACAAGATGCGCTCGTTTCTGACCGTGCTTGGCGTTGTTATCGGCGTCTGGACTGTGATGGCCATCGCTTCGATCATCAGCGGCATTGATTACGCCGTTACCAAACAGATCGAATCGGTCGGAACCAATTCCATCTTTATCACCAAGTTTGACCGTGGGGTACGGTTCGGGCCGCCTTCACGCGAAGAGCGTATGCGGAAGCCCCTGGCTTATGACGATGCCATCGCCTTGGGCAACCTGCCGAGCGTGCTGGTTTCCACGCCAATTCTGAACATCACCAACGATTATTTTGGCCGCAAGCTGGTGGTTAAAGGCGGCGGCAAGGAATCCGCAGCCGTGGTTCTTCAAGGCGTCACGCCGGATTATGAACATACTGGGATTTGGGTGATGAGTGCCGGACGGTTTTTCACCAAAGAGGAAAACGATTCCCGCGACGAAGTTTGTGTCGTTGGCGCTTCGATTGTTGAACAGTTTTTCCCGTTTCTGAATCCGCTCGATAGAGTTCTGACCATTGGCGGGCGCGAATTTCGGATTGTGGGCGTGCTGGAAAAACGCGAACAGCTTTTCGGCGGCGGCGAAGGCAGTAATGACCAGAACAATATCGTCTTTATGCCGTTCACAGTCGCGCAAAAGCTAAAGCCACGCGCCGAAGATGTTTACATCACTGTTGTGGCAAAACCCGGAATGCTGACCCAGGCAGTGGATGATGTCACAGGGCAATTGCGAATTCGGCGGCAAGTGTTGTTCGACCAACCTAATAACTTTGGACTTTCGACTGCCGACAGCATTATCAGCACCTTCCGTTCGATTACGTTTGGCGTCGCCATCGCGATGATCGCCATTTCCTCCGTTGGATTGATGGTGGGCGGCATTGGCGTGATGAACATCATGCTGGTCAGCGTGACCGAGCGAACTCGCGAAATTGGCATCCGCAAAGCCATTGGCGGACGCCGCCGCGACATTCTGTGGCAATTCCTGATTGAAGCCATGACGCTGACCGGAATGGGCGGGTTAATCGGATTGGGCATCGGTTGGCTGACAACCTTGCTGATTCGATTGATTGTTCCTTCGTATGTTCCCTTGTGGGCGCCTGTCGCTGGTTTCCTTTCCAGCGTAGGCATTGGTTTGATCTTTGGTTTGTGGCCCGCGTGGAAAGCGGCCCGGCTCGATCCGATTGACGCGCTGCGATATGAGTGAGATTCAGCCAAAGAAATGACCAGAGAAGAAGCCCGCGCACAATTTGCCGAACTTGTCTCGCGTGACGAACACGGTTTGGAACTTGATCGCGCGGCGCTGCTGATTGCCGCCGAGGAATATCCCAACCTGAACGTCGAAGAATCTCTTTCTCTGCTGGATCAGATCAGCGAACAAGCTCGCGCCCAGGATGATTTTTTTGCCGACCCGCTGACGCGAATCATGCGGCTCAGCAATTTTTTGTTTGACGAACTGGAATTTCGTGGAAACGCCGAAAATTATTACGACGTGCGAAACAGTTTTTTGAACGATGTCATTACCCGGCGAACCGGAATTCCAATTACCCTGTCCGTGTTGATGATGGAAGTGGGACGGCGCATTGGCTTGCGGTTGTTCGGAGTGGGAATGCCCGGACATTTTCTGGTCAAGTATGTTGACGAGGAACAGGAAATTTTCGCTGATCCCTTTCACGGCGGACGCATTGTGGATGAAGATCGCTGCCGCCAACTGATTGAGCAAATGTATGACGGACGAATGCCATTCTCGCTATCCTTCTTGCACGCCGTTACCAAAAAACAAATCCTGAGCCGGATGCTGCAAAACTTGAAAGGCGTTTACGCCAAGGCCAATGATCATTACAAATTACTGGGGTTGATTGAGCGGGCATTGATGATCAATCCGGATTCAGCGGCCGAGTTCCGAGATCGCGGATCAGCCAATTTCGCGCTGAGAAGATATGTCGAAGCGCGCAGGGATTTTGAGAATTATTTGCGTCAACTGCCAGAAGCGAGTGACGCCGCCAGAATCAAATCGCTTTTGGCCGAGTTGCGACAACGGCAGGCTCAGTTGAATTGAATCACTGCGTTTGGCGGAGAATTTCCGTCATTTGTTTGAACCGAAAAAAATCCGGGGGCCATCTTACTTTTAGATGGCCCCCGGATTTTGTTTTCAATCATCGCCAACTTTATTGGCAATGATAGTTTGGATTGTTGCCATTCAGCAGCAGCAATATGGCAGCGATTCGGGCCATATCGTCCTGGCGGTTATCAACAAAGGAAAGTCTGGCCTGATTCAGGATGTCTTTGAGCAAGGTCGTCCTGGTCAGTACCACTCCATTGTCCAACTGCACCGGTTCAAAAGTAATGCCGTAACAGGCAAGCGGGCTACTCATCACACCCGGATTACTGCCAGCATTCACTGCGGCCAGACTGATCTGTGTGGCCACGTATTGCTGGTTAAGCATCGCCACTGGCGAAGACCCTCCGCGCAGAGCCCGCCGAACATCCAGCAGGTTGTTCTGAATCGAAACCGGGTTGTTGAAGTTCACGCCGCCGATGATGACATCGCCATTCGGCAGGCGGTTGATATTGATGACGTAATAAGACGCAGACTGCATGCAAGCCGTCTGACAGCTTAAAGCCGTGATTTGGAAAGGAAGCGTGTTGGATACGCCTCCGCCCGGAGCCGGATTAACTACCGCAATATCAACCACGCCTGTACTGGCTACGTCAGCAGCGGTGATTTGCGCTTTGAGTTCGGTTGGGCTGACAAAAATTGTCTGGCGTGCGCTGCCACCCAAAGTGACCACCGCGCCCGGAACAAAGTTCGTTCCCGTCACCGTCATCGTAAAGGCAGAATCTCCTGCGATTGCCGAACTTGGGCTGACGCTGAGCAATGTCGGCACAGGATTCGGGGTTGAGCTGACAGACAACTGCAAAGAGTTAGATAGGCCGCCGCCCGGAGCTGGGTTGGCAACCGTGATCAACAAAGTACCAACACTTGCAACGTCTGTGGCAAAAAGCTGCGCAAACACTTGCGAAGCACTGAAGAACACCGTTGGACGCGGGCTGCCGTTGACATTCACAACTGAGCCCGGCACGAAGTTCGATCCGTTGAGCGTCAGCGTAAAGCCTGGCCCGCCAGCCGCAACCACGGATGGAACCAGCCCTGTCAAGGTCGGCACAGGATTTGGCGGATTGATCGTAAAGTTCAACGGGTTCGATGAACCGCCACCTGGTGCCGGATTGGTTACCGTGACAACGGCCGTTCCCTGGCTGGCGATGTCAGAAGGCAAAATTTGCGCGCGAAGCTCAAGGCTACTGACAAACTGTGTCGGACGCGGGCTGCCGTTCCAATTGACGACCGCATTCGGCACAAAGTTTTCGCCACCAACAACCAGCGTAAATGATGCGCTGCCGGCAATGATGGAATTCGGCGTCAGTTCCAACACAATCGGCGCTGGATTTGGTTGCGACGTGATTCGGAATAACCGCGCGCCAGAAGTGCCGCCTCCCGGAGCCGGGCTCACAACCGAAATTGTCACGTTTGCCGCCGTAGCCACATCAGCAGCCGAAACCGCAATCGTCAATTGTCCCGGGTTCACAAAGGTGGTCGGACGTGCTGCGCCGTTCCATTGCACAACCGATCCTGGAACAAAGCCAAACCCGTTGACGGCCAGTGTGAATGCCGCGCTGCCCACAGCCACAGAGTTCGGCACAAGTTCGGTTATTTCAGGAACCGGATGGTTTACCGGCAACTGAACCGCATTCGATGTGCCTCCGCCGGGAGCAATGTTAAATACGGTGATGTTCAGCAACCCACCGCTCAGAATATCCGAAGCCAGAATATTCGCCATCACCTGATTGGCATTGACGAATGTTGTCTGACGATCGGAGCCGTTCACTCTCACGACTGAACCGTTGACGAAGCCACTGCCGTTGACCGCAAGCGCAAAGCTTGGGCCTCCAGCAAGCACCGTTGTCGGGCTTAGGCTGCTGATAACAGGAGCCGGGTTAACAATGGAGAATGTAGCCGCATTCGATGTGCCGCCTCCCGGAGCAGGGTTGAACACCACGACTGGCGCAGAGCCTCCACCGGCAATCAACGCGGCAGGAACCAGCGCAGTCAATTGCGAATTGGTAATCAGTGTCGTTGCCAAATCCACGCCGTTGAATCTGACCACCGAATTCGAGACAAAGTTGACGCCGCTAATCACCAACGTGAAATCTCCGCTGCCGGCCGGAGCCGAGTCGGGACTGATGCTGGTGATGCGCGGAACCGGATTGATCACACTCAGCGTTATTGGCCCCGCTGTGCCGCCGCCGGGTCCGGGGTTGAACACGCTGATAGACAATGAAGCTGCGGCTGCAACGTCCGTCGCCGGAATTTGCACCGCCAGGGTCGTGTCAGAAACAAAATCCGTCGGGCGATCCTGGTTGTTGACGCGAACGATGGAACCGTTGACGAAACTGGTTCCGCTAACCACCAAAGTGAACCCTGGGCCGCCAGCCAATACTGAAGTCGGGCTGATCGAAGTAATACGCGGCAACGGATTGCGCGGACGCACCGGCAAGCCAACCGTATTCGACGATCCGCCGCCAGGAGGCGGGCTGACCACTTGAATGTTTAACGTCGTCGCGACAGCCAATTCGGCATTCGTTAGTTGAGCAGTCAACTGCGTATTGCTGACAAAGTTGGTGATGCGCGGGGCACCGTTAACCGTAATCTGCGAACCGATGACAAAACCGGTACCGATGACAGCCAGTTGCTGACCTGCGCTGCCTTCTGCAATTGCGCTCGGTTGCAGCGCCGTGATTGACGGGGTCGGGTTGACGACCGTCAACAAAACTTCGTTGGACGTACCACCGCCCGGCGAAGGCGACACAACGCGAATCGCTGGCGTATTAGCTCCTGCGATATCTTCGGCCAAGATTTGTGCCGTTAGTTGGGTCGAACTGACATACGTCGTCACGCGGGCCGCACCGTTGAACAGCACAGTCGAACCATTGACAAAGCCCGTACCGTTGACCGTCAACACAAACGCGCCTGTTCCTGTACCAACCGTGCTTGGATTGAGTGAACTAATAACCGGTACTGGATTCGGCGGAGCATTGATGGCAAACGTCAGCGTGTTTGATTCGCCACCACCTGCCGGAGGTGTAAAGACTGTCACCAAGGCGCTGCCTACTGCTGCCAAATCTGCAGCCGTGATTTGCGCCTTCAGTTGCGTACTGTTGACGAAAGTGGTTGCGCGCGGCTGGCCGTTCCAGCGAACGACCGAATCCGTCACGAAATTGGTTCCAGTAACAATTAGCTCAAGGCCCTGCGTTCCCGCCTGAGCCTTGTCAGGACTGAGGGCCGAGATGCGTGGGATCGGACGCGATAACGGATTGATCGTGAAGGTGATCGCGTTTGACGTTCCGCCACCCGGTGAAGGACTGAACACCGTCACCGTTGCGGTTCCGGCGCTGGCAATATCCGAAGCGGGAATTTGCGCTGTCAGTTCAGTCACACTAACAAACCCCGTCGTACGATCAACTCCGTTCCAACGCACAACTGATCCCGGCGCGAAGTTCGTCCCCGTCACGTTCAATTGGAAGGCTGCGCCACCCGCAACTGCCGAACTTGGGCTGAGCAAGGTGATCACAGGCGGAGCGAACGTGACTGTCAGTGGCACCGCATTCGATGTGCCTCCACCCGGAGCCGGGCTGAAGACAGTGATCGTAGATGTTCCGCCATTGATAATGTCACCCGATTGAATTGTCGCGCGGAGTTCCGTGCTTGAAATAAACGTCGTGGCACGATCGGCGTTGTTGAACCGAACCACAGACGATTGAACGAAGCCCGTGCCAGTCACCGTCAGCGTGAAGTTGCCGCCGCCAGACATCACTGTGTTGGGGCTGATTGCCGTAATTGCCGGAGACGGATTCGGCGGAACGTTGATTGTCAGCAATGCAGAATTCGATGTGCCCCCACCTGGTGAAGGCGTGAAGACTGTAATGCTGACCACACCCGGTGTTGCCACATCAGCAGCCGTGACGGCCGCCGTTAATTGGGTGTTGCTGACAAACGTCGTTACCAACGGGTTGCCGTTGAAGCGCACAACAGAATTTTGCGTGAAATTGGTGCCATTGACCGTCAACGTGAAGCCTTCGGTCCCGCCCATTCTTGAAGTCGGATCAATGGTGGTAATACGCGGAATCGGCGCAGGCGTGGCAATCGTGAAATTAACCGAGTTCGAATTTCCACCGCCGGGGCCCGGATTCACCACACGAATTGTAGCCGTTCCAGCACTGGCAATGTCCTGAGCCGGAATTTGCGCAGTCAGTTGCGTACTGCTGCCAAACGTCGTGACACGATTATTGCCGTTCCACTGAACTGTCGCACCCGGCACAAAATTCGTTCCATTGACTGTCAGGTTGAATCCTTGGCCTCCAACCGCAGCCGAAGCCGGATTGATGGTCGTCACGGTCGGAACCGGATTCACGATTTGGATATTCAATGAATTCGATATGCCGCCGCTCGGTGCGGGATTTTGGACGCTGACACTGATCGTGCCTGTTTCCGCAATGTCCTGAGCCAGAAGCGTTACACGCAATTGCGTCAGACTGACAAATTCAGTCAACCGTTCTGCGGTCACGCCGTCAACCGTCACGCGAGCGACTGCTCCGTTGAGCAGGTTATTTCCATTCAGCGTCGCAATAAAATTACCACCGCCAGCCAAAACAGTGTTTGGCGTAACGCTGGTCAAGGTTGGAGTCTGGCTGATCTGCGGATCCAGCGTGATGGTTCCTGCGGTGAAAGTTGTCGGCAAAACATTCGCTGTGGCGTCAACCACTTCGCGTGCGATCGGCTGATCTCCAAAACCAATGGTTGTTGAATTGACCGAACTTGAGGCCGGAACGTTGAATGTCAACGTGACAAGCTGGCGCGTGCCAGTGACAAATGTTTGACCGCTGGAAAGCGCAATGCCAATGCCAACACGACCCAGTGCCACTTGCGAAGTATTGACATTCAAAGCTGCGCCTTGCGCGTCTGTGCCAATGGTGGCGCGGACAAAGGTCAATTGAGTCGTGTCAAAATTCGCGGTAAACCCGACTGCGTTTTCATTGCCCAGCGAACTGAGTTCGACAACAGCCGTATTTTCCTGACCGCGAACAAACGTGACAGGAACTATGCGGATGCCACGAGTTTGCTGCTGTTCATCTCCAACGACTGAAGCAAAAGCTGATTCCGTGATTTTTTGGAAGCTGTTTCCTGACTCATCAAAGTTCAGGACCGGCGCACTGGCTCCGCCAGCAGCAACTGTGGTTTCCAAACCGGCAGCATATCTTCCGGCCAAAACCCAGTCGGCGATTGTCAGACGCCCGTCCCCCAGCGTATTTTTCGGCGCAATGTCGGCGCGCTGGAACTCGCTGCCATCGGCGGTTTCATCCAATCCGCTGGCAAAACGGCCAACCTGTACCCAATCCGCAGTGGAAACGGTTCCATTGCCGAGCGGTCGCGGCGTTACGTCGCCTTCAAACCCTGGGATCACAACGACGTTACCTGCCGCGTATGTTCCAGTGACTGAGCTCCCATTCGTGTCCGTCAATCCGCGAACCACTGGTTCGTCGCCAAATTCGACGACGGTCGCGGTCGCTCCCACCAAAGGTTTGATGTTGAACGTTACACGTGCAATTTGGCGAGAACCGCTGTTGAAATGCTGGCCTTGCGGCAAAGAAATCTGGACGCCAATGCGGCCTAGCGCTACCTGGCTGGAATTGACATTGAGCGTGCCGCCGCTGGCATCGCTTCCAAGCGAAACTTGCGGACTGCCCAGCAAGGCAGGATCAAACCGCAAACTGAACTTGGTCGAGTTTTCATTGCCTTCGGAATAAAACGAAATCGGAACTGTCACAGGGCTGTTCGGCGCAGCACTATTGGTCGCAACTTTCATCAACCGGCTACCCGGAACATGAGCTTCAACCGTGTACAACGTTGAACCGGTAACTGCTGAAACCCCAACTAAATAGCGTCCAGGTGCAAGCGCTTCCGGAGTTGTAATTCGCTGGAATACCCCGGCCAACCGCGAATTTCCCAAAGATTCCAACAAAGTGGTTCCCGGAATTTCTCTAAACAGATAAAGCGCCGTATTGGCCTGGCCGTTTGACCCTACCAATGAAATATCCAGCCGGGAACTTTCCGTCAGATTGATTCCAAACAAATCTTCGACCGGGTCCGTCTGGTTGCCTGGAAAAGTCACCGTAGTGGTTGCCGAATCGCCAATGGCCACTGACCCGCTGCGAGTGCTGGAAAGCTGCAACAACGTGGCACTGGTCGGAGTTTCATTCGGTTCCACTTCGGGCGGAACGGTTGAAATCGTAAACGGCACCGAATTGGACTGACCTCCAAGCGTGGGAGGATTGAAGATGCTAACCGGTATAATGCCCGGAGTCTGAATGTCTTCTGCCGTCAAAAACGCATTCAACTGTGTATTGTTGACATAAACCGTCGGACGCGGCTGGCCGTTCCAGCGCATCGTGGATTGCCCGTCAAAAAAGTTCGTACCCGTGATGGTTAATGAAAAAGGCCCCGTTCCGGCCCCCGCTGCGTCAGGAACAATGCGGGTAATAGTCGGCGGCGGCGGAGCGGAATCCAGCGCGGTTGTCAGCGTGTAAGCGACCGGCGTGTTGTTGGCCGAGTGGTCGTCATAAGCAGAAACGCCGATTAAATAATCTCCGGATTCGAGCGATTGAATGGGCGAAAATCTTTCGGTGGTTGTGCTGCCATTCGAAACCGCAATTGCCGTTAACGTCCGATTGCTTTCAGTTCCCGTCACTTTGAACAGAAACAAATCCAAATCGGCGGCGGCATTGTTGAAAGTCAAACTGACGTCCACACGTTGTTTTGTGTTGGGCGGCAACGTTGGAATAGTAAATTTGAAAAAGTCTTCGACTTTATCTTTCGGGCCATTGTTATACGAAAACTCGAAAGTTGCCGCGTCGCCCACTTTTACCGTGCCACTCTTTCGGCCGGGTAACTGAACGGGGTTGGCGGTATCAATCGTTTCATTCGGCTCCTGCTCCGGCTCGATTGTTTGAAACAGCCCTGTCACCGAAGCCACGACATTGCGCAAAATATTTGATTTCCCAGCAACAGGCGATGATGCGCTCACAATTTTTGATCTGACAACGGAAACACCGATCAATAACATTGCGCCCAACACCAACACAGTGAGGACAGATTTCAGTGATGTAGTAGATTTATTCGACACGTACTTCATATAGGCGTACTCCACCCAAAAGTTTGACCGAAAGTTACCGAAAGGATCGAAACTCCCTCTCTTTTCGGGGACTTAATTGGCAATTAACTACGGTTGTTTCGGGGATTCGTTAGCAGCTTGATCAGGGCTTTATTTTCTTAGCTCTGAGGCCAGATTTCCACCCGTGATATTTTTGCTCGGATGGTATGGCCGGACGAGTTGGGCAATCTGTGATTCGCACATTGATATTCTGATGGAACATCAAGTGGCGGCGATAATACAGCAAAATCTTTGTCTTGCCACGACTAAATAGCTGAAAACGCAAAGATTAAAATTAAAATCCCTCACCGTTTGGTCAGCTTGTCCAAACACTTGCCATCCTGAAAGCCAGTCACTACGGAGCCACTGTTTTCACTTTCTAACATCATCAGATGGTTCAATTTAACGGCGGTTGCGGTCGTTAACGCGGGTGCCATAACACTTCCGGTTTCTCGGTCGCCCAACTGCAACCCTAAAATGAGATTCTGTGATGGCATCTCAAATCTTCAGTACTAAAAGCCCGGATCAATTACTTCGCGAATCGGAAAATCCAGATCGGCAAATGAAACGCACCCTTTCGGCCTTTGACCTGACCACATTGGGCATCGGAGCGATTGTCGGCGCTGGTATTTTTTCGCTGGTCGGAACGGCTTCCGCCGGTGAGACCTTCGCCAGCAAGATCAAAACGCCGCTGATGAACTTCATTATTGCCGGTCTGACGGGAATGGACGTGCAACTTGGAAGACTAGGTGCAGGCCCAGCCCTTGTGATTTCATTAATGCTGGCTGTGGTTGCCTGAGCCTCTGCAGCTTTTTGTTCTGCGGAACTGGTTTCGATGATTCCGGTGTCCAGAAGCGCCTACACATATCCAATCCCACGCTCAGAGAAATCTTCGGCTGGAACCCGATTTTGGAGTAAGCCGTCGCCAATATGGCGGTGGCGGTAAATTGGCCGGGCTACTTCATCAAACTGCTTGCTTCATAAAGCGCGCTATCGCCATAGCGCGCTTTTATTGTTTGGTAAGTAAGCAAACTCAAACGCCTCTAGCCAGTCGGCTGTGACGATAGCCATAAAGAAAGTAAAGAATTAAACCGACTATCAACCAGAGGGCAAAACGTGTCCAGTTTGTCCAACCGAGTTCCGTCATCAAATACCCGCAACTCAGCAGGCCCAATACCGGGATCAACGACAAATTGCGCAGGAAGCAGGCGATGGCCAGAATGAACGAAAGAACAATGTAGCCATACATCGGAATCCTGTGTTTGACGACCTCCCAACCGTGAATCGTCGGGTCAGAAAGATCGTTGCCGCTGAAAAAGCTCAACAGCAGATCGCGCTTGAAGATGAAAAAGATGACCCAAACCAGAATAAAAAGCGCGGGCACGATGTACTTGGAATTAATGTACGGCGTTCGGAATTTGCGCTCAATTTTCTGTTTGGAGTTATCGAGGATCAACACGCCGCCACAAACCAACACGAACGCGAAGAGAGTGCCAATGCTGGTCAGATCGGTCACCTCGGTCAGGTTCAGGAACAACGAAGGAATCGCCACCAACAAGCCGGTGACAATGGTTGAAAACCATGGGGTTTTGAAACGCGGATGAACGGCGGCGAAAATTTTTGGCAGCAGCCCGTCGCGGCTCATCGCCATCCAGATGCGTGGCTGCCCAAGTTGAAAGACCAGCAGCACGGTCGCCATCGCAATGACGGCGCTGATGGCAACGATTCCCGCCACCCACGGCAGATTGACGCCTTCCGGCCCGAAAACAAACGCCAACGGATCGCCCGTATCGAGTTTTTTGTAACTGATCATCCCGGTCAATGCCAACGCAATCAGCACGTAGAGAACAGTGCAAATCACCAGTGAGTAAAGCATCCCGAGGGGCAAATCGCGTTGCGGATTCTTGCACTCTTCCGCCGTTGTCGAGATCGCATCGAAACCGATGTAAGCAAAAAAGACCGCCGATACGCCTTTCAACACGCCCGATGCCCCGTTCGGCGCAAACGGACTCCAGTTGGCCGGTTGAACGTAGTAAGCGCCAAGCACGATGACCAAAAAGATGATGCTGAGCTTGATCGCCACCATGATGTTCGATGCGCGTTTTGATTCTTGAATTCCCACGAAGACCAAGGCCGTGATCAGTATCACAATCGCCAGCGCGGGCAGGTCGCAAACCAGGTGAAAACCTCCAACCATCGGCGCTTGAGTCCAGGCCAGATAAGCCTGTACCGGGCCGCCATCCTGGCCAATCTGCTCAAGGGTCTTGCCGGATTTGAGCAGCACGTCCACTGTGTCAAAGCCGCGCGACGCCGACAGAAAATCCATGGTCAGATATTCCGGGATGTGTATGCTGTAGCCCGCCAGCAAGGTCGTGAAATAATCGCTCCAGGAAATGGCCACGGCGATGTTGCCGATGGCGTATTCCATCAACAAATCCCAGCCGATGATCCACGCAATCAACTCGCCGAAAGACGCATAAGCATAAGTATAGGCCGACCCCGCAACGGGAATCATCGAAGCGAATTCCGCGTAACAAAACGCCGCGAACGCGCACGCGATTGCCGTGAAGATGAAGAGAAAGGAAACCGCTGGTCCGCCGTTGTAGGCGGCCTTGCCGATGGTGGAAAAGATGCCCGCTCCAATGACTGCCGCAATTCCCAAAGAAGTGAGGTCCAACACCCCAAGCGCTTTTTTCAGCTTGTGGGCGCTGCCTTCGCCATCGCTAAACCCGGCGGCTGCGTCGCGCTGAATCAACTCGACGGATTTCGTGCGGAACAAAGTCTCGAAGTTCATAGGCTTGATTCGTCACCTTCAGTTTGGTTCGTTTTGCGTTTTGATTATTGAGGAATGGCGCTGCTTACTGCTTCAGGCCTCTTCACAAGGCGGGCGGAGTTTGCCACACGCAACCACGGCAGGCAATCAATTTGCTTTTGACAAGACGGGTTGATAGTCGTGCCGGAACCCGGGCTGACCGAAAAACGCTTAAGATTCCCATCCGTGCTTGCCAATCAGCTTCACAAACTGACAAGCGCCATGATCTTCTGTCTTCGTTCCCTCTTCGGTGCGAGTGACGCGGATCAGGCGCTGTTCTTTTTCAGAACCGATGGGAATCACGAGATGGCCGCCAATCGCCAGTTGATCAACTAATGGCTTGGGAATTTCCGGCGAAGCAGCGGCCACCAAAATCCCTTTGTAAGGCGCAAACTCGCTCCAACCGTAAGTGCCGTCAAAGCATTTCACGGTCGCGTTATTGATCCCAAGCTGCCGCAACAGCTCCTGCGCACGACGAGCCAGTTCTGGCAATCGTTCCAGCGCGTAAATCTGTCCGGCGACTTTTGATAGCACGGCGGTTTGGTAGCCTGATCCGGCACCGATTTCCAGCACGCGGTCGTTTTTTGTGACTTCCAGCAACTCGGTTTCGCGCGCAACGATGAAAGGCTGGGAGATTGTCTGGCCAAAATCTATCGGCAAAGCGTGATCGCCATACGCATGTCCGCGCATCGCTTCCAGCACAAACAGATGCCGGGGAATTTTTCCCATTGCCGCCAGCACTTGTTCATCGCGTATTCGGTAATGTTTTCGCAACCGCTCGATCATCTCCGCGCGTTCACGAACAAAAGCTGGTGTATCAAATTCATTGCGACTGTTTGAAATCATTTGGCTACCGTCTGGCTAAATGCTTTCCCAGGTTTTTAGATGATCAAGCAACTTGAAATCGGTCAGATCGGTTCTGAGCGGCGTAATTGAAACCAGCCCATCTGAAATCGCCGTGAAATCGTTGTACGGGTCCTGATCCGCAGAGACTTTCTGCACGCCAATCCAATAGTAATGCTTGCCGCGCGGGTCAACGCCTTCCAGAATGTTTGAGACAGACGAAGCTGTGCCTTGATGCGTAAAACGCGAGCCGCGAATTTCACCAGGCGGCACGTTGACATTCAAGATTGTTCCTTTTGGCAATCCCTCTTTCAAAACCCGCTCAGTCAGTCTAGCAGCGAAATCCGCAGCATGAGAAAAATCGCCTTCGCGTGCAGTCAAGCTGACGGCTATTCCCGGCAATTTGAAAATCGAAGCTTCCAGCGCGCCGGCCACCGTGCCCGAATATGTCACATCATCGCCTAGATTCGCCCCGTGATTGATGCCGGAAACCACGATGTCGGGCCGTTCCGGAAGAATTTTGGTGATCGCCAGCAACACACAATCGGTTGGCGTCCCATCAAGGGAATATCTTCGCTCGTCAAGCTGGCGCACACGCAAAGGTCTGGTCAACGTAATCGAATGCGCAGTCGCGCTTTGTTCTGAGGCCGGAGCGACTATCGTCACTTCGCCCACCGATTCTAACGCTTTGGCCAGCGTGGCAATGCCTTCGGAAAAGTATCCATCGTCGTTGGTCACTAAAATTTTGGGTTTCATTGCGGATGATCTCTTTTCTTGAAATGCTGAAGTAGACGAAATCTTCGCCCATCGCCAAGCCTAAGGCAAAGGCCTTGAGAGAATTTGTTAAATTGTCCGTACGGCCATGCTTCTTTTTCACCAAGTCTCTATAATCGCCTGCGTCTATGGCTTCAATTTTTGAACACACCGGCTCTTCACAGCCTGATCCGACGCGAGTTCGCCGAACTGTGCTCACGGTGGTTCTGATTGTCGCCGCGTCAATTCTGGTCGCTTGGCTGCTTTATGCGCTGCGGTTGGTGGTATTGCTCCTCGCCTTCACAGTCATTTTTTGTTACCTGATCGCGCCAGTGGTAGATTTCATCGAACGTCCTTTCCGGCTGATGAAGTCCGACTGGAAAATGCCTCGCACGCTGGCAATTGCAGTTGTTTATCTGTTGCTACTCGGCGGAATCATTTTGTGTATTGATTACGTCGTGCCTTTGCTGTCTGATCAAATCATAGCGTTTTCGAGTAATTTTCCGGGTTATGCGCAGCAACTGGATCAATATGTGAAGTCGGTTGAAAAATTGCCCAGCCGGTATCGCTTGCCGCAGAACTGGCGACAACCACTGCTTGATTGGTTCACTTATACAAAAGTGGGCCTGGTTGAATGGTTGAGGGCGATTGTTGGACGAACCTTGGGGCTGGCCCTGTTTCTGCCCTGGCTGATACTGATTCCGGTGTTAGGGTTTTTCTTTCTGAAAGACGCCAAAACTATCAGCAAGCGTTTTCTGTTGTCTCTGCCTGAAGCGGACTTGCGCTACCGCTTGACGGTATTTTTTCGAGATGTCAGCGAAACCTTGGCGGCTTACATTCGTGCGCAGTTGATAGCCTGCGCTTTGGTCGGCGTGATCGAAGGAAGCGGGCTGTGGCTGCTTGGACTGTCATATCCACTTGTCTTCGCCGTTGCCGCAGCCATTCTGGAGTTCGTGCCGGTGGTAGGACCGCTGACGCTGGGAATTGTCGCTGTGCTGGTTGTCAGCTTTCATTCGGTGCAGAGCGCCCTGATCGTGGCCGGTTTCCTGATTGTTTTCAGAATCATTCACGATTACGTCATCTATCCCAGATTGATCAGCGCAGGCGTTGAAATTCACCCTCTTGCCGTGATTCTGGCTGTCATCTGTGGCGCTGAATTGGGCGGAGTGATCGGTGTTTTCCTGAGCGTGCCGGTTGTCGCGCTGCTGATTGTTTGCCTGCGGCACTGGCGCGACTTAACAAACGACCGCATCACTATCGCGGAAACCATGCCAGCCGAGCTGATTAACACGCCCCATACCATCCATCTTGAATGACGCATGTGAAAGTCCCGCTCGTTAGTCAGCAGAGCCCTACAAGTAAATATGATTATCCAGTCAGGCCCAGAAAACGCAGTATCTTTTACCGATGACACGTCGCCCGATCTTCAGCACGAGCCAGAACGTAAAGTCTCAATTCACGCCCAAGTGATGAAGCACCACCCTCTTGATTGGTACTATGAAATTCTTAGTTTATTCCCTGATGTTCCAGGTGAACTGAAGTCTGAAAAGATATTGAAAAACTTCCCCAACCTTCGTAAAGATAAGCAGAGATTGATTTGGTCTGGTCTTAAAAGGGTACGAATCAACATCGTTGATACTCTTCCGCATCAAGCACCTTGGATCAAAAGTTTGAAAGAGGTATCGGGGCGAGATGATGTACTTGAAATGTTGCGCCACAAAGCCCGCCAAGGCGAAGAATTTGCCCGCAATATACTTAATATGATGGATGAGATGACTACTAACCATTGGTGCTAGTTGTTAAGTGGTTGAAAACACAGAGATGGCTTGTT
>CAZMXG010000105.1:0-27424 GCA_964570175.1 uncultured Heliomicrobium sp. | reverse complement strand
CCGCGATAAAGGCTTCCAGAACCAGAATGAATTTGCCCTGCGTGATCAGATAGGTTTTGCAGGTTTCGTAAATCAGCTCGGAAATTTCGAGCATGGATTTATGCACGGCCATTTTCTTGAGCTGTGTGTAAATCATCAGCCCGAAGACCATGCCGAGCAGGGAAACGCCAATGCCGATCATCAACAAAGTGCGGCCATTCGTACCGCCCATAAAAGTAACTTGCGACAAGTCGGGCAGTTTCAAATTGGCTTCGCCGCCAGGGCGATGAGCAGGCTCTTGAGCCAAAACGGATATGGCACTAATGGCGACAAAAGCAGCGCCCGACGCCATCCGCAAAGCGACACGCCTGAATTGAGGCGCGCGTTTTGTCAGGCAGAGTGACACAAAAATACCGATGCTTAGAAGAAGGAGCATAGCTGGTGATACCTCATTATCTTGTTTGAGTTGAACTGCTGGTAAAAACAGGCGCGGATTATAGACGATAGGCCAATGACTGCAAAGCACCGCCAATCAGCTTTTTGCAAGTTTTCAGGCGGTAAAACCAGTTATCTTTTGCGTTTTTGTGCGGTCGCCGTAAGGATCATCTCAATGAACTTGCTTGCTTCGGAACATCGAAACTCGATTTGCGCCGCGAAAACAGGCAGGGAAGATTGTTGCGATAGCTCTTGGGGCAAGTTCACAGCATCTTTTTCAGTGACGATGATTGCTTCGGCGCTTTTCGCCTGGGCCGCGCCAATAACTTCAGTCATTTCAATAGATGAGTAGCGGTGATGGTCAGGGAAATCGCGCCGGTACACGATCTTCAAACCGGCGTTTTGCAAATCCTCATTGAAGCGGTCCGGTTTGGCGATGCCTGAAACGGCGGCAATGTTTTTTCCTGCAAACTCAGACAGGCTTTTGATGTTGTTGCTGCCTAATTGTCGAAACCGAGTCATTTCGTGATGAGCAAAAAAAACAGGAATGTTCGATGTGGCGTACTTTTTAATGGTTTTGATCAGTCTGGCGCGATCGAATTTCTGATCGCTGCGAGTCACAATCACTGCGTCAGCCCGGCGAAGTTCGGCCAATGGTTCTCGCAACCGGCCAAAAGGAATCATCGCGGCCTGGCTTAGCGGTTCCGTTGCATCAACCAGCAGCAAGTTCAGGTCACGTGCCAACCGCAAATGCTGGTAAGCATCGTCGAGAATAAATGCCGAAACCGGCGCTCGGTTTTCTTCCAGCCAATGCCCAGCGGCAAACCGATCCTGATCAACGACAACACGAATGCCGGGACAGCTTTGCGCCAGCAAAAACGGTTCGTCGCCGGCTTCAGCAGGCAAACATAAAATTTGTTTTCCATCGGAAACTTCAACACGATCTGTGGTTTGACGCTTGTAGCCACGACTGAGGATCGCCACCTGATGTCCGGCATCGCGCAATGCCAAAGCAATAAATGCCACACAAGGAGTTTTACCCGTGCCGCCGACTGTCAAATTGCCTACGCTGATGACCGGTGCATTCAGGTGATGAGTTTTGAGCAGTCCTTGTTCGTAAGCTAGGATGCGCGCTCTGATGGCAAGTTCGTAAAGTTTTGCCGGAATGTAGAGCAGCGCGCGAGCAAATGGAGATTCAATCATTTACTTTTTGAGCATTGTTGGATTCGGAGGCGATATTCGCCCAGCCAGCTTCATCGTCTCACGAACTACGGCAGACGAAAAGTTGGGAAAGTTGTGATTCAAGAGGGAAAACGTGACAACCGCAGCGACGACAAGTTTGATCGAGCATCTGTTCAAAGAACATGAGCGGTTTTTGTGGGGAATCGGTTATCGAATGACCGGCAACGCTGCGGACGCTGATGATCTGGTTCAGGAAACGTTTATGCGGGCAATGAATCATCCGCCAGCAAACCTGGATCAGCCGCTTCGACCCTGGCTGGTGCAGGTCACGATGAACTTAAGCCGCGACTGGCTTCGCCGAAGAAAGCGCCAGGCTTACGAAGGCATTTGGTTGCCGTCACCGATTGAAACTGACGAAACGTTTTTTTCTGCAGAAAATGCGCCGACTGCCGAAAGTGATGCCGCAACGCATTACGATTTACTTGAAAGCGTTTCATTCGCCTTTTTGCTAGCACTGGAAGCCCTGACGCCTTCTCAGCGCGCAGTGTTGCTGTTGCGCGATGTGTTTGATTATTCCGTTGTGGAAACGGCTGAAGCTTTGAATATGACAGAGCCGAACGTAAAAACGACGCACCATCGAGCACGCAGAGCGATGTCCGATTACGATCGTTCGCGGATGATCCCAACGCACAACTTGCAAGCGCGAACCCGCCAGGCGATGGAAACCTTTCTGCGATGTTTGTCCGATCACGATGTTGCCGGGATTGAAAATTTGCTGGCGCGTGATGTCCGGCAGCTAAGCGACGGCGGAGGAGAATTTTTTGCTGCGCGCGTTCCGGTTGTTGGGCTCCAGAAAGTGGCGCTGTTCAATTTGCGCCTAGCGCAATTGGCGAAGAAGACTGAGGTCCAGGTCAACTGGCAATTGCTGAACGGGATGCCCGCGCTGGTCACCGATTATCCACAAGCTCCGGCCAATTATGCTCGGCGCGTTGTGACGTATTGCGAAATTGATGCGGAAGGCAAAATCAACCGAATTTACAACATCCTTGCCACACGCAAACTGAGCATATTTCAAAAGAAATAATGCGTTTGTCACGATTCCGGGCTGATGCTAGGATTTCGCCCGGTTCCCACCTCGACGTTCTTCATTGCAAAACTGAATGTGATTTGGATTTGTCTGAAGCATGAGGGATTTTTGTGAGCAACGAACTCGCCGATAACAACAACTGGGAGAAAACGCAATGCAGCAAAATGGTAATCCGCCTGTCCGGTTGGTGCAGATCGAACCGCGCAAGCCGCCCGCGCCCACTCCGGAGCTAAACCTACCCAAACTTACTGAAGCGCAAATTTTTCGCAAGAAAGCTTATATCGGATTTCGCAAGATCATCGGTTTTGGCTACACGAAACATTCCTGGGGGGCGACGCGTCGTTGGGTCTTGGCGAACATATTGCCAGATAAGGTACTTTACCGATGGCAGCCTTACAAGCGCGGAGGCTGCAATCGTTGCGGCCTATGCTGCAAAATCGTGTTTCGCTGCCCTTTCTTCTATGAAAACGGAGAAACGACGGCGTGTCTGATCTATACATCGGAAAAACATTTTCCGGCTGCGTGTGTGGCGTTTCCATTTGATCCTGCGGATTTGGCTGAAGTGCAGCGAGCGGTTGCGCCTGCTCCGTGCCCATTTCACTTTGAAGGGCAGCCGGAGCATCCCACGATGTGGGGAGCGCTTAAAGCTGAAATACGAGTCCAGTTGGTGAATCGCGTCAACAAGCTCAAAGAGGTTTTTGATTGATGGAAGAAAAGTTGCCCGATCCGAATGGCAAAACCCTGCAAGACCGTGGAATGGCCTCTCGATTTGCTGAATTGCTGGGATTTGAACCTGTCGAACAGGAACCCGGGCGAGTTCTGTTGAGACTTCCATTTTCTGAAAAGCTGTTGCAATCGCTCGGTCGAGTTCACGGCGGAGCGATTTTCAGCCTTGCTGATCACGCTTCTGGCTGGGCGGCTTACTCAACATTGAATGAAAATGAGCGTTGCGCCACGCTGGAGATGAAGATCAACTACATTGCAGCGCTGCAGGACGAAGATTGCCTTGCCGAGGCTCGTGTCATTCATCGTGGACGAACCAGCATTGTCATTGAGACCGACCTCAAAACTCCAAAGGGCCGATTGATCGCAAAAACGTTGGCAACTTTCATGGTTTTGGCAGCTTAATTCTGCCTCCTTCCTGAACCGAGCCGGCTTTCTCATCAAACGCACCATTTCGTTAATCTGCTTCTACCGATTGGTATGAGCAGTAAGGTTTTGCGGCTTGCTTGGCCAGTCTAAATCTGGTTCCTCAATCTTAGCCAAGAGATAAAACTCCCTTTTTAACAAGAGTTTAGCTACGCATTTCAATGTTCGGAATTGTCGTGGCACGAGCCTTGTCTTAGCTATCGGCGTGAAGTTGACCGGGGTCGGTAGGAGAAGCAAAGAGGGAGAATCACATCAACTCTGCCAAAGCAGAAGCGGGAATGAATTTCAGAACTCGATCCCGGTTGACCAAGAGTTCTTTACAAGTTCGGCGCGCTGAAGGAGAGCAAGGGGGTATTTCGGGGCCGCAGAGCGTCTGCGTGACTTTGAAATTTTCCGTAAGCGCGTCCGTAATTTTCCCGGCAACCAACTCGCAGGTTGAAGTGGGAAATAAACGCCGCATGAGCAGATGTAAAGGGGGCTGAAAGAATCGTCTTTCGGCGTCTGCTTGTGCGGCGTTTTGATTTTCAGCCATCCGCAGGTTCAAAAATCCGTATTTCATCCGAAAACTCATACGCACTTTTCGTTTTTGGCTACCATTCCTTTTCTATCAAAATTTCTCGACAACTGATCTAAATAAAGCATAGTCATCAATTAGTGGCTGTTGGTGAATCTGTCTGCGTTTCCAAATTCGCATCCGAAAGTGACGGAACAAGTCTTGCTTTTTGTAAAGAGTCCAAACTATCTTTTGCACGCATTTCTTGTGTAGTAGTTACTCACAGTCGTCCACTGCCAGATAAAACTGTTTTCTTCGATTCACCCAAAAGAGCCTGCAGGTGTTTTAAGGCCGGTTTCCACAATTGGGGAAAGAAGTAAGCAAGCTATAAACATCAGGCATAACCCATCAGGAGGATAGAATGCATAGACACAGAGCTTTCCTACAAAACCTTACTTTGCAGGTTGCGGGTCTGCTGTTTCTCTCTGTGGCATCTTTTGGCTTTGCTGCTGCTCAAACTGGAACATCAACAGTAGGTGGCACCGTCCAGGATGGCCCGGGAGCTGCAATTTCCGGCGCGAAAATCACGCTGAAAAATGCGGCAAAGAATTTTAGCCGCGAAACCACCAGCGATTCTGCTGGCAATTTCGCTTTCACCGTTGTGCCGCCAGACACTTACGTCATCGAAGTCGAAGCCAACGGCTTTAAGAAGAATGTGATCAGCGAAGTCAAAGCGTTGACTGACAATCGCGTGACCGTAAGCATTACGCTGGAAATCGGACAAGTGACCGAAGTGGTCAATGTCTCGGCTTCGGCAGCTGAAAATATTGTTAATACGCAGGACGCCAGTCTTGGCAACAATTTTGTTTCGCAACAAATCATCCAACTCCCTTTGAATGCCCGTAACGTCGGTAATCTGCTGAGTCTGCAACCAGCGGTGACCTCGTCTGGTTACGTAGCTGGTGGCCGCAGCGATCAGGCCAATCTGACGATTGACGGACTGGATGCAAACGACCAACAGGATGGAACCGCATTTAGCCCTGTGATTCGTGTCAGCCCGGACACGATCGAAGAGTTCCGAGTGACGACTGTTAATGCAAACTCTACCCAGGGACGCTCTTCCGGCGCGCAAGTCGGGTTCATTACCAAGAGCGGTACAAATCAATTCCACGGGAACCTGTTTGAATATCATCGCAACACCGTAACCACGGCCAACGATTTCTTTAACAATCGCAGCGGTGTGGCGCGCCCGAAACTGATCCGTAACAATTTTGGCGGCTCGCTGGGCGGTCCGATCATCAAGGATCGTTTTTTCTTCTTCTATAACTACGAAGGCCGGCGCGATGCCAAAGGCACCAGCGTTGTGCAAACCGTTCCGTTGGCCAGCCTGGGACGCGGCGAAGTGAAATTCTTTGCGTCGAATGGCCAGCAGATCACGTTGACGGCGGCGCAGATCAACGGTTTAACTTCCAATGGAACGCCCACAGGTGCTGCGGTGGTTGATGTAAACCCCGCTGCATTGTCCGTCCTGGCAGCCGCAGCTCAACGCTATCCCTCCAATGACAACACCGTCGGCGACGGTTTGAACACGGGAGGATTCCGCTTTAATCAACCGCAGCCAGCCAGATTGGGCGCGCATACCGCGCGGTTTGATTTGAAGCTGACTGATGCGCAAACGCTCTTCTTCCGAGGCAACTATCAGAACGATACTTTTGTCACGGCGCAGCAATTCCCTGACACGCCGACCCAGGCGACCTGGAGCCATCCGAAGGCTTTGGCGGTTGGTTATATTTGGACGATCAGTCCAAAATTGATCAACGATTTCCGCTATGGGATAACGCGTGATGCAATCAGCATCCAGGGCGATTCGTCTGTCAATGCCGTCACGTTCCGTCAAACCTTTTCCGACCGTGCATATGCGCGCAGTCTCAATCGCATAACACCTGTTAATAACTTCACGGACAACGTCAACTGGCGTCCGAGCAATGCGCATAGCTTCGATTTCGGAACAAATATCCGCGTGATTCGCAATCAGCGCACCAATTTTGCGCCTGCGTTTGACAATGGCGTGATGAACCATTCGTTTTACGCGGGGGCCGGTTCAGTTGTGAGCGCGCCGGTCAACGCTTCCTTGACCACACTTTTCCCCACGCTGCCAGCCGGAACAACAATCCGTTCTGATTGGAGCAACAATGCCAGAATTGCGTTGGCACAGGTGTTCGGACGAATTTCGCAATACACTGCCAACTTCAATTTCGGATTGGATGGAAAACCGCTGCCGACAGGCAGTCCTTCGGCGCGTGAATTCGCCACCGAAGAATATGACGTGTATGGTCAGGATGTTTGGCGGTTGCGCAACGATCTGACCATGACGGTTGGCCTTCGCTATGGGCTGAGCCGTCCGGTGTATGAAACGCAAGGATTCCAGACCAAGCCGAATGTCGGTCTGGAAGATTATCTGAACAAGCGGATTGCTGCCGCCAAGCAAGGGGTGAACTATACGGATCCGATTAAAATCCTTTTGTCTGGGCCGGCAAATAACGCTGAAGGTTTTTACCCTTGGGATAAAAATAACTTCCAGCCTCGTGTCGCCGCTGCCTGGAATCCGAAGTTCCGGGACGGCGTTCTGGCCAAAGTTTTCGGAAAAGATGGCGCGTCAACGTTCCGTGGCGGCTTCGCCATGACCAATGACTATTTTGGCCAAAGACTTGCCCTTGGCTTCGATGGCAACAACGTATTGGGCTTCCAATCGGCCTTTACCATCTCGGCAAATACGTACAATGTGACCACCAACCCGGCTCCGCTGTTCACCGGGCTTGGACAGGATATCCGCTCATTGCCGAATATCGTTGTTCCGGGCAACTTGACGTTCCCGAAACAGCAGCCTCTGGATGACCGTCGTCGTATTGAAGGCTCGCTGGATAGCAATCTCGTTTCGCCGAAAAATTATGTTTGGAACTTCACGTACAGCCGCTTAATTCCGGGTGGATTGGTTGTGGAAGCGTCCTATGTCGGCCGCATCGCTCGGAAATTGCTGGCTACGCGTGACGTGATGGCCCTCAATAATATTACTGATCCGAAGTCCGGTCAGGATTGGTACACGGCAGCGGGTATTTTGCAGGATTTGCGTATCAAGAATACCCCCATTTCGGCAATTCCCAATTTGCCATTCTTTGACAATCTCTATGCTCGGGGTACTGTCGCAACGGCGGTTGACGATTACCTGGGAACCGATTACGCCGCCGCCGGGCTGTCCAACACACAGGCAGCGTATGCCGCAATGGCCGAAGTTTTGGCGACAGACTGGACTTCGCTGCAAGATGCTTTGGATTTGGGCACTGGCAAGACATTGTTTTTCAACCGTCAATACGGTGCACTTTCCGCTTATGGAACGATCGGTAGTTCCGATTATCACGGCGGTTCATTGAGCATCCGTCAGCGGTACAAAGGCGTAATTTGGGATTTGAATTACACCTTGTCGAAATCCATGGATGACGCATCCGGGTTACAGACCAGTGGCGTGTACGGAGCGGCATTCATCCTGAATCCGTTGCGCCAGAGTGACAATCGTTCGGTTTCTGACTTTGATGTGCGTCACATCGTCAACTTCAACTCCGTTTGGGATCTGCCGTTTGGCAAAGGCAAAGCCCTGTTTGGCAACTCCAACACTGCGGCGGATTACATCATCGGTGGCTGGCAATTGAGCACGATTGCCCGTTACAGCAGCGGCATTCCTGTCGTTGATCCTTTCGATAATAATGGTTGGGCGACCAACTGGAATGTTCGCAGCTATGGCGTCCAGGTAAGGCCGCTGAAATCCTCGCCAACGCGCGGCAGCGGGACGTTAGCGCCAAACCTGTTTAGCGATCCAACCTATGCGTATCAGAGCTACCGCAGCCCGCGCGCAGGTGAAACCGGAAACCGCAATTTGCTACGTTATCCTGGTTTCTTCTCGCTCGACTTCGGGCTCTTCAAGGTTTTCAAGATGCCTTACAACGAAAACCACAACCTGCAATTTCGTTGGGAAGTTTTCAACGCTACCAACACACAGAGCTTTACCGGCTTGACCGGGTTCAGCGTTGGACTTGACCCGTATCTGGGTGGTCCTGGTGGTGTGCCGCTGCCGAACTTCGCCAATTTCACGGGGGTACAACGCCCGTTTGGAGAAACCACAGGGGCGCGCATCATGCAGTTTGCGCTGCGTTATCAGTTCTAGTTTCAAAACAAAAACTGGAATTCAAAAAGGCTGGCCGACAGTGGAATCTGTCGGCCAGCCTTTTTATGCATTGCAACTTTCGTTGGTTTTTATGTGATGCTGCCGCCGTCCACCGTTACCACTTCGCCAATCATGTAACTGTTTCTTTCCGAAACCATGAACGCTGCAAATTCGGCCAATTCTTCCGGCTTGCCGTTTCTGCCCTTGGCGCACCAGAAATTGTGCATTTCCAGCAACCGGCTTGGCAGCATTTCAGCCAATTCTGTGTCGAAAATGCCAGCTGCGATTGCGTTGACGACAACACCAAACTGGGCGGCTTCTCGCGCCAGGCATTTGGTGAATCCCAAAACAGCAGCTTTGGAAGTGGCGTAATGCACTGCGGTCGGCATTGCGCGCAAAGCGCCGATGCTGCTGATGTTCAAAATGTGGCCTGACCGCTGACGCAGCATGTGCTTGTAGATCGGCTTGGTGACGTTGAACAAGCTGTTGACGTTGGTATCCACCACCGTATGCCAGGCATGTTCGGTCATTGTTGCAAAGTTGTCGGCACGATTGATTGCAGCGTTGTTGACCAGGATATCCAGCCGGCCAAATTCGTGATGAATTTCCCGCACCATCTTGTTGATGGCGGGACGGTCAGTAATGGAGACTTTATAAGCCAGCCCTTTCCGCCCATAAGACCGGATTTTTTCCAGAACTTCCTGTGCTGCATCGTCGCGCGAATGGTAGTTGAATGCGATGTCGGCGCCTTCGCGGGCAAAGACTTCGCATAATGCGCGGCCTATGCCGCGCGAACCTCCAGTAATGATCGCTTTCTTTCCTTCTAACAGTCCCATAATTTAATTAAAAGGTTGGGGATGAATAAATCAGGTAACAACCGGTTGGTTGATGTGGATGTCAGGTTCAACGGTTTGTCTGTTGACGCTAACCCGATCTTCGATTTTACGCATTAACTCGCCGACAATTCGTTTTGTCGCGTCAGGGATGGCAATTCTGGATGTCGCTGCCCGCATGGAATCCAATTGAGCAGGTTCATGAATCAATTGCCGCATCAACGGAACCACATCAACAGCGCGTTCCAGCAACACGCCAGCGTTGTAGCGCGACAGCAAGCTGGCGGTTTGCGATTCCTGAGGCATCGGCGGCGTAGTCGTATCGGCAATAATTGGCAACCGGGAAGCTAACGCCTCAAAGGTTGTCAATCCGCCCAGCTTAGACACCATCACATCTGCCGCACTCATCAGCTTCTCCATAGCGCCGGTATAACCGATGACCTTGGTCGGGAAGGAGGCGCGTTTGGCCATTTCCTCCACTTGTTCGCGCAACTTATCGTTGCGGCCAGCCAGGAAAATTGCCTGAGAGGTTTTTAGTTGGTCACCACTGTCAACCATCTGTTGGAAAATGCGCGGGATATTTCCGCCGCCAACCCATCCGGCGTTGATGAACATCGTGAAACGTTCAGGGTCAAGTCCCAGCTCTGCACGAGCCGCCAACTTTTGATCTTCATCCTGGTACTGAAACTTTGGATGAATTGGAATGCCGCAAATTTTGATTTTCTCTGCCGAAACGCCGTAGTCCAGCAATTGCTGCCGGGCTTCTTCGGTTGCGACCAGATACAGGCTGACTTCGTCACAGGCCCAGCCGCGCCAAAATCCGTAACACGGATCGGTGACAACCGTAACCAGTGGCACGCGATCCTGTAATCCGAGCTCGCGTAACATCCTGCCGAAAAAATGCTGCGTCATCGGATGAACAGACACGATCACCTGTGGGCAAAACTTTTCAAATAAGTGCCGCACATATCGCGAAGTCATTCGGTAAAACAGGTTGGATTCGTTTGGCCGGAACCGCTCAATTGCCCAGTAATAATACTTCATCATATGCTGATGATGGCGAAGCAGATAGTTATAAAACTCCGCGCACTTTTGGGCCAGATAATGCGATTCTTCAATCGCGCGAACGATGTTGACCAGGCAATCGGCTGCACCGAATCGTTTCAATCCATCGGCGATGGCGGCAGCCGCGCTGGTGTGGCCGCCTCCGGTTTCAGAGGTAATGATCAGGAATTTTTTGGAAGTCTCTTCGGACATTTTATGGTGCCAGTTGAAAGCAGTTTTGGGCGGAGTGTCTGACGCAAAACTGCCAACGCCCGACACCAATAACCGGTCACAATCAAGCAGTGCGTGGTTCAAGAAGGCCGGAACCATCCGGAACGTGTGATTTTTTCAGTTGCCGTTCCAGTTTTTTGATTTGGATCAGATGTTTCGGATTGAAGGCCAACGACGGGTAATAACAATTCGATTCGTGCGTGCAGAAACAGCCATTTTTGACATGTTCGCGGCGAACCTTCATTTCCGGTGAATGCCACAAGGCGTTGAAATCCCAGTTGTAATCGCGCAGATTGCCAATCGGATCAAGGTTTTCGCAGCTTGAAACCGTGCCCTCGTCGTAAATCACTCCACCGGTTGTTCCCGCATGGCAACGCAACTGAGCTTTCTGCTGCTCTTCGGTGCGGGCGATCAGCTCGTGCATGTAAATGTCCACAGCCGCTTTGAAATAGCCGCCTTTGCCTTTGTAATGGTTTTTGATGACGCCGCGTTGCGAATCGGAATCAATCAACTGTGACAGTTTGCGGTACCGGCTCAAATCAATATTCAGCTCTTCGGCTTTAGCGGAAGGAGGGCGGATGTAATTGACGTTGATTTTGTCTGGCTTCAATTCGTACCGCAGAAAGTCGTACCATTCGAAAATACGCTCCTGGTTCGAGTTCATAAAACAGGTGCAGGTTTGCACATCCAGGCGCGGAATCTGTTTTTGAATCTCCTGAAGCTGCCGAGCCGTGCCTATGGCTTTATCCCAGCTTCCTTCTTTGCCGCGAATCTTTTCGTGGTCTTCTTTCAACCCGTCAATTCCCAGCGCAACCGTCACGTTCAGGTTTGGGCATTCATCCAGAATGCGCTGCACATCGGGCATGATGCGTTGTTGGATGCCGCCGTTGGACATCAAATAAACCGATTCCAGCTTATTGTTTTCGTAAAATGCCCGGACGACTTCCGGCAGGTCTTTTCTGGTGAAAGGTTCGCCACCCGCGATGATTAGGATCGGCAATTGGCCGCCAAGCGTTTCGCTGATGCGGACCAGATTTTCCGTCGTCATCTGCAGTTTCTTGCGCGGTTTGTCGTCCAGTTCTTCCGTGAAAAAGCAGTGGACGCAGCGCATATCACAAACCGACGTGATCAAAATGTTCAAAATGACCGGGGACGTAACTCCTCCGGCCAAAACCTTCCCGTATCGTTTGATGAGTTCAAAGTTGTAATTCATATAATTTCCGGTCTGATCAATCGTAAAGGGGAAACAAGCAGTTATTAAGCGTCGTCTGTTTTGCAAAGTCAAACGAGTGGCTTGGCGCGCCAGTTTCTTGTTCCAGCCTCATCGAAGCTCCAGTGCAAGAACAGCAAAAGCATTTCCAGCGCACAAAAAAGGCGGCTCTGATCAGAGCCGCCTTTTCCCAAAGCAAGTAAAGGGAATTACTTACCGTGCAATTGAGCGTAATGGACAAAGAACCAGTATGTAATTCCAGCCCATGCGATCAGATTCACCAGCGACACAGCTAGGCCAATGCTTTTGACTTTTGGATCTCGTCCGCCGCTGGCGTCCTTTTTGCCGTACATCAGCATAATGACCAGCAAGCCCACGACTATCCAGAAGAAAAGCCGAATGCCGTAATCCAGCGCACCGTGATACAGCGCATCAGGTTTGACGATGGATTTATTTACCTGCAAGATCGTCAGAATAATTGTGGCAATGATCCCAATAATCGCCGCGACCGGAGGCGTATAATTTTTTGCCGTCGTTGAATTGGCTGCTCTGCCTGAATCTGAACTGAGTTTGCTGTGGGAGTAGCTGTAGGCGAAGTAAAGAACTAGGCCGATGCACATCCAGTCAATCAGCCGAATCCAGGTATCCAGCGGCAAACTGTTCATCAAATAAGCCGCGGACATTACTGTCGCAATTGGAATGATAGGCGAGAACGGGACCTTGAACGGGCGCTTCATCTCAGGATTGGTTCTGCGCAAAATGATGATGCCGGTGCCGACGATTACGAACGCAAACAGAGTCCCGATACTGACGAGTTCTCCGAGCAAACTGATGGGAACAAAGCCCGCCAGAATGGCAACGATTGCTCCAGTGATGGCCGTCGTAATGTGCGGGGTCTGGTATTTCGGATGGACTTTGGCAGCCCAGGTCGGCAGCAGCCCATCCTTGGACATGGAATAGAAAACGCGCGGCTGCCCCATCACCATTACCACCATTGTTGAACTCAGCCCAAGCACTGCGCCAACTTTGATAATCGTTGGGAAAACCTTCAGGATTGTTCCCATCGTTGTTCCCTGCGCCTGCTGCAAGGCGGCGTCAATTGCCACGGCAATTGGAGCCGCCGCATTCGTCAACAGCTTGTAATCAACCAATCCGACCATAATTCCTGCAACCAGTATGTAAAGCACGGTGCAGATCGCCAATGAACCCAGAATGCCGATTGGCATATCACGTTGTGGATTCTTCGCTTCCTGTGAAGCTGTGGATACGGCGTCAAAGCCGATATAAGCAAAGAAAATTACCGCCGCTCCGGTAACAACGCCGCTAAATCCGAACGGCATAAACTCTGCGCAACCCGCAGTGCCTGGTGTGCAACCGATTCCCAAATTGCCTTTGTTGACGTAACCGATTCCCGCAACAATAAACAGCAGGACGACGATAACCTTGACCATCACGATTACTGAATTGAAAGAGGCTGATTCCTTAATGCCTTTAATCAGCAGCAGCGTAACCCCAACCGCAATAAGAAGGCCGGGCAGGTTGATCAGACCTGAGACTTCACTTCCGTCAACCAGCTTTACTTTGTCCCATGGACCCACAGTTAAAATTGCCGGAATATTTACAGAAAAGCCCGTGTACTGGCTTATATCTTTCAGCAAGCTGACAACATAACCAGACCACCCAACCGCAACCGTTGCCGCGCCGAATGCGTATTCCAGAATCAAATCCCAGCCGATAATCCACGCTACAAATTCGCCGAGCGTGCCATACCCGTAGGCATACGCCGAGCCTGAAATCGGAACGCTGGCAGCAAATTCCGAATAGCAAAGCGCCGCAAAGACACTGGCAATTCCGGCCAGGATCATTGAAATGACAACCGCAGGCCCGGCGTGTTTGCCAGCAGCCTGTCCTGTCAGCACGAAAATCCCCGTTCCGATGATCGCGCCAATACCGAGCATGGTCAGATCCAGAGCGCTAAGCGTCTTTTTCAGAGTGTGTGTGCCGGTTTCCTGAGACTCGGCAATAATCAGATCAATTGACTTGGTGGCAAACAGTGACATCCTGGTTCTCCTTAGCTTGACGTAATGCAAGCCGATTCGAGTTTTAACAAGTAATGCTGTTTCAGCAGAAATTATTTTGAAGTTTGACTGCGTGCGGAATCGCGGAGTGATCGAAACGTTCGGCGATCCCGAAGTGGCGCATACTCTAAACGCAAGGTTCGGAAAGCGTCAATGGCTGGTTTTGCCAATTTGCAAATGCTTCACCTGTCTCAACGCTTCTTCTAATCCGACGGTCTTAACCAGAAAAAGTAAATCGGAACGCTCAACAGTACGATCATTAAACCCAATCAGAAGGTCGCGCTTTGATAGGGAACAGCAATACTAAAATTGTGGTTTAACCAAGGATGTACACCTGATAGGCCCTGATAGCCAAATGCCTTCAGGGAAATAAAAAAAGGCGATCCGTTTTCGAATCGCCCTTTGGGTGCAGCGTGAAGCGCTGCTTTTTCGTTCTTACGCTTATTTGCTAGGTGATGGTGCGGGAGCCTGCTGTTGAGCCGGAGCCTGCTGCTGGATCTGCGTCGGAGCTTCTTTCTTTCCGAATTTGTCTTCGATCAATCGCCAGCCGTCATTGCCGAAAACGAAAACCATCAGAGCCAGAATAATCACCAGTCCAACGCTTTGAATCCGCTCCCGCAATCGTAACGACATCGTCAGCCCGACCAAACCCATCAACCATTCGATGAAGATGGTCACAATCATTCCGCCATCCAGCACCGGAATCGGCAGCAAATTGAAAACACCCAGGTTCAAGCTGATCATAGCCGCCCAGGGGATCAGCCCTGTCCAGCCTTCGCTTTCATAAACGCGCCCGGTTTCTCGCGCCATTCCAATCGGACCCGACACGGATTCGCGAACTGAGCGGTCGCCCGCAAAAATCTGGCGGAAGGCAATGCCTGTTACGCGCAGAATTCGCCAGTTGTAAGCCCAGCCATACTGCAATGCCTCCACCAACGAAGACGTTTTCTGCGTCACTAGCTCTGTCCGAATGCTGGTGGCAATTCCAAGTCTATATTCGCCATCAACCTGAATTGGAGTAGCCTGCACATCCAGATTTTGCTCGCCACGTGCAATCTTCAGCGCCACCGGGTGACCGTTGCTTTCATTCAGAGCGTTTTTGAATTGATGCCAAGATGTGACTGATTGGCCATTGACGCCAATGATTCTGTCGTTGGCCTGAATGCCTGCCAGGGCAGCGGGTTTGCCCGCATCAGCGCTGGTGACAACGATTTCTTTAATGGGAATCAGAGATTGAAACCCGGCTTCGCCAAGCTTGTTACGTTCAATTTGTCTGGCTGTGGGCGTCAGCGAAAGCTGCAAAATCTGTCCGTTGCGATCAATCGTTACGGGAATGGACTCTTCCGGGCGAACCTGAATTTCCAGCCGCAAATCTTCCCAGGTCGGTTTTTTCAGGTCGTCGAAACTCAGAATTTTGTCGCCGGGCAGCAATCCGGCTTTTTCAGCAGCGGAATTTTTGGCCACAAAGCCTATGACCGGCTGTTGCATTTGATCCGCGCCAACTTTAAAGCCAATCAGAATCGCAATGGTTGGAATTGCCAGCGCAAAAATGATGTTAAAGGCGGGGCCGGCCAAGGCGACTAAAAAGCGCTTCCATTTCGGCTGGGAATTGAATTCGTCAACTGGAGCGTCACTTTTGCCTTGCAACATTTCCAGGTTTTCTCCGCGGAAGCGAACGTAACCACCCAGCGGAACCAAGCTCAAACGATAATCCGTATCGCCAAGTTTGAATCCCCACAGCCGTTTACCAAAACCGACTGAAAAAACCTCAACTCCAATCCCCAGCATTTTGGCGACAATGAAGTGGCCAAATTCATGAATCACGACCAAAACACAGAGCAGAATGGCGAAAGGGATAATTGTCGTTAGTAATACTTGCATGTCTTCCTCGCTCCTTCAGTACAGGCTATTACCACTTTGATTGCCGCCTAGCCTAAAAACAGCGGCTGCGTTGTTTCAAAATCTCTTCTCCCACGAACTGACGAGCAGTGTATTTCAGGCTTAAATGGGAGTCAAAGCGGCTTTTACAACTCTGCAACGCTGGCAAAGAACGCACGGAAAAACCGACTTTGCAGGCGCGCAAGCAGAAAGGTAGACTGTTTGGCCTATCCGGAAGTAAGAATAGCTGAGAGAATCGAAACCATAATGAGTTCTGAAATTAAAAAGATCGGCTTTGTCAGTCTTGGCTGTCCCAAAAACCTGGTGGACAGCGAAGTCATGATGGGGCAGTTGAAACAACACGGTTACGAATTGACCACCGACCGCGAAGCCGCCGACGTGATGGTCATTAATACCTGCGGCTTCATCCAAACGGCCAAAGAAGAATCCATCAACACCATTCTGGAAATGTCCGAACTGAAAGAATCGGCCAATTTGAAACGGCTGGTTGTCGCTGGATGTTTGGTTGAACGATACCGGCAGGATTTGTTGAATCAGTTGCCGGAAGTGGATGCGGTGCTCGGAACCAGCGAACTGGAAAAGATTGTCGCGGCGGTGGATCCGGCGGCGGTTGCAGCGCAGGACGCGGCCTTTGTGGCATCGAATGCCTGGATGACGCGCGGGCTGCCGACCTATCTATATGATGAAACCTCGCCGCGCGTGCTGGCCACGCCGAAGCATTTTGCTTACGTCAAGATTGCTGAAGGCTGCGATCACACCTGCGCATTTTGCGCGATTCCGCAAATGCGCGGCAATTACCGCAGCCGCCGCGCAGGTTCGATCCTGCGCGAAGCTGAAAGCTTGGCGGAACAGGGTGTCAAAGAACTCGTCCTGATTTCTCAGGATTCGACACAATACGGATTGGATTTGGGAATCAAAGATGGTTTGGCTGATTTGCTGCGAAGCTTGGCGCGCGTGGACGGTATTGAATGGATTCGCGTGATGTACACCTATCCGAATTCTTTGTCCGATGCGACACTGGCCGCAATGGCCGAAGAATCAAAGGTTTGCAATTACCTGGATATGCCACTGCAGCACGCCAGCGCCAACATGCTCAAACGTATGCGTCGAGGTGGCAATCGGCAATTGCTGGAAAAACTGATGAATCGCGCGAAACACTTTGTGCCGGACATCACCTTGCGAACAACGTTGATCGTTGGTTTTCCTGGCGAAACCGACGAAGACTTTGAAGAGTTAATGCAGTTTGTCCGCGATGTGGAATTCGACCGAGTTGGTGTTTTCACCTATTCCGACGAAGAAGGCACACACGGTTACGATTTGGACGGCAAAGTTCCGGCTCGCACGATGCGAACCCGCCGCGCCAAGCTGATGCGCGAACAGGCAAAAATCTCCAAGAAGAAAAACAAAGCCATCATTGGTAAACAGTTTCGCGCCATACTGGAAGGCGTTTCCCAGGAAACCGATCTGCTGTTGCAAGCTCGTCTGGAATCGCAAGCTCCGGAAGTGGACGGCCACGTGCTGATCAACGACGCCCCGGAAGGCTTTGACGCCAAACCGGGAGATTTCATCAACATCGAAATCACCGAAGCGCACGAATATGATCTGGTGGCAAAGGTGATTGAAAACTAGGGTTATGCCGAATCCTCAACCTTTCGCCGACAAACGCGGCAAATCTTTTAATGCTCAGGGACCTGTTGATTGGTTGGCGGTTATCATCGCGACAGGCGGAGGCGCGGGCTTTGTTCCCATCGCGCCTGGAACCTGGGGATCGCTGGTCGGATTGCTGATCGCCTACGGATTGATCGCGGCTTTCAAACAGAATGTCGCGTTGCTGCAAAACCTGTTAATCGTCGTCAGTGTGTTTTTGGCCTGGATCGGAATCTGGGCAGGCACGCGGGCAGAATCCGTTTTCGGCAAAAAAGACTCCGGCCAAATTGTGATTGACGAAGTTTGCGGCCAGGTCATCAGTTTTGTTTTCATAGTGCCGTTTTTGGCTGGGCTTGGCGGGCAATGGCGCTGGTGGATGATTCCCGGCTTTTTGCTGTTTCGCGCGTTCGATATCTTCAAACCTTTCCCAATCAATGGGCTGCAAAGTCTAACCGGCGGCTTGGGAGTGATGATGGACGATGTGATCGCCGGAATTTATGCCGCCGTACTGATGTCATTGGCCTTGTGGTTGATCGCTTAACCCGCTTGCTACCGCGCGCGGTACTGACTCAAAATCTTATGTTGAATGCTGAAATCATCGCTATCGGCTCTGAGATGTTGACGCCGTTTCGTGTGGACACCAACTCGCTTTGGCTGACCGAGCGGCTGAATTCGATGGGCATTGACGTGAAGCTCAAAACGATTGTCGGCGACGACGAAGGGCGGCTGGAAGAAACCATCCGCGACGCGATGAAGCGATCGGAAATTGTCATTGCCACCGGAGGGCTTGGCCCAACCGAAGATGACATCACGCGCAAGATTTTCGCTCGCGTCCTCAAACGCCGGTTGATTCTGGATGACGACATTCTGGAAAAGCTGAAGGCGCGTTTCGCCAAACGCAACATGCCGATGCCCGAAATCAACGCTCGGCAGGCGCTGGTAATCGAGCGCGCGGAAGTCTTGCAGAATCCAAATGGCACGGCACCGGGAATGCTGATCGAAGAAGGCAAATGCACAATTGCGATGCTGCCCGGCCCTCCGCGTGAAATGAAGCCGATGTTTGACGCGGTGGTCGCTCCGGTATTGAAACAGCGCGTCGGCGATGTATTGATCCTGCGGCGCAAGCTCAGCATTTTTGGACTTGGCGAATCCGCCGTGGATGAAAAAGCGGCTCCCGTTTATACGAAATACCAAAATCCTTCGACGACGATTTTGTTCAAAGACGGCCAAATCGAATTGCACCTGACCGCTCAGGTAAAAAGCGAAACTGAAGGCAATCGGTTGCTGGACGAACTCAGTGGTCAACTGGATGAAGTGCTGGGCGAATACATTTATTCGCGCCGGGATGAAACGCTGGAACAGGTTGTTGGCGATTTGCTTCGCTGGCGCGGGTACAGTTTGGCGACGGCGGAAAGCTGTACGGGAGGATTGCTGGCTGGCCGCATCACCGAAGTTTCCGGCAGTTCGGATTACTTTCTGGAAGGTGTTGTCACGTATTCCAACGAAGCGAAAATGCGAATGCTCGGTGTGCCTGCTGAAATGTTGGAAGAGCACGGCGCGGTCAGCGAACAGGTTGCCTGCGCGATGGCTGCCGGAGTTCGCAAACTCGCCGGTTCGACCTTTGGCATCGGCGTCACAGGCATAGCCGGTCCTGGTGGTGGCACAGAAGAAAAACCGGTCGGCTTGGTTTATATCGCCTTGGCTGATGAAGATAACGTGACGGCTCGCAAAGTAATCTTCCCCGGTGACCGCCAATTCATTCGCACGCTGACGGTGAATTCGGCGCTTGATCTGCTGCGGAGAAGAATCAAATAAAAGTTAGATGTTTACTGCTCACAGTTCGCAGCGTTGGCTGTTACTGTGAACGGCGAACAGTGAACTGTGAACCCCAATGAACACACTTGTTCTCATTCTTGCTTACCTGCTTGGTTCGATTCCGTTTGGTTTTTTGATCGTTAAGATGACCAGCGGAGCCGACATACGCGAAACTGGCAGCGGCGGAACCGGCGCGACCAATGTCACGCGCAAAGCAGGCAAAGGGGCAGGCATCGTCACGTTGATTTTTGATGCGCTGAAAGGTGTTGCAGCGGTTACGGTGGCAAGGTTGTTGACCGGCGAAGAAGGGACTTCGTGGGTTGTCGCGGGCGCAGGAGTGCTGGCAGTTGTCGGGCATTGCTTTCCAGTCTGGCTGAAATTCAAAGCGGGCAAAGGTGTGGCCACAGGCTTGGGAGTTTTTCTGGCGATTGTGCCGTGGGCGGTGATGGCGGCGTGCATTGTTTTTGTGGTCGTCGTTTGGCGAACCCGGTTTATCTCACTTGGTTCAGTACTGGCGGCAGCATTTGTTCCGCTGTGGGTGTGGTTGTTTCACACCTGGCTGGAGCCGGTCAGTCATTTCTTGCCGATCATCGTGGCACTCAGTGCGTCGTCGGCAATCATCATCGCCAAACATCACGAAAACATTCAGCGGCTGATAGCGGGAACGGAAAACAAATTCGGCGCGAAATGAAACGAATCGCGATCATCGGAGCGGGAAGTTGGGGAACGGCGCTGGCTTTGGTTGCCGCCCGCGCTGGCAATGAAGTTCGTTTGTGGGCGCACAGCCCGGAAGTTGCCGAAGGGTTGCAGCGCGACCGGGAGAACAAAATTTATTTGCCCGGCTTCAAGTTTCCCGATTCAATTTTGCCGACCAATGATCTGGCCGAAGCTCTGACTGAAGCGGAACTGGTGTTGACAGTCGTGCCTTCGCACGTTTGCCGTGAGATTTACAGTCAGATGCTTCCGCATCTGAAACCGCAGATGATTTTTGTCAACGCAACCAAAGGAATCGAAAACGAAACGCAAATGCGGATGGAAGAGGTCATCCATGATGTTTTGATCCCTGCGTTTGAGCCGCGTTATGTTGTATTGTCCGGCCCCAGCTTTGCGCAGGAAGTGGCGAAAGACGAACCTTGCGCCATTGTCGCGGCATCACAATCATTGGGGCATTCCATGATCTGGGCGGCTGAAACTCAGCAGGCTTTTTCTTCGGGCCGGTTTCGCGTCTACACCAACAATGATGTGACAGGTGTGGAAATTGGTGGCGCGGCAAAAAACGTAATGGCAATTGCCGTCGGAGCGGTGAATGGGTTGGGCTTGGGCTACAATAGCCAGGCTGCGCTGGTCACGCGCGGGCTGGCGGAAATGACGCGGCTGGCGGTGAAGCTTGGCGGGCGAGCCGAAACGCTTGCAGGGCTGGCTGGGATGGGCGACCTGGTTTTAACTTGTTTCGGCAGTTTGTCGCGCAATCGCCGCGTCGGTTTTGAACTTGGTCGCGGACGCAAGCTGGAAGAAATCATCTGCGAAATGCGCGAAGTTGCCGAAGGCGTCAAAACCGCCAAAGCCGCTTATGACCTTTCAAAAAAACTTGGAATCGAAATGCCAATTACTGAAGGGGTTTACCAGATGCTTTACGAAAGCAAAACTCCGCGGGAACTTGAAATTGAATTGATGGAGCGTCCGTTGAAATCGGAAAGAATCTAGAACAGATCGAATGGCACAGAAGACAGAAACAGAACAAAAGAAAACCGTTGCCACCAATCGAGAGGCTTACCATAACTATTTTATCCTGGAAACGTATGAAGCCGGGGTTCAACTGTTTGGAACTGAAGTCAAATCGGCCCGTGGTGGCCGCGTCAATTTGAAAGATGGGTATGTTTCCGTGCGCGAAGGGCAGGCGTGGCTGCTGAATGTTCATATCAGCCACTATTCCCATGGAAACCGGCAAAACCACGAACCCGACCGCGAACGCCGCTTGCTGATGCATAAACGGGAAATCATCCGGCTGCAATCGAAAATACAGGAAAAAGGATTAACGCTGGTGCCGACCAGATTTTACTTCAAGGGCAATCTGATCAAATGTGAGATCGGGTTGGCCAAGGGCAAAAAGCTTTACGACAAGCGCGAAACCGAAGCCAGAAAGACCCAGGAACGCGAAGCTCGTGCGGCGATGAAAAATAGAATGCGTGACGAATGAAACTGAGACGCAGAGACAAGGGATAGAGTGAACTATCTTCTGGTCTTTATTTACCACCAAATCCCCAGTCAAAACATAAAATGGAGAACTTGAATGGAAGTCAAAGCTGACTCAAGAAAGTTTTACGAAATTGAATGCGACGCGCTGGCCGTCGGCATTTTTGAAGGCGAAAAACCAGAAAGCGGTGTTCTGGCAGAAATTGATAAACGAACTGGCGGCGTGCTGACTTCGTTGATTGAAACCGGCGAATTCACGGGGAAATCCGGCGAATCTGCTTATGTGCATAGCACGGGCGATATGAAAGCTCGCCGGTTGTTATTGCTTGGCGCTGGCAAACGCGAAGAGTTTACGGCGGACAATGTGCGGCGAATGGCTGGCACGGCGGCGAGAACGCTTCGCGGCAAAAAGGTCCGGACGTTTGCTTTTCTGCGCCGTTCCGATCTGGCTGTTACCGAAAGCGCTCAGGCGGCAACCGAAGGTGCTTTGTTGGCATTGTTTGAACCCGACAAGTATCACACCAACGACAAGACAGAAAATCATCTGGATCAAATGATTCTGGCCACGAACGGCGACAGCAACGATGATGCCAAGGCAGGAATCGAACGTGGGCGCATTATTGCTGAAGCTGCTAACTTTGGGCGTGAAGTCATCAATGAGCCCAGCAACATAATGACGCCAACCGAACTGGCTCGCCAGGCCGAAGAAGTTGCCAAATCTTATGGTCTGGAATTGGATGTGCTGGAAGAGAGCCAGATGAAAGAACTGGGCATGGGTTCTTTGCTGGGAGTGGCGCAAGGCTCTGCCGAACCAGCCAAACTAATCGTTCTGAGTTACACGCCCAAAACCAAATCGGATGAAACAGTCGCCATTGTGGGCAAAGGCATCACGTTCGATACCGGAGGCATTTCGATCAAGCCTGCAGACGGTATGGAGAAGATGAAATACGACATGGCTGGCGGGGCGACGACCATCGCAGCCATGCGCGCGATCGCGCAGCTCAAACCTTCGGTGAATGTGCTGGGCATTGTTCCCGCGACGGAAAACATGCCTGGTGGTCGCGCTCAACGCCCAGGCGATGTGGTTCGCGCAATGACCGGTAAAACCATCGAAGTCATCAATACAGATGCCGAAGGCCGGCTGGTTCTGGCTGATGCAGTGGCTTACGCGCGCAAGCTCGGCGCTACGAAAATCATAGATTTGGCCACCTTGACCGGAGCAGTTTCGATTGCTTTGGGTGATGTTTACGTGGCGATTCTGGGCAACAATCAGGAATGGATTAACACCGTGATTGCCGCAGCGAAAAAGTCAGGTGAAAAGTTCTGGCAACTGCCGTTGGACAAAGAATACCGCGAACAAATCAAAAGCGAGATTGCCGACATTAAAAACATCGGCGGTCGCAAAGCCGGAACCATCACCGGCGCATACTTTATTCGCGAATTTGTCGAAGACACTCCGTGGGTGCATTTGGATATTGCCGGAACCGCCTGGAATGAGAGTAATAAACCCTATCTAGCTGTTGGACCAACCGGCGTTTGTGTTCGCACATTAGTGAACTTAGTTTGCGGATAAATCCCTAGAGGGCTTCGTTTATCCTGCGTAGGGAAGGAACAGCCTCCTTCCCTACGTCACAATATTTCCAAACTCTGGACTTCTCATCGCGAAAAGCGTTATAAACCGCTCGTCAAAATACAAATATCCATTAGCACTGCAATAAAATCTTCACCATCGAGCATTTGCTGAGAAGTTTTCATCAATAAAAGCACTAATTACAGCACTAATTAGAATTGCGGGAAGCTAAGTCACTTTCCTGTTTCTTCCCGTGTTTGCTAACCCCAACAACTTACTCAGGAGGTTCCTATGAAATATCTGCGAGCCTCAGGTTGGAGCCTTGCCTTCAACCTGATCGCACTATTAGTTGTGATTTCGTCCACGGCTTTTGCTCAGGTTTCCACTGCGGGCAAACTGACCGGCACAATTACTGATCCGCAAGGCGCAGTCATTCGCGGCGCACAGGTAACAGCCAAAAATACCGCTACGCAGCAAGAGAGCAATGTTATCAGTAACTCTGAAGGGACCTGGTTCATGCCTTCGGTTTCGGTTGGTAATTACACGATCACTGTCACTGCACAAGGGTTCAAAACCACCATTGTGCAAAACGTCAATGTTGACGTCGGTCAGCCAACAACGGTTAATGCCACGTTGGAAATCGGTGGCGTAGGAGAGCAGGTTGTCGTTACAGGCGGCGGCGAGGTGTTGCAAACCCAAAGCGCAACCATCAGCTCAACCATCACCGGACGCCAGATCAATGAACTTCCGTTTTCGACTCGCGATGCAATGCAGTTGGTTTTGGTGCTGCCGGGCACGCAAACACCCGGCACGCCGCGCAGTTCTTCAATCAACGGTTTGCCCAAAGGCAGTTTGAACATCACGATTGACGGCATAAACGTTCAGGACAATCTGTTGAAATCTTCCGACGGATTTTTCACTGCAACACAAGCCAAGGCTGATGCTGTTGGCGAAGTCAGCCTTTCAACGGCAACACCCGGGGCTGAATCTGGCGGACAGGGAGCTGCGCAAGTTCGTTTTGTGACCAAGAGCGGAACCAACGATTGGCACGGCGGTGGTTTTTGGCAGCATCGCAACACGGCGTTGAATTCGAATTACTACTTCAATAATTTAGATGGATTGCCCCGCGACCGTATTTTGCTGAATCAGGTAGGCGGTAATATCAGCGGGCCGATTCTGAAAAACAAAATCTTCTTTTTTGCCAACTACGAAGAGTTTCAACTGCCGCAAACGTACGACCGAGCTCCCACGTTACTGACCGACAAAGCCAAAACCGGCATTTACACGTATCGTGATTCAGCCGGCACAATACGGGAGATCAATTTGTTGAGCTTGGCAACGACGGCGAATGCCACCTTGCCAGCAAGCGTGCGCCCATACTCCACGACGGTTGATCCCACGATTGCCAGCATTATGGATGCCTTTACGGCAGGCGCGGCCAAAGGCGGCAGAATCCGGGATCGCATCGGAACCAACGCCGATTACAACCGGCTGGATTTGAATTTTCAGGCTCCAGGGCAAAACGTTCGCCGCTTTCCAACGCTACGCATGGACTGGAACGTCACGGAGAAACATCACCTGGAATACGTTTACAACTACCAGTATTACTTTTCCAATCCGGATGGTGTGAACGGACAGTTGCCAGTTGTGCCAAACACCGGAGTCGTTCTGGGCCAACCGCCAACTGGTAGTATCAAGCGCAATGTTTTTTCGGGTGCCTTGGCGTTGCGTTCAACATTGACGCCGAACCTGATTAACGAAGTACGTGGCACGTTGGGGCAAGGCGGAAACGTCTTGTTTTCGGGTGAAATGAGTCCCGGATTATTTGCTCCGTGGCGCGGATTTGCATTCTCATTTCCGTTCACCAGTAATCCACAGACTCGACAGACGCAATCCCGTCGCCATACTCCAGTTTGGACGTTTTACGACACCTTAACCTGGTCGAAGGGGGCTCATTCGTTGAGCTTTGGCGGCGCATTTACACACATCAAAAGCTACCAGGAATCTTATGGCTCGCAGTTGATCCCAACAGCGACATTGGGAATTGCCACCGGTGACCCAGTCAACACTGGGGCAACATCTCTATTTACGACAGGCAATTTCCCGAACAGCACTGCGACGCAACGCACTGAAGCCGCGAATCTGTATGCGCAGTTAACCGGTCGAGTCAGTGGTATTACTCGTTCGGCTTCGTTACGCCCAGAGTCATTACAGCTTGAATATGCGCCATTTACTGAACTGAACACTCAAAACGAACTGGGCTTGTTTATGCAGGATGCTTGGCGTGCGCGTCCGAATCTGACGCTGAATTACGGATTGCGCTGGGAACTGGATTTCGTTCCGCGCAATATCAACGGCATTTATACGACCGCCGGTTATGATTCGGTTTTCGGCCCATCTGGCGCGGGCAACTTATTCAAGCCGGGTACATTTACCAACAATATCATTCCTCAGTTCGAACTGACTGATACAGGAAGAAAGCCTTATCAAACGAGCATGAAAGATTTAGCCCCATCGTTTGGTTTTGCCTGGACACCTCCTGCAACGAACAATGGCATTTTGAAAAAACTGGTTGGTGACGGAGGGCAAACAGTCATTCGCGGCGGATATTCGATTGCTTACGTCCGCGAAGGATTCAACGTCTTCCACAGCATGTGGGGGTTGAACCAAGGACCAACAGTGACGCTGTCGGTCAATCCGACGACAAACAATATTGCTTCCTTCACAGGCCCGAATGGCTATAGCGGAGCAGGTAGTGTTCTTTTCCGCGATACAACTCTTCCCGCGGTTGCGATTCCACAAGCAAGATTCCCACTGTCTTCTCCTCTGGGAGTAAGTTACAACGAATGGGATCCGGGTTTGCGAATGGGATACACGCAATCCTGGTCGTTTGGCCTTCAGCGGGAACTGACTAAAAACACTGCTCTTGAAATTCGCTATGTTGGCAACCATGGCACCAAACTTTGGCGGCAATTGAACCTCAACGAAGTGAACGTCTTTGAAAACGGTTTCCTCAGTGAGTTCAAGATTGCTCAGGAAAACCTGCGCTTGGCGCGGCTGGCGAATCCGGCAAGCAACAATTTCGGACAGCAAGCATCCGTCGCCGGCACACGAGCGATCCCGGTAATTGCCCTGGGGTTGAACACGACCAATGATGCCACCTTCGCAACCACGATTCAGCGTGGTTTGGCGGGAAGTTTGGCAAATACGATTGCGGCCAGCACCCCAGCGATGAACAGGCTGATCAATGCTGGGTTGGTTCCTTTCACTACCCTGCAAGACGGCACTCGCGTGTCGAACTTCTTTTACCTGAATCCCATCGCTGGCTCCGCCGGATCATTCTTGGTCACCAATGGCGGCCACACAACTTACAATTCCTTGCAGGTTGAACTTCGACGGCGCTTGTCGAAAGGATTGTTGGTTGATGGGAGCTACACTTTTGGCAAATCGCTGACGAATATGTTTGCGTCATCTTCGTCTGTGCTGAGCCAACCACGCAGCCTGCGTTTTCCAGAATATGACAAGGGGTTGTCGCCGTGGGATCTGCGCCACGCCTTCAAGATCAACGGGATTTACGAATTGCCAATCGGTCCTGGGCGCCACTTCCTAAGCGGAGCAAAAGGCGTCATCGGCAAAGTGCTGGAGGGCTGGCAGGTGGGTGGAGTGGCGCGCATCCAGTCTGGAACTTCCAATCTGATTACCAGCGGTAGAGCCACACTGAACACACAGGATAGCGGTTTTATCCTGAAAAACATTACACGCAGCCAATTGCAAAAACTGGTTGATATTCGAAAGGCTGACAACCGTATCATTTACTGGTTGCCGCAAGCGATTATTGACAACTCTTTGGCCGCGTTTGAAACGGGTGGCAAGACGTTGGCTGATCTGAAACCGAATGAACCGTATCTGGCTCCGCCCACGACTCCCGGCGAATTCGGTGAACGGTTGTTCTTGCAAGGCCCTTGGCAGCAACGCGTGGACTTGAATATTCTGAAGCGGACGAAAGTCGGCGAAAAGTTCACTGTTGATTTCCGCGCTCAGTTTCTAAACGCATTCAACATCACAGACTTTTTCATTTCCAGTCTGGCTGATGCTTCGGGGCAAGGCATTGCTGCCAGCTTTGGGCAAACACGCACTGCATTCCGCGACATCACCGTATCAGGAACTAACGATCCTGGAGGAAGGTTAATCGAATTCCAGCTTCGTATTAGCTTCTAAAACTCAGGTAAATCTAAAAACAGAACCGGCGATGGGATTGATGTCTCATCGCCGGTTCCGTTTTGTTCTCGAGGTGTCATTGCCTGACCATTCTAAGAGCTTGTTTTGAAATAGGGTGAGTCAGTCGGGTTTTGAGTAAACTGTT
>CAZMXG010000104.1:0-27443 GCA_964570175.1 uncultured Heliomicrobium sp. | reverse complement strand
GAATCGGCGAAATTGCCGCTTTGATGGCCGCCCTGTACGAAGCTCCGGCATAAACAACTCTCTGGAATTACCTATCTTCAACGACAATTTGAAATCGTCCGGGTCGTGGTCTGCGACGCTGGGTGCTGAACAGGAAGCCTGGAAAAAAACAGAAGTTTCGGCTGAATCGCTGCGCGAATACCAGGTGGAACACCTGCTTCGCCGGTCTGTTAACAGCATTGAACGCGCAAATTTGCTGGCGGCGGCTGGCAAAGTTTCCGGCTGGGCCAAAGAAGGGGTTTTCAATGCCGACAGGTTGATGGAACTGCACGAAACGTTGACCGGTGCGAAAGCGGAATTGAGAACCAACGAAGCGCGTCCGCTAAATGCATTGCACGATCCGACTCCGGCAATCATTTTGCCCAAAATGCTTGCGATGGCGTTTGACTGGTTTTCGACGGAAAGCTTCGGCGAACTTCATGCCGTCGAACAGGCTTCGGTGGTTTACCTGCGTTTGTTGGATTTGCATCCATTTCCGAATGTAACTGAACCGACAGCAATGTTGGCTGCAAGCTTTTACACTGAACGCGCCGGATTTCCGCCGCTGGTGATTCTGTCAGACGACATCACGCAAGCCAGATTCGCCCAGGCGCTGGAAGCCGCATTCCGAATGTTGACACAGCCGCTAGTCGAACTGTTTGCGGAAATGCTGCGACTGGCGATGCAGCGATGATTTTTCCCACGAAGTCACACGAAGATTCACGAAGAAATTTCTGACAGGATTTGCAGGATTCAACAAGGTGAAACCGCACCTAATAGGCGACTCATAAGAGAATACAGAAGCCAATCCTGCTAAGTCCCGTAAATCCTGTCCATTTCTTCTTTGTCTTTCTTCGTGCCCTCTTCGTGTGATTTCGTGGGAGAGGTTTTATGAAACAAAGAGGCGAGCCGTTGCCGCTCGAAGTTCAACAACTGCTTGCGCCGTTTTTTCCTGATTTGGATTTGAGCCGGGTCCGCATTTTTGAAGGCATTCCGCGTTACGTTTCGATCACTGCTGTCGCTGAGCCAATCGGTTATACCGATGGATGGAAGATTTACTTTGCGCCGGGTTACTACCGACTTGATTCTGCTGAAGGCTTGGCGCTGATCGCTCACGAAATCGTTCATTGCCGGCAGTACCACCAATTCGGCAAATGGGGATTCAGAACAAAGTATTTGTCGGCGTATCTACAAAACCGTCGAAACGGGATGGTGGAAAAAATCGCTTACGAACAAATTCCTTTTGAAATCGAAGCTCGCGAAATTGAACACAACGTTCTTTCAGCGCTGCTTCAAATTCAATCCAACTTCACAATTGAATGACGAACAATGCTTCTGCAATCCTGAACCTGCTGCCGGATGCGCTCGGACAGTTGGCCGAGTGGCAATCGCGCTGGCACGAATACGAAATTGACGAAACGCTGCAACTGCCCGAAGCCCGCGCGCGCGAAGTGCTGAATGAACTAGTTGAGCGGTTGGGGGACAATTATCCGTTTTGGCATCCCAGCTACGCCGGACAGATGTTGAAACCGCCGCATTACATCGCTTCGATTGCATATTTCATCGCGCAACAAATCAATCCCAACAATCACGCGCTGGACGGTGGCCCGGCGACTGCCAAATTGGAAATCGAAGTTGTGGCCGAAATGGCGCGAATGTTCGGGTACGAAACCCATCTTGGCCATCTGACTTCCAGCGGAACCGTCGCCAATCTGGAAGCGCTATGGGTGGCGCGCCACCTGCATCCTGAAAAAGCCGTTGCCTTTTCCACCGAAGCCCATTACACGCACGGCCGCATGTGCGAAGTCATTGGTGCGAAAACTGTCGAAATCGCGGTGGATGGTCGCGGGCGAATGGATTTGGACGATCTGCGCGCAAAGTTGAAATCCGGTGAGATCGGAACGGTTGTGATGACTTCCGGGACGACGGCGCTTGGCGCAGTAGACCCGATTGATCAAGCATTGGAGCTTCGCCGCGAATTCGATTTCCGCATTCACGTGGACGGGGCTTACGGTGGATTTTTCAAGCTGCTGGCTGGCGGTGATTCGCTGGATGAAGATTCCGCAGCCGCTTTCCGCGCCATCGCTGAATCCGACAGCCTGGTTGTTGATCCGCACAAACACGGACTTCAACCCTACGGCTGCGGCTCTGTGCTGTTCCGCGATCCCAGCGTCGGGCGCTTTTACAAACACGATTCACCATACACGTATTTCAGCTCGAACGAATTGCATCTGGGCGAAATCAGCCTGGAATGTTCGCGCGCCGGAGCCGCTGCGGCTGCGCTGTGGGCGACACTGCAATGCTTTCCGCTGAAAGCCGAAACCGGTTTGGGAGCGATTTTACGAAAGACACGCGCGGCTGCGCTTCGCTGGGCAAAGCTGATCAAAGAAAGCGACGAGCTGCGACTTGTGCTTCCGCCTCAACTGGACATCGTCAATTTTTACGCCGCAACTGCCAGCCACAAGGTTTCCGAAACCAGTCAGATCACACATCGCGTCTTTGAAGCATTGATGCATGACGCAGAGCATCCAATCTACTTGGCGAAATTCAATGCCAAACCCGGCTTGCTGGCTGGGCATAAAGATTTGGTTTGGGACGAAGCTATGCTGACAGTTTTCCGCAGCGTGCTGATGCGGCCAGAGCATTTGGATTACGTGCCGACCTTGCACGAGCGAGTTCTAACAACGCTGTAACTGGAGCAAATAAAATGAATCAACCAAGTGAAGGCGAACGCGAATATCCGCACTGGAATCGTGTCTATCTTGCCGTCATCGTTTACACCACTGCTTTGATTGTAGGGCTTTGGTGGTTCTCAAAGTTGTTTCAATAATGTAGCGCAGGTTTTCCAACCTGCGCGGGCTTTCGCAAAACGCCCTTTTAGGTTGAAAGCGCAGCCACTTCAAAACCTGAGCAGGTTGGAAAACCTGCTCTACGTTTCCAAAGGATCACCAAATGCATTGGCTGGATTGGACGATTGTTGCCGCGTATTTGATTTACATCGTTTACGACGGATTGCGGCTGACGAAAAAGAGCAATGAAATCGAAGGATACTTTCTGGCTAGTCGCAGCCTGCCGTGGTGGGCGGTCGGATTGTCCGTGATGGCGACGCAGCTTTCGGCCATCACGCTGGTCGGCACAACCGGACAGGCGTATTCGGACGGAATGCGGTTCATTCAGTTTTACTTCGGATTGCCGTTTGCGATGGTGATTTTGTGCGTGACAGCGGTTCCGTTCTTTTATCGCGCCAAAGTTTATACGGCGTATGAATACCTGGAACGCCGCTTCGATTCCAAAACCCGCAGCCTGACCAGTTTCTTCTTTTTGATTTCTCGGGGGTTGTCATGCGGTGTCATTGTCGCTGCGCCTTCCGTCGTTTTGTCGCTGGTGCTGGGCTGGAACGAACTGACGACAATTTTGGTGATGGGATTGACGACGACGATTTATACGATGTTTGGCGGAGTGCAGGCCGTCACCTGGACGGACGTCAAACAGATGGTCATCATTTTCATCGGCTTGGCAGTCATTCTATTCGTCATCATCGGCCAGTTTCCAGCAGGCGTTTCCGTCAGCGAGGCGATGGATTTGGCTGGAGCCGTCGGGCGTATGAAAACCGTGGATACTAGTTTCAACCTGAACGAAACCTACACACTGTGGTCTGGATTGATCGGCGGATTGTTTTTGATGTTGTCGTATTTCGGTTGTGACCAAAGCCAGGTGCAGCGCTTCCTGACGGCCAAATCCGTCAGCGAAGGTCGGACTTCGCTGCTGATGAGCGCGTTCATCAAAATTCCAATGCAGGTGTTGATCCTGTTCATCGGCGTGATGGTGTTTGTGTTTTATCAATTCGTCCAACCGCCGATGATTTTCAAAGCTGATGACCGTGCCAAAGTCGAGCAAAGTGCCGAGTATAAGCAACTGAACGCTGAATATGCGGCTGCATATGAAGAGAGGCGGAAGGCAGCACTTTTCTGGTCCAATGATGGAAATCGCGGCGTGGTTTCGCTCAATACGAATTTCGGTGATGTTTCCAAGCAGGAATTTGTGGCCGCAAACTCCAAAATGACCGATATTCGCAAACGTGCGGGCGATCTGGTCAAAAGCGTCACAGGCAAAGCTTTCAACGATACGAACTACGTCTTTCCAACCTTTGTCACAACCTACGCTCCGGCAGGAGTCATCGGCTTGATCATCGCGGCGATCTTTGCGGCGGCAATGAGTTCAATCTCGGCAGAACTGGCTTCGCTTTCCACAGCGACGGTGATGGATTTTTACCGCCGCCACTTTCGCAAAGACGCCCCCGATTCGCATTACTTGACCGTTTCCAAAATTGCTACGGGCTGCTGGGGCATCTTCGCTTGCGTCGTCGCCATTTATGCCGGACGCTTAGGTTCGCTGATCGAAGTCGTCAACAAATTCGGTTCGTACTTTTACGGTTCGATTCTGGGCGTTTTCGTGCTGGCCATCGCGACCAAACGGGCGAATGGTAACGGAGCCTTTTTCGGTTTACTGGCGGGAATGGGCGCGGTCGCCATCGTTGGCAACACCACGAAAATCAGCTTTCTTTGGTATAACGTCGTCGGCTGCGTCGCCGTCGTGATTGTTGGCCTGCTCATCAGTTTGTTTACTCCGCAACAACCCAAACAACAGGAAAATTAAGGTTATGAGAAAAGTTCTGGCGTTCGCCTTGATCGCGATTCTTTCGCTTCAAATCATTCAAGTGGCAGTTTCTGCCAAAACAGGTCTTTCGCCCGAAGAGCGCGGAGCCAGTGCATTGGCGTTGACGCTTCGCCAGTTGCAAACCATCGGCAGCGTGTTGCACACCGCCGCGCATCCAGACGACGAAAGTACGGATATGCTGGCGTACATGTCGCGGGCGATGGGAGCGCGCACGGCTTACCTCTCCCTAAATCGCGGCGAAGGCGGCCAGAATGGCATTGGGCCGGAGTTGGGAGAAGCCTTGGGCGTCATTCGCACCGAAGAATTGCTGGCGGCGCGAAAGCTGGATGGCGGCGAACAATACTTCACGCGCGCGATGGATTTCGGCTTCACGCGTTCGATGGAAGAGACGCTGCAAAAGTGGAACCGCGAAGAAGTTCTTGGCGATATGGTGCGCGTGATTCGCTCTATGCGTCCGCTGGTAGTTGTCAACGGATGGAGCGGCACGAATCAGGATGGCCACGGCCAGCACCAAACCGCTGGCGCGCTGTTGCCCGAAGCGGTCAAAGCCGCTGCCGATCCTGCGCGCTATCCCGAACAACTCAAAGAAGGATTGCAGCCCTGGCAAGTGCTGAAAGTGTACGCGCGGCGGTTTGGCGGCGGCGGCGCAGGCCCGCGCGCCGAATTCGATGTTGGCGTTTATGATCCAGTGCTGGGGCGTTCGTACAATGAACTCGCTTCCGATGGCCGCAGCCAACATCGTTCGCAAGACATGGGCATGACGCAGATGAAAGGCTCTGCAGTTCGTTCTTTTCCGCGCTTGTCTTCCGTGGTCGAAGCTCCCGAAAAAGAGACTTCGTTGTTTGCGGGCATTGATGTGACTTTAACCGGCGTCGCCAAATTTGCAGGTGCGGGTGGCGAAAAGTTGTTGCCTTCGCTGAACAAGATCAAGGACGCCGCCGCCAAAGCTTTGGCGGAATTCAGAATTGAACAGCCCGAATTGATCGCTCCGCATTTGGCCGCAGGGTTGCACGAAGTCCGTGCCTTGCGCGCTTCACTTGGCAACCTGGATGCCGTTTCCAAAGCCAACGTGGATTCAATTCTGGCTACCAAAGAAAACCAATTTAACAGCGCATTGGCGAAAGCGCACGGCGTTATCGTGGACGCGCTTTCCAACACTGAAATCGTCACGCCCGGCGAAGCTTTGGACGTTTCAGCAAATGTGTACTTTCGCGCTTCAGCGGCAAATGCCGCACCCGCAGCTAAACTCGTTGCTCCGGCCACCTGGCAAGTCGCGCCGCTTTCCGAACCGGAACAACAAGTTGGTGGAGGGTTTCGAGGCCGCGAAACGCCAAACTTTGTCGCCCGATTCCGCGCCGCCGTTCCCGAAGGCGCACCATCCACGCAGCCCTACTGGTTGGCGAAACCGCGCACCAAAGATCAATTCGACTGGGACAGCAGCATGCCGCAAACGCTGCCCTTCGGTCCGCCTGTCGCCCAAGCTCGCATCGAACTGACCTTGAGCGGCGAACGCGTTGTGCTGACGCAACCTGTTGAGTATCGCTTTGCAGACAAAACCTTCGGCGAAATTCGCCGCGAATTGAAAGTTGCTCCGGCAGTGACGTTGACGGTCAACCCGCAACTGCTGGTCATTCCCAGCGAAAGCCCAAACCGCACGCGCGAAATTTCCATCGAAATCACCGACAACGCGCGCCGCACGATCAACGGCACAGTCAAGCTGATCGCTCCGCAAGGCTGGAAAGTCGAAGCTGATGCGCGTCCGCTGAATTTCACCAAACAAGGCGAAAAGACTGCGCGCACGTTCAAGGTCACTCCGCCCGCGGGATCGAACGGCACGTTCGACCTGCAAGCCGTCGCTGAAGAAGGCAGTAAGACCTACGCCAACGGCTACACGGCAATTTCCTATCCGCACATCGAAACGCATTTCCTTTACCGCGAAGCCAAAACCAAAGTCGAAGTTTTCGACGCCAAAGTCGCGGCCAACCTGAAAGTCGGTTACGTCATGGGCAGCGGTGACGACGGCCTGCAAGCTTTGCAGCAACTTGGCGTCAACGTTCACCTCATCAACTCTGCTGAATTGGCTTCGGCGGATTTATCCGGCTACGACACCATCGTGCTCGGCATTCGCGTGTACGAAGTCAACGAAGACGTCATCGCCAACAACAAACGCTTGTTGGAATACGTTTCGAACGGTGGGACGTTGATTGTTCAATACAACAAACAGGAATTCGCCAGCGGCAACTTCGCGCCGTATCCGGTGAAAATGCGTGGCGAACGCGTGACGGACGAAAACGCTCCGGTGACGATGCTGGTGCCTGATCATCCGCTGTTCAACTTCCCGAACAAGATTGGCCCGGATGATTGGAAAAACTGGGTGCAGGAGCGCGGCCTGTATTTTCTGAGCGAATGGGATGCGCGTTACACGCCGCTGCTGGCTGCGCCGGACGACACGGGCAAAGTGCTGAACGGCGGCCAACTGGTCGCGCAATACGGCAAAGGCAATTACATCTTCACGGGCTACGCGTGGTTCCGGCAATTCCCGGTCGGCACGCCCGGCGCGTATCGTATGTTTGCGAACATGGTCAGCTACGCAAAAGCCGCGAAGAAGTAGTAGCGCCGCGGCCTAACAGTTGAATTTAAGCGAGCCTTTGGAAGGGTAACCGTCATTGCCCCGCCGCATAGCGGCGATTGAATTTAGGCAGGTCGTTTACGGCCTGCAAATGTAGTAAGAAGTTTCGCGTCGCGTAGCGACGGTTGAATGGCGCAAAGAGTTCAATCGTCGCTACGCGACGAGCCAATCTTATGATCGTCCTACAGGCCGTAAACGACCTGCCTATAGTCAGCCATCCCTCCGGGATGAAAACCAATGCAGTCCCAATTCCTCAAGTGAGGTGAGCCTATGCCAGACAAACGCTTTCGCATCGCCTTTTCCTTTGCCGGAGAAAAACGCGACTTCGTCGCCGAAGTCGCCACCATCCTCGCCAAGCAATTCAGCGAAGATGCCATCCTGTACGACAAATATCATTCCGCTGAGTTTTCGCGCAGCGACTTGGCCTTTTACCTGCCAGACCTTTACCGCGAAAAAGCTGATTTGGTGGTTGTGGTGTTCTGCCCGGATTACGAAACCAAAGAATGGTGCGGCCTGGAATGGAGCGCCGTTTACAGCTTGCTGAAAGCACGCAGAGTCGGCGAAGTCATGCTGACCAGGTTTGCGCGTGTCGAAGGCAAAGGGCTTCACGGGCTGGCCGGGTACACTGACTTGGATGATCTGACGCCGCAACAAGCCGCCGATGAAATTCTGGAACGGCTGGCCATCAACGAAGGTTTGCCCAAAGACCATTACAAACCCTCGGCCCGAGGCAGCAAACGCGCCGCCATTCCGAACAACCTGCCTCGGTTGCAATACTTTTTTGGGCGCGAAGTGGAGCTAAAAAAGATTGCCGATTCGCTGGCCGAAGATGCCCGCGGCTGGGGAGCGTTGATTGATGGGCCGGGCGGAATTGGCAAAACTTCGCTGGCCATTCGCGCGGCGGAATTGGTTCCGGCGGGGCGGTTCAGCCGGATCATTTTCCTTTCGTCCAAAGAACGCGAACTCACCGCCGATGGCCAACGTTCGCTGGGAAATTTCGTGGTGCCGGGCTATCTGGAAATGTTGAACGCCATCGCCCGCGAATTGGACAAACCCGACATTGCCAAAACCACCGAACAAGAACGAGCTGAAGCCGTTTTGCGCGCCTTGCGAGGCACGGACGCGTTGTTGCTGCTCGACAACCTGGAAACCTTGCCGGAAAGCGACCGCGATCAGTTGTTCGCTTTTCTGAACCGGTTGCCGCGCGGATGCAGCGCCATCGTCACCAGCCGTCGCCGCTCCGATGCCAGTGCAGTCATCGTTCGGCTGGACAAACTGGACTGGCCAGCCGTCAGCGAATTGATTGCCGAACTGGCCAAAAACTACGACCTGCTGCGCCGGGCCAGCGAAGCTGAACGCCGCGCACTTTACGAAGACACGGGCGGCAATCCGCTGCTGATTCGCTGGATCGCCGGGCAGTTAGGTTTGGGGCGTTGCCGCACGGTTACCACCGCGCTGGAATTTCTGCGCTCCGCTCCGGCGGGCAACAATCCGCTGGAATTCATTTTCGGAGACCTGCTGGACACATTCACGGCGAGCGAAACCAAAGTGCTGGCCGCGCTCAGCTATTTCACTTCGCCGATGGCGGTGAAGTTCATCGCCGAACTCGCTGGCCTTAACGAAGCCGCCGCCCAAGGCGCGCTGAGTGACCTTGCCTTTCGCGCACTAGTGCTGGCCGATTCGGAGGAACGAAATTTCATCCTGACACCGATGGTTGCCGACTATCTACGAAGCAAGCGTCCCGAAGTTATCGCAGAAACCGGCAACCGATTGGAACAGTATGCTTACGCGCTGATTGTGGAAAACGGCTACGAAAAGTTTGACCGCTTCCCAGTGCTCGATGCCGCCTGGACTACGGTCTCGCCCGCCTTGCCGCTTTTCGTCGCTGGAGAAAAGAAGCGGCTCCTGACTGTGTGCGATGCGCTTGACGATTTTCTCAATTTCACAGGCCGCTGGGATGAATTGCTTTCTTTGTCTCAACAGTCAGAAGTCAAAGCTGTGTCGGCAAAAGATTACAACAACGCGGGCTGGCGAGCCTATTCGGCAGGCTGGGCTCATATCCTGCGACAAGAAGCAGACGCGGTGCTCGCTTGCGCTGATCGCGCAGCCACACATTGGCTAACCGCCAAAGCCGGTATCCGCGAATCTGCTTTAGTCATCCGTTTGCGCGGTCACGGCCTTCGATTGAAAAAGGATTACCCCGCAGCCATCATTGCTTATAGTGAGGTGCTGGCGCTGCATTGCAGCTTGTCCGCCGAGAGTGCGGATGTGGCGAATGCGTTAAACGACATCGCAGTCGTTAAGATGAGTTCTGGCAATTATGAGGCGGCAGAGCGGGATTATCGTGAGGCGCTACGCATTGCCCGCGTGGTCGGTGATGCCGAAGGCGAAGCCACTCACACAGGCAATCTAGCTGAACTAGCGCTCAACCGGAAAGACTGGCCGGGAGCCGAGACGCTAGCACAGGCGGCGCTATCCTTGTCCGAAAAGATAGGCCGACAGGAATTGAGCGCTGGTTTTTGCAATATCCTTGCCCGAGCGTTGATGCAGCAGGGGAAATCCGCTGAAGCTCTGCCTTACGCCCAACGCTCGGTGGAAATCTTCGAGCGGTTCGGCCATCCTGACCTCGAAGATGCCCGCGCGACGCTGCGGGAATGCGAATCCTGACCGTCCGTGTGACTTGTGTTGGCTGGACAGCGCTTTTCGTTCGCTGAAAGGAATTGCTTATCCCGCTTCATCGCGTGAGGCTTTAGTGCGGCATTTCAACGCTTTGTCATTTGCTTGAAACCATTGTTTTGCAGTGTTGCCTGCGAATGCAGGCAACAGACAGTAGCCCAGGGTGTAGCGCGATAGCGCGAAACCCTGGGAATTCGAGTAATTGAACAGCCAGCCCGCGATAGCGGGCGACAGCCGTCTTTCGATCTGCGGATTACCGACGCACCGCTGCCGCCTACTGACGCAGGCTGGATGATTCCATTCGCGTTTCCTGGGGTTGCGGCTTCGCCTTCACCCCAGGTTACTGTCTTGCCACCCGACTTCGCGGGCTAATTCCGGCGAAAGCCTGCACCGACAAACATCAAAGCTGCGCCGAACCGCAGCACCCCAAATATGCAGAGTGAATGCTCCAAGAAGAATCTTTTTGCGCTATGATGGCCGCAAGTAGGAGGTAATTTGTATGCTGACAACAATTGAAGCCGAAATTGACGTGAACGGACAGGTTACGCTGCTGGAACCGATCACGCTGACCAAAAAAAGCCGTGCGATTGTGACCGTGCTGGAAAATGGCAATGGCACAGATACTTGGCAAGACAACGGCAAAAAGTTATCTGATTTGTTTGGCTCAGCAAGCCTTGGTCATCCGACGGGCTTGGACAATGAACAAATTGATGCCGATTTAGTCTGCTAAACTTCAGCCCCATGCCCACATTCAATGACGCACAATCCGCATTGGAACAATACTTCAGCTTTTCGTCGTTCCGCGAAGGCCAAGCCGATGTGATTCGTGCCGTGCTGGAAGGGCAGGATTGCGTAGTCGTCATGCCTACGGGCGGAGGCAAATCGCTCTGTTATCAATTGCCAGCCCTGTTGTTTCCCGGAGTCACTTTGGTCGTTTCGCCACTTATTGCGTTGATGAAAGATCAGGTGGATGCGCTCAACGCGCGGCAGATTCCGGCGACGGTCATCAACAGTTCGATCAATTTCGATCAGCAGATGTCGCGGCTCAAAGCGATGGCCGACGGACAATTCCGGCTGGTGTATGTTGCGCCGGAACGCTTTCGCAACGAACGTTTCGTTGAAGCCTTGAAAGCCGTCAAAGTTTCCTTGTTCGCTGTTGACGAAGCGCACTGCATTTCTCAGTGGGGGCACGATTTCAGGCCGGATTATTTGCGGCTGCGTTCGGCGGTTGAAGCTCTTGGACAGGATGGAAACAAGCCGCAAGTCATTGCGCTGACGGCGACGGCGACGCCAAAGGTTCGAGACGACATTGCCGCGCAACTTGGATTGCACAACCCCGCCAGTTTCATTGCCGGGTTCGACCGCCCGAACTTGATGCTGAGAATCCTGCCCTGCAAAACCGACAAGGAGCGAATCGCTCGTGCGGCACAAATTATCGAACGCAGCGACGGCACGGGCATCATTTACACTTCCACCCGAAAAGCCGTTGAAGAAGTCACCAGCCAATTGCAATCCTTGAAACTGAAAGCCGCCGGGTATCACGCCGGGCTTGGCGAAACGGTCAGGGCGCGCGTGCAGGACAGTTTTATGTCCGGCCAACTGCAAGCCATTGTTGCCACCAACGCTTTCGGCATGGGCGTAGACAAACGCGATTTGCGCTTCGTCACGCATTACAACCTACCGGGTTCGATTGAAGCGTATTACCAGGAAGTTGGACGAGCCGGGCGCGACGGTCTGCCTTCGGTTTGCACGCTGCTGTTCAATTATAGCGACACGCGAACCCACGAGTTTTTCATTGACGGCAATTATCCCGACCCGGAGCTGATCCGCGATGTTTATGATTGTCTGAAAGGTGTTGACGGCGAAGACATCCAATTGACTGCCCGCGAAATCAGCCCGCGCATCAGTGTCAGAAACGAAATGGCAATTAATTCGGCGCTGGTGTATCTGGAAAAAGCCGGTCACATCGAACGCGCCCAAGGCGGCAGCGGCATCAAGCTGCTGGACAGAGTTTCGCGGATGGCTCTGCGCGTTGATTGGACTGACCTGGCCAAGCGCCGCGCCGCCGAAGAGCGCAAGCTGCGCGAAATGGTCAATTACGCCTATCACGAAAACTGCCTGCGGCAATTCGTGCTGCGGTATTTCGGCGACCGCAAACAGCCAGCCAATTGCCGTTGTTCAAATTGCCAGCCGCGAATGATGTGGAAAGACATTGAAGAAGCGGTGGAAGAACGTCACCAGCGAATTTCCAATTATTCAGCTTCCGTTCAGCCAATCGAAACCGGTGCCGCTCGCGCGTTGACAGACGCAGAGCACTTGGCCGTGCGAAAAATTCTGAGTTGCGTGGCCAGGATGGAAGGCCGATTTGGCAAATCCGTTGTCGCGGGAGTTCTGCGCGGTTCGCGCGCGAAAAACATTCACGCGAATCAACTGGATCAACTTTCGACTTATGGCTTGCTGCGCGAATACACACAGGATGACCTGACCCGCTTTATCAACGCGCTGATTGTCGCCGGTTGCATTCGTCAAAGCGGCACGGCGTATCCGGTGGTCACCCTGACAGAACTTGGGCGGCAGGTGATGCTGGACAAAACGCGCGTGGAGCTTGACCTGGAAGCTGTCGGCGCTGACCTCTCGGACGAAATCAGCGAAGACGCCGAGGCCGCTGAAATCGAAAAGATCCTGCCGAAAAATCGGATGGGTGACACGCACCTGAAAACCTTCGAGCTTCACCGGCAAGGATTCAGCACTGTCGAAATTGCCGAACAGCGCGGGTTGAAACCCAGCACCATCGAAGAGCATCTTTCGTTGCTGATCGAAGCCGGGCGGGAAATCAATTTGGATCGGTTGGTTGATGCGGCGGATCGTTCCTTGATCGAAGCCGCCGCCGAACAATGTGCCGAAGCCGGGCAGGTGGGCTTGACTCCCATCAAACAACAGTTGCCGGAACGAATCAGTTATGGCGCGATTCGCATTACTTTGGCTGCGCTGAGGGCGCGAAAGCCGGAACGGAACAGGGAGCGGTAGCGACCTGGTGGCTTCGTGAACAGCTAATTCTGAAACAACCAGGTCGCTACCGCTCCCCGTACCGTATCAAGCGCTTTACTTCGTGATTCCGAACTGACTGAGCATGAAGGCGTAATCAAACGCCATATCCTTCAGCCGGTCATAGCGCCCAGACGCTCCACCGTGACCGCCGGGTTCCAGTTTCACTTTGAACAGCAGCAGGTTCTTGTCGGTCTTTAGCGACCGCAGCCGAGCAACGTACTTGGCGGGTTCCCAGTACATGACCTGGCTGTCGTTCAGTGAAGTTCGCACCAGCATGGTCGGATATGCTTTGGCTTCGATGTTTTCGTATGGCGAATAGCTTCGCATGTAATCGTAAGCCGGTTTTTCATTCGGGTTCCCCCATTCCAGATATTCGCCCACCGTCAGCGGCAAAGTCGCATCCAGCATCGTGTTCATCACATCCACAAACGGAACGTACGACACGACTGCTTTGAACAGGTCGGGCCGCAGGTTGGTGACGGCGCCCATCAGCAAGCCTCCGGCGCTGCCTCCGGTGACGATCAAACGGTCCGAGGACGTGTATTTCGTTTTGACCAGATGTTCGGCGCAGGCAATGAAGTCTGTGAAGGTGTTTTTCTTCACCATCATTTTGCCCTGGTCGTGCCATTCCTTGCCCAGGTCGCCTCCGCCGCGAATGTGGCCGATAGCGTAAACCACGCCGCGATCCAGCAGGCTCAGCCGTTGCGACGAAAAGCCAACATCATACGGATAGCCATACGATCCATATGCTTCCAGCAGAAGCGGACGCTTGCCATCAAGCTTCAAGTCTTTTTTGTAGACAACTGACAGCGGAACTTTGGTGCCGTCTGAAGCCGTCGCGTAAATCCGTTCGGACTTGTACAGCTTCATGTCGTAACCACCCAGCACAGGCTGCTGCTTTTTCAGTTCGCGCTGGCGGGTCTTTACGTCGTAATCAAAAATCGAGCTTGGCGTGATCAGCGATTCGTAGCCAAAGCGGAAGTTCGTCGTGTTGAATTCCAGGTTTGACGTTCCATAAGCCACATAAACGGGTTCGGGGAATTCGACGTAATGCGATTGGCTGGTTTTCAGGTCGGTGATGCGAACTTTCGGGATGCCGTTTTCGCGCTCGCTGGCGATGAAATGGTCCGCGAAACAGTCAATGTCTTCCAGCATCACTTCTTTGCGATAGGGAATCAGTTCCTTCCAGCTTTCCTGTTTCAGGTCGCTGACCGAAGTTGTCACCAGCCGGAAGTTTTTCCCTTTGTCGTTGGTGCGGATGTAAAACTTGTCGCCGTTGTGATCCAGGTAGTATTCGTGCATTTCCTTGCGCGGCAAGAAAAGTTTCAGTTCAGCGTTTGGATTGCTGGCGGGCAGATAGCGCATTTCGCTGGTGGTCGAACTGTACGCTCCCACGATGACGTAGCCTTTGCTGCGCGTGCGGCCTGCTCCAATGCGGTATAGCTCGTCTTTCTCTTCATACAGCAAATCATGTTTGCCGCTTCCCAGCACGTGACGGAAGAATTTATCCGTGCGTTTGGTGGTCGCGTCTTCCGTTGTGTAAAAGAGCGTTTTGTTGTCTGTTGCCCAAACCACGGAATTGACACGCTCCGCGACTTTTTCGCTGATCTGGCCTGTGGTCAGGTCTTTGATGAACAAGTCGTATTGCCGAAAGCCGGTTGTGTCGGTCGAAAACGCCAGCAGGTTGGAATTGTCGCTGATGTTGTACGCGCCCACGCTGAAGTAGTCTTTGCCTTTGGCCATTTCGTTCATGTCAATGGTGACTTCTTCAGTGGCAGTCAGGCTGCCTTTCTTGCGGCAATAAATCGGATACTGTTTCCCCTGTTCAGTGCGCGTGTAATAAAAGTATTCGCCGTACCGGTACGGAACGTTTTCGTCCGTTTCCTTGATGCGTGACAGCATTTCTTTGTACAGCGCGTCCTGGAAACCTTTTGTGCTGGCCATCATGGCGTCGGCGTAATCATTTTCGGCTTTCAAATAAGCCAGCATGTCTTTGTCGGTTTTCGTCTTGTCGGCCAGCCAGGCGTAATCGTCCGTGACCGTGTACCCATGAATTTGCGTCGTTTTGGGGACTTTCTTGGCGACAGGTGGTTTTGGTGGTTGTTCTTGCGCAGACATAGTTCTTCCATTCAAAAAGATTGCTGACGTCAGCCCTAAGGCTGACAGCAAAACTGCAAATCTCAGCTTCATTGTTCCCTCCGCTGTTGAAAAATTATGAAATCAGACAAGCGAGAATACGTGATGTGCGTGCCGATGGTTTTGCAGAAGATCGGGCGGATTGTAACAAGAGGTTGGCTATCTGTCAGGCGCGGCTCGGCGGAATCGAATACGTCACCGTCGCTTGCGCCACCGGATCGGCTTCGCCATCGGAAAACATTGTCACGTCGCCCACCGCCAATCGCGCTCCGAGCTTTAGCAACCGGCATTCGGCAATCAAATCCTGCGGCGCAGGTTTTCGCAAAAAGTTGATGTTCAAACTGGTCGTTACAGCCAGCGCCACAGGCCCGATCATCGCCAGTACAGCCAGATACATGGCCGTATCGGCCAGCGTCATCATTGCCGGGCCGGAAACCGTTCCGCCGGGACGCAACTGCCGCGGGTGATGAACCAAGCGAACGCGGACAAATTTTTCTTCGACGTGCTCCACGCGAAGTCCAAACGCGTTCATTTCGGGAAAATGGGATTGCAGAAATGCTTCCAGATCGTTTGTGGTCATCACAGGCATCGGTTCACCTCCGGTTGAATTGGCAAGAAGATACAACAGCCCAGGTTTTTCGTCGCGCGCTTTCCCCCGTTGCGGTCATTCGTGTACACTCCGCGTTTCTTTTTCAAGCACAGATTTCAACTTTCAAGGAGGAGCCGATGGGCAACCGCGTGCGCGCCATTGTCGCCGGAGCGACAGGATATTCCGGGCGCGACCTGATCAAGTATTTGCTGAACCATCCGCAAATGGAATTGGTCGGAGCCTTCGCTTCGCGTTCCGGCGAAACCACGCCGCTCACCGCAATTCATCCGCAACTGACCGGGCTGACGAAACTCCATTGCCAGCCGTTTGACGAAGCGGAAGTTGCCAAACTGGATGCGCAAGTCATCTTTCTGGGAACGCCGAACGAGTTTTCGCACGAAGTGACGCCCGCGCTGCTGGAAAGCGGCGCGACGGTGGTTGATCTGAGCGGCGCGTTTCGGCTGAAAGATGCTTCGCTGTATCCGAAGTATTATGGCTTTGAACACACGCGGCCTGATTTGCTGGAAAAAGCCGTTTATGGGTTAACCGAGTTTGTTCGTACGGAATTGGCTGGCGCGAAGCTGATTGCGAATCCGGGTTGTTACCCAACGACGGTCATCGTTCCGATGAAACCATTGCTGGATGCTGGATTGATTGACCGCAGCCAGACGATCATCAGCGATTCGAAATCCGGCGTCACCGGAGCAGGGAAGTCGCCGACTTCAGCGACGCACTTTGTCGAAGTCAGCGAGAGTTTCAAGTCATATAACGTCTTCAAACATCGCCACACGCCGGAAATTGCGCAAGGCTTGGGAATCGAAAATTCACCGACTTCGTTGATCTTCACGCCGCACTTGCTGCCGATCAATCGAGGCATTCTTTCGACGATTTATGCGCGACTGAATGCGGGCGTGACTCGCGCTGATGTGGTGAAAGCTTGGCAGGAAACCTTTGCCGCTTCGCCGTTTGTTCGCGTGTTCGATGGGGCGCAATTGCCCGAAATCAAATTTGTTGCCAATACGCCTTACTGCGACATCGGCTGCGCGGTAGATGAAGCCACAGGCCAGTTGATCGTCGTTGCCGCCGAAGACAATTTACTGAAAGGCGCGGCCAGTCAAGCGCTGCAAAACGCCAACGTCGCATTCGGTTTTGACGAAGGAGCCGGGCTTTTATGAGCCTGAATGGGATGAGCAGAACGGTTATCAAACTTGGCGGCAGCATTCTGATTAATGCTGAGCTTCGGCAAAAACTGGTTGCGCAGATTGCGGAGCTTCAGCGAGCTGGTCACGAACTAATACTGGTTCACGGCGGAGGAAAGCAGATTGCGGCGCTGCTGGCGAAACTCGGTGTGGAATCTCTCTTTCATGACGGTTTGAGAGTCACGGACGCTGCTGCGCGCAACGTTGTTCAGATGGTTTTGGCAGGACAGGTTGGCAAGGATTTGGTTGCGGAACTGGCTCGCGTTGGCGTCAATGCGGCGAGCATTGCGGGCGGCGACGGACAAAGTTTTCTGGCCGAAAAGATGAACGCCGAAGACGGAACGGATTTGGGCTTTGTCGGGCGAATCGTCAAAACGAACTCGACGCTGATTGATGCGATGCTGTCGTCTGGCGTGATGCCAGCGGTGGCGTGTCTGGCAATGGGCGAGACGGACAAAGAGTATTACAACGTCAACGGCGATCAGATGGCGGCTTCGGTTGCGGGAGGCTGTCAGGCCGAAACGCTGGTGTTCGTGACCGATGTTGGCGGAGTTTTGGATGGCGAAGGCACGCAAATCGCCGAACTCAATCGAGCAGGAATCAACGAGTTGCTTTCCAGCGGAGTCGCTTCAGGCGGGATGCGTCCGAAGCTCCGCGCTTGTCTTGAGGGGCTGGAAGCCGGGGTCAGGCGCATTCTGATTGTCGGTGCAGCGGAAGAAAATGTGCTGACGCGCATTTTGCAGAATGGCGAACAACTGGGAACCACGATCAAACAATAAATGGCAATGAGCGAATTTATCTTTGTGTACGGAACGCTGCGACCTTCGATGGCTCCGCCTGAAATGAAACATATCGTCGAACGGTGGAAGCCGGTTGGATCGGGAACCGTTTTGGGCCAATTAATGGATTTGGGCGATTACACCGGAGCGGTGCTTGATGCCAATACGTCTTCGCGCATTGTCGGTGAAGCGTTTGAATTGCCGAACGACCCGGCAATGATGGCCGAGCTGGATGAATACGAAGGCTTTGACGCAGACGAGCCTGAAACCAGTTTGTTTCGCCGTGTCAAAACCGATGTCAAATTGGCCAGCGGAGGCAATCAGCCTTGCTGGATGTACGTGTACAATCGCGAAGCGAACGATCAAGCTGCGCGCACAGGCCGAAAGGTAAGTAAACCGGCGGTTGCGGCATCGGCAGCGGGCAAAGCGCAAAAGAAATCATCTCGAAAAACGACAAAACCGGAGAAGGATTTGAACGAACAGACTCAGGAAGTGGCGTTTACCCTTGAGCAGGCACAAGGCCTGGAATCGCAATTTTTGATGCAGACCTATGCGCGCAACCCTGTGATGTTGGTGCGCGCCAAAGGCTCAACGATTTATGACGCCAACGACAAAGCATACCTGGATTTCATTTCCGGAATCGGCGTCAATGTGCTCGGTTACGATCATCCTCGCGTGCGTCGCACGCTGCGCGAACAGGGCGATTTGCTGCACACATCGAATCTGTATTACCACCCGTTCCAAGGTCAACTGGCAGAACGGCTGGCCAAAGCCGCCGGAATGGCGCGCGTTTTTTTCTGCAACACGGGCACCGAAGCCAACGAAGGCGCTTTGAAACTGGCGCGTGGATACCAATACCGGCAAGGGCGAACCGAACAAACCGAGTTTGTCGCATTGACCAATTCCTTTCATGGGCGCACGCTTGGCGCGCTTTCGATTACAGGGCAGGAAAAATACCGCAAGCCTTTTGAGCCGTTGATTCCTGGCGTGCGGTTTATTGATCCAAACAATTGTGCCGACAACTTTGCCGAAGCGCGTGCTGCGATCACCGAACGCACCGCCGCCGTGTTGATCGAAACCATTCAGGGCGAAAGCGGCGTTGTCGCCATCAGCGATGAATTCCTGAAAGTGGTTCGCCAGCGTTGCGATGAAACCGGCGCGTTGCTGGTTCTGGACGAAGTGCAGTGCGGACTTGGAAGAACCGGAACACTGTTCGCCTTTGAACATACCTCAGTGAAGCCGGATGTGTTGTGTGTTGCCAAACCGCTTGGTTTGGGGATTCCGCTCGGCGCGTTCGTCGTCGCGGAAAAGTTTGTCGAAGGCTTAAAAGCCGGAGATCACGGAACGACCTTTGGCGGTGGACCGCTGGCTTGCCGCCTGAGTCTGGAATTTTTGCAAATGCTGGACGAAGAGCATTTGATGCAGCGCGTGACGGAAGTCGGCAACTTTTTCCGTAAAAAGCTGCGCCGATTGCAGCGCGAACTGCCGGGGCCGATCAAGGAAGTTCGCGGAATGGGATTGATGGTGGCGGCTGAACTGAATTTCAGCGGCAAAGGCGTTGTTGCAAAGATGTTGGAACGTGGATTTTTGATGAACTGCACGCACGACACTGTGCTGCGCTTTTTGCCGCCGTACATCATCAAGAAAGCTGAAATTACCGCGATGGTAGTGGCCTTGGCAGAAGTGCTGGCTGAAGAGGCAAATGTTGCCGAAGCTTCTGCAAATACCTAAGGGAGGTCTATATATGAAGCCTTCACCGATCATTGTGGCGATGGCCGCCTGTTTCGTTGTGTTTTTGCTGCTCATCGCTCTGGTTTTTTCCTGGGATAAATCAAACAACTTGTTGCTGGGAAGAGTCGAAGCCAAAGTTGGCAGCCACACAGTTGTGGTTACGGATTGCTATAAGACCAGCGTTCCACCACCAGAGCGAATAGAAGAGACGGCTTTCCGCTTTAAGCCGTGCCGGGACGCAGATGTCGTGATTCGTGGTCCGGAATTGAGCGTGAATGGAAAAGATTATGGGCTGATCAATCCCAGCGATTCTGTAACGGTTGATCACGGTAGGGTATTGGTGAACGACCGGGAAACGGTTGCTGTGAGTAAGTAGGCAAAATCTGTAAGCAAATGGAAATTCGCAAAGCTAAAACTGCTGACGCCGTTCAAATTCACGAACTGGTCAACCGATACGCCAAACAGGAGCAGATGCTGCCGCGCACGATGCTCAGCATCTATGAAAACATTCGCGACTTTCACGTGGCGGAAGTGGATGGCAAAGTGGTTGGCTGTTCGGGCTTGCATTTTACCTGGGGCGATATGGCGGAGGTTCGCTCGCTGGCGGTGGACGAATCGGCTGGCAAACGCGGCATTGGACGCAAACTGGTCGAAGCCAACATTGCCGAAGCGCGCGAACACGGACTGGTTCAGGTATACGCATTTACGTACGTGACGGAGTTTTTTGCCAAGCTGGGCTTCCGGGTAGTCGCGCACGATTCGATGCCGCGCAAAGTCTGGATGGATTGTATCAATTGTCCGAAGTTCAACTGCTGCGACGAAGTTGCCATGGTGCTGGATTTGGTGGAAGGGGTAAATCCGGAACCCTTTGACGTCAGTCAAGTGAACATTCCAGTCGTTCGAATTGAAAAACGTGTCGGCTGAAACGCTGAACCTGATAACTTGAACAACTCAAGAAAGGAGCCTTCCCATGATTCGAAGTATCCGATTTTCCTCGGTTCTACTGACGCTTTTGGCGGGCGCGGTGCTTTTTGCCTCCGCGCAGACACCCGCAATGCCGCCCGATCGCAAAGCCTATACCGATGCGAACAGAATCAAAGAGCCGGATAAGAAAATCGCCGCGATGGAAAAATTCATCTCCGATTTTCCGAAAAGCGTTTCGGTGTATTCTGCGCACCAGGCGATCTTTAATACCTTGGTCAAAAACTTCCCTGATCAAAAAGAAAAGATTTTGCGACACGGGAATCTGGCCGTCGAGAAGGCGCAGGACTTTTCAAAGCCCTTTGTTTACAGCGATCTGGCAAATAGCCTGCTTGATGCAGGGATTTTGCTGGATGATGCGGAAAAGTTCGCCAGCAAAGGACTGGCCGCGACCGAAGAAGAGTTGTTGAAGCAGGCCAAATCGCGCAAGGCCGGGTATTACGCCACTTTGGGGCGTGTTTACCTGAAGCAGGGAAAGCTGAAAGAAGCTGAGCAAAACCTGAAGCAGGCGCGGGAATTTAATCCTTCCAGCAGTGTTGCGTTGATTGGTTTGGCTGAATTGTACACAAAGCAAGGCAATGAAAAGTTGGCATTGGAAACGTATTCTTCCGCTGCCGTTTCCGGCAAAATGTCTGCCGATGCGCGCAAACAATTTGAAGCGCTGTACAGCAAAGCAAACAACGGATCGCTGAAAGGGCTAGAAGAAAAGCTGGACGCTGAATACCTGAAACTGAATCCGCTGCCGGTCAAAGTGGAGCATTACAAGCCGACTGAAAAGCGTTCAACTCACACTGTTCTGGCGGAAGTTTTCACGGGCGCTGGATGTGGGCCTTGCGTCGCCGCAGATTTAGGCTTTGACGCAATGTTGGAGCGATACAAGCGCGATGAATTGGTTGTGGTGATGTATCACGTTCACATTCCATTGCCCGATCCAATGACCAACCCGGCAACGATCGCGCGCAGCAAGTTTTACGCTGTGCCCGGTGTGCCGAGCTATGCGATGGATGGCAAATCCTCAACCGGTGGCGGCTCACGCGATATGACCCAAGGCTTTTATGACCGCGTCAATCCGGATGTTGAAAAGTTGCTGGAAACACCATCCAACGCCGACCTGAAGCTGGAAACCGCCATGGAAGGCCAGACAATCAAAGCCAAAGTCGCGATCAGCAACCTGAAAAGCGATTCCGACAAGTTGAAACTGCACATTGTCCTTGCGGAGGAAAAGTTGCGCTATACCGGTGAAAACGGCGTACGGTTCCATCCGATGGTGGTTCGCAGTGTCGCCGGTCCGGAATACGGCGGATTGCCGATTACGGTCAAAGAAGGCCAGACGCTGGATTGGAGCTTTGATCTGGCCGCCATTGCCGCCGAAGCTAGAAAGCATCTGGACACCTACGAAAAAGAAGGTCATCGTGGGGATGCGTTCACGTTCAGCGAAAAGAAAGATCAAATTGATCCCAATGCCTTGAGCGTGATTGCCTTTGTTCAGGACGAAAAGACCAAAGCCGTTCTGCAAACGGTTTCGATGAAAGTTAAACGGTCGGTCGCTTCCAATTGATGAGTCTGGGATGACAAAACGATTGATTCAAGCTTTGTGGGCAGTGGCGCTTTTCATGGGGCTCACTGCCAGCGCTTTGGCGCAGGACGATTCGCCAGGCAATTTGAACCCGGTGAAATGGTCTGCAAAGTCTGAAGCAACAAAGCCCGTCAAAATCGGCGACCAGTTCAGAATTCAACTGACTGCTGAGATTGAAGAAGGCTGGCATCTTTACTCCACAGAAGAGATGCCGATGGGGCCAAAACCCACGCGTATCGGTTTGGCTGCGAATCAGCCGTTCGAGATGCCGGATTCGGTTGAATCTCCAATACCCAAAACGGCGTTCGACGAAAACTTCGGCATCAGCACAGAGTTTTACGAAGAATCAGCGACCTTTTCGCTACCGGTCAAAGCAACTGAAAAAGCAGTTTCCGGAAAGCAAAAGGTCACGGTGCAGATTCGCTATCAAACCTGTACCGACAAACTTTGCTTGCCGCCAAAGCTGGTCAAGTTGGCTGTTGAAGTCGAAATCAAAGCTGAAAAGTAATACGAAAGTTCGGTTTTGAACGCTATTTTCCCGTAATCGGACAGTTTGGCTGTGTTTTTAGGCCGTAAGTCCAAGATTTTCTGGCCAATTCGCTTGGCACATAATTTGGAAAGGAAACGAAGAGAAATTCCGGACGCTGACGGATTGTTAATGTTTTATCCGCGAACTTCGTTCTTCGGAAAAATGAGTAGCAAAAAACAGGAGTTACCCTTTGCAAGCACACGAAAAGATTTTTCAGTCGCTTTGCCCAAAGGATTTTTGGCCGGAACGGCCAGTTGTGGTTTGAAAAAGCGGGGCGGCGAAGATTTAGCAATTATCTTTTCGGAACGCCCGGCAATTGCGGCTGCGGTGTTCACGCAAAATCTTGTCGCCGCTGCGCCGGTATTGTTGTCACGACAGCACTTACGCCATCGCACTCACCGCGCAATCGTCGTCAATTCTGGCGGAGCCAATGCCTGCACAGGTGAAGAAGGTTTGAACGACGCGCGGCAAATGGCTGGATTGGTGGCTGAATATTTCAATTGTGACGACAGACAGGTGCTGGTTGCATCAACGGGCGTGATTGGCCAACGGCTGGATATGACAAAGGTTGAATCCGGCGTGCGGGCTGCGACGGCGGAACTTTCGCGTGAACGCGGTTGGAACGTCGCCGAAGCGATTATGACCACCGACACGCGACCGAAACGCGCCAATCGCCGGATCAAACTCGGCGGGAAAACAGTGACGATTGCCGGTGTGACGAAAGGCGCAGGGATGATTCATCCCAATATGGCGACGCTGCTGGCGTTTGTGACGACGGACGTGGCAATTACGAAATCGGCGCTTCAGGCTTCTTTGAAATTTGCGGTCCATCGCAGCTTCAACCGTGTTTCCGTGGACGGTGACACTTCAACGAATGACACGCTCATCGTTTTGGCCAACTGTGCGGCGGAAAATCCGCCGATTGCCAAAGCTTCCGGCGCGGACTTTGAAGCCTTCACAAAAGCATTGACCGGTGTTTGCCGAGACCTGGCTATGGAAGTCGCGCGCGATGGCGAAGGAGCCAACAAGCTGGTCACGATTCACGTTCGCAGAGCTCCCAGCGAGCGCGACGCCGAAAAAATAGCTGTGACCGTTGCTACCAGTCCACTCGTCAAGACTGCTATTGCCGGTGCTGACGCGAACTGGGGAAGAATTCTGGCTGCGGCAGGACGCAGCGGAGCCAAATTCGATGTTTCAAAAGTCGAAATCAAAATTGGCAATCTGACGGTTGCCCGAAACGGGCGCGGATTATCTTTTAGCGAAGAACGCGCGCTGGAAATTCTGAAGCGCGACGAAGTAACCATCACAATTGATTTGCATCAAGGCGATGCTGAGGTCACGGAATGGACCTGTGATATGACTGAAGGGTATATTCGCATCAATGCTGATTACAGAAGTTAGTGGATGGGAGCCAGAAGGGAGCAAGGGGCAAAGTTAGCCTTGTCGAACTCCACACTCCTGAGTCTCGATTCCAATTTTCTTGCAACCGCTGTGGATGGTGGTTCGTAAGGAGCAAACGGCAAGTTACCGAAAACATTCGTTTTCAACGCAATTCAATCCGGAGAAGAGGAAAAATGACCACGAAAAGCTTATGGGCTGCGGCCCGCCATTTTGCGAGCTTGAGCCTGGCAATGTGCTGTGCGGTTACTGCCGCTTTGCCTGCTCGCGCGCAAGATCCTGCGCCAACACAACAACAACCCAGCCTGCCCGCCGCAACGCAACCGGGCCCACAGGATCAACAAACAGCGCCAGCCCCATCTTCACGCCCAATTCCACAACGCACCATTGGCTTGCAAGCGGGCAAAGTTGCAAATTGGACATTGCGCGATGCGATTCTTGCCGCGCTTGAAAATAACCCGGACATCGAAATTGAACGCACGAATGTGCGTCAGGCAGGATTTGATCTGCTGTCTGCGGAAGGTGCTTACGATCCAACTTCGACCCAAGGATTTTCATACCGCTCCACCAGCCAGCCGAATACCCGTCCCTTCAGCGCACTGGGAACAGGGGTGACATCGCTCAATAGCAAATCCATTGTGTTCAACTTTGGGCATCAGGGCCTTATTTACAAGACTGGTGGTAATTACCAAATCAACTTCAATAACTCGCGGTCGTCCTCGAACTCCAGCTTGTTTTTGAATCAGTATGATCCGCAACTGAACTTCCAGATTGTCCAGCCGCTGTTTCGCAACTACAAGATTGACCCGAACCGTCGGCAAATTCAGATCAGCCGCAAGCGGTTGGATTTGTCGGACGCAGTGTTCCGTCAACGCGCGATTGAAATCATTTCGCGCACCCAGCAGGCATATTGGGATTTGGCCTTTGCGATCAAGGACGAAGAGATTCAGCGCGATGCCGTGAAACTGGCCGAAACCCAGCTTTCCAACAACCAACGTCAGGTCGAAGTCGGCACCCTGGCTCCGATTGATGTGGTTTCCGCGGCAACCCAGCTTGAATCGCGACGTCAGCAAGTCTTTGCCGCGATGAATTCCGTGGCGCAGGCCGAAAACGCCTTGAAAAACCTGACACTTGGACAGGCGAATTCCCATCTTTGGAACGCGCAGATCATTCCGGTTGAATCTTTTGACTCCAAGCCGGTGATGCTTCCTTTGGAAGATGCGCAGAAGCTTGCGGTTGAAAATCGCCCGGAACTGAAACAATTCAACATTCAAAAAGACATCAACAAAACCGACATTGATTTCTTCCGCAATCAAGCCAAGCCGCAGATTGATCTTGTCGGCGGATACACAACATTCGGCGTTGGTGGTAATCCTACTACTTCGACGCAAACAACGGGCAATTGTGTTTTTCCCTATACAGGCCCAGTGAATACCGCTACGGGCAGAGTTTGCGTCGGTTCGCTTGTCCCCGTACTTGATGGCCAGGGGCAAATCACCGGATTCAACCTTGGGGCGACCACCATTCCCTACGTCGCCACTTCTACGACAGCTCCGAACGTCGCCAGTGATTTTATCGGCGGATATGGAACCGGGTTGTCGAACTTGTTCAGCAATAAATATCGTAGCTGGAACGTCGGGGTGAACATCACCATTCCGTGGCGCAACCGCACGGCGAAAGCGAATTTGGGGCGTGCGGTCGAAGAAGAAAAGAAGATCGAATGGCAAACGCGCCGGCAGATTCAAAACATTGAAGTTGAAGTCCGCAATGCCGTTCAGTCCGTGGAAACCGCCCGGATGAGAATTGACGCTTCCAAGGCAGCGCGTGAATACGCCGAACAGCAGCTTGATGGCGAAAATAAGAAATTCGCCGCCGGCCTTTCAACGACCTTCTTTATATTGCAGCGTCAAAATGAATTGGCCGTTGCTCGTGGCAGTGAGTTGCGCGCCCAGGCGGATTACAACAAAGCCGTTGCTGAATTGCAGCGCGTGATTTCAACCACGCTTTCCAGCAACAGCGTGGAAATCAAACCAACGCCGCAAGCTTCGATCAAGTAAGATGCTTGGGCAGGAAAAATCAGGCAGGATTGAGTGAAATGCTCGGTCCTGCCTTTTTTGTTTTGAGGGGCTCGGCGCGCGCGCTTCGAACCCTCGTACTTTCAGCGCAATCGTCTTATCATCCGCTTGCCCGCGTCAGGGCGTCACCCATTTACCCAAGGAGCACACCCATGCAAAGCAAAGTTTTCCGTACATTGTTACTTGCTGTTGTCGGATTTGTTTTTACCATTCAGCTTGTTTCAGGGCAGGGCAGAGGCGGCGGTCTTAGCCCCGAAATGGTTGCCCAGCGAAACGCGCTTGAAAAAGAGCTAAACGAAATCGCCGTTGTCGAACGCAAAGTGATGGTTCCCATGCGCGACGGCAAACGAATGGCCGCCGATGTGTATCGCCCGAAAGACACGTCGAAAAAATATCCGACGGTGTTTGTGCGCACGCCATACAACTTCAATTACTGGGATGTGCGCAATGGAGTGGTGCGCGATATGAGCAGCGTGATCGAAGCCGTCAAACGCGGCTATGCCCACATCACCATGAATGAACGCGGCCACTTTTTCAGCGAAGGCAATTACGACATTTTAGGCGCGCCTTTGAGCGATGGCGACGACGCGCTGAAATGGATTTCCAGCCAAGCCTGGTCAAACGGCAAAGTCGGGACCATTGGTTGCTCTTCGACTGCTGAATGGCAAATGGCTGTGGCTTCATTAGGCAATCCGGCGTTTGCCGCGATGATTCCGCAAGGCTTCGGCGCTGGCGTTGGCCGCGTCGGTGAATACTACGAACAGGGTAATTGGTATCGCGGCGGAGCGGTGCAGATGCTGTTTATTGCTTGGCTGTATGGTGAACAGAACCAGGTTCGTCCGATGTTCCCGGCCAACACTTCGCAACAGGATTTGATTCGTGTGTCGAAATCTTTTGATCTGGCGCAACAACTGCCGCCTGTGGATTGGTCAAAAGCGCTGCGGCATTTGCCCGAAATGGACATTATGAAAGCCGTTGACGGTCCAAAGGGAATCTTCTCCGACGAAATGCCCGTGGATACCGGCGGAGCCATGATCAAGCGCACTCCGAACGATCCAGCCTGGTACAAAGGCGGCTTGTGGCACGACAACATGAAAATCAACGTGCCCGGTTTCTGGTTTATGTCCTGGTACGATGTTTCAGTCGGGCCGAATTTGGCGGCGTACAATCACGTTCGCAAAACAGCTCGGCCAGACATTGCCAACCAGCAATACGCCGTCATTGCGCCGACGCTGCATTGCGCTTACACACGCGCCAGCGAAAACACGGTTGTCGGTGAACGCAGCATGGGCGACGCGCGGCTGGACTATAAAGAACTGACCTGGGGCTGGTTCGACTACTTTCTGAAGGCCGGCCCGGGACGGGATGTTTGTACAATTCAATCAGCCCGCTGAGGCATTTC
>CAZMXG010000103.1:0-27700 GCA_964570175.1 uncultured Heliomicrobium sp. | reverse complement strand
AGCGCCGTCAGCCGCGAGCAACACGATGGCCAGCGCGTCGTTGTTGATGAAGAACTGTTTGTCTTCGAGCAACACGCGCCGCGCTGTGTGAACCGTGCGTTCCAGTTCGACGCCTTTGGCAATCTCCCGGTACAAGACTTCCGCGAACTTCAGCCCGCCTTCATCGCTGATGGAAAACTGCATCGCAATCACGGCGGGCACGTGCCGCAGCAGTTCGCGCGCCAGATCGCTGAAGCCCTGAGTGTGCAGCGTGCGCGCCGTCTGGCAACCGGAGATCACCGCCAGCCGCAGCTTGGCTTTTCCGTCTTGGCCGCGCTCGATGGCCTGCATCACTTCGGCAATGGAGGCGGGCAGCTTTTTGCCGTGCGCGTCTTCCAGCAGCAAGCCGCCGCCATCGCGCGGGCTGATGCCGTGGCCGGTGAAATGCAGAATGTGATACCCACCAGACTCGGCCCGCAAACCGCGTTCGAGAATTTCCAGCTTTGCTTCGTCTTCAAAATCGGCGGAGATGCGCCCTTGAGCCGCTGGGTCGTTGATCGCTTCGAGCAGGATTTCCTGTTCGCGTTCGGCGTTCAAGCGCTCGTGGTCACCCAAATCGAGCGGGCTGGCAAAGAAACCGAAAAGCTTGAGCGGTCGCGGAATCAGCGGCAGTTCACTTGGCGGCGCGACATCCAGCGGCAGCCGCGTGAGCGTCGTCTTGGCTCCGGCGGCGATAAATTCCGCGCCGTCGTGTAGCGTCTCCCAGGGCAAGACTTCCAGCTTTGTTGCGTCTTCGGCAAACCGCAGGCAGAGAATCAGAAACTCGCTGCGCTGTTTGTACTCGTGCCAGACCTGTTCGACGGCGGGCGGGAAGAGTTTTTGATAAAGCTCTCGGCCCAGCTTCTGCAATTCATCGAAGCGTTCCGCTGGGTCTTTTGTTGAAGCGTTGAGCCGATCCACGCTGAAATCGGTCAGGAAATCTACGCGGTGGCTGAACGTGGCGGACGCGAGCGATTGGGAAGAACCGCGTTTGCAGACGGTGAGCGAGTAGCTTTCTGCGGACAAGGGCTGAATCTGAAAATCGAGGATCGTTGGCATGACTGATCTCCGGCTTTGTTTTTGATGAATGAAACATTGCGCCTGAAGCAGGCTGATCGTCGAACTCCAACGAGAGGTTACACTTTTTCTTGCGGCAACGGGAAGACTTTTCTACCGCTGCACACCAGTAGCGGCAGTTTTTCCATTCGTTGCCTGTCTCAACACTGTTGTAGATAATCGCCGCCGAAAGGAGTGCGCGATGGATACACCTAAAGTTTCCTTTTCCGATCTTGAAGATGCGTTCCAGAATTCCAGCGACGAACATTCTTATTGGTTCGACAGGCAAACTGGGCGGGTGATTTTGCTGGATGACGAGGTTGCCGATGCGTTGCGCGACGGCGAGGAGTTGGCGGACTTACCCGATTGGCAGCGCGAGATGGCGGAAGAGATGACGCCATTGTTGCGTGCGCTCGGAGAATTGCCGGGCGAAGAGGTTGGCGAGGAGGAATCGAATCGGTTTGTGGAGATTCCACAGCGGGATTCAAGCGAAGCTTATGAAGTTATGGAAGATTTTGTTGAGACCGCGACTGATTCTCGCCTGCGCGATTTGCTGGTTGCCGCATTGCGTGGCAAAGGCGCTTTCCGTCGTTTCAAGGAGGTACTGCTTGGTTTTCCGGTGGAGCGGGAACGGTGGTTCGCGTTTGAAGGCGGCCGCAGGCGGAAGACCATCGAAGCCTGGGCGCACGAAGAAGGCCTGGAGATTGATTTTGAACTCAAATGAAGTTATGGCTTCGGCTTTTCACGCTCACCGGAGAATCGAATATGAATGACCACGACCAGCAACATGCCGCCGCTCATTTAGCCGCTATTCCACGTCTAAGCTTTGGCCATTACCCGACCCCCATCGAAGAAGTCCCGCGCTTTCGTCATGCATTGGGCACAAATGCGCCGCGCATTTTTATCAAGCGGGACGATTACACGGGGCCGGGCTTTGGCGGAAACAAAGTCCGCAAGCTGGAATACATTCTGGCAAAAGCCAAAGCCGACGGTGCTGATGTCGCCATCAGTTGCGGCGGCGTGAAATCGAACCACGCGCGGGTGACGGCGGCAATGTGCGCGCGCGTGGGTTTGCGCTGTGTGCTGGTCCTCAATCAAGCAGCGGTGATGTACGACGGGTTGAATCCTGCGAGTTTGGTCGCCGATCAGATGTTCGGGGCTGAAATCGTTCGTGTTGCAAACCGCGAAGAGCGAATTGCCACGATGGAATCGGAAACTGCGCGATTGAAAGCTGAAGGCCATAACGTTGCGGTTATTCCGCTGGGCGGTTCTGTGCCGCTGGGAGCGTTGGGATTTGTCCGCGCCATTCAGGAAGCGAAGGCGCAACTGGAAGCAATGAACCTGCACATTGACTACATCTTTCATTCCAGTTCTTCGGGTGGAACGCAGGCGGGAATAGTCAGCGGACTTCAGATTTACGGCTGGGATGGTGTTCAGGACATTGGCGTCAGCCCGGACGATTCGTCGGAATCCATCGGCGGCGAAGTCAGCCAGATCATTCGCGGCGTGGGAGAGATGCTTGATGTGGAATTGAACGATCAAGTCACCGTGCTGGATGAATTCACAGGCGACGGATATGGCATTCCATCGCCCGAAGGCGAAGAAGCTTTGGCGTTGCTGGCGCGTGCGGAAGGCGTTGTGCTTGATCCGGTTTACACGGCCAAGGCAATGGCAGCACTGATTGACTGGGTGCGCAAAGGGAAACTCAGCAAAGATGATAACGTGTTGTTCTGGCATACGGGTGGACAGTTGGCGCTGTTTTACGCACCCGACGGAGAGATGGCGGGAAAGAGGGAAAGAGGGAAAAAGTGATGACGTTCGCGGTCGGAAAGACGCTGTCAAGTTACGAAGTCGTCGCCAAAAATTACGGCGCGGCACACGCCAACAAAATCCACAGCGACGAGGGCGCAGCCGAACACGGGTTTGCCGGAGCGTTGGTTCCCGGCGTGGCAATGTACGCTTACCTGACTCGTCCACTGGTGGATGCTTTGGGCAAAGATTGGCTGGCGCGCGGCACGATGGCGGCGAAGTTCATTCATCCTGTTTACGATGCTGAAGCCATGCAAGTCGCGGCGAACGTAACCAGCGTCGAACCACTCAGCATTGATCTGCAATTACTGAATTCAGCGGACAAGCTGTGCGCGGTCGGACGCGCGGCGATTCCGGTAGAGACGCAAAATGTTGCGTCTCTACAACCTGATCCACGAGATTATCCTTCGCGGGCTTTGCCGCCGGAAAATTCGCGCTGGCCAGCGACAATTGCCGCCGTCAATGCAGGTGACAGTTTTGGTTCGCTGGAATTCACTTTGGAGTTGGCCGGACAGGCGGAATTTCTGGACAACATGGTTGACGATTTGCCGCTGTATCGTGGAGTCAACGCAGTTTGTCATCCGGCTTTCTGGATCGCGCAGGCGAACGAAATTTTCATGCGTAACTTCGCGTTGGGAATGTGGATTCACACGGCCAGCGAAACGCGGCATTACGCGCTGGCTGACGACGGCGAACGGCTGACGATGCGCGGGCGAATTGCTGAAACCTGCGAACGCAAAGGCCATGAAATCGTCAGTGCCGATCTGGCAATTTTCGGCGAAGCGGATCGCGTTATCGCTCACATCAAACACTCGGCAATCATTCGACTGAAGGCATAATCGCTTTGCCCACAGGCAAAGTCGCGTGCTAAGGTGCGCCCGGCGTACAGGACGCCTCCAGTCCGCGGATAGGGCCGAGCCCACCTGAACCACCAAAGCTGAGACAATTTCGATCTTCTTTCAGCCCGGGGCGCGGACGCGGGCACAACCGAAAGGAGATTGCCATGCCAAATTCCACCTTGCGTTTACCTGCCCGCCCTTCGCTGGAACAATTACGAAAACAAGCCAAAGAATTGCTGCGAGATTATCGTGCCGGAAACGCCGTTGCTGCCGAACGCTTCATCGTCATCATCACTCGTCTAACCGATCCAGCCCGGTCCAACGAAATCAATTTGGCCGATGCCCAGTTTGTTCTGGCCCGCGAATATGGCTTTGAGAATTGGGCGAAGCTGGTTCATCACATTGAAACCATCAATCCAGCGGAACGGCAGACGCGGTATGAAAACCTGGCGATGGATTTTGTTGCCGCCTACAGTGGCGAAGCCGAAGCTTTAGAGCGGCTGAACGAACAACTGCCGCGCCTGGTTACTCTGGATGAACTCAGGGGGCTGGTTACTGAGCGTTTGGGCAGGAGTTCCGAATTGGAGAATGGGACGGTTGAATTTACATTTGCCGACGCGCAATTCATTGTCGCCCGGCAGCATGGTTTTGATGATTGGGCGAAGTTTTTGCAAAGCCTGGCTCAGCCGCCAAGCGATCTTCGTTCCACGTCCATTAGCCAGAGCGCAACACCGCCGTTTTACAAAATTGACTGGAAAAACAACTCCATCGAACCCGGGCCGCTGATGTCCGACCAGGATTGGGACTTGCTATTTGCTGTGATGGAGGAGTCCCAAATCACCTGTCTCAACGCCAATGGCCAGATGACCGACGCTGCACTGAAACGCCTTGCGCGGCTTGATTTCGTCACGAAGCTCAACCTTGACGGGTCAACGCGTGTGACCGACGAAGGACTGAAGCAGGTGGCTCGTCTGGCGCAGTTGCAGGAACTGAATTTGAGCGGTTGGGAAAGCCGGATCACAGATCGGGGTTTAGAAGTGTTACGCCACTTGCCGGAACTGCGAAGGTTCCAAATGTGCTGGCCGCAACGCGTGACGGATGTCGGCGTGGCACATTTGAAGTTCTGCGAACACCTGGAGCGCGTTGATTTGATGGGCACGCAAACAGGCGATGGTGCAATTGCGGCACTTGCGGGTAAACCGAAGCTTCGTCATCTGAAAGCCGGAAAATATGTGACAGCGGATGGACTTTCGTTGCTGCACCAGTTGCCGATGTTCAAAACCTGGCAAGGCGGCGAAGCGTCGTATGAACTGATGGGCTTTGAAGCGGAGCCGACATATCTGTTGTTTCCACCCATAAACTTTACGCATCAAGGGCTGGAACGGCTGATTGGATTGGATGGATTGTTCGGGCTGAACATTGATGGCCCGGTGCAGATCACAGCAGACGGGCTTGTGCCGCTGATGCAGCTACCGAATCTGGGCTGGCTGGGCGTTGATCCGACGGATGAAGCCATGCAGCACATCGCCGCAATGCCCAAGCTGCGCATGCTGATGTGTCAGGACACCAAGGCCGGTGACCCGGGCTTTGAAGCCTTGGGCCGTTCGCAAACCATCGAATACATCTGGGGGCGCAAGTGTTATGGATTGACCGGGCGCGGGTTTGCCGCACTGGCCAAGATGCCTTCGCTGAAAGGATTGTCCGTCAGTTGCCTGAACATGGACGACGCGGCATTGTCTGCCTTGCCTGACTTTCCCGTGCTGCGCGAACTGATGCCGATGGATGTTTCCGACGCAGGATTCCGCCACGTGGGGCAATGCACGCAACTGGAAAGCTTGTGGTGTATGTACTGCCGCGACACTGGCGATGCAGCGACCGAATATATCGCTGGCTTGAAAAAACTCAAAACCTATTACGCAGGCAAAACAAAAATCACAGACCGCAGCCTGGAAATTCTGGGCCGAATGACAACGCTTGAGCGTATGGAGTTCTGGGAATGCGCTGGCATCACGAATGCGGGCCTTGCTCATCTGGCGGGGCTGCCAAGATTGCGCGAGATTACCGTCGGAGGATCGCCCAACGTAACGCGCGAAGGGATGACAGTTTTTCCGAAAACCGTTCGCGCAGATTATTGGTGAGCATTGGCCGAATCGTTGATGAAGCACGGCGCGGCTACCAACAAATTGTGGAATGATTGAACCAGCATAGACAGAGGAGAACAACATGAAAGCAGTCTTCAAAAGTGTCTGGCCCTATCAGAAGGACCAGATGAATTTGCCGGTGGCGAGCGTCGAAACCGCCATTCCATTTTATGAAACCGTGATGGGATTTCAGGTTGTTTCGCGAAGCGATTCACCCTGTAAGTCCGCCGTTCTGGCGCGAGACGAAATTCAAATTGGGTTGGCGGAAAACGGCGGCGATCCCACGCAAGACGGCTGTTTTTTTGGCGTGGACAATGTCGAAACGGCGTTCGCCGAATTGAAATCGAATGGCTTGCAAAAGGCGGAAGCCGATTTTCGGATTGACAAATATGGCGACACCGTCTGGAAGGTCTTTTTCGTAGTGGCGCCCGATGGACTGTGTTATTGCCTGGGCGAACGACAGAACTGATTTCTGCTTTCGACTCTAATGTCGGAGCACGAAACTTTTGGACAGGATAAACAGGATTTTTCAAGATGATGATTCACCGGGTAGCAATGTTCTCCGGGTCAATCCTGAAACGTCCTGAAAATCCTGTCAAAAATTGTGTCTCATTCTTCTTTGGCTCGATTTAGGAAAAATCCGATCCAACATTTTCGACTGATGTTGCGAAACAAACTTTTGTCTTCGATTTTGGCGCTGGTTGTCTGTTTCATCGTGTATGGCCAGGCACTGTCGCAAAGCCAAAAATGGGTGGCGTCTTGGGCAGCATCGGCGCACGGGCCGTATCCTTCGGGCAATGCGTCGGCGCAGCCAGTATTGCAATACGCCATCGAATCCCCGGAAACCGGTGCAACCGATCAAAGCTTTCGTTTGATCCTTCGCCCGGATTTGTGGGGAAAACGCGGAAGGCTACGATTTTCGAATGCCTTCGGGACGCGGCCTGTGACGTTCGACGATGTGTTCATCGGGCTGCAATCCAGTGCGGGAAATGTCACGGCTGGAACCAATCGCCGCCTGCTGTTTGGTGGCAAACGCAGCATCACGATTGAACCCGGCGCGGTTGCCTACAGCGACGCGGTCAATCTGGCCTTCGTCAAAACCACTTCCGATCCATTGCTGGCGGGCCGTAAACTCGCCGTCAGTTTTCACGTCGCAGGCAACAGCGGGCCGATGACCTGGCATGCCAAAGCGCTGCAAACTTCTTACCTGACGGCTGCGCGCGCGGGCAGCCACGGTGGCGAAGAACGCGACACCAGCTTTCCTTTTACGACAACCTCCTGGTATTTCCTGGATGCGTTTGAAGTGATGGCTCCGGCGGACACGACAGTTATCGTTTGTTTGGGAGATTCCATCACGGACGGCACACTTTCAACATTGAACGGAGATGACCGCTGGCCGGATGTTCTTTCGCGCCGGTTGCACGCGGCGTACGGCAATCGAGTTTCCGTCATCAACGCGGGCATCGGCGGCAATCAAATTACCGGCCCGGCCAACTATCCGCCAACTGCGCCGTTTGCAGGCGGCCCTTCGGCGCTGGATCGGCTGGAGCGCGACGTACTCAGCCTTTCCGGTGTCACGCACATTGTCTGGCTGGAAGGCATCAACGACCTGTCGCGCGGGGCCACCGCTGAAGCCGTCATTGCCGGAATGCAGGAGCTTGTTCAACGGGTTCGCGCAAGTGGCAAGATCAAAATCAGCAAAATTATTGGGGCGACGATTACTTCCGGCGTGGGGTACAACGGGCCTGCCGGAACCGCTGAAGTCAACGAACGCCGCCAAATTATCAACAACTTCATTCGCACGGGCGGCTTGTTTGATGGGGTCGCCGATTTCGACGCCGCCACGGTTGATCCGCAAACCGGCGCATTGCGGGCGGAATTTCAGCCCAACAGCACCATCGGCGGCGCGGGGGACAAACTGCACCCCAACCGCGCTGGGTATCAAGCGATGGGCAACGCGATTGATCTGAAGCTGTTAGCTCCGGCAACGAATCGGAAATAGGAAAGAAGGCTTGGGCTTGCGGAACTCAACCAGCTTGCAGATGAACCGCTTGCTTCAGAGGCATTTTTCTAGCTACCACGAAAATGCCGTTAACCAACAATTCTTCATCCGGCAAATGCCGAAATTCCGCCGCTAACTTCGGGCGAATTTTTTTGATGGAATCAAGATTGGCTTCGGTATATTCGACGCCGTTGGCAATAGTTTCCCTGTGAGGATGCAGATCACCTTTGCCGCCGTTGCCGATGACACCTGTAATCAAGATTTTCGTTTCATAGCCCAACTTTGCCAGTTTTCGCTGGTAATAGCTCTTCAGCTTGCGATTAGGAAGGCCCGAATCCTTGGCCATCAAACGGTAAATCGGCTCCGCAATGGTCAGAAATGTCAGCGGGTTCAAGCCGCCGGAACTGAACATACCGTAATCGCTCAGATCAATTTTGTGCAGCATCAAACCGCCTGTCGCCAGCAAACGATCCATTGCTTCAAAGGCGGGATCGGGATCATAAATTTCCTCAATCACCGCCCGTGAAACGACCAAATCAAAGGGCTCCGCTTCCGGCAGTTCAATGGTTTCATCAACATTCGTCCCGTACAGACATTTCAACTTGTCGCGATTCAGTTCTATGCCTTTGGTGAGGTCAATTGCGCTGTCAAAGCGGCGTTGCTCTTCGTAAGTCAAAGTGTCACGCAGCGCGAGATAAATCTTCTGCTGCTGTTCCGGGTTTCGCCACGAATAGAATTTATCCAGACAAACCACGCGCGCTGCTCCCGCCGCCAGAAACTTCAGCGCGACGCCTACGTTATCTCCGAAACCCAGCTCAAACATTTTGAGGCCGCGTAATTGCTGCGGTGTCAATTGGCCATAACGAAGGTAATCGTCAAATTGCTGGTTAATATAAAGCACGCTGTCAGCCAGCATTTTGTTGCTGTGCGTCGAACCATGCATCGTTTCTGCGACACCACACGCGGAAGCACGCTTAACGCGCCAATTGTCGTAGATTTTGAAGGCGATGATGGCCGCTTTTGACCTTTTCGCTATTTTCGTCAGCATTGCAATCTCTCTATCGTTCCGCCGCCGTCAACGCGGCCTGGGTCTATTCTCTTTTGACGTGGGGATAGCCTGTCCGGAGCATAACCTTGAGCGAGCAGTTGATGCTTCTCGAAAGATATTGGCATCATGAACCAGAGACTCAAAATCAATTTTATCAAAGCTGGCAGTTGTCTTGGCTTTCCGGATTGGCATCTGCCTATTTTGTGCATAATGTTGTTGGCGCTGTTTGCCCCAATTCTGGTTTTCGAAATCGCGAAGTTTGGTTTCCGACGACTGGAAAAGAACCTTACAAAGATCGTTGCTAGCCTGTAGCTAGGTCGAATCCAATATGTTCGTAGAGCGAATATTTCTGTTTACGTCGTTATGCCTATTATTTCTGATGGGCGAAAACGTTCTTGTCCGCTCCGGCCACCCAATGTCTTTCTGTACCGGGCGGCAAGGCCGCGGCCCTTCCTTCCAGAATGCAAAAGTCGGCGATGAACGCGAGGTCGGGGGTGTCAAACTCCGCTGGTGTCCGCCGGGACGTTTTGTGATGGGCAGTCCGCCGAACGAACCGGAGCGTCGCCCAGACGAGGCTCAAGTTGAAGTCCGGCTGACCAAAGGGTTTTGGATGGGCAAGTATGAAGTGACACAGGGACAATGGAAGCGTCTGGTCGGCGAATATCCGCAGCCGCAGCCAGCGGGCGAAGGCGACGAGTTTCCTGTCGTTTGGGTAAGCTACGTTGAAGCCGAAGTGTTTTGCCAAAAGTTGACTGAAGTTGGCCACAAGTCTGATGAGTTGCCAAAAGACTGGGAATTCCGCTTGCCGACCGAAGCGCAGTGGGAATATGCCTGCCGCGCCGGAACGACAACCGCAACTTCGTTTGGCAATACATTTACCGGCAAGCAGGGGAACTTTCTGAGCAACAAACCCTACCACGGTTCCGAAGCCGGCCCGGCGCTCAATCGGGCGACTCCGGTTGGCAAATATCCGGCGAATGCCTGGGGATTGCACGATATGCACGGAAACGTCTTTGAATATTGCCGCGATTGGTATCACGCGCAATTGCCCGGCGGAGACGATCCTGATTTGTCAGGGCGAAAAGGCGCGCCGAATCGTGACGGCACATTTTCCCGCGTTCGCCGGGGCGGTGCCTGGAACGATGAGGGAAAGTATTTGCGTTCGGCGTTCCGCTTGCGATACGAACCGGAGCGGCGATCCGATCACATTGGCTTTCGCGTCGTTGCCGTCCAGCGATAGGGGGCAAAAACTACTTTTATTTAACTGGAGGATTTTATGGCTGAACTCAAAACCAAAGCCACGGATGCTTCTGTGGATGATTTTCTCAATGCGATCAAAGACGAACAGGTGCGCCTGGATTGTCAGGCGATTTCGGAAATGATGCAGCAAGCGACTAAAGCTGCGCCGAAAATGTGGGGGCCAAGCATCATCGGTTTCGGGGATCTTCGCTACAGATATCCCAACGGGCGCGAGATGGATTGGATGCAGGTGGCCTTTTCTCCACGCAAACAGAACATAACGCTTTATATCGCGACGGGGTTTGAAGAGCGCGATGATCTACTGGCGAAACTCGGCAATCATTCGTGCGGAAAAGGTTGCGTGTACATCAAGCGGCTTTCGGATGTTCACGTGCCGACACTGAAAAAACTGATCAAGGCTTCTGTTAAACACGCGATCAAAATGCATGCGCCGGAGAAGAACTAATCACCGGAATCTTCGGAAAAACGCGTATGGCGAACGAATCAATCCAGCAAAAATTTACCACCGCGCTGGATACGCTGGTCGAACAGATAAAAGAAGACCGCTCCGTTCTGGCGGCGATCCTTTGCGGCAGTTTGTCGCATGACGCCGTCTGGGCGAAATCCGACATTGATCTGGCGTTGGTGATGATTGACGATAAAAAGGTAGAAACCGGCGGTTTGTCGCTGTATGCCGGTGGCGTGAACGTTCACGCGTTCCTGTTTTCCCGCGCGCAGTTTCGCCAGACGGTCGAAGGCTCGCTCGGCAATTCGTTCATGCATTCGTTGCTGGCCAAAGGGCGGTTGCTGTATACCCACGATCAGACGATTGCCGATCTGTTCGCACGGCTTCAGATCATCGGCGAGCGCGATATTCAGGTGAAATCGTTAGGCGCTGCCTGTGGCGCGCTGGCATGCATTTACAAAGCGCACAAGTTTTTCCTGACACGCGGCGATCTGGATTACACGGCGCTGTGGATTTTGTACGCCGCAACGCCGCTGGCCACAATCGAAGTCATCAGCGCACGGTTGCTGGCCGACCGCGAAGTGATTCCGCAGGCAATGAAACTGAATCCGGCGTTTTTCAAAATCATTTACGCGGATTTGCTGAACGCCAAAAAGACAAAGAAAGCAGTCCAAGCGGCTCTGGAAGCAGTTGACGGGTATGTGGCCGAGCGCGCGACAAAGCTGTTTGCTCCAATCCTTGATCACCTGCGCGATGTCGGCGAGGCGCGGTCTTGCACCGAGATCGAAGATTACTTCAAGCGCAACTTCGGCGTGGAAGGCATTACGACAGCCTGCGAATATCTGGCGGATCAAGGTCTGATCGGCAAAGCTTCAACATCCGCGCGATTGACGAAAAAGAGCAATGTTGACGTGCAGGAACTCGCCTTCTTTTACTCCGCGAACCGGTAGCGCAGGTTTTTCAACTTCACAAGAGGCTTATTGAGATGACAGGCAAACGATTGTTCTTTGTGTTTGCGGCGATGGTGATAACAGCAGGTTTGAGCCAGCCGACTCGCGTTCACCCACAGCAAAGTCCGCCTTGCGCTGGCACTCAGACAAATGGGCAGACAGCAGACAAGACGGTCAAACAGATCAATTTGGAGAATTGCCTGTGCGAACAATCCACTGCTCAGGGTAAACCGTCTTACCGTGTGGGAGGGATTCCTTTTGGCCGGAAAGCCGTGTTGCGTGTGGGCAAGTCGGCGCGTCGCAGCCAACAATCCAAGCCAGCGGATTTGTACGATGGTTTGGAAATGCCAGACCTCAAAGATTTGAAATCGCCGGAAGTCGTCGGCTTACGGCAAAGAATCTTGAGCGCCCGGGAAGTTGCGCGGCAAAAAGTGGAAAACCTGGAATCCAGGCGTAAAACGCTGCTGCAAACGCGTCCGAATGATTGGTATACCCACAAGTTGAATTCTCCCAAAGCCCGCAAGAGATACGAACAATTTGTTGCCTTGCAAAACAGCGAACCGCTGGCAAACCTGCCCAAATTCGACTGGCGCGAACAGGGGCTGGACGTCGGACCGGTGTTGAATCAGGGAGATTGCAACAGTTGCTGGGCGTTCGCCACATTGTCGGCTTATCAAAGCAGTTGGCTGCTGGAGCAATTGCGGCTTGGCGATGAGTTTTTCGCAGCGACAGTACCGGAGTACGGCTCGCACCGGCGCTTTCCCTCTATCCAGCGACTGCTCAATTGCATCGGGAAGGAGAAGGGCGATTGTCAAAGCGGGGGCTGGCACGGGACTGCGTTCGCCTTTATGGTCAATTCTTTCGTCCCGCACATTCCTGACCGCCAGGTGTGGAAGTTTGGGGACAAGCAGACGGCCATCGAAGAATACACAGGGCGAAAATCCTCTTGCACTGATCCATTGCTTGATCGCCGGATAAAACGTGGCGGCAAAATGGCCGTTCCCGGTGAAGGCGGAGATGGCGTCAACCTGCCCGCGAACAGCGACCAAATTCTGACAGCCTGGGATCGTGCGCTTGCCTGGGGCTACGTCAATGAACAAAAACCGGATCAACTTCCTACTGTCGCCCAATTCAAACAAGCGCTGATCGAACAGGGGCCACTGGCCATGCCAATCAAAGGGGATGCCTGTTTCAGCGTCTATCAAGGCGGTGTGTTCAACGGGCAGAAAACCGGCAATCCCAACCACGTTATGGTCTTGATTGGGTGGGACGATGAAAAACAGGCTTGGCTGATCAAAAATTCCTGGGGCGAAGAATGGGGCGAAAATGGGTTTGGCTGGGTGGCTTACGGCAGCAACAGCATCGGTCTTTACGCCGCTTGGGTTCAGCCGACGCCATCCACAGAAAAGACAGGTAAGTAACTTCAGTGAATCGAAGCCTGTGCATAAATCGGTACGGAACCAGGAGCGGTAGCGACTGGGTACAACCTGAAATCGGATCACGAAGCCGCCCGGTCGCTACGGCTCTCGGTTCCGTACCGTCGCAATAAAAGAAACCATGCCGAAGAAGAAGCGAGTTGCCAGTACCAACGCTTACAAAACCACTGCCCGCACGACCATCGCCGTGCAAGGCGCGCGCGTCCACAACCTGAAAAACATTTCGCTGGAAATTCCGCGCGACCGTTTGATCGTCGTGACCGGCTTGAGCGGTTCGGGCAAGTCGTCGTTGGCGTTCGATACGATTTATGCCGAAGGGCAGCGGCGGTATATGGAATCGCTGTCGAGTTACGCCAAACGCTTTGTCGCGCAAGTCGCCAAGCCGGACGTGGATTTTGTCTTTGGCCTGTCGCCGGTCATTTCCATTGAACAGAAAACCATCGGCAATAATCCGCGCTCGACTGTAGGCACGATGACAGATATTGCCAGCTATTTGAATCTGCTGTTCGCTACGATTGCCCAGCCGCATTGTCCGCGCACCGGCGAAGCGACGCCCAGCCGATCTGCCAATCAAATCTTGGAAGCCATTTTGTCTTTGCCGGAAGGCACAGAGATCGAAATGCGCGCGCCAGTTTTCAAGGTGTATGGCGAAGAACTGGATTTTGTTTTTACGGAACTTCGCAAGAAAGGCTGCCGTCGGCTGATCGTTGATGGCAAGCCAGTGGACATTTCTGAACAGGTGGAACTGGACGAAACGAAAGTTCGCGACATGGACGCCGTAGTAGATCGTTTCATCGTCAGCCGCAAGCACGAAAAGGCGATCAAAGCCGGAATCGCTGCGACATTGCTAGTGGGCGACGGGCTTATGCAAGTGCACATCTTGAAAGGCGCGAGCAAGGCCGAAAGCGAGAAGTTTTACAAAGCTACGTGCAGCGCGACGCATCATTTCGTTTACGGCGACATTCAGCCGGACTATTTCATGTTCAACAATCCGGAAAGCGCCTGCCGCACGTGCGGCGGACTTGGCGTTTACAAGCTAACGCATCCGGAGTTGCTGATCCCCGATCCGCAGCGCAGCATTCGTGGCGGTTGTTTCGTGAAAGAGGCGTTCAACTACAAACCTGACAACTGGGACGGACGAATGATGTTCAGCCTGTCTCAGAACCTGGGATTTTCGCTGGATACGCCTTGGGAAAAGCTGCCCGAAAAAGCGCGCAACGCGATCCTTTACGGCATTGAAAAGAAGATCAAGGTTTCCATCCCGCCGGACGCGAAGGTAAACCGCGAAGAATTGGAAAAGCATGTGGGCCAGGAAATCGGTTTTGGTGGTATCGCACGACGCATCGAACGGCATTACCGCCGTTACCGTCAGCGCGGCGAAGCCAGTTCCGGCATGGAAGCATGGCTGGACAAGGTGATGGTCGAACACGTCTGCCCGGACTGCAACGGCGCGCGCATTCGGGCTACGCGGATGTTGTTCACGATTTCCGGCAAAACCATTCACGATTTCGGCCAAATGAATTTCGATGAGCTGCACGCGTTTCTGGGAACCATCAAGCCCGCTGGGCGCGGAGCAGATGCTGGCCGTCAGGTGCTCGGCGAAATTCGCGGGCGGTTGGAATTGCTGCTGGGCATTGGCCTGGATTACCTGAACTTCAATCGCCGTTCCGGCACGCTGTCAGGCGGCGAATCGCAACGCATTCGCCTGTCCACGCAGATTGGTTCGGGCTTGATGGGAATGCTGTACGTGCTGGACGAACCCAGCATCGGCCTGCACCCGAAAGACAACGTGAAAATGATCGCGACGCTGGAACGGCTGCGCGACATTGGCAACACGGTCATTGTCGTCGAACACGATGAAGATACGATTCGCTCTGCCGACCACATCATTGAAATGGGGATTGGCGCTGGCATACACGGCGGTGAAGTCGTCGCGCAAGGCACGCTGAAAGACGTGCTCGCCTGCAAAGCTTCCCCGACGGGGCAATACCTTTCCGGCAAACGATCCATTGCCACGCCGAAACAGCGCCGCAAAGGCAACGGCAAACAGCTTGTGATTCGTGGAGCGCGCGAAAACAATCTGAAATCCGTCAATGTGACGATCCCGCTCGGTCAGATGGTCGCCATCACGGGCGCTTCCGGCTCCGGTAAAAGCACACTGATCAACGAAATTCTGTATAAAGCCCTTTGGAAAAAGCTGGAAGACACACGCACCTTGCCGGGCGCGCACGATGGCATAGACGGCCTGGAACATGTACACAAGGTCGTCAACATTGACCAGTCGCCGATTGGCCGCAACAGCCGGTCGAATCCCGCAACTTACATTGGGTTTTACGACACTATCCGCGATCTGTTCACGCGCGCGCCGCTGTCCGTCGAGCGCGAATACAAACCCGGACGCTTTTCCTTCAACGTCAAAGGTGGCCGCTGCGAAGAATGCCAGGGCGAAGGCGTTATCACCACGCAGCTTTACTTCATGCCCGACGTCGAAGTGTTGTGCGGTGCGTGCAAAGGCGCGCGCTTCAACAGTGAAACCCTGGAAGTCACGCTGCGCGGCAAAACCATTGACGACATTCTGAATATGTCTGTCGAAGAAGGCGTGACGTTCTTTGCCAGTGAACCGGTCGTCGGCAAGAAGATCGAAGTGCTGAATGATCTTGGTCTCGGCTACCTGACACTCGGCCAATCCGCGACAACGCTTTCGGGCGGCGAAGCCCAACGCATCAAAATCGCCACGGAACTGAGCAAGCTGCAACGCGCGAAACACACGGTTTACATCCTGGACGAACCGACAACAGGCTTGCACTTGGCCGATATCGAAAAGCTGCTGGAATCTCTGAACCGGCTGGTGGACGCGGGCCATTCAGTGCTGCTGATCGAGCATCATCTGGACGTGATCAAAACTGCCGACCACGTCATTGACCTCGGCCCCGAAGGCGGCCACGCAGGCGGCGAAGTCGTTGTGATCGGCACGCCGGAAGAGATTGCGGCTTGCAAGCGGTCGCATACAGGGCGATTTCTCATGGCGCACCTGCAGGCGTAGCTCAACGTGTGACCGCCGCTTATAATCAAGGCAAAGGAGCTTGAACTTGAGCGTTTCACTTTCGACAAAACTGGATGACCCGGCCGCGATCCCTTATTTTCTGTGGGATGAACCGATGACTGTGGCGGAGTTTCGTCAGCGGCTGGCCACGGCTTCGCTGCCGGAACAGCATCGCTTGCTTGGCAAATTGTTGCGCGAAGCCCGTGACACGGATGTCTGGCAGTTCATTTCACCTGCTGAAGTTTGGCGTAAATGGCCGCTGGTCGCGCGCCATGTGGGACGGCGGCGGGCGTTTTGGGAATTTCTGTTGGGAAGCTGGCACAACGATGGACTCATCGGCGAATAACAAACTGGACGATTTGCAACGAGATTTCCTGGCGGCATTTCCCTTACAGAGTTGCAACACTACCTTGGCGATCTGATTACACGGCTCAAGAGGCTGGCGCTTCCCGCATAAAAGAAATGGCAAGACATTGTTGATGAGCGGGAAACCCAGAGTATTGAAATTAGGCTACGCTGGCAGTGAAGTCGTGGTGACCGGCACGCCCGAAGAGATTGTAGCTTGCAAGTGGTCGCACGCGGGACGTTTTCTCAATCTGCACTTGCAGACATAGGTATGGGCGTCCTCGCTGCTGCAATTTTGTCCCGCATTTTTTGGAGACGATATTACTGACCTTGCATCATCGAAACTTTGGCATTATCCGCTTTCTAGTTAAGCTACTTTTCTCTGTCTCTAGGTCTAGGCTTTAACAATAAATTAGTAAAAGGAGTTAGCATGGACACTCTTACCTTGGTCACATCTATCACTTCATCATTGGGTGCTTCCCTTACTGGTGCTTGGTGGTTGTCACAACAACTAATTACATACCGACTTGGCAAAGAAAAAGATAAATGGCAAGGAGAGATACGCAAAGAAGTTGAAGTATATCTCGGCGAAAAATCAGCCGAACGTGAATACAACCTAGAAGCCCGTAAACGCTTATATATAGCCATCGGGCCGCTTAGATTTCAGTTGCTAATTGCATGCAGAGAAGCATCGGCACGCATTATGAACTTTGGGTTGGATCCCCATCAGTATGATATGGACATGAATGGTTATTATGGATCCAGTACGCTATATCGGTTGCTCCGACCAATTGCAATCGCAGAGCTAATTGAGCGCCAAGTAACATATGCTGATTTTTCTGTAGACCCTACAGGCATTGATCTGCTGCGGTATAAGAAAGCTGCAGTTCTTGCTTTTACCGATGGAGGGCCAATTCTGAATCACCCAAATGCTGATTGGGTGGACGAGATTGAACACGTTTTTTCAGGCACTTTAAGCAGATTGGCAAACGCTTTGATAATTCAAGACGAAGAAATAACTGGTAAAAAACGTCCCTTACATTTTCATGAATTTGCCTCTTTCTTTAACGAACCTAGGAAGCTTAAACAGCTTTCACCTCTACAAAATATTCTCCATAACATTGACATCAGGAAGAAGCCGATTTTCTGGATACGCCTTGTGTGCTTTGGCTATATTTGTAATGAGTACGTAGGGCAAGCCGGAGGTTCAATCGGATTTGAGAAACGCCAGTTCGATGTGGAGAAATTACTATTGGCCTCTAAAGACAATTTCATTCGTTCAAATGTGGATAAATTCAAGGATGTTTTTCAATCTATACTTAATGCGAGCTTGTAATGAGTTTGCTGTAAAGAACCCGGAGACGAAGAATGAGTGAAAGTGATTATCAGCGAATTGTCGAACATATAATCCAAAGCGCTGCCAATCCGATGATTGCCACTGATGTTGGCATTGAAGCTGCACAGAAGGTCGGCGAACTGGCGGCGCAGGAAGAGGTTGAATGGGCACTGGCGGGCGGATTGGCGATGCATCTGTATGGCAGTCAGCGCCTGACGAAAGATGTGGACATCATTGCTTCGAAAGACTTGTCGCTGACGGCGAAACATCGGCTGAGCTTTGGCGGCAGCAGTTACGCGTTGCAGGTCGGAAAGTATGAAATTCCGGTTGACTGGATTGTGCGCAACGACGGCCATGAGATGTTTTACCGTGCGGCGCTGAAACAGGCGATAAAATTGCCAAACGGCTTGCGGATTGTGACGCCTGAGTGGCTGGTGATTCTAAAGTTTAATGCCGGGCGGCAAAAAGATTTGGATGACATTGTGTTCCTGCTCAAACAGAAAACACTGGTTGAGCGGCCTACTGTAAAACAAAAAGTTATTGAAGTCGCAGGCGAAGGTGCTTGGTTAACGATGATGGCGGGGTTCCGCCGACTCTGCGACCTGGCAGACGGCAAGACGACAGAACCGAGCAAGTATTACGATCAGGAATAGGCTTGACGCTTCCTCGCTCGGTACAGTAAAACGCGCGCGGCGGCGCTGCTCCCGCCTGACCTTCTGAACGGATGCCCGCGCGTTCCGTCCTGCAGCGGAGGTAAAGGGGATCGAATGTCCTCGGGCTTGGCAGAAACTTGTTGATTGGCGACTCATCATTTGGCAGGAGAAGCCTACAGCGCGCGGGGCTGCGAGGGTTGTCCGGCCAGCGATAGAGGAGCATCAACAATGACTGCGCAAAAGCACTTGAAACAACTTATCCGCGCTCGTATGCAAAAAACCGGTGAGCGTTACGCCACCGCCCGCCGCCAACTGATCGGCAATTTCCAGAACAACAATTCAGACCCGATGACTCGTTGGCATTTTCCCGGCAATGTTCCGGCGACGACTGCGCTACGCATTCTGCTGACGCATCACGGCGTGCGTGCTCCGCACACGGGCGAACCCTTTACCGAAGCGATGCTGTTCGGATTGGCGGGCGGCATAGGCATCGGCGTGTTCGCGTTTTATTACCAGAAAGAAGATCACGCTTCATTTTTTCTGGCTGGACGGCATCAATGGCATGACGATGCGGCTTACCTTGACGAAGCTTTGCAACAATTCGGCTTCAAGCCGGTGATTCAGGAAACCGGCGGAGCCAAAGCCGCTGAACAGCAATTGCGCTCGGCGTTGGAAAGCGGGCCATGCGTCGTTTGGGTGGATATGGCGGAACTGCCGCATCGCGCGATGCCCAAGGAATTCAGTGGCGGCGGCTATCACGTTGTCGTCGCGTATCGCGTGAATGACGATGAAGGTTCGGCGCTGATTGGTGATCTGACAGATGTTCCGATCAGCATTTCGCTCGCGGATTTGGCGCGCAGCCGCGCTCGCATCAAAAAGCAAAAGCATCGTCTGTTGTCGCTGAACGCCATTCCGGCCAACGGCAACCTGGATTTGAAAGTGTTGGTGCAAGCCGGATTGCGGCGTTGTCACGAAGTTTTACAGCATCCGACGCTGCCCGGCATGAAAAGCAACGGCAAGCTGGACGCGTTGAAAACCTGGGCGCAGCGGTTGCACAGTTCCAAAGACAAAGAATCGTGGGAAGCGATTTTCAAACCCGGCGCGAATCTGTGGCGTGGGCTGACCTGGATGTATGACTGCGTGGAAAACTACGGCACGGGCGGAGGTTTGTGCCGTCCGATCTTCGCAGAGTTTTTGCAGGAAGCTGGCGCGGCATTGAAAGATGCCAAATTGACCGCGCTCAGCGAACAGTATGCTGCTCTTGGTCGTCAATGGAGCGACCTGGCCGAAGCGGCGTTGCCGGACGATGTGCCGTTGATGCGTTCGGCGAAAGAGTTGCTGACGAAACGGCGCGAGTTGTTGCACGATGGCGCTGCGACAGAAGATGTGCGCGCCGTTTGGCAGGAACTGGGCGAGTTGGCGAAGCAAGCCAAGGAGCAATTTCCGCTTTCGGCGACGGATTGCAATGATTTGCGCGCGCAGTTGCAGCAACGTGTGCTGGCGCTGCATGAAAGCGAAGTTGCCGCGCAGGCGGCTCTGCTGACAGCATTGTCTTGATTGGCGATAACAAACAGCGGCCTTGGCCTGTCTGTAAAAGGGCCAGGTTTCAGATAGCAGACAGTCCCAGTGTACGGCGCAATCGCGCTGCACACTGGGTATTTTTTTGACGCCGATAGTCTGGCCGATCGCCAGAAAAATGCTGAAAAAATTGTTTACGTTGTCGAAATCTCGAAAGCTCATTCGACCTACTGTTGAGAGCGAGAGATTTGCAGGGCAATTTCGTCCGGCGGCACTGGCTCATAAATTTATCAATCAGAAGGAGATACCAGAATGAGAGTCATGGTTATGATCAGAGCGAATAAAGACACCGAAGCGGGGGTGATGCCGAGCGAGCAGTTGTTGACCGAAATGGGCAAATTTAATGAAGAACTGGTGAATGCGGGCGTGATGTTGGCCGGAGAAGGATTGCATCCAAGCACGAAGGGCGCGCGCGTCAGGTTTTCCAACGGCAAGTTGAGCGTAATTGATGGGCCGTTTGCAGAAACCAGAGAGCTAATCGCCGGCTTCTGGATGTGGAAGGTGAACTCGCTACAGGAAGCGATTGAATGGGCAAAACGCATTCCCAATCCGGACAACGAACCGGAAGGCGAAGTCGAAATCCGCCAGGTATTCGAAGCGGAAGATTTCGGCGAAGAATTCACGCCGGAATTGCGCGAACAGGAAGAGCGATTGCGCCAGCAGATTGAAGCCAAAAAATAACTGCCCTTTCAATACATCCCGACAACACCGTTGATCAAAGTAAATCCGCCAAGGTCAAAAGATGATCGTGGCGGATTTACACGTAATGTTGAGCCGCTGAATTCCTGGCTCCTTAAATAAAACAGAGTTGACCGCAAGCCACCGCTACCGCAAGAATCTGGTCGCACTTCTTGAAATGTGAATTCCGCCTGGGTAGCGAATGAAAAAATACATCATCAAAACGGACGCTCCGCGCCAGTCGTTGATCAATTACCGCGAAGCCTTGAATGACGAACAGCGCACGGTGGTGATGGCCGGAGCCGGTCCATTACTGGTCATCGCTGGAGCGGGTTCGGGCAAAACACGCGTGGCAACATATCGAGTCGCTCGCTTGATCGAAGCCGGAGTTGCGCCTGCTCGCATTTTGCTGGTGACCTTCACCAACCGAGCCGCGCGCGAAATGCTTGGCCGTGTCGAAAGTTTGATGGCTGCGGACATTCGCCGCGTTTGGGGGGGAACATTTCATTCCATCGCCAATCGGCTGTTGCGCCGCCACGCCGTCAGTTTGGGCTACGAAAACAATTTTTCGATTCTGGACGCCGAAGACGCCAAAGACCTGATTGATTCCTGCATTGACGAAGCCGCAATTGACACCAAAGCCCGCCGCTTTCCAAAAGGCGAAGTCCTGCGCGAAATGTTCAGCTTTGCAACGAATACTGACACGCCGCTGGATCAACTGATCGTCGCCAAATATCCACATTTTGAAATGCTGACTCAGCAAATCAAGCGCGTTGATCTGCTCTATCAGCAGCGAAAACTGGAACGAAACGCGATGGATTACGACGATTTGCTCGTGAACTGGAAACGGCTGATGAGTGAAAAACCGGAAATTGCGGCGATTTACCAGGAACAGTTTCAGCACATTCTGGTGGACGAATATCAGGATACGAACACGCTGCAAGCCGAAATCATTGACTTGGTCGCTGCCAAACATCGCAACTTGATGGTCGTGGGCGACGACGCGCAAAGCATTTTTGGTTGGCGCGGCGCGAACTTCAAAAACATCTTCGAATTTCAAAAACGGTATCCCGATGCGCAGGTGTTCAAACTGGAAAACAATTATCGCTCGACGCCGGAAATTCTGATGCTGGCCAACGCCTCGGTTTCGATGAACCGCCAGCAATTCCCCAAACACCTGCAAGCCAAACGGCCAAGCCGCGGTTTCACGCCTGCGCTGATCCCGACACGCGATGCCGAACAGCAGGCGGCGTTTGTTGCGGCGCGAATTCTGGAACTGCGTGACGAAGGCATTCCGCTGGATGAAATGGCTGTGCTGTATCGTTCGCACTTTCATTCGCTGGAAGTTCAATTGGAACTGACGCGGCGCGGCATTCCTTATGACATTCGGTCCGGCGTGCGGTTTTTCGAGCAGGCGCACATCAAAGACGTGACTTCGTATCTGCGCCTGGTCGTTAATCCCCGAGACGAGCTGGCGTGGAAACGCGTGCTGAAACTGATACCAAAAATTGGCAACGCGACAGCTTCGCGTGTGTGGGAGCGACTGGCTTACGCCGAGGAACCATTGGCCCTGATGCGAACCGACGAATTTGCCAAAGCTTTGCCGAAGGGAGCTTCGGTTGGCTGGCGCGAATTCGCCGAACTAATCAAAGACCTGACCGCGCCTGAAACTATCAACAATCCCGCCAAACAAATCGAACTGGTTTTGACACGCGGTTACATCGAATACCTGCAAGCCAATTATGAAAACTCCGACGCGCGCGAAGAGGATTTGCGGCAACTGGCGAACTTCGCTCAGCGGTACGATACAACCGATGCTTTTTTGAGCGAGCTTGCTTTGCTGAATACAGAACGGTTTTCGCCTCCGGGAGCGACGGTTGGCGAAGACGTCATTAGCGGCGGCGATGAAGACGAGCGATTGGCGCTTTCGTCAGTTCATCAGGCGAAGGGCTTGGAATGGCGCGTGGTGTTTATGATTTGGGCTGCCGATGGGCGTTTTCCTTCCAGCCGCAGTTTGCGCGACATCGAAGGCGAAGAAGAAGAGCGCCGCTTGTTTTACGTCGCGCTGACGCGCGCGCAGGATGAGTTGTATGTTTGCTTTCCGCTGGTTGAAAGCGACCGTTCGCGGCAAACTGTGCTGCATCGCCCGTCAAGATTCGTCACCGAAGTTCCGCGCGAACTGATGGAAATTTGGAGCGTTGACGAAGAAGAACCGCAACTGGAAATGCTGGAAACTACCGAAACGAAGTTTATCAATTGATCCCGTCCACGAAGTCACACGAAGGTTCACGAAGGAAAGACAGGCTTCGTATTTCTTCGTGTGGCCTCGTGGAAAAAAGAATGGAGACCCGACAATGAAATTCACCCGTCGTCAGAATCGCCTGGCCATCATTTTTCTGCTGGCGTTCGCGTTGTTTTTGCCTGCTGCACTGGCTCAAGGCCAGAAGGAGGAGCAGCTTGATTACGCGATGATCGCCAAAATTCGCGAAGAAGGCTTGAACCGTTCGCAGGTGATGGATCACATCAGTTGGTTGTCGGATGTTTATGGCCCTCGGCTGACGGGGTCGCCTGCCATCAAACAGGCCAGCCAATGGGCGCAGAAGAAATTCAACGAATGGGGCTTGGCAAACATTCACGAAGAAGAATGGCCATTTGGCAAAGGCTGGTCACTGGTTCGGTTCAGCGCGCACATGACCGAGCCGCAGGTTTCTCCGCTGATCGGGTATCCGAAATCTTGGACGCCGGGCACTGCGGGTGTCGTCAACGCTGATGTGATTTACGCGCCCATTCGCACCGAAGCCGATTTTGAAAAGTTTCGCGGCAAGCTGAAAGGAAAAGTGATTCTGACGCAACCAGTTCGCCCGGTCAGAATGCTGGAAGGCCGTCTGGTTCTGAAAATGAACGAAGACGACATCAAGGAAGTCGGGACGACGCCAATTCCTGCGGCCAGACGCGGAGCGGCACCGGCTGGCGAAGATGGCGATTTTCGCGCTCAAGCTGGATTTCAAAACAAGCTACGCGATTTTCTGTTAGCCGAAGGCGTTGCAGCCGTTTTTGATCGCGGCAGTGACAGCGACACGTCTGCCGGTGGCAGCGAAATGAGTTGGCAGACGCAGCGTACTGATGGCGGGACGATCTTCGTGCAATCCGGCGGAACGCGCGATCAGAATGCGGGTAAAGTCCCGCCATCTGTCGTGCTGGCCGTCGAACATTACAACCGCATGGTTCGCATTCTGGAAAAAGGTGTTCCAGTTAAAGTCGAGTTGAATATCCAAGCGCAATTTCACGACGAAGCGACCAAGAACGGTTTCAATCTGATTGCCGAAATTCCCGGCACCGACCTGAAAGATGAAGTGGTGCTGATCGGCGCGCACTTCGATTCGCACCATTCCGCCACCGGAGCCACCGACAATGCCACTGGTTCCGCGGCAATGATGGAAGCCTTGCGGATTCTGAAAGTCGTCGGCGCAAAACCTCGGCGGACGATTCGCATTGGGTTGTGGGGCGGGGAAGAGCAAGGTTTGCTGGGATCACGCGCCTACGCCAAAGAGCATTTTGCCGATCCAATCACAATGCAGTTGAAGCCGGAGCATGAAAAACTATCCGCGTATTTCAACATTGATAACGGAACCGGAAAGATTCGCGGCGTCTGGATGCAGGGCAACTTGGGGGTGAAGCGAATCTTCGAACAGTGGATCGAACCGCTCAATGATCTGGGAGTCAACCTTCTAGGACCGCGTTCGGTCGGCAGCACAGATCATGTTGCGTTTGACGGAATTGGCTTGCCTGCGTTTCAGTTCATTCAAGAGCGGTTGGAATACAACTCGCGCACGCACCACTCCAACATGGACACGGTTGACCATGTTCAAAGAGATGATATGGTGCAGATGGCTACAGTGGTGGCGGTCTTCGCGTACAATGCCGCTATGCGGAACGAGAAGCTGCCGCGAAAGGCGTTGCCGGGTCCGCAGCGGCAAGGGCGAAATTAAGTAAGGAGAATTTGGCAAAATGAGTGATGTAACGGTGAAAATGAGTTGGACTGGCGGGCAGGCTTTCACGGCTGTGAATTCCGCGGGCATTGAAACGGTGCTGGATGGCAACCGGCAGGCGGGAGCCAGCCCGGTTGAAATTTTGATGGAAGCTTTGGGGGCGTGTTCGGCAATTGACGTGGTTGTGATTATGGAAAAGGTGAAAACGCCGCTCCAGAAATTGGAAGTCGTCGTTGATGCCGACCGCCGAACAACCGAACCACGTTATGTTGAGAATGTGCGAATCGCCTTTGACGCCTGGGGTGACGGCATTAACTATGACAAGCTGGCGCGAGCCATTAATCTTTCCATCGGAAAGTATTGTAGCGTTTTTCATTCGCTGCGAACGGATCTGAAGCTGGTGGCAAAATTCCGCGTTCACCCTAGCGGCACTTTGGCCTCAGGCGATTATCAGGAAGTCGAAATGTCCGTTCCGACTGGCGAATTGCAGTGAATCGGCACTGCGAAGCATAGCGCGCGGGAATTCGTTTACGCACTACGCTATGCTTCGCGGTGAAGATTCAGGCGGCTTTTGCTGAAGCTTTTTGCGTTTCGGCCATTGCCAATTCAGCCGCTCGTTTTCCACTGCCCACGCTGGCATCTGCCAACCAGCCTTCCGTGCCAACCCAATCTCCGGCGACAAACAATCCTTTAATGCCGGGAACCGCCGGTCCGGGTCTTTCTGCTAATCCGCCTTGTTTTGCTGTTGCCAAAGCATTTACCACAGTCAAGGCTGGCATAAAGCGACGCTCTATCAACAACTTTTGCCAGCCAGGCTGAACGAGGTCAAGCAATTTTTCCAATTCATGTTCGACGGCTTTTGGATCAGCAGGATTTTCTGACCCTAGGTACATTGCTACGTGAATCACGGCGTGTCCTTCCGGCGCGAGCTTCGCTGTCGCTGAATGCACAGAAAGGTAAAGCGGGCGATCAATGCCCAGCGCAAAGGTTGTTTGCGGCTCCGGCAATCGCTTCAGCGCGACATCCAGACAGGCGGCCTTGACCGGAATTGCTGTTTTCGCCCATTCGCCGAGTATCGTTTGCTGGCCGCCTTCCACCAATTCACAGGTGTCATGAGGACTGGCGGCAACGATGACAACATCGGCAAAATGCTGAACGCCATCGTCCAAGCTTATCCCGATTACTCGACCCGCTTTACTTCGCTTGATTTGGGCGACGCGCGAGCCAGAGACGATTTTTGCGCCTGCCTTTTCAGCCTTAGCGCGTAATCCATTCACCAGCGTTTGCCAGCCGCCGTCCACATAAAGCACAGACTCTTTTAAAGCCATTTGAAACTGAGCCAACGCCAATCCTGCGCTTTGGCGTTCGGGATCGTTGACGTAAGTACCGAGCCGGAAAAAGGCTTGCACCAGTTGCCGCAGATCCGGATTACGAATTTCACTGTTTAACCATTCACGCACGGTTATATTGTTGAGCTTTGCAGCATCAATTTTCGGCAAACTGGATAAAAGACGCGAAGCTTCCAGTTTGGCCGACAATCCAAACAGGCTTGTAGTTAACAAGGATAAGGGTTCACCCGGAAGTTTGTGTTTTCGTCCGCCATCAATTGCCAGCGTCCCACTCACGTTAGGAATGCCGCCGCTGATTCCAATCTCGAGTTCGCGCAGAATTTTGTAGGCTTGGCCGCTCCGATAAAGCGCATGCGGCCCCAGATTGAAATGGACGTCATTTTTTGTTGTGGTTATCGCTCGCCCTCCAAATATTTGCGACTTTTCAAATAGAGTTACCTCACAACCGGTTTGGGCCAAGAAGTTTGCGGCCGTCAACCCGGCCAAGCCTCCACCAACAATTAACGCTGTCTTTTTCATAGTCATCTCCTTCTCAAAAGTTTTTTCACCCGCATCACGAATGACAGTGAAAAAAGGTTACAACCCAGAGAAAAATTGTGATTGGCTGACTTGCTCGGTCAGAAACGATCAAAGAAGATAGCTGCCAATGGTGAATCAAACGGTTGAATATGTAGGGGATCAAAATAAACTTGCCGAGCTCGTCGAACGACTTCGTTCAGTTTCGGTGCTCGCGCTGGATATTGAAACTATCAATTGGTGGGATCGTGACGCTGAACGCATTGCTTTGGTTCAATTGGCTTATCGTGAGACCGAAGGCCAAACGGGAAGCAAAAGGGCTTTGCCGATTCAAGTGGCAATTATTGATCCGCTGGCGGGAATTGATCTTACCGCGCTTAAAGTGCCTCTGGAGTTAGGATTAATGCCCAAAGTCATCCACAACGCTAGTTACGATGCTGTTCGGTTAGCACGCCATTGTGGAATCAGTACGTCTCCAATTTTTGACACGATGCTGGCAGCGCGTCGCAGCGGAGAGAAAAAGTGTTCCTTGAAAGCACAAGTTGGCACCTATTTGGGCATCGAATTGGACAAGGCAGAGCAACGTAGTGACTGGAGCCGCCGCCCTTTAACCGCTCTTCAATTGGAGTATGCAGCTCTCGATGCAAGCTGCACGCTGCTGCTTTATGAACTGCAGGCCGCACGTGGCTTACGAGGGGATTATGAACTGGCTAAACAAATTGAAAAAAAACTGATGAGTCAAGCTGCTTTGCCGCTCGGCGAAGAAGCTTGGCGAACTGATATCCAAGTCAAAATTTCCAGATCACCGATGGGCAGTAAAATGGATTCTACAGAATTGGGACTGGAAGGTTTGGCTTTATTAGGCATTGTTGCTGAATTAAGCGGCCGTTATAGCCCGGAACAATTGGCTGTTTCTGTTGGAGGCGAGCGTATTGGGTTGGCAGGGTGGATTATTGATAATGTGTTGGGCTGGGACAAGGATTTTGATGAAGCTGAAGCAAAGCAGGAAATCAGATCACTGTGCGAACGTGGGTTAATTCGTATTAGCTTTTCGCGCCGTCTGGAAGTTGCTGAAAGCGGTGCTGAGCTGTGGAAACTGAAAAAGCCAACCCCTTAGGCTTAAAATCAATTAAGCGGTCCAGAAGTAATAGGTCCCGCAGGGCTTTTGCAAAGTCAGAGGTTGGCTTGGCCGATTGCTTGCCAAGCTTC
>CAZMXG010000102.1:0-27791 GCA_964570175.1 uncultured Heliomicrobium sp. | reverse complement strand
ATTGAGCCAAAACTAAACCAGAACAAACAACATTGGGACACTCTTTTTTCGACAGGATTTTCAGGATTTCGCAGGATTCGTAGAAAGACCAATCCCGGCAAGGTTCCAATCAGATTTGAATGCCGTTCATCCTGAAAAATCCCGTAAATCCTGTCCAAAATGAACTGGCTTCAGACCGCAGCATTACCCGCGCAGCAATACTGACCTTGCCAATTTCAACCCGCCCCAACTATATTGCGGCGTCTTTCAGCAGTATCAAAAGAATAGCCCCGTTCCACCAATCAATTCAGCAGGTTCAGCACAAGAGCAAAGCATGGCCGCCGAGCAAAAAGAGAAGCAACAATTCGAGTTCGACGTTTTCATATCGTATTCCACCAAGGATGAGCAGTGGGTGATCGAAACCCTGCTGCCCCGTTTGGAACAAGACGGCGTGAAAGTCTGCATTGATTTTCGTGACTTCAAACCGGGCTGGACTTCGCTCCACAATATTCAGCACGGCGTGCGGCACAGTCGGCACACCTTGCTGGTGATCACCGAAAATTGGTTCAGCCGCGAATGGACGGTGTTTGAAAGCTTTCTCAGTGGAACGAACGACCCCACCGGGATGCGCCAACGCACCATTCCGCTGCTGCTCAGAAAGAGCGAGCCGCCAGAAACCGCCGATTTCATCACTGCGTTATCTTACGTTGATTTCACCCGCCCAGATCGTGCGGAATTTGCCTGGCGGATGCTGTTTAATGCCTTGGGTGTACCGCAAGAACCGCGCAAGCAGACGACCCGCGACAACTGGTATCTTGCCCACCCTTATCCCATGCCACCTCACTTCACGGGGCGTAATAGCGAACGGCAAATGTTGTCCGAATGGATCAAGGCTGGAACTGACCAGCCTCTTCTCGTTTTGCGTGCGCTGGGCGGCTTTGGCAAAAGCGCACTTACATGGCATTGGCTGACACATGACATACCACGTGAAGACTGGCCTCGTGTGGTTTGGTGGAGCTTTTACGAATCTGATGCCAGTTTTGAAGCATTTCTTGACGGAGCATTGAATCATCTAAGTGACGGAGAAATAAATCCATCAGCACTTTCACCGCGCTCACGTCTGGCGGAGTTGCTGCGTCTTCTTCGGCCCGGCACTTTGCTCGTACTCGACGGTTTCGAGCGTGAATTACGCGCCTTCGGCGGTATTGGCGCTGCCTATCAGGGCGATGAAGTGCTGAATAATCAGCAGGCAGAACGTGAATGCGTTTCGCCGTTGGCAGGTTTGTTTTTGAGAAGCTTGGTTACACTGCCCGGCATTCATGCCAAGGTTCTGCTTACTACTCGGCTCCGGCCACGTGAGGTTGAGGGGCACGGTGGGTTTCCGTTACAAGGGTGTGAAGAGAGAGAACTCTCGGCACTACATCCATCTGACGCTGTTGCGTTTTTCCAAGCGCAAGGAATTCGCGGTACGCAGGCTGAAATCAGGGCCGCGTGCGAACCTTATGGGTATCATCCCTTGAGCCTCTGTCTGCTTGCAGGCGTCATCGTTCATGATTTACAGCAACCGCGAGACATAGCCGCTACCAAGCGGCTGAACGTAAGCGGAAGCCTCGTTCAACGGCAGCATCACGTTTTGGAAACTGCTTACAAACGACTCACTCCAGAGCAGCAGACATTGATTGGTCGAATCGCCTGTTTTCGTGGCCCGGTCAATTACGATTTGCTTAAAGTGTTGTCTGAATCAGCAACGGTAACACTTAATGCTGATTTGAAAGAGCTGATTACGGTCGGCCTATTGCATCACGACACAACCGATGGCCGCTTCGACCTACACCCCATCGTGCGCCGGTTTGCCTACGACCGGCTGGCCGCGCCTGACCGCGCCGCCGCCCATACCCGGCTGCGCGATTACTTTGCCGCTGTGCCCGCGACGGACAAGGTGACGCGCCTGGAGGAACTCGCCCCGATGGTCGAACTCTATCACCACACCGTCCGCGCGGGGCAGTTGGACGAGGCGGGCACGCTCTTTCGCGACCGCTTGGCAACGCCGCTCTACTACCAGTTCGGCGCCTACCAATTGCGCATTGACCTGCTGCGTCCGCTTTTCCCTGACGGCGAAGACCGCCCGCCGCGTCTGAAAGACGAAGGAGACCAAGCCTGGACGCTGAACTCGCTGGCAAACTCCTACAGTCTCAGCGGCCAGCCCCGCCGCGCCGTACCGCTGTTTGAAGGCTACATCGCAATCTCAGAGAAACGTGGCGACAAGAAGAACCTAGCTATAGGCTTGGGGAACGTGGCATACATGGCGCAGCTTCACATCGGCACGTTGCGGGCCGCCGAGGCCAACTTGCGCCGCAGCATTGTGCTGTGCCAGGAGATTAAGGACGAGTTCTGGGAAGCGGCTGGGGATCAGGAATTGGGCCATCTACTGGCCTATCGTGGCGCGGATGCCGAGTCGGAAACGGAACTGGCGACCGCGCTGAAGATGTTCGAGCGGCAGAACTACGTACCGGGCCAAGGCATCGCCTGGGCTTACCGCGCCAGCCGCGAACTGCTCTGGCAACGCAACACTGCGCAATCCGCTACCAGCAATCCACAATCCGCAATCGAATCGGCCCGGCGTGCGCTGGCACTGGCGGACGAGTACACCCGCACCGATTACCCCATCGAGCGCAACTACGTCCAAGCCCACTGGCTGGTGGGCGCGTCGCGCCGCGTCGCCGGTCAACTGGACGAGGCCGAGCGCCACCTGCACGAGGCGCTGGAACGCTGCCGCCGCATCAACCTGGTGGAATTCGAAGCCGACATCCTGATTGACTTAGCGCGGCTCAGCGTCGCCACGGGCGCAGCCGACGAAGCCCAGCGGCTGGCCGAAGAGGCGCGGCTGATCGCCGAGCGCAGCAGTTACGTGTTGCAAGGCGCGGACGCCCACCTGGAACTCGCCCGCCTCGCCCTGGCCCGCCACGACCGGGTGAGCGCGCGCGACCATGCCCAAAAAGCCCGCACGCTCGCCACCTGCGACGGCCCCCCTGATTACACTTACAAAGCCGCCTACGACGAAGCCGGGGCGCTGCTGAAGCAGTTGAGCTAATCAAGGAAAACGCCAGACGTCCTTACCCGCTTGCCGCAAAACAAAGCCTTTGTTATGTGGACTTCTAATTGGCCATGATGGGATTCAGTTCAGGCAGAGTCTTTCTCTTGAATTCACAGAATTTTTGGACAGATATGGATCGTTAGTGATAGGCTCTTGGTGTATCTCAGTTTTACCTCAAGTTTTTCCAAAAAAGCGGATCAACAATGCAAGGTCAGCCTTTTCACTGGAGGCTCGGTCCGCTGAAATCGGAAAAATCGTTTCATCAAAATCAGTAACTCCGCGTAAATCTTCGGTCTAGCCAACTCTCAAGCTGTTCACAGGCGGACTGGTATGGGCAAGCTTTTACGGCTTGCAAGGCGTTTCCTTTAACCTGGAGCTTATGTGGCGTTTTGCCAGATCGCCGCAATCCCTCTTGCACTCAACCAATCAGCGAAATAAAGGAGATTCTCGGCATGAAAAGAACAAGAAGCATTGCTAAGTTGTCAGTGAAGTTGACGGTTTCAATGGTGTTGCTCGTTATGTTGTTGCTGAGCAATGACAAAATGGCTTGGTGGATGAAGCCAGCCGACGCGCAAAACATACAAACAAGAGCATTGCCCGGCGCAAAAGGCCAAAAGGGCAAAGAAGAAAGTAAAGCCGAAGCTACTGCCCCACCGGAACGAAAACAGGAAACTGAAATGACTGCGGAGCAGGCGGCGGCTTTCAGCCAGTTGCATAAACTTCCCGTTCGATTGGAGGCCGCCGCGCAAAAATTCGACGAGTTGGCGACAACTGTTCAGGAAAAGGGAACTGCGCGCGTCATCGTTGGGTTGCGGGTTTCAGGATACAAATCAGAAGCATCCTTTCAAGAAGCCAGGGAAGTCGAAACACAGCGATTGGCCATTTCCCGCGCGCAGGAAGGATTGCTCAGTCGTTTAACAGGATATTCCAGGTCGTCGCTCAAACGGTTTGAAACCATCCCGTTTCTGGCGATGGAAGTGACGCGGGAAGGATTGGATGCGTTGCGAGCATCCGTTGACGTTGTCAGCATCGAAGAGGACGCCTGGTTGCGCCCGTCGCTGCTTGAAAGCACCCAGATCATCGGAGCGACTGCTGCCTGGGCCAGCGGTTTTAGCGGTTCTGGTCAAAACGTCGCGATTCTGGATACCGGCGTGGATAAAACGCACTCTTTTCTTTCGGGGAAAATTATTTCGGAGGCTTGTTACTCCAGCAACAGTTCGACCAGCACATCGGTTTGTCCGGGAGGCGTAACGGAATCAACGTCGGCAGGTTCCGGCGTCAATTGCCCGTCCACAGTGGTGGGTTGCGAGCACGGCACGCACGTCGCGGGCATTGCTGCGGGCAAAAGCGTAAATTTTTCAGGTGTGGCGCGCGACGCAAACATCATTGCCATTCAGATATTTTCGCGCGTCACCAGTCAGACGGCTTGCGGCAACAGTCAGCCGTGCGCTTTGGCATCCAACTCCGACATCGTCAAAGGTTTGGAGCGAGTGGCCGTGCTGCGAAACACGCTGAACATCGCAGCGGTCAACATGAGCTTGGGCGGAGGCCGTTTCTTTACTAACTGCGATTCAGACAACCCGTCCATGACGGCTGTGATCAATAACCTCAGGGCAGCGGGGGTCGCAACAGTCATTGCTTCAGGAAACGAAAGCTTTACCAATGCGCTTTCCTTTCCTGCCTGCATTTCCAGTGCGATTAGCGTCGGTTCCACAGATGACGGCAGTTTGAGCACGACCCTGGATGCGGTTTCCAGCTTTTCCAACAGCGCTTCGATTTTGACGATGCTGGCGCCGGGACGCTGGATCAATTCTTCTGTACCCGACAACAAGTTCGTGAATTTTTCCGGAACTTCGATGGCCGCGCCGCACGTGGCTGGCGCATGGGCTTTGCTGAAATCGGCGGCTCCGAACGCGACGTTGCAGCAAATCTCCAACGCGCTGACCAGCACAGGCAAACCCATTACGGACAGTCGCAACGGCATCACCAAGCCGCGCATAAAAGTGGACGCAGCCATTAGTTCGCTGATCGGCGGCAATTGCGTTTTCAATATCTCGCCTTCGACGCAAAGCTTTTCAGGAAGCGGCGGAACTGGCAGCGTTGCTGTGACAACGGCAAATAATTGTTCGTGGCAATCGTCCAGCAATGTTCCCTGGGTAACGATTACCAGTGGCGCCAGCGGGAATGGGCCAGGTACTGTCGGTTATTCCGTGCAGGCCAACACCGGATCCAGTTCGCGCAGCGGAGCGCTGATCATTGCCGGACAGACTTTTATCGTCAGTCAGGCGGGCAATGGCGCTGATCCCTGCTCGACCGTGACGCCCATCAACATCGGCCAACAAGTGAATGGCACGCTCAGCACAGCCGATTGCCGCTTTTCCGATGGGAGCTATGTTGATTTCTATGGATTCAGCGCGGTTGGGGGCCAACAGGTTTCCATCAGCATGGATTCTTCTGTCTTCGATACTTATCTGTATTTGATTGGCCCAGGTGGTAATGTCATCACGCAGGATGACGATGGCGGGCCAGGAGTCAACTCCCGAATCCCGGCGGATAGTGGGTTCTTTACCTTGCCAGCAACCGGCAGTTACACCATCGTTGCAAACTCCTTCTTCGGTGGTGTGACGGGAAGCTATGTGCTCACCTTAGTCGGGCAAACCAACACAGGTGATGGAAACACCGTCACCCTGATTTCAGGAGTGCAGCAGGCTGGTTCAATCACCGGCAATCAGTTTTTTGCCACGCTCAGCACGACGCAATACGTGATCGAAGTTCCACCCGGCGCGGGCCAATTGGTGGCAACGCTGGACAGCAGTCGTGACCTGGATTTTTACGTGCGATTCGGCAAACGAGTTGAAGTGTCCAACGGTGCAATCGTCGCAGATTACAGGGCTGAATCGTTCCTGAGTTTTGAAACGATTGCCATCAACCAGCTCAGCATACCGGCATTGCAATCCGGGCGGTATTACATTGCGGTCGTTAATTACACCAGTGTTGCCGCGAACTATACCGTGTCGGCTTTGGTCGGATCGCAGCCCACAGGCGAGCCTGTGGAAATTGCCGTGGATGATGGATCGCTGGAATCGAATGCGTTCTTTAATCAGGGCGGAACGTCTTACGGCGTTAATCGAATTACGCCTACCAGCTATCCAGCCACGCTTTCCGCCGTCAAAGTGGCGTTTAAGCGTAGTAGCAACATGGCCATTGGCGACTTTTTCAATATTGTCGTGGGAGTGAATGCCGACGGAGATTCGGAAATCAATGGCACGACCCTGCAACAGATCAGCGCTTCGGTAAAAGCACTGGACGAATACGTAACGTACAGCGTGCCCCAAATCACCATTGGCGGAGGTGATTTTGTCATTGGAATTCGACTGACGGTCACCAACGAAAAACTTCCGTACTCATACGATAGCTCGCCACCTTCCCGAAGGCGATCTTACGTTTCAACCAATGGATTCTCTTTCAGCATCGTTGACGATTTGGGAGTCCCCGGGAATTTGTCGTTCCGTGCGGTGGCCAGGCTTGCCAACGCCTGTAATTATTCGATTTCGCCACCCAGCCAGAGCTTTGCGGCAAACGGCGGATCGGGAACGATCAACGTCACCACGACGGCCGGTTGCGCTTGGACGGCCAGCACAAATGATTCGTTTATCACCGTCAATACTCCGGCGGGGTCAGGAACCGGAACAGTAAATTTTTCTGTCGCGGCCAACTCCAACACCACGACTCGCAACGGCACGATCTTTGTCGCGGGGCAAAGCTTTACGCTGACGCAAACCGGCCAAAATTGCTCGTACAGCATTTCGCCAACCAGTCAGTCGCTGTCGGCCAGCGCAGGCACCGGCAACATCAACGTGACGGCTGGCAATGGTTGTGGTTGGACAGCGACCAGCAACGCCAATTGGTTGAGCATTACCAACGGCGCATCCGGTTCCGGCAACGGCACGGTCGGTTTTTCCGTGCAAGCCAATAGCTCTACGACCGGGCGACAGGGAACGTTGACCGTGGCTGGGCAAACATTCACGGTGAATCAGGCAGGCCAAAGCTGTACTTTTTCGATTTCACCGCAAAACCAGAGCTTCAGCGCCAGTGGGGGCACAGGCAGCGTCAATGTGACCACGGACAGTGGCTGCAACTGGACGGCAACCAGCAATGCGGCTTGGCTGACAATCAATTCCGGAGCGATTGGAAGTGGAAGCGGCGCAGTTGGGTTCGGTGTGCAGCCCAACAATAACGCGGCACAGCGGCAAGGCACGCTGAGTGTCGCTGGGCAAACGTTCACCGTGACTCAAGCAGGAACGGTGGCGACTGCGCGCGTGGTAAGGGTTGGGCAAGCCAGTGGTTCGCCCGGAGGCCAGGTGAACGTTCCCGTCGAACTGGTTTCGCAAGGCGATGAAATCGCTTTGGGATTCAGTTTGATTTACGACCCGGCAATTCTAAGTGGGCCTGTGGCTTCGGCAGGAAGCGACGCCGCTGGAGCTACGGTCAACACCAATATCAATCAAACAGCGTCTGGCAGAGTGGGCATCGTTTTGTCGCTGCCTTCAGGGCAGAAATTCAGCGCCGGAACCCGGCAGGCGGCCGTCGTTCGATTCAATATCGCGGCTGGCACGACTGCTACGACAACCAACATTGCTTTTGGCGATCAACCGGTTGCCAGGGAAGTATCTGATGCCAACGCGCTGGCGCTGACCGCGACTTATACCAGCGGATCAGTCACGTTGACGCAAGGCTTTGAAGCAGATGTCACGCCTCGTCCAGATGGTAACGGCTCGGTCAGTGTTACGGATTGGGTTCAGGTCGGCCGTTTCGTTGCTGGAATCGAAAACCCGCAATCGGGCGGCGAATTTCAGCGAGCCGATTGCGCGCCCAGGGACACGCTGGGCAACGGCATTCTGTCCGCAACGGATTGGGTTCAAGCCGGGCGATATGCTGCGGGGATTGATTCGATCGTTCCGGCAGGCGGACCGACTGGTCCGGTAGGCTTTAGGGAAGGGGCTGATTCATCCGAACTTGCTGGCCCAAATCAATCCAATCGAATTGTGCGAATCGTTTCCGCGAATCTGGAACGTGGGCAAAGCGGGCAAGTAGTTGTTGAGATGGACGCTCTGGGAAGCGAAAATGCGCTGGGTTTCAGCCTAAGTTTCGATCCCACTCAATTGCGATTTGTTTCGGCAATTCCTGGCAAGGATGCGGCAACCGCAACGCTCAACGTCAACGTGGTGCAAACGGCAAATGGACGAATCGGCCTGTTGTTGGCTTTGCCCACTGGACAAGCGTTCGCAAGCGGAGTTCGTCAATTGATCGTGTTGAACTTTACCGCTGTTGCCAACGGCAATGGTGAAACGACGGCGGTTGGGTTCGGCGATTTGCCAATTGCCCGCGAGCTGTCTGATGTCAACGCTCTCGCGTTGGCCGTCAGCTTCACTGGCGGTTCGGTCAAAATCTCCAGAACGGTGACCAGTGTTTCAGCCGCCAGTTTTGCGGGAACGGAATTGGCTCCTGAAGCGATGACCGCCGCGTTCGGTGGCAATTTGGCGACAACCATTCAAGTCGCCAGTGTGGTTCCGCTGCCAACGCAGCTTGTTGGAACCACTGTCAAGGTGAAAGACAGCGCAGGAACCGAACGCCTGGCTCCGCTGTTTTTTGTCGCGCCGACCCAGGTCAACTACTTGATTCCGCCAGGAACCCTGCCGGGAATTGCCACGGTCACAATCACCAGCGGCGACGGTTCCGTCTCAACGGGTCAAGTCGTCATCGCTCCGGTTGCGCCAGGGCTTTTCACTGCCAACGCCAGCGGATTGGGAATTGCCGCAGCCACGGCGCTACGCTTCAAAGCCGATGGCTCCGCCAGCTATGAACCGGTCAGCCGTTTTGATTCGGGACAGGGCAAAGTCGTGGCGGTGCCGATTGATCTGGGAGCCGAAAGCGATCAGGTGTTCTTGCTGCTGTTCGGCACGGGTTGCAAGCAGCGCAGTTCGCTGGCCGGAGTGACTGTGGAAGTCGGCGGAACTCCGGTCGAAACTTCCTACGTTGGTCCACAAGGCGATTTTGTCGGTTTGGATCAGCTCAATGTGCGTCTGCCGCGCAGTTTTGCAGGGCGGGGTGACGTTCAAATCCGAGTGGTGATTGATGGCAAACCCGCCAATCTGGTTACCGTAAACATAAAATAGGGTCGGGCATGATCCGCTCGGCATAGCCAAGCGGAGTTAAAAAGGGCGAGCTGTGTGGCGTTGAAACGCTGCAACGCTCGCCCACTTTTTTTTCAACAGGTTCTCGCTTCAAGAAAAAGGCGCTAAGCTGACCAAAAGCCTGCATTACGGACGTTGAACTTGCAGATTGAAATCTTGATGACAGGTTGGGCGAATGAAGGATCGAAGAGGATTGAAAATCGCACTGATTCAAGAAGTACCCAAAACCACCGAAACTCCGGTGGAACAGGAAGATTTTGAATTGGTGCGGCGCTTCAAGCACGACGCGGATATGGCTGCGTTTGAAACGCTTTTTAGCCGCCATCAACAATATGTGGCAGGGCTGTGCCTGCAGTTTCTGCGGTCGCAGGCAGAAGCCGAAGACGCCGTGCAGGAAGTGTTTATCAAAGCCTATCGCGGGCTGGCTTCATTCGAGCCAAAGGTGACGTTTCGCGGCTGGCTGTATCGAATCACTGTGAATCATTGCCGAGACCTGATTGATCAACGAATTCGCCGAGCGGAAGACAGTGGCGATGAAATGCTGGCGACGATTGCTACGTTGCCGAAACAGGAATCAAAGCTGGCAGCGACGATGATTTTGGAAACGGCACTGGCAAAGTTGAAACCGGATTATCGCGTCGCGTTCATCCTGCAAGCGGTCGAGGGCCGCACCATCGGCGAAGTCGCGGAGATTCTGGGAATTGGCTTTGAAGCTGCTGCCAGCCGGTTGCGCCGCGCCTATCAACAGTTCATCAATGCGTATGACGCGATCAATCGGACAAAGTTATGAATGCGCATAACCAAACAGAATGCCCAGCCGTTGAAGATTTGCTTGTCGCATTGTCGGCTGGCGAATTGGAAAGCGAATTGGCTTTGCAATTGCGCGCGCACTTGGACAGTTGCGCAGATTGCCACGAAACGCTCGCGAAAATCAGTCGTGCAAACCAATTGGCGGCTGGACTGAAGCTTGCCAGCCCGGAACTGGATCGGTATCCGGAATTTTTGCGCCGGTTGGCTGCCAAAGAAGCTGAATTATCTGCTGAATTGGCTGGCGAACCAGTCGAATTGAATCATCAGATTACCGCGCTTGCTCCGATCAATGCTGGAAAGGAATTGGCAGCGAGCGCTACGCCGCAAGCGGGAGCCGCAGCCGTCATTCCATTGTTCGGGAACAAGTTGGTCTTTCGCAGCGGCTTTGGCCGAGGCTTCGATTTACAAATCATTTCCAGCCAGAATCGGGAGCTGTTTCATCTTTCGGCGAACTCCCTGGCCAAAGCCGCAGCGGTGGTTGCGGGCTTCGGCGTTTTCGCCGCGACAACACTGTTTGCGGTTGGCTTCATGGTCGTCCTGCTGGTTCGGCAGTGGCAAAACGCCGGACAGCATGAAAATCCGCAAGAGCAAATCAGGCCGCAAGAGCAGTTCAACGATCCAAGGCACGCTCCGCCGATTCCACAAAACTTCCCCTGGCTGCAAACCGTTGCTGGTGGCAGGTCGGCACTGGCGCTTTGGAAAGCAGGAAGCCAGGTTCAAGCCGGATTTCTTGATGGTCAGGGAGCTTCGATTTCTCACTCGTTCACCTTGCTTACTCCGGCGCAGACACAAAACCGGCCATTGCTGGAGCCGCGAATGACGGACTGCGCCATCGCATCCGATGGACAGAACTTCGTGGCTGTGCGCGAGCAATTCGGCAACATCTTTGTCTGGGATTTGAAACCGCAAGCGAACAAACAACATTCGCCCATCAGCGAACGCCCGATCGTGATTAGCAGCAAAGGGCTCCAGCCTGCCATTGCCTGGGCAAGCGACCGTTATCTGGTTGTTTGGATTGAGCCTGATCCGAATCTGCCCAAAATCAAAATGATTGAACTGGGCAACGATGCTCGCCCATTGCAGTCATCGGCAATGACCGTTGCTGAAACCGAACGCGAGAATGAAAAGCTCGGAACGCCGAGCATCGCCGCTCAATCTGGAAAAGCCATCATCGTTTACCAGAAACAGGGCGGCGTGATGCTGGCCAAACTGTGGGATTCGGACAATGGGTTGAGCGGTGCTCAGTTTGAGCTTCTGCGGCAGAAAGGCTGGATGATCAATCGGACTGTTCTGTCTGTTGCTGGCGATGGATATTATTTTTGCCTGGGAGAAAATCAGAATGAAGGCGGAGAAGTACGCTTTGCCAGGATTAGTTTCGCTGGTGTAGTTCAACAATGGAAGACGCTTGCCGTTTCCCGCACGCAAATCCTGACGTTTGATTTTCGGGCGTCTGGCGAAGACATGGCTTTAATTTGGTCGGAAGCGGAGATTGGCGGGGCACAAATTTTCGCGCAACGGTTTTCGCTGGCAGGAATTGCGACTACACGCGTCGTCAATTTGACGCCGTCCGGAATTGCACCCTTGGCGTTTGCATTTGCCGACGCCGAAGGCAACGCAATGATTTGGCACGAGCCGCGACCGGCTGAAAGGCAATTGCCGGTCGCGACCCAGCGAATTGAATGGAGCCGTTGACACCGTTGCGGTCGTCAACGAATTAACGGTCTGAGCATTTCCAGCCGCCTTGCAATTTCGGCGCTGGTCATCGAACGGAAGCGAATGGGAACCATTGCTCTGGAAGTCGCTTCGCGGGCGGCGACTAATTCCTGATATTCAACCGCCAAGTCGTCTCGCGCCGGAGTAAATTCCGAAGCCACAAACGCCAGGTCTTCCTGAGTTACTTTTTCATGCTTTTCAATGCGCGCAATGCGGCGAGCACGAATCAAAATAGATTCGATGTCTGCGCCGGATAAATGAAGCTGGCTGTTGATGATTGGCCCCCAGTTGGTGATCTGGTGGTCAATTTTGTTTTTGGTGGCCATCACTTCAGCAATTTCCCGGCGTTCTTCGGGCGTTTCCGGATAAAACAGCGCGATATGCTCTTCGCAGCGGCCTTGCCGTTTCAGGTCAATCGGCAAACGATCCGGGCGCGAAGTCATCAGGATCCACAAAATTTTGCCGCGATTGGCTGTGTTGCTCATGGCTGCGGCGATCTTGGAAAACACACGCTGGTTGACGCCGCTGTCTCCGTCCATTTCGCGGGTTCCCAATGCCGCATCGGCTTCATCAATCAGCACGACGATTGGGGACAGGGCTTGCAACAGATTGAGGATTTTTTCCAGATTGGCTTCCGTTGAACCCACCCACTTGTCGCGGAAGTTTTTGAACTCGACAACATTCAAGCCGCAATCTTTCGCAAAACATTCGGCTAAAAAAGTTTTGCCTGTGCCCACAGGGCCACAAATCAAAATGCCCATCGGCGCCTCTTCGCCGTTGCCTTGCTTGATGGTTTCGGCGATGTCGCGCATGTACTCTTTGGCTTCGCGCATTCCGCCCACGGAATCCAGTCCGTGGCGCGGCGCAACAAATTCAATCAACCCCGCGCATTCGGTTTCGATGATTTCTTTCTTCTTCAACCGCACATCACTGAATGTCAGCCCATCTTCAGAATCTCTTGCGGCGCAGAGCAATGAACGCACATGAACCAGATTCAACCCGGAAGTCAGTTCGGCAAGCTGTTCCTGGCTCATTTCGATTTTCTCAATCGGATACGCGCCGAGGAATTCCTTGATGTACTCCAGCCGTTGGGTTTCATCCGGGTAGGGAATCTTGATTTTGGCCAGCCTGGAATTTTCCCGCACCGATGGATGAACGTCAGCAAGCGTTTCGGCGACCAGAATTACCAAATTGTCTGAATCGGTAAAACGCGGAGTCGTCAGCCAACGCTGGATTGCAACCAGCGAATTGCGATCTTCGCCCGACAAGTGACCGACATTGGCTGCTGGAAAGATCGTTTCCAGAAAGTTGATGACGATGGCATTCTTGTCCGAAAAGTAAAGAAACCGTTCGATCATCGGCAAAGCGCGTGCAGGGTCCGCGGGCAATTGTGCGGCGGTTTTGGCATTGATCAGCGGATCAGCCACGCGCTGATGGGCGACAAATGCTCTCAACGTTTCGTCGGAATCAAAGGTGATTCCTTCGCTGCGGTTGTAAAGCAGCGCGCGTTTGTTGCCCAGAAGTTCCTGCTGAAGAAAGGCGAGCAGCGAAACAAAGCCGTTTCGGCCACGCGTTAAATCGTAAATGTTGTGGTGCAGCAGGAAGTGGCTGGCTTCGCCCGATCGATATTTGCGGACGATTTCTTCAGCCCATGCGGGTAAACGTTCCGGGGCGGCAAGTGTTTGCGCCGGTTTCGACATAAGCTCATCCTCAGTCGTTGGCGCCACGAGGGCACATTCAAGATGGAATTTTGGCTGCTGAATGATGAGCGATCAGCAAGAAGGTGCCAATCCTAATTCTCATCATTCGGCAGCCGCGGTTGATTACTTTTCTGAATTCGATGTAGTCGTCTTAGGGGATGCCGGTTGTGTGGGGAAGTTGAAGGTAATGAAACAGGTAATGGGGGTTTTGTCAGAGTCAAACAATGATTTTGGAAATTCCCATTGCTTCGCTGCTGCGACAGCTATTTTATTGATTTCAGGAAATGTCGAATATTGAACATCCGCGCTGGTCACTTTGCCGTCAGGCGAAACTTCCACGCGAATCCGTGTATTGCCGCCAAAGCCTCCATTGCGAAGTTCAGCGGGCACTTCCGGCAAAACTTTCTTGGTCGCTTGCTCCTGAAGCGCAACGGATTGCTGTTCATTGATCAATCGCGCGGGAGTTGTGGTGGTGTCCAGATCAACCGTAAAGGCGAAAATTAGATAAATGTCTTTGCCGTCAAACTTCTCCACCGGTGCATTGGGACGCACAAAGTTGGCGAAATCCGTCGAAGACATTTTCATATTTCTGACCGCGAAGAAATATGTTTTGCCGCTTTCAACTTCCAGGGGATTCATGGAGAAGCCGAGTGGTTTGTGCGCGCGTTCATCAGGGAAGTGGAGCGCGATTTCAGGAACCAGTGTTGTGCCTGGCGTCACTCCGTCTCCGTAACTTTGCGCGCCAAAAAGCTGGACTTCAATATCACGGCCATCCTTTTGTTTGACCAATTGAATGGTGGCTGGTTTCGAAGTGCGATACACTCGTCTGTAATCGACTCTCAGCAAGTCAATCTCAAATTCCGGATAAAGCTTTTTGAACGTGTTGATCCATTGATCATACGTGGCAAGGCTGGCCGTTGACATTTTGAAGACCTGATCATTCAGATCTTGATAGCTGCCACGTTTCGCTGACATCTGAAATGTACGGGCCAGGACATGAATCGGGCGCTGGGATAAACCATCCAGCGAATGATCGGTTTTGGGCGCGTTGTCCTGAGCTGCAACTGTCAGGAAAGAGACTGACGTAATGAGAACAGTAGCCAATAAGAATGAAATTCTGGAAATTCGTATGCGTGGAAAAAAATATGTCATTGCTTTGATACCTCCAAAGTGAGAATTGCGTGAGGGACAACGCGAAAGGCACAGGATGAATTTCAGCGCTTTACGTTCAAACATTGTGGCAAACCCGGCTTCGCATTGCCAACAAATTACTAGCGTCGTTCACCGACCAGGGATGGGCGAACAATGGGCGAAGCTTCTCGAGTGAGCGAGTCCAGTTGGCCCATGATCGGCGCCGTTTGTTGCAAAATTTCCTTGGTCATTTCAATGGATGAAAGCAGGGAATCGAAGTCCATTGAAAGAATATGTTCCGGCGTGGGCATCGTTACAACCTGGTCATTCACCAGTCCAAAGAAGTTTTCAATCATCTGCAACTGGGCTTCAACCCGTTTGACGCTGCGTTCGATGTCATCAAAGGTTTGCAGGCGGCGCTGTAAAATTTCCACGTTCTTTTCGTGGAGCGCGCGCGTTTCCGGTTCGGCAAATTGCAGATTTCGCTGCGCGGTGCGCAATTGATTTTCAACAGCCTGGCGGTTGATTGTCTTGAGATGATTTTTACGCCGCCGATATTCATCCAGCAGATCCACGAAAGATTCCCATGTGGCGTCAAGCTCCCGAATCTGCGGCGGCTCATCCGATATGCGCGCGAATTTCTTGTAGTTGCTGGCAATCTGATTTTTCATCCAGCTCAAATACTCGACTGCTTCGCGTTCACGCGGGTCAAATTGTTTGATCAACTCCATCCGTTGTTTGCGGCGATGATCGTCGAACAAATGCCTGGAGCGGCGATCAACAAGTTTGCGGTAAAAGCTGGAAGCCGGAACCGTTGCCAAATACGCTCCTTCGGCAATCAGCGCTCCCGCCAGAACCAATGTCGGTTCCAGAAAACCGGTTGTCGCGGAATACGCCGCTGCCGCACAGGACAGCAACAAACCCCCGATGTTAACCGGCTCTTTCAGTGCTTCTTTAATATAGGAGATTTTGAACTCCATAAAATCGTTGATTGTTGGGGATATCGTTCGCTATCTAACAGAACGACATTGGCCATCTAAGCCGTTGGCTATTCCGTGAGTTTGCGCTCTTGAGGCAAGTAATCAGCCGCGCCCAAAGTTCGATCCGCGTTGACCGCTGGCGCGCCTTCACCAAGCGCGGGAGTCGCAGCAGGCGCAGCCAGTCCCATCTGTTGTTTGTATGCCAGCAACATGTCCTGGGCTTCGATATTTGCCAATTCTTTTTCGACACTTTGCATCCTCGAATCCAGGCTTGTTGCCGCCAATTCGGCACGTGCTTCAGCCGCTGCTGAACGATTGGCGATCTTCTCCCTCATGTCATCAAACGTTTGAGAGGTATCTCCCATTTGAAAACTGGCCATGGTAGAAGCCAACCGCTCCTGCAATTGGGCGTTTTTGCTAGCGGCGAGCAATTGCTTGGCTTCAATTGTGCGGCGATTAATATTGGCGAGGTAGTTGTCGAAATACTCTTTGGCTTTGGCCGAGGCGACTTTGGCCGATTCGTGATTGCGCTGATTGTTGGCCAGCATCTGCTGGACAACTTTCATTTCGCCAATCAGGGTAGCGGCGATGTCATCTTTCCCAAGCCGGATTGCCGCTTTGATCTTGTTATCCAAGTCAGTGATCTTGGTTTGATTGGCCTGGATTTCCATTGCCAATCGCTTTTCCGCGCCCATCACCTGAGAGACATTCTCACGCATCTTTGGCACTTCGTCGTTCATGTCGCGCATCAGTTGCTGAAGAATCAATTCAGGGTCTTCGGCGCTATCAATTAATCCCCCAAAGATTGAACGAAACAGCCTCTTAAGACGATTCCACATGGTTTTTTGTATTCTCCTGAAGAACGATGGAGCGGAACTTTCTGGGACATGCGCAACTTACAGCTTCGTTGGCGTCGCGGGACTACAAAAGTTATCCGCGTGATTTTACCTGCCACAGCCCTTGGGCTCTAGCCCTTTAAGACGATGATGATACGTTGTCGGAAACCCAACTGTTCGCTGACATTTGCGCCATCAGCAAAGTTTTTTGAAATTTTAGGCGATCACGCCTCAATAGTTTCTCCAACATCATAAGCAAAGGCAGTATACCAGCAGCATATACCATTGTCACACATCGGCTTTAGCCATGAATGATTGCAACCCTAAGATGGGTTTTGTAAGCTATCGCCGTTTTTGAGTGCTGGATCATTAATGCTCATCCCTAGTGAAACTGCGAAGATAGGTTGTCACTTTTCAATGTTTACCCCTGATGCCAGGCGAGGCGCGTTACTTGGATTTCATTCTCACTCGCGAACACTCTTAAATAACACATCATCATATAATTGAAGCCACTTTCTCTGTGAGAGTGGATGACTATTGTGTTCCAGGTACTCAATCTATGGGCAAAATCAGTGACTTTGAGAATGAACCGTTAAAGACTAGAAATCGAACGCAGGCAGAGGATCAAGGCCTGGAGTCCCGCACCCTGGAACATGACAGTCTCGAAAGCAGGGAAGAACGTTATCGGATGATTCTGGAAAATATTCATGACGGATATTTCGAAACTGCGTTGAATGGAAGAGTAACGTATCTGAATGACGGGCTGGTCAGAATTTTCGGGGGAGATTCCAAGGCTGATTTGCTGGATGCCAACATTACCGAGTTTACGGATGATCAAAACGCCAGACAATTGCGAGAGGTTGCGAGAAAGGTCTTTCTGACTGGCGAATCTATTCCCTCCTTCATTTATAAAACTCGCCGCCGCAATGGCGAATGGTATGACGCCGATATTTCGCTGGCATTGATGAGGGACGACATGGGACGCGGGATGGGCTACCGCGGGATTATACGTGATGTGACGGAACGTCGGCGGATGGAAAATGTTCTGCGAGAAAGCGAAGAGCGTTTCAGAACGTTGGCAGAAACTGCTTCTGACGCAATTCTGACGATTGACGAATCCAATAAAATCGTTTTTGCGAATTCGGCCTTTCATAAGGTGTTTGGATATGCTCCGGAAGACGTAATCGGCCAAGACGTCGCCATTTTGATCCCTGAAATACAGCGCACACGGCATAAGCTCAGCCTTGCCAGTTATCTCCAGACAAGCCGGCAACAGATGTCCTGGTCCGCGATTGAATGGATGGGATTGCATCGTGAAGGACATGAAATTCCTATTGAATTGTCCATGGGCGCATTTGTCAGAAATGGGCGGCGATATTTTACAGGTGTTGTGCGTGATATTACCGAGCGAAAGCGTTCGGAATCTTTGATCTCAGGGCAGGTGGGAATTTTTGAGATGATTGCGACCGGGCAGCCCTTGCCGGCTACGCTGGATCGCATTGCCCGATTTGTGGGGGATATTGCCGGAAATCTCTTTTGTTCGATTTTTCTGCTTGATGCCGAAGGCGGGTTCCTTTATCCGGCTGCTTCACCCGGAATGCCGGAAACATTTCAGCAAGCCAGACAAAAAGTGCCTGTTGGATTGCAGTCAGGTTCTTGCGGCGGCGCTGTTAATCTAAAGTTGCCGGTGATTTCTGCTGATATTTCTGTTGATCCTCTCTGGGAAGATTCTTTGGAGTTAATGCACAGCCATGGGTTTTATGCTTCCTGGTCAATTCCTATTTTCAACGCCGATCGGGAAGTGCTGGGAACAATCAACATTCTTTACGACCATGTTCATCATCCGCAGACTTACGAAATGGATTTCGTCAATGTGGCGGCGCATCTGGCCAGCATCGCCATCGAACGATCCAAGGCGGAAGAGCGTTTGCGAAACAGCGAAGCGCGCTTCCGCGCCTTGATTGAAAAGAGCGCGGATGGGATTGCATTGACCGATGAAAACGGGATTTTTCTATACGCCAGCCAGTCCGCCTATCGAATTCTGGGTTACAGTCCGGACGAAATCATTGGGAAAACAGCCGAACAGCGCATACACCCTGAAGATTGGCAGAGACTCAGCCAAGCAGCGTACGGGCTATCAGGCAAGCTAGGCAGCAGCGAGACAGTCTGTCACAGAGTCAGGCATAAAAATGGTGCCTGGCTTTGGGTTGAAGCCACATTGACCAATTTGTTTGACGATCCCAGTGTGCGGGCGTTAGTCGTCAATTTCAGTGACATTACGCAAAGCAAATTGGCCGACGATAAGTTGCGCGTTTCGGAAGAGCGTTACCGCAGTCTGGTTGCCGCGTTGGATGAAGGGATATTTCTGATAGATAAAAATGGAATGCTGCTGGCGACCAATTCCACTGCGGAGAGAATCCTTGGAATGACTGTGCAGGAAATAAAAAAGCGAACCTTGTTTGACCCCAATTGGGCAGCAATTCATGAAGATGAATCCCCTTTTGAGGTGGCTGATTATCCGGCAGTCGTGACGCTTCGTACGGGGAAAGCTCTCTCGAATGTCGTCATGGGAGTCCGCAAGCCTGATGGCAAACAAGTGACCTGGATTTCCGTCAACACTCAGCCTCTCATTCGCGAAGGGGAAAGTTTGCCTTATGCCGTCGTCTCTTCGTTCAGCGACATCACGGAGCAGTTGCGCGCGCAGGCTGAATTACGCAAATCAGAGGAAGATTACCGTTTGCTGTTCGAGCACAGCTTTGCGGGAATCGCCCGTTTAACGCTCAACGGAGTCTTGCTTGAATGCAATGAGGCACTGGCTCAAATGCTGGGATGCCACTCACCGCAAGATTTGGTTGAAACTGAAAAATCGAGATTTTACTTTGACCTGGCGGAGCGACAGAAGTGGTTGAACGAGCTCATTGAACGAGGCAGCCTGCGTAATTATGAAGTCAGGATGAGGCGCTTGGATGGCTCAGTGGTTTGGACGCTGATCAATGCGTCAGTGCTTCCAGCCCATGATGACAGCGAGCCGACATTAGAAGCGGTGGTTTTGGATATTACCGAGCGAAAGTTGACAGAACAGAAATTGGAGCAGTTGTACGATCAGTCCAGGGCGCTTTCCGCGCGAATTGAAACTGTGCGTGAAGAAGAGCGCGCGCATATCGCTCGCGAGATACACGATAATCTTGGCCAGATGATGACCGGCCTTAAGCTGGATTTTTCCTGGTTGGAAAAAAAGCTTTCCCGCGTGAAGGATGAAAAGCTTCATCAAGAAGTGAAACCCAAATTTGATGAGATTGCCAAGCTCCTGGAAGAAACAATTCAGACCGTGCGCGATATTGCCAGCGATTTGCGGCCCGGAGTTTTGGATGCGCTGGGACTACGCGAGGCGATTGAATGGCAGGTGCGGAAATTCAAGCTCAAAACCGGCGTAAAATGTTCGGTGAAACTTTGCCAGGAGCCGAAAGAGTTGCCACCTCAACATGCCACAGCGTTGTTTCGTATTCTGCAGGAACTGCTTACGAATATTACCCGGCATGCGAACGCGACCTGTGTCCGGATCGAAATGACAAAGACAAGTGACGAGCTTCGGCTAAGTGTTTCTGATGATGGAGTTGGAGTTACGGAAGAACAGATTCGCAACCCAAAATCACTGGGTCTGTTGGGAATGCGCGAGCGCGCAATGATTTTGGGGGGCAATGTGACGATTTCCGGCGAAGCAGGACACGGAACCGTAGCCCAAGTGCAAATACCAATCAAAAATGGAACCGGCCAGCAAGCATCGAAGCGCACCGGCCGGTTGCGCAAAAGTAACTGATTCGCCTTCTCATTTTTTGGCGATAAGACAGGCCGCTTCATAACCGGCCCGGCGCTTGACCAATCGAATTTCGCTGAAGCCTACCCAGCGCAATAAGCCTGCTGCTTCCTCAACTTCCTGTTCCTCAAAACCGTGCGTCATCTTGAACGTCCTGTTTGATTCTTTGAGCCGCAAACATAAGACCAGAAGACCATCTTTCGTGAGCACGCGCTGAATTTCTGTCAGGTTGTGTTCGGCATTTGGCCAGAATTGGTAGTTGTTTATAGCCAGAACCCTGTCGAAGCGCGCAAATTCGTAGGGGATAGCGGCAACACTTGCCTGGCTCAATTCCACCAACCCGGCCTTGATAAAATGCTGATTTCGTTGGGCAGCCTGGTGAACCATCACGCCGGAAATATCAATTCCGGCGATAAATCCCCTTGTCGTGCGCGCGGAAATCATCTGCTCGGCAACCGTTTGAATGCCATAGCCGTGGCCGAATCCGATTTCCAGCACCTGGCTTTCTGGCTGTAGGCGCAACATTTCCACGGCGAAGCGGTTCATTCCCGCATTCTTGATCGCCATCAAATAGCCAGCCAGCCAGCCCAGCTTTCCTTTTGGGCAGGCAAACTGAGCTTTCCAGCCTGTGAACTTGGATGTGAAGCTGCAAGGAGCAGGATGGGAAGGTTGAAAAAACGGTTGCGAGAAATTGGCGTGCGAATTCACTGGTCCCTCCGCGAAAAGGCGCGCTGTTCAAATTGATCGCGCGGTTACGCCGAATTGCTTCGGTTTTTTAACAGCCGTTTCCACGCATCGCTTTCAAAAAAGAAGCGCACCTGCCGAAGGATTTCAGCCGCTTCCAGCATTTCCTTCTCAGTCGCTCCAACGTTGCTTTTTGAGAGCAACTTTTCTTCCCGGCGATCCATGGTTTCAACAGCGTTTTTGCCCTGTAATGTCAGTCGGACAAACGCCGAGCGTTTGTGGGCAGGGTTTTCGAAAAATTCAACGTAGCCTTTGTCAGCCAATTGGTTGACTAGCATCTGCACGTGCTGCCTTGAAACAGCCCGCTCGCGCGCCATTTGCGGCACGGTCAGTTCACCTCTCTTGTTCAGGCTGCGCAAAACACTGCGCAACCCGCCGGACATTTCTCCATGGTGATGAACTTCCTCTGCGACAATCTTCAACCTGTGAAAAAGAGCCGCAGTTTCATTGATCAACAAGTTAAACGCCGACTCTGCCGATTCATTTTTCTTCGTTTTACGGGCGGAAACAGATTTCTTTTCTTTATTCATTGATTTTCGTCAGCGACAAGCAGTTTGTCATTATGACAAGTTGATTGTCAATTTGATTTTTCCTTATAAATTTGATCCGGGCAATGATTTTCCAGGACAAATTCCTGTAAATCAAAAAGATCGGACTAAATCCAAAAAGTATTATCAGCTTCAGGCGTGAAAGCGGGTAAATGCCTTGACCCCTTTCAATTGAATCGTCAGTAAAAGGAAGAGGATTGCACACTTAGGAACACACGCACAGGCAGAATGCCGGATTGAAGCAAGAATCTTTATGAACTCTTTATAAACCGCTTACGCCATCCTTATACAGTCCGTCTTACCCTGCCAATATCAATGATTGATCCAAACCAAACAAAGTCAGGTTTACCATCCCAGCGGAACGCGGGGCGCCCAAGGACCCACACAACCAAAGAGATGCAGCCAGAGGAGGATGAAATGAGAACATTGGCGTTTACACAACCAAACACTTTGGCGAAAGCCAGCCTGCATGTCCCCCACCACAAATTTACGGCAAAGATTCAAGCTGTCGGTGCTGCCACAGGTTTAGTCGGTGGCATTGGAAGCGGATTGTTGGGAGCGGTTTTGATTGTGGCGGGATGGTTCGCGGTCAGTAAAGACGTACGCCACTGGCTGTCAACAGCCGGGTCGGTGATGTTGCTGCTGACAATCCCACTCATCATTTTGGGAGCTTTCTGCCTGGACTGGCTGGAGAAAGAAAAATCCCATCGTTGTTCAACAGATTATCGTTACGAAGACGATGCCGAAGGGGAAATTTGATGCAGATGCAGATGCAGATGCAGCGCAACCTCGCGTGAGTAAGTCAAAATGCTCTATCAACAAAATGTATTTGTAATGCTGTTACCAAAAGCTTTGTGGCTTCTTTCAATTCAAGGCCTGGCCCTGGCAACTGAATTTTTCCTCCGAAACGTTTTGCTGGGGCTGATATTGGCCGCGACATTCACCGTTTACGTGCGAGCACAAACATCGGCAGGCGATAGTCTACTGCCTAAATGGGCAGGGACCGCTGCTGAGCGGAAAGAAGGCAAAGAGAAAAAAGACGCTGAATCTTTGCTGGAAGAAGTGCGCCAAATGCGCTTACTGATCGAACAATTGGGCGCGCGCGTCAACCAGCTTGAAGCGGAAAAGAAGGGGATTTTGGCCAAAGAGACTGCCGGAACCGCTGCTCCATTGGTCGCAACGCCTGTGGCTTTGATTCCCACGCAGACGTTACAGCAAGCAGCGGCGCCATTGCAGACTTTGACCGCCGACGATCGCAATCTGTTGGATGTTTTCAGGGGCACGACGTTTAACCTGACGGTAGATGGGTATTATGGCTACAACTTCAATCGCCCGGTTGGCGGCGTGAATTTGCTGCGCGCCTATGACGTATCAAGCAACAGCTTCAGCTTGAACCAGGCGGCGATAATTTTCGAACGCGCACCCGATGTGGAAGCAGGCCGACGATATGGCGCGCGCCTGGATTTGATGTTCGGCCAGGCGACTGAAACCGTGCAGGGAAATCCGGGCAATGAACCGCGTCCGCAGGTTTACCGAAACATTTGGCAAGCCTATGGAACGTATGTCGCGCCAATTGGCAAAGGCTTGACCGTGGATTTCGGTAAGTTCGCCGGTTCGCTAGGTTATGAAACCAACTACACGAAGGATAACTTCAATTACTCGCGGGCGTACTTTTTCAACTACTTGCCGTTTTATCACCTCGGTTTCCGCACGACATATGCGTTCAACGACAAGTTCACGGCGACGCATTGGCTGGTGAATGGCGCGAACCAGTCGGAAGACTTCAACGGCTTCAAGTCGCAGGCTGTACTACTGACGATCAAGCCCAACAGCCGCGTGACAGTGCAAACAAACTATTACGTCGGCAAAGAGCAGCGCGACCGCAACCCGGCGCTCAATCCGGGCTTCGCGCCGCTGCCGACGCAGCCCGGGCTTTCGACCAACGTGATTCAGCCTGTCCCGGAAGGCCGGTTTCAAGTGCTGGACGCTTACGCCACGTTCAACGTCACCGAAAAACTGACGTTGGCGCTGGAAGGCGATTTCGTGGTGAACCGCGTCCAGGAAAATTCCGCGCCTTCGCGGGTAACAGGCGGCGCAGCGTATGCGCGATACCAGCTCACGCCGAAATTCGCCTTGGCCGGACGCGCTGAATACCTGTCGGATCGCGGCGGCTTGTTTAGCGGGGTAACGCAAGCGTTAAAAGAAACGACTGCGACAGCCGAATACAAATTCGACGAAGGAATGTTGTTGCGCGCTGAATGGAGGCGCGATTTTTCCAATCAACCGTTTTTCCTGACCAATGCGCCGGGCGTGCTGAAGAAAGAGCAAAACACGGCGACGCTTGGGCTGGTCTGGTGGTTTGGTCGCAAGCAAGGCAGTTGGTAACCACTCTGGGTACGCATCGCTTCCAGCGTGCAGGCGTTATAAGAGGCGCTTTGGCAAGAAATGAGCGATTGGCCGGGACCGCACGCTGGAAGCGATGCGTACCCAGGATTTGAAGGAGAACTTATGTTCGATCTGGTCTTTATCGCCGCTGCGGTGGTGTTCTTTCTCCTCTCGCTAGCCTACGTGCGTGGCTGCGAGAAACTGCAATAAGGAGCGATTTATGAATCTTGAGGCAATTTTGGGCATTTTGGTTTCCGCCCTGCTGCTTGTTTACCTGGGGTATGCGCTGTTGCGCCCTGAAAAATTTTAAGAGGCAGATCTGATGACTACCAACGGATGGTTACAAATTCTTCTGTTCTTCGCGCTCGTTTCGCTCGTCACGAAACCGCTGGGCGTATTTATGGCGCGCGTGTTCAACCGCGAACGAACGTTTCTTGATCCAGTTCTGCGTCCCATTGAACGGCTGATTTACCGGCTGACCAGCGTGGATGAAAAACGCGAGATGCGCTGGACCGAATACGGCGTGGCGATGCTGCTGTTCAGCGCCGTTTCGATGGTTGTTTTGTTTTTGATTCAGCGGTTGCAGGCATTTCTGCCGTTTAACCCGCAGGGATTAGTCAACGTCGAGCCTGGCTCGGCATTTAACACGGCAGCGTCGTTCACGACCAACACCAACTGGCAAAGCTATGTGCCGGAAGTGACGATGAGCTATCTGACGCAGATGGCCGGGCTGGCGTATCACAACTTCATTTCGGCGGCGGTCGGCATTGCGCTGGCCATCGCTTTTATTCGCGGCGTTGCGCAACGCGAAAAAGACACCCTGGGCAATTTCTGGGTGGACATGACGCGCGCAACGCTCTGGCTGTTGTTGCCATTTTGTCTGGTTGGCGCGCTGTTTTTGGTATCACAAGGCGTCACGCAGAATCTGAAGGCTTACGACACCGCGACGTTGATTGATTCGCAAGGTGAAGTGAAAACCCAAACCATTGCGCAAGGTCCAGTTGCTTCGCAGGAAGCCATTAAAATGTGGGGCACGAATGGCGGCGGTTTCTTTAATGCCAACTCGGCGCATCCTTTCGAGAACCCGACGCCGCTGACGAACCTGCTGGAAATGTTCGCCATCTTCGCCATCTCGGCTGGATTGACATACACGCTGGGACGAATGACCGGCTCGGCGAAACACGGCTGGGCAGTGTTTGCAGCAATGGCGCTGCTGTTTTTCGTCGGCATCACGGTTGCTTATTGGGCAGAAGCCCAAGGCAATCCAATGTTCACAGGAGTGGATCAAGTCGCAAGCGCAACTCAGTCCGGCGGGAACATGGAAGGCAAGGAAGTTCGCTACGGCATAGCCAACTCTGCGCTGTTTGCCACCGTGACGACGGACGCTTCATGCGGCGCAGTCAATTCGATGCACGATTCGTTTACGCCGCTGGGTGGGTTGGTTCCGCTGGCCAACATCAAGCTCAGTGAAGTCGTCTTCGGCGGCGTAGGCGCTGGGATGTACGGAATTCTGATTTACATCGTGCTGGCGGTTTTCATCGCAGGATTGATGGTCGGTCGCACGCCAGAATACATGGGCAAGAAGATCGAATCTTTCGACGTGAAGATGGCGATGCTCAACGTGCTGATCTTCCCGTTGACGATTCTGGTCTTAACGGCGATTTCGTCTGTTTCGTCAGGGTTCGGCACTTCGCAGCTCAATAACGCCGGGCCGCACGGCTTGTCGGAAATGCTGTACGCCTTCACGTCGGGCACGGGTAACAACGGCTCGGCGTTCGCGGGCATTTCAGCGAACACATACTGGTACAACTCGACCATTGGCGCGGCAATGCTGCTCGGGCGGTTTTTTATGATCATCCCGATGCTGGCGCTGGCCGGAAATCTGGGGCGCAAGAAGGCCGTGCCGCCGAGTCTGGGCACGTTTCCTGTGACAACGCCGCTGTTTACGACGCTGCTGGTCAGCGTGATTGTGATTGTTGGCGCTCTGACCTTTTTCCCGGTTCTGAGCCTTGGCCCGATCGTGGAGCATCTGTTGATGCAGGCTGGGCAAACTTTTTAGCTCGTAGTCCCGTCTTCAGGTGGAAGGATTGGCCAATCCCTCTTTCCGTCAAAAGACGGGACTACAAACGGAAAGCAATTATGTCGAAAGAAAAATCTGTTTCCATTTGGGATCCGAAGATCATCACACGCGCTTTGGCTGATTCGTTTCGCAAGCTGAATCCCGTGGCGATGATGAAAAACCCTGTGATGTTCGTCGTCGAAGTCGGCAGCGTCATCACAACCATTCTCCTCGTTCGTGACATTGCGATTGGCGCGCCTGGCATTGGCTTTGATTTGCAAATAACGCTGTGGCTGTGGTTTACGGTGCTGTTCGCCAACTTCGCCGAAGCAATGGCAGAAGGCCGCGGCAAAGCGCAGGCGGACAACCTGCGCAAGGCGCGCACTGAAACCAAAGCGCGCAAATTGCTGCCGAACGGCCAGACGCAGGAAATCGCGGCGCCGGAGCTGCGCAAAGATGACATCGTGCTGGTTGCGGCGGGCGAGTTCATTCCAGGCGACGGCGAAATTATCGAAGGCGTCGCTTCGGTGGACGAATCAGCAATCACAGGTGAGTCCGCGCCAGTCATTCGCGAAGCCGGTGGCGACCGCTCGGCTGTAACGGGCGGCACGCGCGTGCTGTCGGATCAAATCAAAATCCGTATTACCTCGAATCCGGGCGAAACCTTTCTGGATCGCATGATCGCCCTGGTCGAAGGCGCGGAGCGGCAGAAGACGCCGAACGAAATCGCGCTGAACATTCTGCTGGCCGGACTGACGATCATCTTTCTGCTGGCAGTCGTTACTTTGCAGCCGTTCGCAATTTATTCAAGCGCCCAGCAAACGATTTTTGTGCTGGTGTCGCTGTTAGTTTGTCTGATTCCGACGACGATTGGCGGATTGCTTTCTGCCATTGGCATCGCCGGAATGGATCGGCTGATCCAGCACAATGTGCTGGCAATGTCGGGCCGTGCGGTCGAAGCAGCGGGGGACGTGAACACTTTGCTGCTGGACAAAACGGGAACGATCACGCTCGGCAACCGGCAAGCAACGGAATTCATTCCACTTCCCGGCGTCAAGGAATCCGATCTGGCTGATGCGGCGCAGCTTTCCTCGCTGGCAGACGAAACGCCCGAAGGCCGTTCGATCATTGTGCTGGCCAAGGAACGGTACCAACTTCGTGGCCGCGAGCTTGCTCCTCACGAAGCGCATTTCATTCCTTTCACCGCACAAACGCGAATGTCTGGCGTGGATTACGACGGGCGGGAAATTCGCAAAGGCGCGGTGGATGCAATTGAAAAATACGTCAACGGAAACGGTTTACAAGCGCCTGGTGAATTACGAGAGATTGTTGACCGCATTTCGCGCGCGGGCGGCACGCCGCTGGTGGTGGCGGACAGCAAACGTCCGCTTGGCGTCATTTACCTGAAAGACATCGTCAAAGGCGGGATGAAAGAACGTTTTGATCAACTGCGCGCCATGGGCATCAAGACGGTCATGATCACAGGGGACAATCCGCTGACCGCCGCGACGATTGCGCGTGAAGCGGGCGTGGATGATTTTCTGGCCGAAGCCAAACCCGAAGACAAAATGGCGTTGATCAAGCGCGAACAAGCCGAAGGCAAATTGGTGGCGATGACCGGCGACGGCACGAATGACGCTCCTGCGCTGGCGCAAGCTGATGTCGGCGTCGCAATGAATACGGGCACGCAGGCCGCCAAGGAAGCCGGAAACATGGTTGATTTGGATTCCAACCCGACCAAGCTGATCGAAGTTGTCGAAATCGGCAAGCAATTGTTGATGACGCGCGGCGCGCTGACGACCTT
>CAZMXG010000101.1:0-27936 GCA_964570175.1 uncultured Heliomicrobium sp. | reverse complement strand
GACGGCCCGCCGTACGCCAACGGGCGGCTGCACATCGGCCACATTCTGAACAAAACCCTCAAGGATTTTTGCGTCAAGTCGCGTTCGATGATGGGGTACTGGGCGCCATATGTGCCGGGTTGGGATTGTCACGGGCTGCCAATTGAAATCAAAGTCGAAGAAGCGCTTGGTTCGAAGAAGCACGAAATGCCGCCGGTCGAAATCCGCCGCGCTGCGCGCAAGCACGCGGAAAAGTTCATTGGCATTCAGCGCGAAGATTTCAAACGCGCAGGCATTTTTGGCGAATGGGATAATCCCTATCAGACGATGAACTTCAAGTATCAAGCAGACATTGTTCGCTGCTTCAGCAAGTTCGTCGAAAAAGGTTCCGTGTACAAAGGCATGCGTCCGGTTCATTGGTGCATCAGTTGTGTAACCAGCTTGGCCGAAGCCGAAATCGAATATAACGATCACACCAGTCATTCGGTCTACGTGAAATTTCCATTTCCTGATGCCGCGAAAGTTGATCCTGCGCTTGCAGGCAAGCAGGTCAGCATTGTCATCTGGACGACAACTCCTTGGACATTGCCGGCCAACTTGGGAATCAGTTTGAACCCTGAGTTTGAGTACAGCGCGGTTTCTGTTGGCGACGAAGTGTTCATTGTTGCTTCCGGTTTGCTGGAACAGGTTGCGGCCAAAGTCGGCTGGCAAAGTTTCGAGGTGATTGGGACCTACAACGGAGCGAAGTTTGATCGCCTGAACGCGCGGCATCCGTTTATCGAACGAAACAGCCTGTTGATGCTCGGCGATCATGTCACGCTCGAAGCGGGTACGGGAGCGGTTCACACTGCTCCCGGACACGGGTACGAAGATTACGTCATCAGCAAAAGTTACGGCATTGATGCTTATAACCCTGTGGATGGGCGCGGCTTTTTTATGAAGGACGTGGAGCATTTCGCCGGATTGCGCGTTGTACCGATCACAAAAGCCGATGCCGAGCGCGACGGCAACAAGGCCGTTATCAAACATTTGCAGGATATCGGCGCGTTGCTGAAAGCTGAATCCTTCCAGCATCAATATCCGCATTGCTGGCGTTGCCACAACCCGGTCATTTTCCGCGCGACGCCGCAGTGGTTCATTTCCATGACGGCGACGAACCTGAATGAGCGTGCGATCAGAGCTTGTGACGACGTTGAATGGCATCCGTCCTGGGGACGCGACCGAATGAAGAGCATGTTCAAGGATCGTCCAGACTGGTGTATTTCCCGCCAGCGAACCTGGGGCGTGCCGATCACTGTGTTTTACTGCGACGATTGCGGGGACACCCTGTGCGACCCGGCGGTCATCAACCACATCGCAGACATTTTTGAAAAAGAATCCGCCGACGCCTGGTACGAACGCGAAGCGAAAGACCTGCTTCCGGCGGGTGCGAACTGCAAATGCGGTTCGGCCAATTTGCGCAAGGAAATGGACATTCTGGATGTGTGGTTTGATTCGGGCGCAAGTTCGATTGCCGTGCTGAAAGAATATGATTTGCCTTATCCGGCGAACGTTTACCTGGAAGGCGGCGACCAGTTTCGCGGCTGGTTCAATTCATCGCTGGTGGTTGGCCTGGAAGTGAAAGGGCAAGCGCCCTACCGCGAAGTCATCACCTACGGCTGGGTGGTGGATGTCAGTGGCGACAAAATGTCGAAATCGAAAGGCACAGGAGTCGAACTGGCAACGGTGCTGAAAACCAGCGGCGTCGAGATTTTACGCCTTTGGGCGTCAGCGCTGAATTATTACGAAGACATGCGCGTTTCGGACGAAATCCTGAAACGCATTTCCGACGCTTACCGGAAGCTGCGCAACACCGCGCGTTACTGTCTGGGAAACCTGGATGGTTTTGATCCCAAGCAAGATCGAGTGCCTGTTGAGGAAATGTTTGAAGTAGATCGCTGGGCGTTGACGGCGATGAACGACGTGACCAAAAGGGCGCTGGAAGCTTACCAGCGTTATGATTTTACCGAAGTCTACCAGGCGCTTTACGGGTTCTCGACGATTGAATTGTCCTCGCTGTATTTCGACATTCTGAAAGACAGGCTGTACACCTACGCGCCAAAATCGCTGGCGCGACGCTCTGCTCAAACCGCGCTGTATGAAATTGTCCATCAATTTTCGCGCCTGATCGCGCCGATACTGGTTTTTACGGCAGACGAAATCTGGGAAAACATTCCCGGCGCGAAAGCCGAGGCCGAATCCGTGCATCTGGCTGTTTTCCCGGAATACGATGCCACGCTCAGCAATGACAAACTTCTGGCGCGTTACAATCGGCTGTTTGAGATTCGTAACACCGTAACGAAGTCTCTGGAAGACGCGCGTAACGCCAAGCTGATCGGCTCAGCGTTGGAATCAAAGATCACGATTACCGCTGACGCTGACACGCGCGCGTTCCTGGAATCGTTTGGCGAAGACTTGCGGTTCTTTTTCATCGTTTCAAAAATCGAACTGAAAGATGGCGCGGAATTGACAGTGGAAGTCGCTCGCGCTGACGGTGAAAAGTGCGAACGGTGTTGGCATTACACAACGGACGTCAGTTCCGATTCGCGTTATCCCGGCGCTTGCGGACGCTGTGCTACGAACCTTGAAGAGAGACAGTCGAAATAGTCTAATTGCGAACGGCCACCCCGCTAACCAACCATTAGGAGGAACAGTATGTCGGGAAGCAATGGCAATGACTTGGAAAACAAATCAACTCGGGAACTTGAGTTTCAAGAGTTCGTCAAGAAGCAGTTTGAGTTGATTATGGCTCAGATGGGTAACATGGAAGGTAGCCTGCGTTCCGAAATGAACGACCGGTTTTTACAACTGAGTCGTCAGATTCGTGAACTGGATCAAAAGGTAGATGTTTTCGTCAGAGAGCATTTGCACATCAAGGAAGATATTCGTGAAATTCGCACGAAGATGAATCTGCAGTAGCTCAAGATTTGAGCAAAGAATGAAAAGCAAACTTCCTTATTTCATTATTGCGGTGGTGGTGTTAGCCGCCGATCAATTGACGAAGGTTTGGGCTATTGCAAAGCTCAAGCCTGTTGTTTTGATCGAAGTCATTCCCAGTTATTTCCGCCTGATTTATGCCACCAATCGCGGCGTAGCGTTCAGCATGTTTGCCGATGGCGAATTTGACGCGCGCTGGATTTTTGCCGCGATCTCGGTGGCCGCGGCTGTGTTCGTGTCTTTTTATCTGTTGCGGACTCCGCCAGGCAAAATCCGTCTGAGCGGTGCGTTGGCGCTGCTTCTCGCTGGGATTACAGGCAATCTGATTGACCGCGTCCGGTTGGGCGAAGTCGTAGACTTTCTGGGCTTTCATTGGCATGACAAATATTCCTGGCCGATCTTTAATTTAGCCGACAGCGCAATTTGCATCGGAGCCGTCTTGCTGGCGTTGGAAATGTTGTTTGAAGAACGCGAAACCAAAACCGAATCCGGTGAGCAGCGAGCTGTTGCTGAAGAAACCACGCAACACGAAATCTGATCCTCTAAACAATTTATGTTCCCTGAACTATTCAAGATTCCCTATTTCAACTTCACGATATACACCTATGGCTTGCTGGTTGCGATTTCGTTCATTGTCGGGTTGTGGGTGATGTCGCGGTTGGCAGCGCGCGACGGGTTGGACAAGCAAAAAGTTTACGATCTTGGTTTGTGGGTGCTGGTGGCTTCGCTGGTTGGGTCAAAGCTGCTGCTGATCATCACCGAATGGAACGAACGGTACAGCGGCAACATCGGCGCAATTTTCAGTTTGGACTTTCTGCGGTCGAATGGTGTTTTTTACGGCGGGTTGATCGGGGCAGTCATCGCATCTGTAATTGTGATGTGGAAATACAAAATGCCCTGGTGGCGTACGGCGGATGCCTTTGCGCCAGGGATCGCCATCGGCCATTTCATTGGGCGATTGGGATGTTTCAGCGCCGGATGCTGCTGGGGAAAACCGACTACGGCCTGGTGCGGAGTTCATTTCACCGAAAAAGGGTACGAAGCGACTGGAGTTCCCACAACGGTCGAACAAATCGCCGATCCGATTCAACGCAGTGTCTGGGCGGACCGGCTTGGCGATTTGAGCGCGCCGCTCAAACTGCATCCGACACAGCTTTACGAAGCCGCCGCATTGCTGGTGATATTCGTCGTGTTGTTGTGGATGTTTCGCCACCGTAAATTTCACGGCCAGATTGTGCTGGCTTATGCGCTGCTCTATTCCGTTGCGCGTTTCACGGTTGAATTCTGGCGCGACGACCCGCGCGGCGAATTACTCGGACTTTCGACGTCTCAGTTTATTGCCGTGCTGTTTTTTATCGGTGCAGTAGCAGGTTTTTTTTGGAGAATGCGAAACAAAGGCCAATCCGCAATCCGCAATCCGCAATCCGCAACCTAAAACCGCATGCGTCTCGCCTATTTCAGCCCGCTGCCTCCCAGCAAATCCGGCATCTCGGATTACAGCGCCGAGCTGTTGCCTTATCTGGCGAAAGGCGCGGAGATCACAGTCTTTGTCGAGCAAGCTGATGAGTTGCGACTGAATCGAAACCGCAACGATTACGCCGTGGAAGACGCGGCGCACTTTGACGAAATCAACCGCCAGAAGCCTTTCGACCTTTGCATATATCATCAAGGCAACAATCCCTATCACGAATTTGTTTACGAACGAGCGCTGCAAACGCCGGGCTTGGTGGTGTTGCACGAACATTGTTTGCATCATTTGATCGCCTGGCGGACGCTTGGACGCAAAGACGAAGAAGGGTATTGGGACGAGCTCTTTTACGCTTACGGACGGCTCGGCTCGCGCGTGGCAGAAATGCGCGCGCTGGGAGTTGGCAGCGAGTACCAGCAATTTCTGATGCCGCTGAATCGCCGGTTGGTGGCAAATAGTTTGGGCATCATTACACACAACGCGTACGCCGCCTCTCAGCTTGAAGGCCCAAACGACAGCACGCCGGTTGAATTGATTCCGCATCATCTTGCACCGCAAACCTATCAACTGGACGCGCTGGATGCCGCCGAGTGCCGCCGCAGTCTGGGGATTCCTGAAAATGCCTGGGTCGTTGCCTCGCAGGGGTTTGTCACGCAAGCAAAACGGATCCCGACGGTGTTGAGCGCTTTCAAACGACTGTTGTCCGTCGCTCCGAACGCGATGTATCTGATCGTCGGCGAAGACCACTGGAAATGGAGCGTCGCGCCGCTAATTGATGAACTGGGACTTGGCGACCGCGTTCGCGTTACCGGTTACACAACGGAAAAAGACTTCTTTCGGTATTTGAAAGTTTCCGATGTGATCGTCAATTTGCGCTTTCCGACTGCGGGCGAAACTTCGGGAACACTGATTCGTTCGCTGGGAGCAGGCAAGCCCGTGATTGTGACGGACTTTGGTCAGTTCGCCGAATTGCCTGACGATGTTTGCTTGAAAGTTTCCGCTGGCCCGGATGAAGAGAAAGAGCTTTACGCGAAGCTCCGCGCGCTGGTTTATCGCCCGACGCTGCGTGAACAATTGAGCCGTCGGGCTTCGGAGTGGATTCGCACTGAAAACGAAATCAGCCGCTGCGCCGCGCGTTATCTGAACTTCGCCGAAAAGATTGTCAGAGAAGGTCGCCGCCCGAAGGCGGGACTACGTGGTCTTTCGTTCAAAGAACTGGAAACGATCAAACTTGACGCAGAGGAGTCGCTGGAATACGTCAAAGGCTTTTTTGTCGAAGACCCGAACGCCAGCAGCTATCTGCAAAAACATGGCAAACGAATCATCGAAACTGTCGAACTGGTTCCTGTTGGCAACGAAAACCAGCGCTTACTGGAGTTAAGCAGCTATTTGCAGATGACTCCGCTGATCAAACGGCACGGCGGTTACGGCGAAATCGTGCTGACCAACTGGTGGAAAGGGGAAACGCGCAGCCAATTGCAAACGGTGAGCAATCCCGCATCCGGTGAAATGCTGAGTTTCGACATGCTCAACGTAGATGTTGAACGTGACCGCTTTCCATTTCCAGACGGACATTTCGATGTCGCGTTATGCTGCGAACTGATTGAACATCTGACGACCGATCCAATGCACATGCTGATTGAATTGAATCGCGTGCTGAAATGGGGAGGTTTGCTGATCGTCACGACGCCAAACATCGCCAGTGCGTTCAGTTTGGGCAAAGCTCTGGCGGGCAACAGTCCGTACGTTTACGGCGAATACAATCCGAAAAGTCCCGGCGACCGTCACAGCCGCGAATACACGCCGAACGACATCAAAATCGCGCTCAATGCTGCTGGCTTCAAAGTCGTCAAGCTGTTTACCAAAGACCTGTGGGCGCAAACCGACGAAGCTTTCCTGAATTGGCTGGATCAAACCTCCGTTCCACGCGAGCTTCGCGGCGACAACATTTTTGCCGTTGGCAGAAAGCTCAGCACCCAATTTGATCGTTATCCAGACGGCCTTTATGACTGAAGAGGGGCTGGGGGACGGGAGATAGAAGTTGGCAAATAAGTCCGCTCCTAGCTCCTAGCTCCTAACTCCCAACTCCCAACTCCCAACTCCCGAAAATGATTTCTGTTCACAACGTTTCCAAACTCTATCGCGTGTATGATTCGCCTTCCGGCAGGTTGAAAGAAATCCTGCTGCGCGGGCGGCGAAAGTATCATCGCGATTTTTGGGCGCTGGAAAATGTCAGCCTGGAAGTTCCCACCGGCGAAGCTGTGGGCATCATTGGTCGCAACGGAGCAGGGAAGACGACGTTGCTGCAAATCATTGCTGGCGTTTTGCAGCCTACGCTTGGCGATGTTCGCGTCGAAGGTCGCGTGACGGCGCTGCTGGAACTCGGCAGCGGTTTCAATCCCGAATACACGGGCCGTGAAAACATTTTGCTGAGCGGGCAGATTCTGGGTTTCAGCGAAGACGAGATGCGCCGTCGGTTGGATGTAATCGTGCAATTCGCCGAACTGGAAGCCTTTGTAGATCAGCCGGTGAAAACTTACTCCACCGGAATGCTGATGCGGTTGGCATTCGCTTCCGCGATTCACGTAGACCCGGATGTGTTGATCGTGGACGAAGCCTTGTCGGTTGGCGACGTTTATTTTCAGCGCAAATCGCTGGATCGCATGGAGTATTTCCGGAAAGCTGGCAAAACCGTTTTATTCGTTTCGCACGATCCGATGCTGGTGCAGCGATTCTGCACAACTGCTTTATGGATCGAAGGCGGCAAGGTTGCGAAAACCGGCAATGCGCGGGAAGTTGTCACCGCTTACCAGGCCTTTTGCGCCAAACTGGAAGACGACCGATTACGCAATGCAGCGCGAAACGGCGGTATTGGATCTCGTGAACACGAAGCAATTTTGCGGGAATTGCAACTAACAGGCTCGCGTTGGGGCAACGGCAAGATTCGCTTTACGAACGTCGAAATGCTGAATTCGCGCGGCGAGGCCACTTGGGTTTTTCAAACTGGCGAAGATGCGACAGTCCGGCTCCATATTGAATCTGACGCTGATTATCCGCAGCCGGTCTTTGCCGTAGACATTCACCGATACGATGGAATTTTTATCGGTAGCATCAACAACCTGGACACGCACGCCGCCCGCTTACCCATCAATCGCGGGACAAACTCCATTGATCTTCATATCCCGAAGTTGGAACTTTCGCACAACGTCTACTTCCTCTCTTTGAAAGCCTATACGCAAGACGGTTCACCTGATTGGAATGATCCGGCGGACATTCACAACCAGATGTACCAGTTTGACGTAGTGTCAGCACAGGCAACTCACGGCTTGATGAAATTTGATGCTGAGTGGTACGGTACGCCCGCGCGGTCTTAAGGTGTGGATGGAACAGGCTGGTTACGCGATCAGGTTTTCCCCACGATTCTTTCCTAACAATCATTCCTAGGAGCTACGAATGCCACAGGTATTGTTAAATGCTGCGGGGCCGCTGCCCTTGTCTGTCGCTTTCGCCGCTGAAAGCGACGATCCAATTACATTCTTTGTTGCGGGAAGCTGCTGGTCCCAAGTCCCAAATGTGGACATTGGATTTGCCGTCATTCTCGATGGCCAGCAAATTGGAAATGCGACGATCTTTTCCAACGGACCGGCTACGCACAGAGCCGTTGTTCCTCAATTTGTTCCCTGGCAGTTTGATGGTCCGGGAAATCACACATTGGAGTTGGTGGCGCTGCCTGGGGCCACAGTTTCCGATACGAACGACCGCTTCACTGTGGTGATTGTGGATTGATAACGAGATAAGCCACTCGAACGGAAACAAAGTTTCCGTTCGAGTGGCTTACAAATTGTTTACACCGCAAACCGTTCGCAGTAATTCACAAACTCTCCAGCCAATTCCAGCGCAGCCTGCGCCGAAGCTTCATCCACCAAACCGGCTTTTACGCCTTCAAACGTTTCCAGCAGATTTTTCCACGAACCGCTGGTTTTCCCTGAAAGCACAAACAGGTTTTCAAACTCCCACAATGCTTCCAGTGAAGTAAACGGATCAACCAGCTTTTGATACAGCGGAACGCGCGCGGCTGCGGAAGCGGCTTCGTAACTTTCCAACAAAACTTGTTCGTAATTGCCGTGCAGCAAATACGCTTTAGCTTGTTCCAGTTTGTTCTGGGCGGTTTCAAACGTCGGCACGACTTCGGCGATGGTTGTTCCGGCACATTCGCCGCGAACGCCGGAGCGAATCGAAAAGCGTTCGTTTTCGTGACCGTAATCGTCGTAAAACTCCGGATTGGTGTCGTAAGCAGGAATGGCTTTCAGCGGTTCCAGTGCTTCTTTTACTCGCGCATCGCCAATGCGGGCGATGAAGCTGTTAAAGTCTTCGCCGGAAACTTTTTCAGAATCGTGCAGCTTGAACAGGGTTTCGACGACATTGATCGCGTTGCGCGCCGGGAAGCGACCGAAGACTTTGGCCGCCTGCGCGCGTCCGTGGTTGGATTGCCCGCCCAGGAAGAGCAAGTGAGCCGGAAGGTTATGGCCTTCGTGCGAAACGGCTGCGGCATGAAATCCAATGTTGGCGACGGCGTGTTGCGCGCAGCCATTCGGACAGCCGGAAATTTTGATTCGCATGTCGCGGTTCGCTTCGCGGTATGGCGCCAGCGTGCCGGTAAAAAACGATTCCGAAATTGCATTGCCCAATCCTTTTGCAGAAGCGATTCCCAGACGGCAGGTGTCGGCTCCGGGGCAGGCGGTTACGTCAGCCACGGTTTCGGCGCCTGCATCGCCAAGCGAAATGCCGCGAAGTTCTTTGTATAGCTCTGGCAGGTCTTCCACACGAACCCAGGGTAGAAACAGATTTTGTTCAATTGAAACGCGCAACTGGCTGGCGGAAAACTTGCGAGCGACGTTGGCTAAATCACGCGCACGATCTGAAGTAATGTCGCCGAGTTTTGTGCGGACATGGACTCCGCGAAATCCTTCCAGGCGATGAGCGATGACGGAATCTTGCGCCCATTGCTGGTAATTAGAATCGTTGGTCAGCGGATGCAGCAAGTTCAGATTTTGGGTTGTCGCCCCAATTTCTGGTTCAACAGCTTCTTCCAGAAACTCAGCCAGCGGCGGCAATTCACCAATGATTTCACGTTCGGTGTCCACTTCGGCTTTGAACTTGTCCCAGCCCATGGTCTGAACCAGAAATTTCATGCGCGCTTTCATACGCTGTTTGCGTTCTCCATAGCGGTCGAAGATGCGAATGACCGCCGCCGTGAAGTTGAACATTTCTTCAACCGGCAAAAACTCACTATAAATATGTGCGGGCATTGGGCCGCTGCCTAGTCCACCGCCGACGTGAACTTTGAAGCCGCGACGGAGTTGGCCGCCCTCTTTGCGTGTGACGGCGTGGAATCCAAGATCGTGAAACGCCAATGCGGAATGATCTTCAGCGCAGCCTTCAAAGGCGAACTTCATCTTGCGCCCCATGTTCTGGTTGAATTTATTGCGCAGCAGGAATTTGAACAACGCGCGCGTGTACGGATACACATTGAAAACTTCGTTGTGTGAAACTCCCGCGCGATAACAGGCTGTGATGTTGCGAACCGTATTGCCGCAGGCTTCACGCGTGGTGATGCCGACTTCTTCCAGTTCGCGCAATAACACAGGCGCGTTTTCCAGCAGCAGGTAGTACAACTGCGCGTCTTCGCGTGTGGTGAAATGAATGAAGCTGCTGGCGTATTTGTCGGCTACATCGGCCAGCCGCGTAAGTTGATCTGCTGTCAGATAACCGCCGGGAATTTTGATGCGCTGCATTTGCACACCTTCCTGACGCTGGGCGTATGTGCCGTACTGAAGCCGGAATTTCTGCATCTTGGTTTCGCCAACCAAACCGGCGCGATACTTTTTGATCTGTTGTTCGTAGTTAACCAGTTCGTCTTCGATAAAATCGGGGATCGGGGAAGCCTGTAACTGTGTCGAAGTCGCGTTCATAGTTCTCCTGGGTTGTTCTTTTTCGCTCTGCGTAAAACAAAAGCGCTCCGGTTTCTGTTGTTGAAACCGGAGCGCCTGCTTTCTTTTCTATTCGGAAATCTCAATTCATAGAGTTGAACATTGCTGGCAATCGGTCTCGCTCGTTATTGTTTTTACAACAACAACACATCGCCATCGCGGTGCATAGCGTGTCAGCAGTGTTCGCTTTTTTCTGATGAAAAACTTGAAGAGTCATTGATTCCGCCAATAATCCTGATTGATGTTGGTCAAACCAAAAATAACGGCAGTGGCGTCCGATGTCAAACCTGACGGCATAACGAATTACGCCTATCCTTGAGAGTGAACCAGCCTGCGCATTCGATCCGAAAACAGGACGTCTATCTTTTTGGGCTCGATCACAGCCGTTACTTCACCAATACCAAATTTGGGGTGCAGCATTCCCTGACCCTTGCGATACGTGCGCGTCCAGTCGTAAGGCGTGCTGGTTCCAGTCAGTGCCCGTTTTTCTGCCGGGTCCTTGATCTTTTTGAACCTGCCATTCTTGCCGCATTGCGGGCAGTTCACGCGTGTAATTTGGCCTCGTTTCCCAACGGCCAGGACGACATGCCCTTTTTCCTCACCGCAAATTATGCAGATTTGTTCGACCCGATCGCCCACTAGATATTGATGTTGTTCCATAAGTATTTTCCTTGTAGACATTGATGGGAAATGGAAACTCACTGTGGCTGGATTGCCAGCCCTCGCCGAAGCATTTCTCGATTGGCAAGCGTTCTGACTTTCGAGCAGTCCATTGTCCAGGGAACTCCATTTCTTGCGTTAGAAAACCAGGCCACTCCCTCGCTGCGCTCGTGGTAAATGCCATTTACATCGCCAAGTATTGCCGCAGCCAAAATGTCTTCGGGAATGGCGACTTTCGCGGCTCTGTCAAGGACACGCTCTAATGCGCCCACAGCGGTTCTGGCCAAGGCGTAATGGAAACTATCTTCGATCAGGTTGATTAACGGGCCTACGACTCGTGCATCACCAATATCGCCGAGTGATTGTGCCGCTTCTTTTCTTACCAAATAGGATTTATCGTTAAGGGCTGTCATCAGCGCCGCCTGGACGCGCGGATCTGTTGATCTGCCCAGCGCTTTTACGCAATGGCGTCGCGTTGTGTCGTTTCCATATCTCAGCAGGAATAATCTCAGCCGAATCATGATTTTACCCTTTCCGATTTTGAAGCCATGTCCGTCAATGACAATACCCGTTTTAGCTCCTTTCCGGCGAGGCCGAAAAACATGGCCATCTGCTTGAGCTGTTCCTGGCCAGCATAATCTTCCGGAGTTGCGCAAAATCTTTCGATGCCAGGAGCAAAATCTATGCACCGCATCTTTTTAGGAATTGTCAGGCCGTTCCTGCAACTGCCATCTGATTGTTGAAGAATGCAAAACTCGCACAGAATCATATGTCCCACCTTTACAGGCTGCTGAATTGCTTACGAGATAGAAATTGAATCAAGTCTATCGCCTGGTTGCTGGCTTTGCGCGAAACACAAAGCGCTCTCGACCGGTGACTGAGTGGTCAAGAGCGCCCAGGCTCAAGTATTCAGATTGCGTTGAGATAAAGCTTAGTAACGCGACCGTGATCGGCCACCGCCGCCGCCGCCGCCGCCAAATCCACCACGGCTTCCGCCGCCATTGTTTTCACGAGGCTTGGCTTCATTGACAGTCAAGCTGCGACCGCTCACTTCGGTGCCATTAAACTTATTGATGGCCGCCTCGCCTTCGGCTCTGGAACCCATTTCCACAAAGCCGAAGCCTCGCGAGCGGCCCGTGTCGCGGTCCGTCACCAAAGAGATGGATTCGACACTGCCGACTTGTGAAAAGAGATCCTGCAAATCTTGATCGGTTGTTTGGAATGCGAGATTGCCAACATAGAGTTTCATAGACATAAAAATAAACCTTTCCCCTTCGGAGGGGTTGAGAGAAGCTTCGAATTGAAGTGGCTTCGGAGTACGGTTGCAGCGAAGGCTTGATTTCGGGTGCCCTGTGGAGCAGCTTCTGAAGTTGTGATTTTACCAGCTCCCGAACTTTCAAAAATTGCACTGCTACGAACATTGAATGGTAGAAGCACATCACCGTCGCGGTACGAGAGAAGGAATGAACTGGTCAGAGAATGCTCTACATTCAGCCAAGTTGCAAGCAGGTCAAAAATCGCGGCTATTTCGTAATATGCCATGGACGCATTCAATTACGCTATTCACAAACTATTTCCGCTTCCAGAGTCATACGTTTGCATCGCTAAACAGGCACGCATCCTCTTTGGTTGACGGAGTTATTCGTTGCGCGTATGGTGAATAGGAACTGAGCCTAGCTCACTCTCTTCATCAGCTCCTCTGGGATTATCCAGACTACCTGAATCGCTTAGCTCACCTTCCAAGGAGCAGATAATGTTTATTCAAGATACCCTGCAAAAACTCAAGGTATTTTCCGGGGAGGACTTTTCCAAAGCGAAATTCCTGGCAATGTTTGTCGGAGTTGTGATTGCTCCGATGATTTTGTTCGCGATCGGCGGACGAAGCTCGGAAACTCTTTGGCAATCCGGTTTGGTCTGGACTCTTTTGTTCATCGGCATGCTGCCTATTGTTAGTGTGACCATTGGCCTGATGAGGTATAGGAGTGAGTCTCCTGCCATTAATTCCATTCACGTTAATTGATAAACGCAAAACTCGGTTGAACATCGGCAGTTTGAAAACCTGCCGGATAAGATCGGGTTATTAGTAGTGGCATTCGAGAGCCGCAGGCAGAAGTTCACGGAGAGGTTTTCTGCCGATTGTTTTGTCGGGTTGAAGATCGGCAAATTGGCTTCAAAGCGGCAGTTCTCGGCTGCGACTCAGTTTCAGGGGTTGCCAATCCAGCAAGCTGGGAATTGGCGCAACTCTCAGAGAGGAGATGCCAGTGAAGATGGATGTGGGAAGCAAAGTGATTTATCCAAGCCAGGGGCCGTGTGTTGTGGATTCAATTGTGCACCGGGAAGTCGCTGGCAATCCGGTAAGCTTCTATCGGTTGATGCTTCTGGATGATAGTGGTGGTGAATTGCTTGTTCCGGTGGAAAGGGTGAAGACAATTGGCTTGCGAGATTTGCTGAAAAAGGCGGAAATTCCAAAGCTGTTAGGGCAATTGGCCATATCTGGACAAACCACCAAGAGCTGGAAGCAACGAATTCAGGATAATATGAGGTTGTTGATGTCCGGTTCGGCATTTGACCTGGCAGAGGTTGTTGAATCGTTAACCAAGCTGAACGAAAACAAATCGCTTTCATTTCGAGAGAACTGGATGCTGGAAAAGGCGAAAAAGTTATTGGTTTGCGAAGTTTCCGAAGTCCTGGGAGAAACCAAGGTTGCCGCTGAAGAGAAGATTGACTATGCGCTCAAAGCCCGAACAACAGTTTAACGCGAACGCTTGTTGAGCCCTGACGAAAGAGGGAAGAGATGGCGAAATTCGAAATTTATCAAGATGTTGCTGGCGATTACCGTTGGCGGTTTCAATCAAACAACGGAAAGATTCTGGCCGTTTCCGGCGAAGGGTACATCAATCGTGCAAACTGTGAGCATGCGATTATCCTGATTAAGCGCGAGGCTTCACAGGCAATTGTCGCGGAGGCTGTGAAGTCTGAATCTGCAGACGTAGTAAACAGTGGCCGCTGATAGTCAGATTCGACAACACCGCTATAAGTTGGTGGCACCGAAGCAATGTTGCCGGCGCGGTCAGATTGGCTGCATTTGGTGATCACTTCCGCAAGTTGACGGAGCCAGTGAACAAATAATTCAGTCTTTTGTGTCAAACAGAACTCTGAATGACGAGGGAAGAAGAGGGAAAGAAATGCTTGTAATCCTGTTAGACATGGACGATGCAATACAACGTTTTGCCACTGGCGATCAGGCTTATGAGTACAAAACGGAAGACCCCAAGCTGCGGCTTCTGGGCCCGGCCTGTGGATTTGGAACAGACAGTTTGCGGAATTATCGGGAGCAGGGTCTTTATGCGGAGAATCTTGCTGAAGCCAGAGACATGGCTGCTGCCAAGAAGCTGACAGTCACAGGAGTTTGGTTTGTGAAAAACTCGAACCCTGAAGAGATAAGAAACTTCGAGTAAAAGAAAATTCTTTGTCCGGCATCCTCCACAAAAAATGGCGCAAGCCGAAGCCCGCGCCATTTTCAATACAGCCTTTTTTATCAATCTATCGAGCAGTTCCCGGCATGGGTTTGCGCGGGAATTTCCCGTCGCGCATCGCAGCGTTGTAAATGAATGCAGCCATAATCACGGAAGCCTGCTTCATATCATCGGCTTGAATGCGGTCGTACACATCCATGTTGGAGTGGTGCGTGCGGGTGTCGTATTCAACTGTATCTTGAATGAACTGGAAGCCAGGCAATCCAACGCCATCAAATGACTGGTGGTCAGTTCCACCGGTGTTGTTGATCGTGATGGTCGCCGCGCCCAAATCGTTGAACGGCGTCAGCCAACTGCGGAAAATCGAACGAGCAGATTCGTTGCCTTGCAGATATACGCCGCGAATCTTTCCGGTCCCATTGTCCAGGTTGAAATAGACGGAAAACTTTTCGTGTTCCGGCTTGGTGACCAAGGGGCCTTGGGGACCACCAAAACCGCCGCCACCGCCACCAGGTCCGCCCGCTGCTGGCTGACCTTGCGCAGCTTGGCGTGCGCCGAAGTGCTGGGCGACATAAGCGCGCGATCCCAGCAGACCTTGTTCTTCACCTGTCCAAAGACCAATGCGAATGGTGCGGCGGGGTTTGACACCAAGCGCTTTCAAAATGCGCAAAGCTTCCATTCCGACTGCGCAACCTGCGGCATTGTCCGTTGCGCCGGTTCCGCTGTGCCACGAATCCATGTGCGCACCGACCATGACGACTTCGTCTTTGAGGTCAGAGCCGGGGATTTCAGCGATTGTGTTATAGGCCATCACGTCGTCGTCATAAAACTTCGCTTTGATGTCCACTTCCATTCTGACCTTCGCGCCCTTTTGCAGCATGCGCACAATACGTCCGTAATGTTCAACCGTCAGGGTAATCGAGGGCAGAGCTTGCGGAGCATTTTTATCGCGCGGGCCTCCGGCGGAAACAAACAGCGTACCACCATCGCCAACGCGCCCGATGTCTACCAGGACTGCTGCGCCTTCCGAACGGATGAACTCAGCTTTCTTGGCATTCAGTTCCATTTGCTGACGGAAATTGGGATCGCCGCCGGGGCCGCGACCGCCACCAGGGCCACGCGGAGCCGCCATATCCGCATTCGCCATGGTCAGTAATTGGTCATCCGTGAAACGTTTACCCGGCGCGTCGAACCATGCTTTGACATCGCGCATCGGCACGGTAAGCACAATTGCGCCTTTCAGCTTGCCACGATACTTTTCAAAATCGGCTTCGGTTTTGATGTCAGGGTAAATGACTTCGCCAACCACTGGCCCGTTCGTTCCCGGAGTCCAGGCTTTCGGATATCCAATCAGCGGAAACGGAACTGGTTCAATAACGTTGGCGGAATATTTTTCCAACGACCAGCCGCGACCGAACGGCCCCCAGGATTCCAGATGGGCGTTTTCCATTCCCCATTCCGTCAGCCGTTGCTTCGTCCATTCATTGGCATGTTTCAGTTGGGGGGAACCGGTCAAGCGTGGGCCAATCACGTCGGTCATCCAACTGATGGTGTCCATAACTTTTGACCGCTCCATGCCTTCTTCACGGATTTTTTTCATCATGTCCAGGTCTACTTTTTCGACCTGTGCGACCTGCGCGATTCCGCTCAGGCTGAAGACGAGCAACGCAACGATAAGCGGTGTCGCCCGTTTGTAGCTACGGTTGAACATAAGGTTTTCCTCCAAAGGGTGATCAACAGCCTTTCGCTATTGAGGCTTTGTGTCGAAATTTGGTTTTGGTACTTAATGATGACGGTTTGGATCGGAAGTTTAAGCGTCCGCGTCCTAAAGTTGCAAGATTGCAATTACAGGGACGTGTTTGGAAAGCGGCTGGTTGCGCGAAACTCTTCGGCAAAGAAAAATGCGGCAAACAGAACACTCTGCTTGCCGCTTTTTTCTTTGCCTTTTACCTTTGCCAGTTATTCGCTGGCGACCAGATTTGTCGTCAATGGCATCACCTGATCTGCTTTGATCAATGCGCGTCCGTTTTTGATTTCGACGCGTCCAAATACCGAAACGCGATGAATCGGATCAGTGATCAAAGCATGGCGCTGTGACTTGCCCAATTGAGCCAGCGACACACTGGCCAGAGTTTTTGTACTGTTGTCAAAAACAACCAGTGACCGTCTATCAGCGCCGATGGAAATAATGTCTGCGGTAATTGCCACTTTGTGACCTTCCAGTTCCGCAGTGTGACTGGAAATTTCTTTCAGATCCGTTTGGGCGTAATTGTTATCGGTATTACTTCCTGCTGCACGACCCTGGGCTAATCCCACAACCGCCACACAAGCAACCAAAATTAAAGTGCGAACTATGTACATCTATTCTCCTAATCTCCTGAAAAAGAAAAATTATCGTTATAAAAGAAATCTTTGTTTGATTTTCGATGCCGTCGGAAGAACGCCAACATGCTGAGATTCTTGCAGAACTTTATCGGCTGCAAACAAAGGCGCGGAGTGTATCCGACGCAGAAGTTCCTGGCAAATAGGAAAATATCTTTTCGATTAGTTTGCTTGTACCTGCGTTTCCAAATCCTTGAACACTTGATCCGGTTTCCAGTCATTCCCTCGATAAAATCGAGCGACTTTTCCATCCGCCGAAATTATCACGGTTCGCAGATTGTGAATGACCTGATTCTGTTCAGGCCAGTAGTTCAGCCCGAACGCTTGGCCAACTTTTTTCACTTCTTCCGAACTGCCGGTGGCGAAATCCCATCGGGCGAAAGCGTCAGGTTTGGTCGAATTGATGTAGCGCAATCCGTATTCACGCAGCACCTTGGGTTTGTCATATTCCGGGTCAACACTGACGCTGAGCAGGCGGGCTTTGTCTTTCAAGGCGGCGTTGTTGGCCAGTTGCTGATTGATAAAAGCAAAGTTCGTGCTCATCAGCGGGCATTGATCTGGCATCGGGCAGCGCGTGTAAATAAAAGTCAGCAAAATAGTTTTACCGCGATATGTATCCAAGGTGATTTTCTTGCCGTCCTGATTGACCAACGCAAAATTGGGTGCTGCATCGCCCAGTTTGGGTTCAATGCCGGTTTCAATTTCTTTGCCGACCAAACCGGGATCGGCGATGTTGGACACGATAGGATTTTCCAGCCAGGTGCGGTTCTGGTCCACAACCAGTGTCGCTTGGATCTGCGCGCCGGGTTTCAGTTCGCTGTAAACCCAATCGTCCAGCAAAGTGAACGGCATGGTCATCGCGTCCATGTAACCCTCAATTTGTTCGTGCTGGATGGTGACTTTGTGTTCGGCTTTGTCTGCGGAAACCACTTTGCCTTTTAACTCGAAGCGCTTTGCACTGCCGGAAGCAGTTGGCGGTCCACTTTTTCGGCATCCGCACAGAGCCAGGCAACACACCGCCATGAAAATTAGTAAAACGCGAATAGATGGCCTAAAGCTGGTAAGTAGCATTTTTGATCCTTTGATAAAGATTACGATTGTTTTGCCGGGGAGAGTTTGCCATCCGGCAGCACACGGAAGTTTACACCCCGCCAATGGATTTCATCACCAACGAAGCTGACCATCCAGATGGCAAATGTGATCAAATCTCGAATTGGCAGCAGCCAAAAATACCGGGCCAGCACATAGTCTTTCAGCCCAATGACGCCCACGACAAAGGCTGACAGCGCGCGAACCAGTATTGTTACCGCCAGCAACCACCAGGCGAAACTGGAAAAATCCCAAGCCAGCAGCGCCAACAGCGAAGTGGCCGTGCCATAGGTCAGAATCAAGCCACGATAACCCCAAGGTCGAGAAATGCGCGTCGAACGTCCCCAACGAAGTTGATGTTTCAGCATCGTAGTCATCGTATCCGGACCGGAAATGTGGTCCACAATGCAATCTGACAAAACAATTTCGTAACCGAGTTTGGCCGTCAAATTGCCCAGCATAAAATCATCTGCCAGATAATCAGCCACGGCAGGAAAACCTCCAATGCCTTCCAAAAGGTGACGTCGCATCACAATCGTTGAACCAAGCGAAAAGGCAATGCCTTCCAGCAAACGTGATGAACAAATCTCCGGCCCGAAAGTAGACGAAATACCGATGTTCTCCAGCAAGGCGGCGGGTGTCCGCGCGTTGGCTCCGCGATACAGGCAGGTGACCATTCCGACTTTTTCCTGCTGCATGGGCGCAACAACCCGCCGCAGGTAATCAGGTTCGACGTGAATGTCGCTGTCCACAATCAGCAGGATGTCATGGCGAGCTTTGGCAAACATGTTTTGCAGGTTTGAAACTTTGGCGTTGTAGCCGATTTCCCTGTCCGAAATGACCAGTTCGATGTCACAAGCAGGGAAGTCAGTGATTAGTTTTTTGATGATCGGCACAACCGGATCGCTGGCTTCGCGCACGCCGAAGATGATTTGAAAGTTCGGGTAATGCTGCTGGCAAAAACTGGCGAAGTTTTCATAGGCTTCGGCATCGGCCCCGCGAACGGGTTTCAGGATTGTGGCTGGCGGCGAGAAGTTCAGACCAAGAGCGCGTTGTCGACGCCGGTCTGCAAACCATGCCAGGCCTCCAACCAGCGCGATGCCGTAATAAGCAATTGCCGACAGCACGCAAATGAAAAGAACAATGCGAAGAACAAGCAGCGCCCAAAACGCAATCGGCGAAGCCAGTTGCGGCGCAAAAATCGAGTAAATCCAATTCATCCACTTCATCGCGTTGCGCTGAAAAGCGCCTCCAACTTGTCGGAAATTGAAACCAATGCAACACCAAATGCCACCAGCAGCGTTCCCATCCACCGCTCTTTGGAAATCCGCTCGCCCAGGAAGAATCGTGCGCCCAGTGTGTTGGTAATATAGCTGACAGCGGTCAGCGGAACGACAAAGCTCAAGTCGGCATAACTGAGCAAGCTGATAAAGGAAAAGAAGGAAACGGCCATGCAGGCTACGCCGCCAATCAAATAAGAGTTTCGAATCATTCGCCAGATTGCGCCCAGCAGCGCGCGTGGACGTAACGAAACATCACCGACCTGTTGCATGCCTTTGGCCGAAAGAATTTCGCCCAGCGAACTGCCGCCGATCAGTGAGCAAAACAGCAGAAAGGTCTTCATTCCTTTTCGGCCTCCGTTGGCTCTGCTGCTTTGGTTGTACGCTGTTCGGTTTTGGCGACGACGGCTACGCCAAAACAAATAACCAAGGTTCCCAGCCAGCGCATGGGCGAAATGTGTTCGCCCAGCAGTTTCCAAGCCATGGCGGCATTCATGACATAACCGAACGCCGTGACCGGAAGCACAAAACTCAAATCCGCCCAGGACAGCGCCACCAGATAAAGCCCGAAGAAAATGCTGAGAATCAAGATACCCAGCCACACGTAAGGCGTGGTAAAGACCTGAACGCCAATGTTGAAGAGTTCCGTTGGAGCAAGCGTGTTTACTTCGCCAATAGACTTCATTCCTTTTGTCAGGCAAACGTCGCCAAGCGTTTGTGCGCAAATAGCGACGAATAGAACAGCCAAAGTTTTCATATCGCGGATTCATATGTGGCCGGTCGGAAGCCAGCCGTTTCAATTGCCAGTCGAACGCGTTCACTGGTCAATGCCTGAAGTTCGCGCGCGCCGCCGGGATTTTCCCGTCTTGCATTTTCGTCAGCATCCAGCGCCAAAGGGTGAGCGTAAATTTCGCTGGTGACTGTTTCCATCTGTTTCAGTAATCCAAGCACGTAGCCTTCATTCATATCACCAGATTGCAGCAAGCCGTAAACTTTTTGGGGCTGAATAAAGTCGCGTCCGGCCAGGCGCTTTTCGCACCATTGGCCAAGCAGGTTAAATACCGTTCCCCAAACCAGTTTGATCGGCAAATGCTTTCGATCCAGTTTCAAACTCAGCCGCATTTCTCCTTTCACGACACGAACGCGGCGGACGCCAAATTCTTCGCACAGGCGAATCAGTTCATCAAAAATCACAGGGTGCTGATGCAGATGCGTGTGGCCATCCACGTGCGAAAAGTTCAAGCCGGTGGCCACAAAGCGCTCAAATTGCGCACGCATTTCGGCGCGAAGCTCTCGCCGTGCGGCTGGGTTGAAGTAGTACTTGATTCCAGCTTGAAACGAACTGTCGGTGAAACGGCCTTGGATATTGGTGATATGTGGAATTTTCGTGTGCGGCAATGCAGCCCTGCCCAGCACCAGAACCAGATGCAAACCAACTGCCAGATTTGGATTCGCCTTGGCAAGTTCGACGGCTTCATCTGCGGCGTATTCGTTGACCATCAGGCTGGCGCTGGTCAGCACGCCTTCGCGGTGAGCCTGAATGATGGCGCGATTGACGGCTTTGGAATAACCAAAATCGTCGCCGTTGATGATTAGTGGAACTTTTGATTGAAACTGTTGAGCTTCCATTTGAAATGAGAACATCAGATTGCGGCAATCGCTTCGATTTCGATTTTGAAACCGTAGTGAAGTTCTTTGATCGGAACAACCGCGCGCGCCGGACGATGTTCGCCCAAGGTGCGGGCGTAAATTTCATTTACTTTGCCCCACAGTTCGATGTCGGAAATGTAAATCGTCATTTTCAGCACGCGGTTCAAACTGCTTCCGGCGGCTTCCAGAATCGCGCGGATGTTGGCCAGTACCTGTTCGGTTTGCTCTTCGATGCAGCCGAGTTTCTTTTCGCCGGTCGCCGGGTCAATCGGCAATTGTCCCGCAACGTAAATCAAGCCGTTGTGAATGATCGCTTGTGAATAATGCCCGCCGGGCGCAGGAGCGTTTGGCGTCAGTACAGGTTGAATGTCCATACTTGTTATCTACGGTTGTAAAGGTCCATCACCCATTGTGGTGGGTCTGGATCGTCTTTGAAACTGATGTTGAGTCCCAGGCTTCTGCTCCAGCGCCACAGCCATGTTGGACCGCGGTCGCTGACCAAAGTGTCCTTGGTTTTATAGGCCGGATCGGCCATCGCTTCGTCGAGCGTGATAAAGCGATATCCGCGCGCTTCGTACCGTCGCAGCATTTCGTCCAGGCAGTCGGTGGTAATGTCGTTGGCGTGCAACAGCAAGACTTGTGGAATGTCGCGACCAAAGATTTGTGGTGAAATCTTTTCGGCAACGTCCGTCGCGGCGAAAGTCAGGTCTAAATACGCATCGCGCAGCCGTTTGGCCAGCGCATCGTTCTTTTCAAATTTCGCGCGGGCGTAACCGTGATTGAAAATGAAATCACTGTTTTCGATGGTATGCGGCGCAACTTTGTAGCCGCGCGACGCCAGGAACTTTTCAATCGCTTCTTTCTTTTCCTTGGTGTTGCCGGTGCGCGTCATCGGATGGCGAAAATAGCGGTCGCCGGTTTGAAATTCAGTCAATTGCCGCGTGATGGCTTCGCCCTTGATAATTTCATCCTGGAACTGTTCGACTGTCATCGCATTGAAATCAGCATGCGAATACGTGTGGTTGCCAAGCGTCATTCCGGCATCCAGCCATTGCTGCAACAGGGCAACGCTGGCGTCCATTCCGTTCCGGAAAAACATTTTTCTTTCGTTGACGAAGCCAATCGCCGGGGCCTGGTGGGCTTTCAACACACGCATCAATTCAGTTGTCGTGCGTTTTGCACCGGTCAGATAATCGCCTTGCCCGGCGTTGGCATAAGGCAGGTCATCAAATGTCACTGCGACGGTTCGATTTGGAGATTGCGGCTTGCCGGTTTGCGCAATTGCCACCACGCAAAGACACAGTAGTGTGAAAAGCAAAGTGTATATAATCTTGTTCATAGCTTGCGTCAAAATCGAAAAAGTTTGCTTTGATTTAGCAGTGAGGATTGTAACCAAGACCATGCAGAAATTCCTACGGCTCAATGCGACGACCAGAGTTGACCGTCACCAGATTATTGAATCGGCGAAGAATGCAATTGCATCCAGCGGTGGATGGATTCTGGATTTCAAGTTGTATTCTAATTTGTCGGCTACCATTCGTTTTGAATTGCTATCGAAAAAAATTGTGGCTTTTCGCGATGCTTTAAGTAAGATTGATATGCAGTTGAGCGATGCCAGTTTGCAGGCTATCGGCGAGTGGACAGGGCAGGAAACAGCCCCAGCAGAGTTGGTTGCAACACTGCAAATCACCTTCATTCATAACGAACCTGATCTGCGAATACCTGTGCCGATGATTCCCGGATAAAACAACTTACAAAGTTGACCCGGGCACGGTCAGCTTTTCTCTCTATGGAGATGTGTGGTTATGAGCTGTTTCCGAAGCAGGTTTTTCTATCGTGCTTTGTTTTTAATCATTGCGTTTTGTTCTGTCTGGATGATGCGGCAAACCGTTCGTGTCACAGCCGACCAGCAAAAGCCCGAGCCGGAAGTGGAAACGACGAAAAGCGTTTTTGTCACTTCGCAATCGAAAGGTGGAGTTTCCACCCGAGAGCTATCGAAAGCAGAAATTGAAAGGATGCCTTTGCCGCAGGAAAAAAGCCTTGCCGGCAAATCGCCAATCACCCTTTCCAGCAGACGCACAACGCCAAATCAAAACAGATTTAGCTTTACGTTGACCACGACTTCCCAGTTGGATGCTGTGCCGCAGGCCAAAGCCGCCGTCCAACGCGTCTTAACAAAATGGGCCGAAATGTTCGACAACGACGTAACCGCGCCTGTGAACGTGGATTTTGGTCCGACGTTGTTTGGCAACCAGTTTCCCTCCCCAGATAGCGTCGGCGTTACCACAGCGACGATTTTTCCTGGCGATTATGCGTTGCTAAGCGATTCGCTAAGCGCAGGAACGTTCATTCAACAGCAACGCGGGCTTTACGAATCATTTCCTCAGGGAGCATTCAGAACCGAAGTAAGTCTGGTTTCGCGCGTACGAATGCCTGTTCCACTGGCCAGGGTCAGCGGCTCCTTAAATTTTGCGGGGTTTTTCAATCCACACACCATTGGCTTCAATTCAAATAAGAAATACGACTTCGACCCAAGCGATGGGATTGACGCCGATAAGTTGGACTTCGAAGGGTTGATGATGCGCGAAGTCGGAAGAGTTCTGGGATTTATCAGCACGGCTGGCAGCGGAGAAGTCAAATTTGAAAAACAACCCGAATCCGGCTTCCACGACCAGGAAACCTTATGGGACCTTTTCCGCTTTCGTGACCGCATTACCTTGCCGGAATTCAGCACTGCCCTAAGAACGCAATTGTCTGGTGGCAAACACATCTTTTTTGCCGGCGGACAGGAACTGCTGCTTTCCACCGGAAGACCGGACGGACGCGGGGGCGATGGCAGGCCGGCTGGACATTGGAAAGATGATGAGCTGACAGGAAAATACATTGGAATCATGGACCCGACTTACGCGCCGGGTGAACGCGGAGGCGTTACGGCCAACGATTTGTCCGCGTTGGATTCCATGGGCTTTACGATTTTTCCCGGCACGCCTGTGATCGAAGTGCTTTCAAACGATGACAATTCCGGCGAAGAAAACTTATCCCTAAACGGCGCGATGGCAGTAACCAGGTTCGTTCCGGAGCGTTATCCTTACGAAGTGCAATCCGTCCGAATGCAATTGCCAAAACCGGCAGCAGTCCTTCTCCATCCGGCCAGCAAATTCGCGTAGTCATTTTTGCCGATCCAGCCAGAACCGGGCGGCCTTCGGTGAATCCGACGCTGCTACTGGATCGCACGATTCCCATTGCTGCTGTGCCTGAAACGCGCATGCTGGAATTAATGCTGCCGAACGGCCCCAAAATAGATTCTGGGGATTTATATGTCGGCTTGCAGGTTCCCACTGGATTGATGCTTGTCGGTGACGCCAATGCCGAACGTCAGCATTCCTTTCTCACTGCGGATAATGGCGCAAGTTTTCAGCCCTTGAAGGCGTCAAACCAACAGCCAGTCAATTTGATCGCTCGCGCGGTGGTAACAGCCAAATATGGAGATTCGGCTGTTCCTGAAATCGTTTCGTTCAGCCCAAGTTCCATCACTGCTGGTAGCCAGGCAGTGTCGCTCTACGTATATGGGAAGAACTTTTACGGCATTAATGGCGGTGGTTTTCAGGAAAATTCCGTTGTGCGTTGGAACGGCCAGGATCGAGCCACTGAATTCCTGAGCGGTTCGTTGTTGCGTGCCAACATTCCGGAATCCGATGTCGCCAGTGCTGGCAATGCACGAATCAGCGTTTTAACAAAGACTGAATTAAACGAACTGATTGAATCGGCCCCGGTCGAAATCGCCATTGGTTCGAATCGTCCTGTGCCCGTACTGGCCAGCTTATTTCCGGCGGGAGGGCAAGTGGGTAGTGATGGATTGACCTTGGCGATATTCGGTAAAAATTTCAGCCGGGAATCTGTTGTCCGTTGGAATGGGGTTGCGCGAGCTGCGAGCTTTTCCAACAGTTCGGAAATGAGCTTAATCGTGACAAAAGCCGATTTGGCCAATGCCGCCAATGTCGAAATCGAAGTCTTCACGCCCGGACCGGGTGGAGGCATATCGAATAAATCAACGTTCACAGTTGCGCCTTGTCAGTTCAAGATTTCCAGCCAGGATCTTGCGGTGGCGATTAACGGTGGCCGGCGCGAAGTATTTGTCACAACGGAAAGCTTCTGTCGTTGGACGGCAACCAGCAATGTGCCCTGGGTGCTTACGGATGGCGTCAGTAACAGTGTCGGCAGTGGAATATTTGGGATACAGGTAGATACAAATTATGCGGATGGGGGGCGTGCTGGGTTGGTGACTGTGGGCGACGCGAGATTCACCATTCGGCAAAGCGGTTTGGCCAAACCGGTTTCCGCCGCCAGCTACACGCCACTGCTTGCGCCGGAATCCATCGCTTCGATTTTCACCTTGGGACTCGGGAATTCGATCAACATTGCTTCTTCGACTCCGTTGCCGACCACGCTGAATGGCGTGCAGGTAAAAGTGCGGGCTTCGAATGGCAATGAGCGTCTGGCTCCGATTTTCTTCACTTCGCCGGAGCAGGTGAATTTTCAGGTTCCAGCGGGCACAAGTTCCGGCACCGCGACCATCTTCATCAATAACGTCTTCAACTATGGCCAGGTGCAAATCGCTCCGGTCGCGCCGGGCTTTTTCACTGTAAATTCCAGCGGAAGCGGATTGGCAGCCGCCGTCATCTTACGCGTGAAATCCAACGGCGATCAGAGCTATGAGCCAGTCGCTGAATTTGATCCGGCGCAAAATCGCGTCGTTGCTCGCCCGATAGATTTGGGCGCTGAAGGCGACAAGGTTTATCTATTGATGTTCGGCACGGGAATTCGCAAGCGTAGCGATTTGACGGGTGTTAAGGTCAAGATTGGCGACGTTGACGGCGAAGTTTCTTTCGCCGGTGCGCAGACGGATTTCATCGGCCTGGATCAAGTCAATGTGCTGTTGCCGACTGCTTTGCGAGGACGCGGCGAAGTGACCATCAATTGTTCGGTAGATGCGCGCAACGCAAATCCTGTGACGGTTACGATCAAGTGACTTTGGGCAAAGGGTTTTGTTTGTGAATTGTAGGTAGAGGCGCAAAATTTTGCGTCTGTATCTGATGTCTTACCTTGATGCGGTGGGGCAGGGCTGATACGCTCCGCGCTCGCACTTCGCATTCACATCCACAAACAACTCATAAGGAGAAAAGACCCGTGAAAAATTCGCTCAGGGGCTTCTTGCTACTTTTGCTTTGCTCCATTGGCTTCACCGCTACCTTTGTATTCGCGCAGGCGCCTGCGCAACCACAGGCTCCCGCCGTTCCGGCCACGCTGACCGTTCCCGCCGGATTCAAAGTTTCCTTGTTTGCCTCGGACATCACCGGCGGTCGGCTGATGGCTGTCAGTCCTGATGGCGTGTTGTTCGTTGCTCGCCAAACCAAAGGCGATGTCGTCGCTTTGCCTGACCGCAACAAGGACGGCAAAGCCGACAGCGTAGATGTCGTAGCCAGCGGGCTGACCCGCCCGCATAGCCTGGCGTTCAACAAAGGCTATTTGTACATCGCCACCAATCCCGCGGTGATGCGCGTCAAATACGAAAATGGCAAAGTCGTTGGCACTCCGGAAAAATTCGTTGAGCTGCCGGTTTCCACTACGTCGCACTGGACGCGCAGCATCGGTTTTGACAAAGCGGGGAAACTTTATGTTTCCATCGGATCATCCTGCAACGTTTGCGAAGAAGCCGACGATCGCCGCACAACGATTATGGTGTATAACGCGGACGGCACAGGCGGAAAACCGTTTGCCAAAGGGCTTCGCAATGCCATCGGCTTCGACTGGGACCCGAAAACGGGCGTCATCTGGGCCGACGATATGGGCCAGGACGGGCTTGGCGAAGAGTTCCCGCCTGACGAAATCAACCGCATCGAGGCAGGGAAGCATTACGGCTTTCCGTACTACGTCGGCAACAACGTTGCCAACGCTGGACTGAAAGACGCCAAAGGCTCGCTGAAAGCCAGCGACGCCACGCCGCCCGCGCTGGAAATGCCCGCACATTCTTCGCCGATTGACCTGCGCTTTTACACGGGTAAGAAATTCCCGGCTGCGTATCGTGGAGCCTTGTTCATTGCCATTCACGGTTCCAGCCCGACCGGTCGCAAAGAAAAGATCGGTTACAACGTTTCGCGCGTGGTATTCAAAGACGGCAAACCCACCGGTTTGGAACCCTTCGTCACCGGCTGGCTTTCCAATGGCCAGGCCAACAACGGTCGCCCTGCGGGCCTGATCACCGGAGCCGACGGCGCGCTGTATATTTCTGATGACAACAAAGGCTTTGTATATCGCGTGACTTACGAGGGCAAATAAGAATTCCTTCCACGAAGGCACACGAAGGAACACGAAGATGGAAGAAAGGGAGTTGATTTTCCGGGACGAGGTGTACTCCATTGTTGGCGCGGCGATGGAAGTCCACAGCGTTTTGGGTACTGGGTTTTTGGAAGCGGTTTACCAGTCCGCACTGAAGCTGGAGCTTGCCGCTCGCCAGATTACATTTGAATTTGAGAAAGAACTCCCTGTTTTCTACAAAGGACAACGGCTAGAAAACATCTACCGCGCCGATTTGATTTGCTATGGCAAAATCATTGTTGAGCTGAAAGCACTCGATAAACTCACCAGCAGAGAGGAAGCCCAAACTTTGAATTACCTCAAAGCCACGGGTTTTCAGGTCGGCGTGCTCATCAATTTTGGCAGCCGTGGGAAACTCAAATGGAAGAGGTTTGCCAGGTAGCTCATCTTTTGTAATTCAACCTCAAAATCGCACGAAGCTTCACGAAGAAAGCCAAAAACTTCTTGCCTTTCTTCGTGTTTCTTCGTGTGCCTTCGTGGACGATTTTATCCCTTCACACAAATCACCTGACGCAGCGTGTGCGCAATTTCGACCAGGTCACTTTGCGCGTTCATTACGTCTTCGATGGGTTTGTACGCCATCGGAGTTTCGTCAATCACGTCTTCGTCCT
>CAZMXG010000100.1:0-27954 GCA_964570175.1 uncultured Heliomicrobium sp. | reverse complement strand
GGTTCGCGCCGGCTCAACGACGCCTTGATTACCTGATTGCGCTCGATACGCCAGCCAAACGAAGGAGCGGCGCCAGCGCGAATTTCTTCTTCAAATCCGCCATCAACGATTGAAGGCTGCCCACCAGAAATGTGACCCCGACGGTTCTTCTCAAACCCGCTTGACCACACTTCGTAAGCGGCTGGAAATTGCTGAGCGGAAAGGAAGTCAGTTACCAGATTTTGCCGCTCTTCGTCAGAAATCTGCCCTGACGTTCGAAACAGCCTGAGCGCATCACCGGATTTTCCATTTTTAGCAAAAAAGCGTGCCAACGCGAATCTTGCCGCGGGAGTTTGCGGCTGAATAGCCTGTTCGACCGCCGCCGCGTCGCCGCCATATAACCCGTAAGCCAGATCAATTGTGTTCGGCAACAACGTTGGATTACTAGCAACTGCACCGCGCAATTCCGCGAAAGCTTCGGCGTGCCGTCCGGCTCGAAACAGCGCATTGCCAAGTTGCCATCGCGGCTGGGCATAATAGGGCGCCAGCAGCGTCGCTTGCTTGAAGGCGGCAATCGCACCTTCGGCGTCGCCTGCCAAATCGCGCGTCAGCCCCAGTTCCACCCACAAGAAATGGTCTCGTGGCCGTATGGTAACGGCCCGGCTTAGCTCTTGCGCGGCGGCGGTAAATTCGCCAGCGTTTGAAAGCAGCGCGGCGCGGGAATAACGAACCTGCGGATCATAAGGACCAAAGCTTATGGCTCTGTCCGCTGCCGCAGGCACAGTTGCTCTTGACCCATAATCGGCAAGAAGCCTGGAAATTCCTACTTTTGCGGCACCAACCGTCATCCAGACGCAAACGAACAATCCAATGACAGCAGCGGTAATGCGCGTGATGCTGGGCCAATCAAATGGGTGATTCTCAGTTTGTCGTTTTAACAAGTTGGCTCCTGGAACGTGAAACTTGGGTGGGAAAGAAAACACTGCTGCCTTCCCCAATGCAAAGAGCGCAAAGTGAAACTTGAAAGTTCTCTTTACGCTCTTCGAGTGTGGGGGGAGCTTGTTACGACTCCAATGCTTTCAACTGTGAGATCTGATCAGGTTATCGGCAGCAATCAGTCGGACTGGATGGACTTGGATTGCAGCAGCAGCAGCAACAGCAATTCCCTCTATTTCTGCCAGCGCCCCAAAGCATTCCCATCCGAAGCAGGTCAACGGTCGAACCCGGATTGAGGTCAAAGATCCACGGGTTCCCTTTACTTTTTACGGCAGGCTCTGCCGCAGCAGCTTCCTCTTCTGAACAGGAAGTGACCGAAGATCGAATGACCTTTTCTGTAAACTTGGAATCTCCATTTGGAGTAATCAGCACCCCTGCAACATCCGGATTCGTGACCAGGACCGCGCAACCACGCTTGAGCGTTCCTTTCACGTTTGCTTTGCTGAATTCGACGGTTGCCGTTGTGTTTGGAGAGAGTTCGATGCTGCCCAGATCTGCCAGTTGGATGGTTGCTCTCACACCTGTTGGAGTCTGAATGGTGGCTCCGGGAAGAATGGTTGCTCCGGAATATGAACCGTAACCGTTAACCAAAACGGGCTGGTTCCCTCTTGTCACCAGTCTGCCAGTCGCGTTCGGTTCCGGTTTCGCGGATGCGGTTTTCGGCACTGTCACCGGGCCTGATTTGGTAAAACTGCCCAGCACGTGGTTAGGCGCAATACATAACATTATGAAAAGGCACATTGCCGCGCCGATTAACTTCTGACGTTTTGTGATCATTTGAGATTACCTCCTCGTTCTGAATCATCCGAGTAAATGGGCAATGCCAATTTACTCTCTGAGTGGATAGTTACCTATCCCCCAAAAGATTGGTTTTCTGACTAAATATGAAAATTATGGACTGTATGAATCCGCTCGTTTCAGGTAAAGCTTTCGCTGGGTGGAAGCGGTTCCACAGTCTTCCAATCCAGCGTCGCAAGCGCCACCAACGCAGTGAAAACGATTGCATTAAACGTAATGTGCAGCCCGAAATCGGCCAGACTGTGAGCGGCAACGCCAAAAATACCGATGACAGCGCCAAAACAAACCGCCCGGCGAAATGCGTCTGCCTGACGAAACTCTTCCCGCACTCTTTTGATAAAAACGACTGCGAACCATAGACCGATCAAACCGGAAACAACGCCTCCGCTGGCAAGCAATTCCAGATAATCGTTGTGCGCTTCTCGGGGAATCAGTTCTCCGGAACTGTCGTGATGCTCTGGAATGGCAACCCCGTAAGCCCCAAAACCGGAACCCAAAACCGGATGCGCCTTGATCAAACGCCAGGTTGCCATCCAGATTTCAACGCGGCTTTGGCTGGTGCGATCATCCGGGCTGGCAGCGCGAATGTCCGTCGCCAAATCTTCCATTCGATTGGCAAGGGGGTCGCCTCCCATCCAGATAATGCCGACAACCATCAACGCGATCAGGCAACTGACAATGGCAAACCGCACAAACAGCGATTGCCCAATTCGTGACAGTTTGGCCAGAAAGCCTTGAGCATACTCTTCTTCTATGGAGCGCCGGACAAAGCCAATCATCAAAGCCATAAACAACACCTGGCCCAGCAGACTGCCGATACCCGCGCGCGAATTCGACAAGACCAATGCCGTCCACAATGGGATGATGGCGGCGACGTAAATCAACGCGCGGTCACGGCGCGCACCTCCGCCCACAACCAGTCCCAAAGCCAGCCCGAAAGTCATCTCCATCAAGTACGCGAAATGATTTCGATTGATAAACTGCGCATAGCCCTCTTCGGGTCGCAGGTAGGCAAGCAGAAAACCTTCCTCGTGCTGGGCTGTCTGCCGCACGACACCGAAAATAGCGCTGGCAACACCAACAAAAATCAAAACGCCGATTAACGCGTTGAGGCGGCGGCGACTGGTGATATGGCTTTGCAGAAGCACGCCTGTCAGAATCAGCGCCATTAGCTTGTACACAAACCGCCGGGTTTCGTACGGATCGGCGCTGATTGCCGTCCAGGCATAACTTTCAACCCCTGCCGTCGTGGTTGCGCCTTGCCAGTAGCGGCTTTGTAGATAAGCGAACACCACAAGAGCCAAAAGCGGCGCAATCAATCGGCCGTTGCCCAGCCGCCACGATCCGCTCAGCAAGCCTTCGACAATCCACAGCGCCGTAAACACAAAGATCGCGCATTCAAATATGGATTCCCACCACGCTTCGACCGATCCGTAAGGAATGGCAAGAACCATAATCAGCGCGAGCAGTCCGAAAAAGATCACCCGATCAAGCAATAGCGCCAAGGGTTGCGTGAAAGTGCCCATCTTTGGACTGGCCAATTCAATGGCTGTTTCAGGCGATTGCCTGATCCTTGCTGCAACTTGCATCTACGTGTCCTCTCAATTCAAAAACCTAAGTTGTTGCCTACAACGTCGCAGTGGCCGGCGCCATGGGCTTTTCTGCGCCAGCGTAATGAAGCCGCGGCGACGCTTTGAAATGCGACAGAATGCGCCGGGCAACAACGGAAACGGCAAAGTCCCGTTCCAGCAGTTGCCTGGCATTCAGTCCCATCTTTTGTCGCAGCGCAGCATCTTTGGCCAGGCTCAGGGCATTGGCCAACAATACTTCGTCTTCACCATTCAGACTGCACAAGCCGGCCTCGCTTCTTTCCAGCATTGTTTTCAGGTCATTTCCCGGATTGAGGCTGCAAAGCATGGGCATGGCGAAATACATATAGCCCAGCAGTTTTCCCGGAAAGTTCTGGGTTTGCAGCCGTTTGTCTAAAGAAATCAGTCCGATATCGAATTCGGAAAGCATGGCCAGGTATTCTTGCTGGCTGACCGGCGGGCAGATGCAAATGTTGGTCAGTTCTTTTTCCACAATCAGCGCTTTCAGGCGCTCGACTTCGCTGCCATCTCCAACCAGCAAAAACTGGATTTCTGTTTCAGCCAGAAGCCTGTCTGCCAGCCGAACAATGTTATCAATGTCCTGGGCCACGCCGATGTTTCCGCCGTAAAAGAAAACGACTTTGTCTTGCAGCCCGAATTTTTCTCGATAATTGCCGGGAATGAATTCCTGTGCGTCCAGTGTCGTCCAGTTGTGAATCACTTCCAGATCGTAGCGTTTGTTCGGCAGGCTAGTCGTAAAGTAGTCCAAGTTGGCCTGAGACTGGACGCCGATAATGTCGGCGGCGGCGTATTGCTCTAGCTCTTTCATCCGAAAGTATTTATACGCCAATCCTTTTTTCATCACGCCCGCATCAACTGCCCATTGCGGAAAGATGTCGCGCAGAATCAGATAAGACGGACACTTCCACAACGACTTCAGCTTTCGCACCAACTCGCCGAAGAAAATACTCGGGGAATAGAAAAGGATCAGGTCACATGGATGATTGCGAAAGAATTCCTTCCCTTTTCGCCACATCGTTGCCGAAAGCCGTGCTTCGCGGATGGCGCGCGACAATCTGGATACGCCCTTCAGCTTTCCGGTTTTGATGCGGGCCACAGTCAATTCGCTTTCGGTGGACAGTTCCAGATCATTGCCATTTAGACAGTTTGGAGTAATGACGGTAACGCTGTGCCCCTGTTTGTGCAGTTCGATTCCCAAGTCATGCACCAGCTTGGCGCTGGCCGTCGAGTGCGGGTAATAACAATCTACAATGATTGAAATACGCATAAACCACCTCTCGTAAAACTGGCCCTACAGGATTTTCTGTGGATAAAAAACTCAACACAAAGGGTCAAAGGCTCGAAGGATCAAAGAATCTAAGAAAACAGAACAATTGCCTTCCACAAACTGCCTTTGACCCCTTGTCCCATTGATCCTTTATGATTGAAAAATTTTTCTTTCCCACTCAAATCAATGTAGTGCCGTAAAGCTTATCGCGTTGCGCTTTCTTGCCAGGCCCTTTCGGCTAAGTCGGGAACGCGGAACCCCAGCAAAATACGACACACCGTCGCCGCTACGTTTTCCGCCATGTATTCTGCCGGGGGGCACCAACCGCGCCGTTCGCTGGTCACCAATTCGACCAGCTTCAGGATTCTGGCCGGATCACAGCCAGCCAGAACATTCGATCCGCATTCAATGGTTTCAGGCCGTTCGGTCACGTCGCGGATCGTGACGTTTGGCGTGCCGAAAATGCACGCTTCTTCCTGAACCGTTCCACTGTCTGAAATGACGCAGAACGCAGCCTGTTCCAACCGAATAAAGTCAAAAAAGCCAAGCGGCTCCATAAACCGCAATCCGGCATAGTTGATATTGACGCCGAAGCTTTCGACCTTGGCCCGCGTGCGCGGATGAAACGAACAAATGACCGGAAAGCCATAACGCTCGTGCAGATACGCCAAGGCTTCGACCAGGTTGCGCAACCGTTCTTCCACGTCCACGTTTTCTGCCCGGTGCATCGTCACCAGAATGAATTTGCGTGGTTGCACCCCCAGATTCGCCAGCACGGAACTGCTTTCAATGCGATCTGCGTAATGCTCAATCACTTCTTTGATCGGATTGCCGGTGACGTAAATCCTGTCGCCGGCAATTCCCTCTCGAAGCAGATTTTCCCGGCTGCGATTGGTGTAAGGCATCAGCACGCTGCTTGAATGATCAATCACGCGGCGATTGACCTCTTCGGGAACGCGATCGTCGAAGCAGCGATTTCCGGCTTCCAGGTGGTACACGGGAATCCCCAGCCGCCGGGCAACCATGGCCGTCAGTCCGCTGTTCGTGTCGCCAAGGATCAGCAATCGGTCCGGACGATGCTTCAAGAACAGCGACTCGCTTTTGGCCAGGATTTCCCCTACCTGACCGGCAAAGCCGCTGCCCTGAATATTCATAAACTCGTCAGGATTTCTGATTCCCATTTCCCGAAAAAACAACCCGTTCAATCGGTCGTCGTAGTTTTGGCCGGTGTGAACCAGGACATGTTCAGCACGCTGATCGAGCATTTTGATGACCAGGCTGAGCCGTATGATTTCCGGCCTGGTACCCAGAATGGTCATGATTTTCATCGCAACATCTCCGCAGCTTCGTGTTCTTTTTCTATGCCGTTGTCCTCAAACATCAGGCCGCGATCTCTCAAGAGTTTGGCGGTTTCTTCCAGCGTCATCACTGTGTCGGCGGAGCTGTACTCTTTATCGAGCACGCCCGAACCGCGCCAGTCGCCGCAAACTTCCGGCAGCAGAGGCAAAATGGCGAACCATTTTCCGCGCGCCACCGTGCGATAGGCTTCTTCCTGGCTGACCATAATTTCGTGAATCTTCTCGCCCGGACGAATGCCGATGAATTTGACATCAATCTTGCGTCTGCCGATCAAAGCCTGCGCAATGTCCGTTACCAAAGCCGATGGCGCTCTGGGTACGTATGTTTCGCCGGGCAATCCGGTGGTGATGGCTGCAAAGACCGTGTCCACCGCGTCATCCAGACTGAGCAGGAAGCGCGTCATTTCCGCCGTTGTAATGGTGATTGGTCCGCCGCCACGAATCTGGTCGTGGAACAACGGCACGACCGAACCGCGCGAAGCCAGAACGTTGCCGTACCGAGCGCACAAAAACCGTGTTTGCGGGCAGCGAATGTTCCCTTGAATAAAGACTCGTTCTTGCAGAGCCTTGGTCATTCCCATCGCGTTGATCGGCTTACAGGCCTTGTCCGTGGAAATTCCGACCACCGTGTCCACCTGCAAATTGAATTGCTCAATCGCTCTGACGATGTTTTCCGCGCCCAGGACGTTTGTCCGCACAGCTTCATAAGGGAAGTATTCACAAGTCGGCACCTGCTTCAGCGCTGCTGCGTTGAACACAACATCGGCATCGCGAAGCACACCCGCGACGCTGTGAAAATCACGAATGTCGCCAATGCGGAAATCGAGTTTGCGCTGAAAATTGCGGTAAATGATTTCGTCCGTGGCAGCCGACTTAAGCTGATATTCCATCCGCATAAAATGCTGCTTGGCTTCGTCGCGGGAAAAGACGATGACTTTTTCCGGCTCTCCCATTTCGCCGCTCAGCAGTCGGCGAACCATTACTTTGCCCAGAGAGCCGGTTCCGCCTGTGATCAACACACGTTTGCCTTGTAGATATTTCACCTTTAATTCCTCCAGTATTCGTATGGGGTAGTATCGCTGGCGAGTTGAGCGGCCAGCTTCGGCCAGGGGGGACAAACATAGCCTGTCATTCGACGGAACAGGTCGCCCACCATGCTCCGATCACAATGAAAGGTTTCATCCGGCACGATTTCCACATCCAGTTTGTATGCTTCGCGCAATAAACAGAGCAGGTCGTATTTCGAGATGGTTTGACTGGTAACTTGATAAAGCCCTGTGAGTTTGGGGTGGTACTGAATGACGTCGCCAATAACTTGTGCCAGATGGTTGGTCGTCACACCTGAATAAAGTGCATTTCGGAAGCCAGAAACTTGTTTCCGCTGCTGGCTGAGAAACCATTCCAGCAACGAACTGCGATTAAACAGTTCTCTGCCAATGATGGATGTTCGCAATGTGACAGCGTTGCTGGCGGTGACCTCGCCTAAATACTTGCTCTTTCCGTACAGGTCTTCGGCGTCTGATGGATCGTCTTCTTTGTAATTGCCGCTGCCTTTTCCGCTGAACACGCAATCCGTGCTGATGTGAATCAGCCTGCCGCGCCACGAAGCGCATTGATCCGCCAGCCAGGGAGGCAATAAAGAGTTGACCGTGATGCTTGGCAGCGAAGCCTTGGCTTCCGAGCGTTGCTTGATGATGCCGACGCAATTGACGATCACTTCCGGGCGGATTTCTGCCAGCACTTTGGCGACAGAGTTCAAATCTTCTGCATTGACGCCCTCAATCACGTTGTCAGATTGAAGCAGTGAGATCTTCGCAATCTGCTCATCCTGTTTGCTTTGCCTGATTGTGCAGTAAGTTTCCGGGAACCGTTCGCCAAGCGCTTGATACACTTTATGGCCGAGCATTCCCGTCCCGCCGAGTACGAGTACTTTCATAATTCACCAAATTTGTGTGTTGATTTAGTTGTGGCCTTGCAGCGCTGTGTGAGTCAGCGTAGTGCTGCTTGCCTTGTCGCGGACTGTTTGGGCCACTTCCGCCAGATATGTGAAGGTTTCTCTGGCGCAGCGCTCCCAGGAATAAAGTCGTGCTTGTTCATACGCCTGACCGGCACACCGTTCGCGCAACGTAACATCGCCAGCCAGTGCTTGCAGCGCGTTGGCGATGTCATCGGATTTTTCGGGATTGAAATAGGTTCCGGCTTCCTGCAGAACTTCCGGCATTGGCCCTTTATCCGAACAGGCGATCGGCAAGCCGGCGGCCATTGCTTCCAGCAGAATGTTGGGCAGGTTTTCGCAGCTGGAAGCGAAGATAAAAGCATCTGCGCGATGGTAGTACCCAGGTAATTCTGAATACGGCACGTGATCCAGGTAATGGATAAAACTGCCATCGGGGTCTTCGCGCAGCATCGCTTTGATCAACCGTTTGCCCGACGCAGGGCATTCTGGTCCGCCGATCAAATCCAAAGCCACGGGCAAACCAACTCTCCTAAGCCGAGCAACCGCTTCAACCACATTCCAGTGATGCTTGTACGGCTCCACTTTTGAAACGTACAGAAACCGGAAGGGTTCGCTTGCGCTGTAGGCAGCCATGGGCCGTTGCTTTCTAGGCGGAAGATAAAAACTTCGGTTGACGCCGTGCGGAATGATCGGCTGGGCGCCACCAAGTTTCGCTCTGCTGCTGACCACTGTGCGCGCGTAGTTTGTCAGGAAGATCATCCCATCCGCTTTGCGAAAGCTTTTGGATTGCGTCCAGCCAAGCAACAGCATCTTCAGAAACATCCACGAAACGCCATAACGACGGCTTTCCGCGATCTCAAAAGGCAGTAGGTTGTGCGACATGGTGGCAAACGGCTTGAAGCTGCCGCCGTAACTTCCGCCGGGCACAAACAGGAAATCACAATGCTGGCTGGCCAGTTGCGGCAGCTTCGCCATTTGCCAATACGTTCGCATCGGCAACGGTTGGTCCAGCAACGGTTCGTGAACGCATTTCAGCCAGGGCTTTTTTGGGAGCGAATCAATCGTTTGTCGCCCAGCCCAAACCACAACACGGGTAATGCCATGTTTGTGCGGTTCCGCGGCGTTCAGCACTTCAAAGAGGTGGGTCAATCCACCGCCGGTTCGAATGTTGGAAGCATCTATGCCTAATCGCATGTCTAATTCCCGTTGTGTTCTGGCGTTGCGTACGTCAGGTCAAAATCGCCATCTATGTATTCCCAGATGTGACCGGGCCTGCTTAAAAACTCTTCTCCCGAAACTTCGTCGGTGTTGTAGGCGTACCGAAGCTGCTTAAACACCGGCAACCACCATTTGACTGTTTGAGCAATGGCCGGGGCGCTTGTTACCGTCGAGATGATGTCAATGTGTTGCTCCAACGCCCACCGAATCACGCCAGCTAAAAAATCCGAGAGCCGCCCAGGATCAGAGGGATCCGCTTGCAAAGTAAGCAAGTGAAGTCGTCGGCAACCGTTCTCTTCCACGATGCGAGCTATGGCCGAACAACTGCGGCCAGCTTTTGCCAGCGTCAGCACGAAGTGCTCTTCGACGTTTGGATGCTGTGAAATACGCCAATTCAGAAATCTTTCCGATCGAACGGTGTGCAACACTGCAGGCGATTGTTGTTCGTGAAAATTCGCCAGTTGATCCGCCGTTGCAGGAGAAACAGAAAGCTTTTCTTTCGCCAACGCGCGCGCGCGCCAAACGATGCGCGTCGCCAGGCCAGCCATCGCAGCCAATGCTTTGTACCCCTGACTACTTGCCGTACCTTCCTGAATTTTCGCCTTGATTTTGGGATGTTGCTCAGGGTGCAGCAGCAGGCTTAACCCGGCGGTGTGCAATTGATCTTTCCAGCCAAATTTGGAAATCAGCCGCCATGACAATTCGTTGGGAAACCCGATTCGCATTGGACACAGCGCCATCGCTTCAGTCAGCAAAAACGCGCCAAACGCTTTTCCGCGAAATTTTGAAAGCACAGCAATGTCACACAGCCAGAATGCGGTGCGTTCGTCTTCTCTGCGCCGCAAAGCCAGCGGAATCGCTCCGACGTGCCCGGCGACTTCATCGCCTTTCATAACCACAATCGGCGTTTTTGCTTCCGCAAAATCATCCGTTCTGTACAGCCATCGCCAGTTACGTTTCAGAAAATTCGACCGAGCCGGAAACATCTGCTCGTAAAACGCTTCCAAAGCCGGAACCGGAATATCCTTGCCAGCCACCACCTCTGTGCTTTGCGCCATGCGGACAATGCGTGGCGACGACAGCAATTTTTTATGCGTCAAAAGAACACTCATGACTCACCCCTGTTGGCGCCGCCGTCGCCAGCAGCCACTTGAATTTGCTCCGACCATCCATCCGGCCATTGATTGCATTTTGCTGAAGCCTGCTTGCTGTTTGCCGTCAAAAAATAGCTGACGTGGCTTAAAGGCCAATTGGACGCGACGTAATCCCGCCGAATGCAAAGTCCATTCAGATCGGTTTTCGGCTTTTCAACGTGACAGCCTCGTTCCGCCGAAGCGCAGGACTCGAACCCCGCCTGAAAAACGGTGCTGGCGGCATCGGCAGTGATGCGGGAAAACCGGCCTTCGGGCCACGCAAAATGTTTGACGCTTCCCAAGCGTCGAGTCAGGACTTCGTAAGAACCTGTGACTTCATCACAAACCTGCTCCGGCGTAATTCTGGACAGCACGTGATGCGACATCGTGTGGCTGCCGATTTCGTGCCCGCTTGCCAGCAAACTTTCCGCATCGTCCCAGCTCAGCAATTCGGTTGGCGGCAATGTCAGCCTGCGAACGCAAAACTCTTTCAGTTTCTGAGGGTCGGTTTCGTCCACCATCGAAGGACAAATGAAAAAACACCCCGACACGCCGAACTCATCTAGAATTCGCGCTGCGCTCAAGCAGTTTTTCAGCCCATCATCGAAGCTGATGCAGACGTAAGGTCGGTCAATGTTTCCGCTCCACAATTTTTCGACCGCTTCGGAATAGCCGATCAACGTGTGACGGCGGCTTAGATACTGAAGCACGCGACGAAACCCAGCTTCCTCATCTTCGAAGATATGGTGCATGTAAATGAACTGAATTCTGTTCCTGTCCAGAAACGAGGTTTGCCCGCTTAGTTTGTAAGCGCCTGCCAAAGAACTTAGCGCCACGTGCCGGACAAACTGCCGCGCGCTGTGCTCAGCTTCTGCGCCATATGGTGATGTATATTCCTTTATCTCCACGATTCCCTGCTCCTCTCAAATCAATCCGATCAATTCAATCCGACCATCAACTGGCCCAACTCTGCTTGATCCGTCAGAAGCGATTCGTAGGTTTGCTCCCAGCGTCTGGTGACGGCACGAACATCAAAACGGTCCAGAACCCTCTGCAATCCTTTTTGCCCCATCGTTTGTCGCAATTCGTAGTCTTCAACCAATTGGCAAATCCTTGCGGCCATGGCGTTTGCGTCACCAGCAGGAACCAAAAATCCGACTTCGCCATCTGCTACGACTTCCGGCACGCCGCCGACTGCTGTGGCAACAATCGGTTTCGCCATCGCCATCGCTTCGACCAAAGTTCTGCCAAAGGTTTCGATATGCGAAGAGCTGACCAGCAGATCGAAGCCGCCAAGAACAGGCGACAGGTCTTCGACGGGTTCACGGAAGGTAATCAATTCCGTCAGGTTCAATTCCTGAATCATCCCTTCGATAAAGCGGAAGTATTCGAAGTCGCTTTCCAAAAAGCCTTGCTGCCCGACGATGTGAAATCGGACGTGCGAATGTTTGTCGGCGACGATCCGCGCAGCTTGAAGAAACAGCTCGAAGTTTTTGATCGGCACAAGGCGACCCACAATTCCGACTCGAAACGTTCCTTCCGGTTCGGGAATCGTCTGTGAGTCTTTTGCCTGCGGTCTGAGATGAAAATCGGTGCCGCAGGGAAACACCGCAGACATGGCGCGGTCCAGGCCTTCCTCAAGCAACTGCTCCCGGCGGATTCCCGTCACCGCCGCCACAACCGATGCCCGCTTGAAGCACCACTTCATGATGACGCGGAAGTAATACGGGTACAGATTAAACCCCGAATCCAGCCAGATGACTTTCAGGTCCGGTTGAACGAGCTTGGCCAAGCTGGCAGCAAAAAAAAGCATCCCGTCAAAGGCATGCACCACCCGCACCCCTTCGTTTTGCGCCAGCTTGATAATCGCGCGTGTCACCGCCAGCAGGTCGCGGATTGTTCCGAACGGCTGCCCTGTGCTGTACCGCAGATATTCTCCTTTGCCCACGGTCCGCATGCGGATGTCGTGCTTTGCTAACAGCTTCGGCAGTTCGCCTCCCGGAGAGCAAATGACAATCGGTTCGAACTTGTCCCGGTCAATGTGTTTGGCAATGTCCAGCAGTGTGTGCTGTACGCCGCCAAAAGCGCCCGTGTGTTGGCAGGAAAGAATGATCGGTGTTGCCATAATAATTTTTGATTGATGGTGCGGTACAGGAAGCGGTAGCGACCTGGTGGCTTCGATATACAAGCCTCACAAGACAACCAGGTCGCTACCGCTTCCTGTACTGCAATAAGTCTGCTTTGTGTAGTTTGGCCACAAAACAGACTACGCCCGCAGCCAACCAGTAAACCGAAGTCGCCGGAACGGATTCCATAAAATCTACGAACATAAAAATGGTCAGCAACGATGCGAAACTGGCCGTTGCCCAGACCATCGCATCGCGCAACCAGGGATCGCGCACAACTTTGATGATTTTGCTGGCCAGCGTCAGGACAGAGATGACGAACGCCAGAAAAGCTGCCAGCAACAGAAATCCGCCCTGAACCATAAATTTCAGGTAGTTGTTGTCTGTTACGGAAAGGATGTTTTCGGCGCTGAACCCGCCCGAAGCGTCGAACATTGTGTTCGGGTCGTACTGCAAATTGCCGTATGAATCGGTTTCCGCTTTTGATTCAAACAGGTGTGCGCCACCGACAGTTCCCAATCCCATTCCCATCGGATTGGCCAGAACGTGCTGAAACACTGCCGGCCAGTAGCTCAACCGAATCAGGAAGGATTCGTTGCTGGTTGCCGCTTCTTGCAGCGATGACGGCAGGAAAAAGTTCTTGGCTTGCACCGCGATGAGCAACAAAACGATCATTGTCACCGCAAGCAAAATTGCCTTTACCTTGTCTTTCAGGTAAATGGCAACAAATCCGCCGACTGCCATCGCCAACCAGGTTGTTCGGCTGAACGTCAGCAGCAAACAACCGGGAATCACTGCCAGCATCGCCCATCGAAAAAACCAGACTGCTTTTTTGGACGGCCACAGCTTGACCTGAAAAAAGAGCAGGAACAGCGGAATCAGGTATCCGCCAAAATCCGGACGGCTGGCAAAGGTGGAAACTACGCCGAATTCATCGAATCGGCCCATTCGTTGCATCACGCTGCCGCCAGCATTCCGAAACGGAACATCAAACAGCGTGAAGTATTGAGCCACACCGTAAATCACCGTGACCGTTCCGATAATCGCAACAATCCGCAACAGTTTGCGAAGCTCTTCCGGCGTTTCGATCAGATTCGCGGTCAGAACAAGGATGAACGGATAAATCGTCATGCAGCGAAGTTGCAAAACCGCTCGCAAAGGATCCGGAGAAAACGGAATCAACGACACTCCAACAGCGATGAAAGCCAGCAAAAAGTAAATGACGTAATTGACGTACAGTCCCCGGCGAAAATTCCGAAAGAGGAATGATGAAATGAGAAGAACCATCAGGGCGTCTTTGCAGACAGCGATGGCTGGAATCATCCCCGCAAACAGGTCGTTTAGTAGAGACTGAAAAGGAAGATAGGCAAACGCCAGCAACAGAACCTCGCGCGGATTGAGAGCCAATAACGTTGCCAAGACGCTCAAGCCTGCAAGCAGAACCAACGGGATCCAATAACTTTCGATGACCAAAAAGGTCAAAAAAAGAGGCAGGGTCACTCCGGCAAGGAGCAAGAAAATTTGCCCTTTTGCCTGCGCGTCTATGCTGTTTTTGATAGTGAGTTCCCCTGCCATGTCAATGTCTCGTTATTCCTTCTTCCGTCCGTTGTTCAAACTACAGGAGGTAAATCTTCCAACCGCCATAATCCGAGACTCTTGTCCGGATATTTGCCGCCATCTTCGGTGCAATGTTCATTGATCAGCTTCAACGGCGGTGGCAGGTTAAATGGAGGGCGCTGGAAATTGATCGGCCTCCATCCGCCGGTCAGAATGTCTTCGTTTCGGGGTGTTTCCGCGAATGTCGTTGTCAACAAATATTTCGAACCACTGGCTTTGAAATTGGCCAGCGCCAATAAAGCATCTTTATTTGACAGATGGACAAGCGCGTCTCTTGAAAAAATCAGGTCCACACACGGCAAGGTGTCTTTGGTGATGTCCCGGCACATAAATCGGCGGCTTGGGTTGGCATGATCGCGCGTGTGGCGTTCGACCAATTCCCGGACAATATCCACGCCAATGTAGGTTTTGACGCCCAGGTCGACCCGGCGCATCCAGAAAAAATCGCCGCACGGCGCGTCGAGCATGGTTTTGACTTCAAGCTCCTTAATCAGCGCCGGAATCTCGCGCGAAATCACGGCAGTTTGAACAAGATCAGATCCCGGTCCGGAAATCATCTCCTGATCGCGTTTTGGCTCGAAGTAAAGCTCTGTAAAAATGGATTTGATTGGTCTATTCCTATAGCGAATGCCTCGGATTGCCTGCAGCAACTTTGGCGACGTGCGAGCTTTAACAAAGTCTATGACTGTGTTTTCTGAATTCATAATTTGCCCCTTTGTTTTTATTTGATGGTCGAAAAACCTGTTGCTAAAAACCCTGCCGCGAAACTACCCAAGCGTCGGCGTTCGCTGCTGTCTAAAATCCAGAACCATTCAGCGACAATCAGCCAAACCAGCAATAGCGCGCTGGCTAGGTAGGCGCTTGCGCCCTGAAGATTGAAAAGGATGGCGGCGGCTACTCCGATGCTGATTCCTGTGAGGACCAGGAGCCGAGCGACCTTCTCAAACCGTACCTTCAATCTCACACTGGCGTACGTGCATACGGCGATTAAATACAACGCATACGTCACGGCAAAAATAATGACGCATCCGGCGGCTCCCCAGCGCGGAATGCAGATCAACCCCGCGATAACAAAAATCACCGACCAGCTAGCCGTGATTCCCAGGTTGTGCCACATGCGTCCGGAAGCAGTGATTGCCGTATTCATCAAACCGACGAGCAGCATCAGCAGGGCCGTTACGCTGAGCGCAAAGGTTAATGGCGCAGCGGCCAGATACGCTTTTCCAAACAAGACGCGAATCAACACCGGCGAAAACATCGCCAGCATCAACGCCAGCGGCATTGAAAATGCCCACATTGCCCGCAGGTTTGTGCTGACCATCGTGCTGAAGATTTCGGCTTGCGATGAAGCGTGAGCCTCGGACAAAAACGTCATGACCGGCGTGTACAGGTTCATCGGAATCAGGAAGGTCGCTTGCGACAGGGTGTACGCGACACCCAACAAACCAACCTGCTCAAACCCGGCGTGGCGTGCAACCATCGTGCTGGCCCACCAGTACGTGGGAATGTTGAACAGCGTGATTAACAGCGTCGGCAAAATGAACGAAACGATGATTCCCAGAAGCTCTCGCGAAAACATCGGACGAACACCGTCGGGAAACCGTTCGCGCAACAGCTTTGCGCCAGTGAAACCAAGCAGCGCCAATCCCAACAGGCTCGCCAACAATTGCCCAGTCAACGCTCCGCGCAATCCCGCCAACCAAACTCCGCCCCACGCAAACGCCAGTAGCGCCACGTTCCGCGCAAACTGAATCAGGTTGTAGGATTTGAAATCCTGCAAACCCGCGATTGCGCTGGAAGCAAGATTGAACAGCGTCAGCACCAACATCAGCAGCGCGCAAAACCGGAAAACGCCGACTAGCGAAGCGTCGCGGTACAGTCCGGCCATCCAGCCCGACATCAAAAAGAAACCGATGCAAAAGACCGCCAGCAACCCGGAAGTCAAAATCAAAACATTGGCCAAAATCGCTCCGCCGCGCTGGCGGTCGCTGGCGTAAAACTGCGGAACCAGTTTGTGCAGCGCCGAATTTTGTCCCAGCCCAAATACGCCGATCACAATCGCCGACAATGACATCACCACCGAATAAATCCCGTAATCCGCTGGCCCCAGGCTGCGCGCGATCACCATGGGCGATAAGCCGTATAGAAGCTGGCTAACACCGCCAAGCACTCCCGAATAGACTGCCGCCCGAACGTACCGGCGATTAATGTCGTTTGGTACTACGCCAAGCACAGGTTTTTGTAATTCCGTTATTGCTGTCATTGAGTTTTTTGGGCCCTAGCGTTTCTGTCCAAAAGCGAAAATCGCCGCCTTGAAAAAGCTCAGCGCCAGCCGTTGATGCAGCACGCCCAACAAGTAAAAGAAGCGTGAAAAAGAAAGGTAATAAGGCTCCGATTCATGTTCGTAAACACAACTGTCGAATCCGTGCCTGTCCAGCGTTGACGCCATTTTCCGCCGCGTGTTGCATCGGTAAACAGTCGGAAAAATGTCTTCTTCTTTCTTGGAATGTTTGGCCTTTTTCAAAACGGCGGCGTGCAACCGATTTGGCACCATTCTGGAAATCAAGCCAATGTAGCTATTGGCATTCGCAGTTCGTATGCACAGATACCCGCCGGATTTGAGCACCCGGTTGCATTCGGCAAAATAGGCTTCCGGGTCTTCGATGTGTTCCAGCACGCAATCGCTAACGACCACGTCCACGGATTCTTTTTCCAGCGGCCACTGCGCATTTTCAATGCGGCGGAATTCGTCAATGTACGGATTGCTTTCGCCAACCGGATCAACATCAATGCCGATGACTTTGGCGCATCTGCCCTTGAGAATCCTGTTTTCCCTGCGCACAGCAACCGAGTCTTCGCCGTACATTCCTCTTCCGCATCCCACATCAACCACAACGGAAGAAGGATCAACCAACGACTTGACGCGCGTGTAAAAGGTGATCGTGCCGTCAACGTCTGTGAATCCGCCGAAACGGCTTTCGGGATAATAGATGTTCAGGTAATTCATCAGCTTGGCCTTCCTCTTAGCTCAATCCAAAATCCGGCGCTTTCAGCAATGTTCCCGCAGGGACAGCCGTATTGATTTGTTTTCCGGCTTCCTGCACAGGCTCTTCAACAATCTGTTTCGCGTCCTTGCCTTCGACGATTCTTTCCACTGCCTGCGCCATTTGGTGCTGGAAGAAACTGCACAAGTGATTTATGTCCAGCAGCAGGCTTTTACTGTCTATACCTCGATACAGATTGATGTATCCCCACTGCGTGTCTTCGGTAGAAAGAGACAGGCTCAGCGACCAAACGCGGCTGGATTTCAGAATTTCAGCCGTTCCCAGATCGCCGTTTTCCCACGACCAGTAAATGCATCCATTGTGAGCTTTGATATCTGGTCGAGCTGGCTCTGCATTCTTTCCACGATAAGAGGCAACCGCGCCGTGGTGGTGAAGCTGCACGGTCGCATAGGCAAAGGAGCTGAGCTCAAGCATTTCCTTTACCGCATCAAACATTTCGCTCAGCGTAGTGGCGCTGGACAATGCTTGGCTGGCGCGGCGAACCCGGATGTTGTTGGCCAGACGCAGCCGGCGTTCGGTCAGGGAAAAGTTCCGTTTCAATCCGTCCCTGATTTCGTCCATTTCGTGGTAATGCAGCCGGTCAACGGCAACGATAATTGCCACGCCCACCACAAAGAGCCACAAACCAGTCAACTGGCTTCCCCCCCATTCCTGGATGAACAGCAACGCCTGCAATCCCAGCAGCGCGCAAGCGCCATAAAGCACCAGCACAACACGCCGTTGCGACCAACCCAGCGCCAGCAGTTTGTGATGAATGTGTTCCTTGTCGCCCTGAAACAACGGACGTCCACTGGTGAACCGGCGAAACAAAGCCAGGCTGGTGTCAATAATCGGCAAGCCAAACGCCAGCAGCGGAATCGCCACGGCAACTGCGGTCGAAGCTTTCTGCGTTCCCTGAACCGACAGAGTCGCAAGCGTGAAACCTACGTACAGTGATCCGGAATCCCCCAGAAAAATCGAAGCTGGGTTGAAGTTGTAGCGAAGGAAGCCGATCAGCGCTCCGGCCATCGCCAGCGCAATCACCGTCACAAAGGAATGCCCTGTGACGGCTGAAACCGTAACCATCACAAATGCCGCAAACAGCGCTGCCCCCGCCGCCAGACCGTCAATGCCGTCAATCAGGTTGAACGCGTTGGTCACAGCGACGATCCATACCACTGTCACCACAAAGCTGATTGCAACAGGCAATTTGACCGCGCCCGCAAACGACACCGACAAAATTTCAATCCGCCCGCCAAGCGCGAAAAAGAGCGAAGCCGCCAGGCCCTGCGCAGCGAATTTCACTCGCGGGCTGATGCCATTCATGTCGTCGTAAATGCCAACCAGGAAAACCAGAATTCCCGGCGCAAGGGCGACAAACATTTTCGACCGCTCTGCCCAAATCCCCCAGGTGACCTGGTTGTCAACGAACTGCAACGTGCCGAGCGCTGCCAGAATTGAAATCACAACGGCTACGCCGCCCAGCCTTGGTGTGGCTTTGCGATGGACGCGACGCTGATCACGCGGCACGTCCAGCCAGCCTTGGCGTTCGCATACGCGACGCACTACAGGGGTGAGAGCCAGCGAAAAAACGAGCGATAAACTGAAAAGGAGGATGTATGTGTTCACGGTGGTGTTTGCAGTCTATTTTCTGCGGCGTTTTTGCTTTCTTGCCTGAGGTGCGTGAAAAGCTCCGTTGCTTTTCACCGTTTCTACTTCAGGCTCAATAGCATTCAACGTCCGCGAACCAATTGTTGGGGAATGTGTCGAGTCCGCCGCATCCTCTGCGGACGGAACGGAAACGACTTTCTTGGAATCGGCGTTTTGCTCATTCAGCGCTTGCTGGTAATAGCCCTGGTAATATCCTGATCCTTGCATTTCCACCTGGTTCAGGATCGCGCCAATGATGTTGGCGCCTCCGCTCTGAAGCATCTGCTTGGAGCGGTTCAGCGCCTCGCGCGGCGTTTTGCCGCAACGAACCACCATCAGAACTCCATCCACCATGGAAGAAACCAGCACTCCGTCCGTGAACGATGCAACCGGCGCGGAATCAATCAGGATGTATTTGAAGTGAGGCTCCAGGGTTTTGATCAATCGCCGCATTTGTTCCGACCCCAGCAACTCTGCCGGATTTGGCGGCACCGGGCCGGATGTGAGCACGTGTAAGTTGCTGCTGTCATACTGCTGGATCATTGCCATCAATTCCGCTTCGGACATTTCCCGGGAAAGATAGGTGCTCAGTCCTTGGTTTCCATGTAACCGGAAAATCGAACGCAAGCGGGGACGGCGCAAATCCGCATCAATCAGCAAAACCTTGGCCTTGGTTTGCGCCAGGCTGACTGCCAGATTGATTGAAGAAGTCGTTTTACCTTCGGCAGGCACACAGGAACTGACCAGCAAGGTTTTTGGCGCCCGCCCCGGAGTCGAAAGCAGCACAGCAGTTCGCAACTGCCTGTACGCTTCTGCCACGTGGTAATTGGTTTCGTTTCCAACCAACAATTCCGGCCGTCCGTTGGCAAAGCGCGAGTTTTTGGCGACGGGGATGGCAGCCAACGCTGAAAGGTGCAATTTCTTTTCCACGTCTTCAATTGAGCGAACCGTGTCGTTGAAGTGTTCAAGCAACAACGCCAGGCCGATGCCCGTGGGAAGCGACAGGATCAATGCCAGTGCCACACCCTGCAGCCGTTTCGGGCCCATCGGCTTGTCTGGCGCCACGGCGTAATCAATGATGTGTACGTTGTTGTAAACGCCAGCCAGAACGACCGCATTTTCCCTGTAGCTTTGCAGCAAGCCATTCAGCAAATTCTTGTTGGTTTCGATTTCCTGCTGAATGATTCGGTAATTCACCGCCGCTTCATTCTGGGCCAGCGTTTCGCCACGCTGTTTGTTGAAATCTGACCGCAGCGACTGTTCACGTGCCAGCGTCTGGCGATACCGTGTCCCCAGATTGGTTAGCAAAACGTTGGTTGAACGGTCGCGTGATTGTTCGATCTCTTTTTCCAGGCTGGCGATTTGTTGCGTGGTCTCTTTCACTTCCGGCCACTCTTCAGTGTTTTCCACCAACAGTTGGGCACGTTTTTGCCATAGTTCCGCCAATTTGGTCTTGACGTCCATGATCTGTTTGGAAGTGTTTTCTTCAGCCAAGGCGCTTGCTGCCCCCGGCACCAACGCAGCCTGATACGCAGTTTCGGACAACTTGCGATCATTTTCCGCTTCCAGCAGTTGTTTGTTCAGGCCGATCAGACGCTCGACCACGGTGTTTTGACTGGCATCGAGCGAAAGGATTTCCTTGCTCTTGGCATAATCAATCAATCGCTCTTCCCCGCTGCGGATTTGCGACTGCAATTCCGCAATCCGTTTCTGCAAAAAACTGCCAGTCGAAACATTCTTTTCGGCTTTTCTTTCCAGGTTCGATTGTGCCAGCACATCAGCAACTGCGTTCACCACTTTTGCCGCAAACCGTGGGTCAAAATGCTTGTACCGAATTTCAATCAACCGCGTGGTGTCACGGCCAAATCCCATTCGTTTTTCAATGACCGGCTCGACCTGCAGGTCTTCCTGCAAATCTTTGACATATGTTTGGTAGCGTTCAGCTTCTTCAAGATCAGTATTGGAGGTGGCCGGCGCGACTTCACTGGTTAAAGGCAGTCTGTTTTCGTCCAGTGTTTTCGATTTGTTTTTGCCGCCCAAGCCAAACATCCGCATCAGGTTCTGCCAGGTTGAGCGTTGGCTGGTGGCTTTCGAATCGTCAAACGAATCGTTCTGCTCCGGATCAAGCGTTTTAACGACGCGGCGCAACAATCCCGGACTGGTCAAAATGCGCAGTTGCGTATTGAAGTAAGCCGGGTCGTTCGCCTGACTGTTGACGACAACGGAATTGTTTTTTGAAGCTCCGCTTAGTGCCGGATTCAAATCTTCCTGATCTATTTGCACCAATGCTTGAGCCTGATAAATGTCCGGCTTTCGCGCCATATAAATTGTCACGACCATGGTGACCAAAGCAGCGATCCCGGCAATCATCCAAAGGCGTTTTCGCACCGAACGCCAATAATCCTGAAGCCGAACTTTGTCATCGCTCTCCAGTTCCGCAGTTGCCCCCGCCAAGGCTTTGGACGTCAAGGCTAACTCTGTCCTCTCTTTTACAGCCAAAGTCTCTACAATTTTCGATCTGGTATTTACTTCCATTGATAAACCTAAGTCTCTTAGAACCAGAACCCTTCGAGGTTGGCACCAGTTGGGTTAATCAGCATCTATGGGGGCGGGAAGGTTGTGCCTAGCGAAACACGTACAGAGGAAGACTGGTCAGCGCGGGGCCAGCGCCCCCCAGAAGGTTGCGCATGAATCGCTTGCCGCTCTGCGTCATCACCTCAACGATGTCTCCCGGTTGCAACAGCGGATCTTCCGCTTGTTTCTGGCTGATGGCGTTCAAACTAACGAACATCTCCGTTTTTCTGCGCTTTTCGGGGTCTTGCCGAATAATCCGGATTTTATTGAGATTACTGTCCGGCAAAGTGCCGCCCGCTGTGGCAATGGCTTGCGAGACCGTGATTTGCACTTTGAGCAAAATTGGCGAAGGCTTATATACATTCCCAATCACAAATGCCTGATCCGCTTCCGGCACCGTTATCACGTCTCCTGGCTGGATGTACGGATTCGACTTGTAATCACCTTGCAAGGTTTCCGCCAATCCATAAACTTCAAAATCTCCCAGACCTTCTTCGTTGGTAGTCGCCGTGCCAGCTTGGTCACATGTCAATCCGCTGCCCATGTGTGCGATTTGTATTCGAGTTCCGGCTTTATCGGTCGGCCCGCCAACCGAAGAGATCAGTTCCAGCAACCGAACCCGGCGTTGCAATTGAAAGCGTCCCGGTTTATCTACAGCCCCAATCACAGCGACGGGCTGGGAATTGTATTCTTTGATAAACACAAAAACCTGCGGATTTCGTTGATACTTTTTGTAACGCAGAGCGATTTCTCTGGCTAAATCACTTTCAGTGCGGCAAACGGCCTGCAAATCCTCTTCGATCAACGGCATTCGGATCATCCCGCGCGCATCCACGCGTGCTGCGTCAAGAGAAAGTTGGGGACGATTAAAAACCCGAATCTCAAGTAAATCTCCCGGCCCAATTCGATACCTGTCATCCAGTTTGGAGCCGGGCTTAGGGTCTGTTTGAGGAGCCGTTCCCGCGGTAACGGCTCCCGTCGGAGTGATTGCGCCGACTGCAGTCACCTGAGCAGTTCCCACAACTGTCAATGCAACAGCTAACGCAACCAGCACCAAAGCCTTTTCTGCAAAAATACAGTAGTTGTAATGCCAATACTTCATTACTACCTCCCGCCCTCTCCATTACTCTTTTACCTTCCTGAAAATGCCGTTCTTCGCGTGGCCAATGCCTCACGCAAATGGTTTGGGCAGGCCAAATTGAGCACCGTATTACTCAACTTAACTGCCAGCTCTTCATGATCGCGAAGAAAGGTGCCGGTCAACGGAGAGTCTTGGGTTTTGGCAATCACACCGTCTCTAACCCACTGCCAAAATTGAGACTGTGTCGTCCAAAACCTACTTCCGTTTCGGCAAATAACCAATGCGTTACGTTTCTTCTTCTTATCTTTCTTGTTCAATTTCAGTTACCTCTTATCGCTCAGTAAAGACACGCCGACCTCGACATGCTGTTTTCACCTGAAATGAAAGCATGACAAGCCCCGAAGGGAAGCCTCTAACGCGAGACAGCGACTATGTTTGTTCCATTTTCCGCCCACTACTCAATGGCTGACGTTGAAGCTGAGGTGCAAAATCATAATACTGGCGCTCCACAAAAGTTACCTGGTTATCATCAGTTTCCGCTCACGACCTGCCCCTTGGCAGATCAGCATCCCCTAGCGAAATCTTAGATTTTTGCGTAACCCGCAGAGCGCCAGACCCTGCATTACTCGATCAATTCTTTATCTGACGTTGGCTGATTTATTTGCGATAGCAACTGTGAAATCAGCTCTGTTCGCCGTTTCACCCCGTACTTCACAAAAATATGCCGTAAGTGAAACTTCACTGTTTGCTCACTTATATAAAGCTTCTTGCCGATTTCCATGTTGGTCATGCCTTCGACGCAACACAAGGCGACTTCCGCCTCGCGGCGGCTCAAATCTTTTCGTTCTGCGATCCGGCCAATTGCCTGTCCCACAGCGGTGTTTCCTGAAGCAACCCCCTCGTCTCCAAATATCGTATGAGTTCCTTCGGCAGCACTTCGTTCAAGTATCTCTTCGGGAGTAAAGACAAAATAGACAGTTACTTGCTGACGCAAATTGGTATCACTGACGACTTTGTAACGTTCAATGCTATGTTTGTTAATCAACCCGTTAAGCCCTCGCCGAATCGCACTATAGTTTGGCAGTTTTGTAAGAACCATCAATTGTCGCAAGCTGAAAGCACAGACTCTTGTATTCGCTGCTGTTACTTCGGCAAGCATGACTTCGTAAAGTTGATGTTCGACTTGAGTGTGATTAAGCCAAAGCTTTGACACTGCCTGCCCTTTTTCCATAACCTGATCCGTCTCTCGAAGTGGGGCTATTTGATTTGACGCCATGTTCGAAGTTAAAGGATAAGTAAGCTCGCTAGTTTTAACTTTCATCGTTAGCACCATTATCAACTCCAATCTCGCTATAGGCGCGCACCCTATCGTAAGCAATAGAAGTGCCAAAGTAGTACTATCCTCTAACTACCTATATGGCTAGGGATAACAGAACAACCAACTCTCAAAGGAAAACGGAATGAGGCATTTTCACCCTAGCTATACATAGACTTCTTACCGATCCCCTGCAAATGCACGCATTTAACAACTAGGGCATTTTCACCCTGCACGCACTAATAATTCCTGACGTAAATAACCAGCTTAAGACCTTCACATGGCCACTATTACTATAGGACATAGGATTACAAGTAGCATTTACTCATCATTTCGCCTGGGCAAGGAAACTTCACTCTACGTTCATCTTTTGAGCCAAGCCCTTTGGCCAGAAAACTGATTATATTGGGGTTTAATGCTTTACTTGCAGTCTGGGGGCTAACTATATTCAAGATAGACTGGCTTAAGAATAAATTGATTGCAGGCAAGGGAATAGACGCAAGCCGGATAGGAGCGGCCAATGTCGTAAGTGGAAAGACAGGATCGTGGATCAATCCTGCAAGACGATAGGAAGAAATGTGAGCAATTCGACTCTCTTCTTTGGCAGTTTAGTCATAAAACCATACCCAAAGAACAACGCGTCGGAGACCATCAATTAACACGCTTGCGTTTTCATGCCGGAATATAGAGCGCCATTTAACTGTAACAAGCCATGTTTCTTTAATAGGCCAAAGAAAGTACGACGATCTTTTTTTGCAAATCGCGCAGCTTGGCTAATGTTTCCTCCACTAGCCGACAATACTTGCTGCAAATAGCTTCGCTCAAATGATTCAATTACTCTGGCTTTTGCCTGGTTAAATGATTCATCAGACGAACTATCTAGTTTTCGAGACTCTGAAGATAGCTTTAAGTCGCGAGCACCGAGGGTCGTACCGTCGGCCAGAACAACTGCTTGACGAACCATGTTTTCCAGCTCACGCACATTACCAGGCCAGGAGTATTGAGCAAGCTTTCTTAAGGCGTCAGTGGTGAAATGCATTTTAGGTTTGTTATATTCTTGCGTTGCTATCGTTAAAAAATGTGATGCGAGAGTTTGGATATCTACCTGTCGATCGCGTAACGGTGGCAGCGCAACCGAGACTATTTTAATGCGAAAGTATAAATCCTCACGAAAACTTCCCTCGCGAACTTTAACTTTGAGATCCTGGTTGGTAGCCGCTAACAACCTAACATTTGCTTGCTTATAACTTGAAGCCCCCAAAGGCTTATACTGCCTATCCTGCAAAAAGCGCAGTAACTTCACTTGCGCCAGCGGGTGAAGACTATCTACTTCATCCAAAAACAATGTTCCGCCCTCTGCTTCGGCGATTAAACCGCGTTTTTTTTGCCGTGCGTCTGTATACGCCCCTGACTCATGACCAAAGAGCTCATTTTCAAATAATTCAGTTGGAATAGCGCTACAATTAACAGGTATAAACGGACCTTGTGCTCTGGGGCTAAGCTGATGAATGGCTTGTGCGCACATTTCCTTTCCTGTGCCAGTTTCTCCCGTGATCAGGATTGTTACATCACAGGCTGCCAAACGAACGAGTTGTCTTTTAACAAAAGCAAATGCAGGTGATTGGCCAATTACTTTTTGCAAAGCAAAATTCTCTTCCTGGCTCTGGAAGTCTCTTCCCTCAACTTTAGCTTGTACTGTTTCACTCTCTTCATCGTGATTCAACCTGCGCCGCTGCAAAAGACGGCGCAATCGCAGTAATATGTCGTTCACATTGATTGGCGCAAACGAGAAATCATCTACCTCAAGAGTCAGAAGTGCCTCATCACTAAACGTAGAATCACCGGTAAAGCAAAGTAATACAGGGGCGCAAATTCCGTTTTGGAACAAATTTTTCAAGTGATTGCGTAAAACAACTATATTGCTATCTGCAGAGCCAACGAGAATGGCCCTGTAATCTGTATTCGCGGAAGCTGTTGTTACATCATTCAAAGCTTTGACTATATCGAAACTACAATTTTCCTGCTGCAATCGGCTCAGCAACGTTTGCAAGTCATTTGCTTGGAATCCCATATCTACAATTAGAATCGAGTTGATCATAATTATTTACACCTCTGGCAGAAAATCATCCTACCTGATTGGTTCTTCACCTAAATAATTGTCTTATTCCTTACCTGCAACCTTTTAGCGAGCTTGCAAATAGGACAGACTTACACAGAATACCGGTAATATCCTGTAATTATTTAGACGTAATAGTAACTAGATGTATTTTGATTCCGCGCTAATAATAGGAGAGGTGGCGACCCTATTTTGAAGATGAGCTTATAGTGAAGCGCGCATATTTGAATGCTTTGAGATACATTCCAACCCAACCGATGAAGAGGCAATTTTCATCTCACATGCCTCCCCCCTTCTCTGCTCTAATACTGCTTTGTCTCCAAAGAACTTATTGCAGCTTTTTACCTTGACCTGGTTCGTGGCCATCAAGTGTGATGATTGACAGCCACGATTTATCAGGTCCTAGGGGGAGGGGGAGTAGAACGGCAAGAATAGTACTCAAGCCAATACTACATCCTCACAATAAACCGTTCCCAAAACGGGTTTTGCCTTTTCCACCGACTTAGCCAGCCATCTCAGCGAATGCCTGCCAATTCCCTTCCTCTCCTGCTTTGGCATTTCCACAAACAGCTGTTACACATCTCACAGCCCTTCCCGTTTTCAAAATAAAGGCGCGACTTGGAGAATAGCACTTTTCGTCAAAGGCAAATCGGTAAGGTGAAACTTCCCCCAGATGAAATCTCACCCTTCCGTTGAACATACGCGAATCGGTTTATTAAAAGACCGATTGCAGCGGTGAAGCCTGACACCCACATGACGGACCTCGCCTTTCAAAATCATTTGCCAGTTGACTATTCGCAATCAGGACTTTTGTAGAACTTACCAGCGTTGATATCAGCTTGAACTACGTTAGGCTTGATTGCTTAAGGAGCTAATTCTCCAAGTCGCGAGGATCATATTAGGCAAACGACTTGAGCAATTCTTAAGCTTTAGGCTGATAATTCGAACATCGAAAAGGGATGGCCAAAAGCCTCAACAGCTACCACTTGAGAAAACCTTAAAACATTGCCTCGTAATACTTTAGCAGCCAGTTGCCCTATCCCATTTCTACAAGCTCAAGAATTCCTCAAGGGGGTACGGCTACCCTACGTCCGGGATCAAAAATTATTAAATTGTTCACTCAGAGTGATTTTTTTGCGATCTGGCAGAACTTTTTGAATAAAAACGATCATTTTCTCATTTGCCATATTCGGATGGGTAAACAGGCACATGAAATTAAACACCGGCAAGATGTCCATTCCTGCGGAAATGCCTCACAACTCAAGGCCACGTCTGCTGGGCACCTTGTGGAAAAACGCCAGTTCTGGCTGTGCCACTATCATTAATGGTCGGGCAGGCACAGGAAAAACTATGCTGGCAGTAGATTTCGCACACAACTGCAAGCGTTCGGTGGCTTGGTATAAAGTTGATGCACCAGATGCGAAATTTCCTATTTTTTTAGAGTATTTAGTGACAAGCATTGGGCGCGTGCGAGAAGGATTTGGCGTTAAGACTTTAAGGCAAATACCTGAGAGGATGACTGAAGTTAGCCTTTCTAAGCTGGTCGAAGCCTTTGTTTATGACTTGGAAAGCGAGGTGAAGCCGCTCCTTTTGGCGATTGACGATTTGCATTTGATTTATGATGCTGATTGGCTCTCGCCCTTTTTCCATCGCCTGCTCCCGCTTTTGCCCACTGAAGTACATATGCTGATTTTAGGCCGAGGATTGCCGCCAGCTCCGTTGTGGAGACTGCGGTCTAAACAGCGGCTGTTTGTAATCAATGAAACCATGCTTGCCTTTACGGAGGCAGAAGCGGAGGCCTTATTTGCCCTTTACGGGTTAAATGAACACGAGGCTCGCATCGCCCACAAAAGTACCGGAGGCCGCGCCTTTGATTTGCACAGCGCAGCAATTCGAGCTTGGTCGTCTGCTGCAGGCGCAGTCCTAATTTAAGGCGAACCAGTGACTTAAATTAATGTTGCTTTTGGACTTGGCTGGATTCGGGCGATACTGTAAGTTTCGCTAAAATTACTACAAAGCCTGTGACTCGCAAGGCATTTTACGAATGAACAGATAAATACTTACCTTATGTGTGACTCTTTGAAGTTATGATCCATTAAGCCTTCTGCCTGTAAG
>CAZMXG010000099.1:0-27978 GCA_964570175.1 uncultured Heliomicrobium sp. | reverse complement strand
TGGCGGCGATGCTGACCTGAGCCGCAACATTTTGCGCGACTTGATTAAAAGCTTTCGCTTGCGGACTGTTGGGCTGGCTGATGACAATCGGCACGCCCAGGTCGCCGCCTTCACGAATGCTGACGGCAATCGGAACCGCGCCCAGAAAAGGAATATCAAAGTTCCCTGCCAGCGCTTCCCCGCCACCATTTCCAAAAATGAAATACTTTTCGCCGTGCGCGCACTCAAAGTAGCTCATGTTTTCAACCACACCCAGCATTGGCACATTCAGTTGTTCGAACATGTTATGAGCCTTGCGAACATCGCCCAGCGCGACTTCCTGCGGTGTTGTCACCAGCACAGCTCCCGCGATGGAAACCATTTGCGCCAGGCTCAATTGCACGTCGCCAGTTCCCGGAGGCATGTCAACGACCAGATAATCCAGGTCTCCCCATTCGACTTGCCGCAGAAACTGAGACACCGCCGAGGTCAGCATCGGACCGCGCCAAACAATGGCTTTATCCCCCGGATTGAGCAAACCGATGCTCATGGTTTTTACGCCATGATAAACCGGCGGAATAATCTTTTCGCCGCGCACCATCGGCATATCGCGCCCGCCCATCATGATCGGCACATTCGGCCCGTAAATGTCCGTGTCAACAATGCCGACTCGCGCCCCCATCAATCCCAGCGAAACGGCTAGATTGACCGCGACAGTGGATTTGCCCACGCCACCCTTGCCAGAAGTCACGGCAATGATGTGGTTGATCCCGGCAATTTCAGCCTTATCCAAAGAGCCGCGGGCTTTCGGAACTTCGGCATCCATTTTAACTTCAACACGCTCGACGCCTGGAATGGACATCACTGTCCTTTCGGCCTCAAATTTCAATTGATCGCGCACAGGGCAGGCAGGCGTGGTCAGAACAAATCGGAACCCAACAATGCCGCCGCAAATGGAAATATCGCGGATCATGTTCAATGTCACGACGTCTTTGTGCAGGTCAGGGTCTTTCACCGCCCGCAAAGCGTTCAGGACAACATCTTCAGTAATTGCTTGAGTGGCAGCTTCAGTCATTTAACTTTTTCATCTTCCTTGAAATCTGTGTCAGCTTGCGCGGCACAATTCTGTATTCGCATTGTTGTAAGCCGTCCGCGATCCGGCATTCTCGTATGACCTCGCAACCCAGCGTTTCGCGATAAACTCGAATTTCTTCATCGCAAACCTGCGGGTAAGCGACCGCGACACTTTCAGTCGGGCAATTTCGCTGGCGCAATCGGTAGCTACCATCCTTCAGCCTTCGGGCATCCGCCAAATAGCCTTTCATGTTGATCACTTCAACCAAAGCCTTGACCCGTTCGTCAACGCCTAACTCTGCAAACTGCGTTTGCAACTGAGCAATCAGCACATCCGCACGTGCGCTCAGGACTTTAAGCAAAGCTCCATCGCCGAACTGTCGCTCGACGTGAACAAGTACTTCTTTGGCGAATTCGTCGTAAATGTGCGGAAAAAAACACCGCGCCTTATCCGTCAGCCGGTAAATAAATCGAGGCCTCCCTCGTTCGTGCCGTTCCTGCTCGTAGGCAATCAAACCATCGCTTTCCAACAATCCTAAATGACGGCGCACGCAGACCTTCGAGACTTTCAGCCATTCGGCCAACTGCTCGACACTCATTGCGCCATTGGTCTTCAATAGATCCAGAATGGCGCTACGCGATTCTTTCAGGATATTTTCTGCTGCGGCAACTGACACGGATTGGATGTTAAAAAGTGCGTGGGCTTTTGTCAACCGTTTGGTTTCTAAAAGCAGGGGAGCGGAAGCTCGCTAAAATGGTGTTTTAATGAAATGGCTGAATCAGCTTTTTGACGCCTTTGAGCACAAGCTGGTGAGGGTTTTTCAAAGCGTTGCGGCCGCTGCGAGACTCTTTACCAGCATTTCGGATCACTCTCACATCGCGCTCACCAGTAATTCTCCAGCCGTCAGCCGTCTTTAACCAGTTCAGTTCTTGCAATACCTCCCCGCGCCGATTATTTCGCGGGCCTTCGATGACATAGCGTTTGCGGAAACGGATCACAGCAATTTGACCATTATCACTAATCTCAAATTGTGGATCACTGACTTGGACTTCGATTGTGTCAGCCTGATCAAAGAGTCGCTCCTTTTCCGCTCGAACAGCAGAATTCGGAACATTTCGTGTTCGATAGAATACGTCCACAACTGGAGTATAAAAATTCATTTGCCGGTCAACGCTGCCCTCGTTTGTTGCTGCCACCCATTCATTTAAGGCGGCTGTGATTTCCAGGCGCGCTTGCTCTGAATCCGCATCGGAACCATTTTCAACCGAATCCTTGCCTGCTAGCGGCTCGCCTTTTAATTCATTATCCGCCTTTTCCAGTGCCTCAGGTGCGACTCCGGACGGTGTATGGCTTGTCTTCGTTGCATTAGTGCCTGAAAGCGATACCGCAGAGGGCACAGATGGAGTGGACGTTTCTGAGCGTGTGGCCATCCACAAAATCCCCATACCGACAAGGATAGCCATGGCAATACTAACCAACACTATTGACGACCGACGAAGACGAGGCTTTCTGGCAACCAATGTTTCCTCAAAATCCTGACTACCTGTCGGCAAGCCATTTTCGGATAAAGCTTTGGCGGAAATTACTTCCGTCTGCAAGGGAACTGCCCGCTTGATAGTGGTGCTTCCAACATCGAACAAGGGAGGTGAGTTGTTTTCACCTGAGTTTAACGGCTCCGGTGTTATAACTTCAGTTGCGTATGGATCTGAAGAAACATCTACGACCTCTTTAGCTTTCACAACGACCTGGGTGCTGTACTGATCCTTCTCAATTGCTGCGTGTGATGTTTCTACGGGAAGTAAACGCGACTGAGTTTCCTCAGCGTGCACACCGATTGAATTTTCGATTTCTCCAAGCCTACTTTTCAATTCTGTTGCGGATTGAGGCCTGCCAGACGGCTCTGCTGAAAGTAAATCTCTAACTAGGGTGTCGAGTTCCGGGGGAACATTCGCTCGAAATTGATCAAGTGGCGGCGGCACTTCCTGAACATGCTTCAATGCGATGGCAATGGCAGACGTGGCGTCGAAAGGAGGCTGGCCGGCCAGCATTTCATAAAGTATGACGCCGAAGCTGTAAATGTCTGTTCGCGCATCCAATTCGTGTCCAAGACATTGTTCGGGCGACATGTATCTGGGCGTGCCTACCAGCGTTCCGGTCGCCGTTAATGTGTGATCATCCGCGGAAAGCTGTTCGCTAATTTTGGCAATGCCGAAGTCAATAATCTTGACCATCACATTACCATCGAAATTCCTGGTCAGAACTATATTGGATGGTTTCAAATCTCTGTGGATAACGCCACTATGGTGCGCAGCCTCCATCCCTTCACTGATTTGAAGTGAAAGCCTGATCGCTTCCGCAAAGGAAAGCTGGCCTATTTGTCGGATCGTATCAAGCAGGGTTTGGCCTTCCACCAACTCCATCACAATATAAGATTCCCCATCGGTCAGGCTGCCATAATCGTAAATGTCCGCGATATTGGGATGCTTAATCTTGGCTGCAACGCGCGCTTCACGACGAAACCGCTCAAACGCCGCCGGATCTGCATTTAAGTCCGACTGCAGCAATTTAATTGCTACCGGACGATCCAGGTCTAAATGTGTCCCCGAATAAACCGCTCCCATTCCACCACGCGCAATCAAACTATCCAGCCGATATTTTTCAGCAATAAGCCGATCGCCTGTACGACCAGCCAATAGCGCTTCATGCGTTTCCTCAACGCAGTCGGTTTCATAATCTTCGTAACAACGTTGGCAAGTCGGACATAATTTCATAAATATTCCCTGCAGCTTTCGCCCCAGCCTCAATTCCCTAACAACTACCGTTTAAGCAAAGCGACTTCCTGAGTCACTTTCCCTGGCAGTTCCATACAGTAGTGTCGCCTTCACATACAGAAAACTACTTAAAATTAGTGGTGACACTGCTTATCAGTAAGAAGGCAATTGTTGTGCATCTCATAAACAACACAGGTGAGGGGCCATTAATTGCAAAGGAATAAGAGGTTCAGCTTTCCAGGAGGGCAGTAAGATTCATTCCTTCTTTGATCGGCCAGACCAAAGGATGCTCCAGGCCAGATAAGCACCAAGCAGAACGGCAAAGAAAAAGCCAACAGCGAACATTGTCCCGGCCCACCGCTCCCAGCCCGGCGGGCGAAAAACTGACAACAAAATAGCCAGGCCAACGATGAAGGCTGAAGCGATGACTCCCAGCACAATCCGGTTGGCAAGACGTTCCAGACGGTTGACGATCGGCTCAAACGTGCCTGGCTTCATTCCCACTTCAAAACCACCGCGTTCAATTTCATTCAGGATGTGGCGAAGCTGTTGCGGAATTTCAACGCCCAGCCGGGCAACGTCCAGACTTGCCTGTCCAAATTTCTTTGCCAATCGGCGCGGAGAAAACAGCCGCAGCATCAACTGCTCCGCATACGGAGCAATCACCTCTGTTAAATGAAAGTTTGGATCAAGCCGTTTGCCGATCCCTTCCAGCAAGATGATTGTTTTGATCAACAAAGCCAGATGCGGAGGGATATGCAACTGGTGTCGGCGGATGACGGCAAATGCTTCGTTGAAAAGCGGAGCCAGTTCCACTTCTCCCAGCGACATGCCGAAATAAGGTTTGATCAAATGCTCCAAATCGCGGCGCAATTGATTTCGGTCAACCCGGTGTTTGACCACTTCCAGTTCCAGCACAGCATCCGTCAACCTGTCGTAATCCTGTCGCGTCAATCCCAGAATCAGGTTCGCCAGATAATCTTGCGTCTTTTCGTCAACCACCCCAATCATTCCAAAATCTACCAGGCCGAATCGTCCGCTGGGTTCAACAAAGAAATTTCCCGGATGCAGGTCTGCGTGAAAAACACCATCCTCAAAAATCATCTTCAAAACCGCCCTTGTCCCTCGCTCGGCCAATTCGGCACGATTGATGCCAAATTCCTTCAACGCGTCCAGCTCGCTCACTTTGACGCCAAATACGCGTTCTTGCGTCAACACGCGTGAAGTCGTTGTTTCCCAAAACACGCGCGGGATGCGAACGGTTTTGTCAGTTGTGAAGTTGGCGGCAAAACGATCTGCATTCTGCCCTTCCCGTATGTAATCAAGTTCCGCTCGCAGTGTGAGCGCAAATTCCTGCACCAGTCCCAGCAAGTCATAACGTTTGGCAAATTCCCACCGGCGATTTAATGCCGATGCCACGTTTTGCAAAATTTCCAAGTCTTCTTCCACTTGTTCAACGACATCAGGACGACGGACTTTGACAATGACTTCAGTGCCATCCTGCAACTGCGCAGCGTGAACCTGGCCAATCGAAGCTGCGGCCAGTGGTTCCCGGTCAAAACGCGCAAAGACTTCCTTGATAGATTGGCTGAGTTCAGATTCCACTACTTCGATGGCAATGTCGGAATCAAACGGAGGAGCCTCATCTTGCAGCTTGGCCAGTTCCAGCAAGTATTCCGGCGATATTAAATCGGGCCGGGTCGAAAGCAGTTGCCCAAGTTTGATAAATGTCGCCCCAAGTTCTTCCAGCGCGGCGCGTATATGCTGGGGAGGGGTCAACGATTGATTGCCAGGCGAATCCCCCAGCAATTCCTTGTGAAACGGCAGAAATCGCTCCAATCCCAATAGGCTGAGCAGAAAACCGAACCCGTGTTTCGCCAGTGTTTCAGCAATCTGGCGGTAACGGTGAAGATGCGAATCTTTAACGCTGACAAGTAGTGGCATGTTGATGATTGTTTCTCCGGCGGCAGCTTAGCAGTCTCGCTGGCGACATCAAAATTCTCGGCTTTATTCTGGGGAATTTGACCTGCTTTCGCGCAAAACCGCCCAACTCGCTTTTGCCAGAATCGGATAACTCTCGGGAATGAACGATTTGCCTCTGTGATGCCAACCGGCACGGGTTTTGCGAAACTCCATGCCCGGAGCAACCACTGCTCCAGGGCAAGTTAATTTAAGGAGAAGGAAATGAAAGCATCTTTTTTACCGATTCGAATCCTGACAATCGCGATACTTTTCTATTTGATGTCCTGTCTCGGTTTTGCTCAAACAGATCGAAGAGATTGGAACAATTCGCAGAAGCTGACAGTTGGAACTACGCTGAAAGTGAAACTGAAAGGCGGTGAAAAGCTTGAGGGCAAACTGGTTTCCGTAACATCGGACTCAATTTCTCTATCAATAAACAATCGCACCGCCATAACCAGAGAATTGCAAAAAGGAGAAATTGCAGAGGTTCGCCGTAAATCCAGTGTCCGCACAGCCACGTTTGCAGGCATGCTGGCGGCGGGAGGATTTTTTCTGGGAGCTGCTGCAGGTTACGGGGTCGGAGAAGTTTCTGATGCCGATGGACCGATCCCGGATTATGTCGGCGCATTAGTTGGCGTGGGAGTTGGCGCAATTTGTGGCGCACTGATTGGCAATCGAGGCGTATTGATTTACAAAGCCCCATAAGTCCAAAAGTTGGCAATCAGGTTGCGTAACCCCATTGGCAATGTTCCAATTTTGCCCACGTATGAAATTCACAAATTGGTGGGCAAGATGAATCAAAAAGCTTCAACCATTGCGCGCCCGAAAGGGTTACGACTCAGATCTTTTCGCATTCAAGCCAGTCAGGCGTTTGCGCGCGCGGCTGGCGCTCCGCTTATTACAGGAAACCGTGTCCGGCTGCTAAAGAATGCCGGTGAAAATTACCCTGCCTGGCTGGAGGCCATTCGATCGGCCAAACACACAATACATTTCGAAAGCTACATCATCCACGAAGACGACCAGGGCAGGATTTTTGCCGATGCCCTGGCTGAAAAAGCGCGCGAAGGCGTCACAGTCCGATTGATTTACGATTGGGCTGGCGGATTAACAGCGACGTCCAACAAATTCTGGCGCGCGCTGAAAGCCGCTGGCGTTGAAGTTCGCTGCTTCAATCCGCCGCGCTTTGACAGCCCGCTGGCCTGGCTTGGCCGTGATCACCGCAAATTGCTGACTGTGGATGGAAGCATCGGCTTTGTCGCCGGATTGTGCGTGGGTCAAATGTGGATTGGGAATCCGGAAAAAGGAATCGAAGGCTGGCGTGACACCGGCGTGGAAATCATTGGCCCTGCGGTCGCCGATCTGGAGCAAGCTTTTGCTCAAACTTGGGCGGAAACTGGAACGCCGTTGCCGGAAGACGAACTGGTTGCAGCATCCACGATTCCAGAAGCCGGAGACACCAATTTACGTGTCGTAGCCAGCGTGCCAAACACCGCCGGACTGTACCGGCTGGATCAAATGATTGCCGCTTCGGCAAAAGAAAGTTTGTGGCTGACCGACGCGTATTTCGCAGGCACTTCGCCTTATGTTCAATCGCTCCGGGCAGCGGCAATGGATGGTGTTGATGTGCGTTTGTTAGTTCCGCAAGCTACTGACTTGCCCGTGATGCGTGCCGTGTCGCGTTCCGGGTATCGCCCTTTGCTTGAAGCCGGAGTTCGCGTTTACGAATGGAACGGGCCAATGATTCACGCCAAAACCGCGGTTGCGGACGGCACCTGGGCACGCGTGGGTTCGTCGAATCTGAATTTGGCAAGCTGGATCACCAACTGGGAATTGGACGTTGTTGTTGAAGACGATCGGTTCGGTGAACAGATGGAACAAATGTTTTTACAAGACCTGGATTACTCAACAGAAATCCTGTTGACGGCGAAACGGAAGAGACCCAAACCGCGACACAAACGGCTTCAACGATTGCGCGCCAAACTCGACACTCTCAGCTCTGGCCGAACTGCCGCCGGAGCCGTCCGGCTCGGCAACGCAGTCACAGCAGCGATTTCGAATCGGCGCATACTCAGCCCCACTGAAGCGCGGATTATGTTCAGTGGCGGTTTACTCCTTCTACTCTTTACAGCCGTTGCCGTTTTTTGGCCCAGAATCATTTCAATTCCACTGGCAGTATTTGCAGCCTGGTTGGCAGTGTCGCTGTTTCTCAAAGCCTTCGAACTTCATCGCGAAGGCAAACGCGAAGAATTGGCTTTGCGCGAAGCTGCCACCGATTCCAACCCCCAAGCCACACTACCACAGGATTCTGAGTGAGCCGTTAATGCAAGAAGTAAACCGATTTCGAGTTGCCACTTACAACATTCACAAATGCGTCGGAGTTGACCGCCGATTGCGCCCCGAACGTATTGTTGAAGTTTTGCAAGAAATTGATGCGGACATCATCGCTATGCAGGAAGTCCTGTGCGTTCAAGGCCAGGAAGACCAGCACGACCAGGCGCATTTCATCGCCCGCGAATTGGGACTGGATTTTCGACTGGGAGAAAACCGCCAACTGAAAGGCGGCGCTTATGGCAATGTCGTCCTGAGCCGCTTTCCCATTGTGACGACTCGCAACCATGACATCAGCGTGGCCGGGCGCGAGCAGCGTGGATGTTTGCGCGTTGACATTGACTTGCAGGGCGAACAACCGCTGCACATTTACAACGTGCATCTTGGAACTTCATTTACTGAACGCCGCCATCAAGCCCGCAAGCTGTTGCAAGAAGACGTACTGAAAAACGGAGACCATATAGGCCCACGGGTTCTGATGGGAGATTTCAACGAGTGGACGCGCGGGTTGACGTCGCGCTTGCTAACAGAACATTTTCAAAACGCTGACATTCGGCTGCAGCTTGGACGAAAGCGAACGTATCCAGGACTGCTGCCGTTTCTGCATCTGGATCACATTTACTTTGATGAAGCGCTGGAACTGGTTGAAGCCAAACTTCACCGCAGCCGCAAAGCTTTGATCGCTTCTGACCATTTGCCGATTGTGGCGGATTTCCGCGTCCGGCATTTTTGATTCGATTCGTGTAGAGACGCAAAATTTTGCGTCTCTACACTAGCCTGCACAATCTTTCTTCTGTTGTAATACAAAGCCTATGAACATATTGGTTCTCAATTGCGGCAGCTCCTCCATCAAGTTTCAAGTCATCGCCACCGACCTGGATCGAATAGACCAAAACGCCGACCAGCGTTTGGCGCGCGGCATCATCGAACGCATTGGCGGCGAAGCCGTCTGCTCGCTTCAGGTCGAAGGCCAGGCCAAACAACGCTCCACTTCGCAGCTCCGTGACATCCGCGCGGCAGTGGATTTCATTATTCGCTGGGTGTGTTCTCCCGAATCCCGCCTGAATGCGATCCAAAGCGTTTCTGACATTCACGCCGTGGGCCATCGCGTCGTCCACGGTGGCGAGCGCTTCAAACAGTCCGTCTTGATCAGCGACGAAGTGTTGCGTGGAATTGACGATTGCATTGACCTGGCTCCGCTGCACAACCCGGCCAACATCAAAGGCATTCTGGCGACGCGCGAATTGCTCGGCACCGGATTGCCGCAAGCCGCCGTTTTCGATACGGCGTTTCATCAAACGCTGCCGGAACATGCGTACCTGTATGCTCTGCCCTACCAGTTTTACCGCCGCCACAAAGTCCGTCGCTACGGGTTTCACGGCACTTCGCACCGGTACGTCGCTTACCGTTATCGTCACTTGCTGAACATTCCGCGCGAACAGGTCAACATCATCACGCTGCATCTGGGCAATGGATGCTCGGCAGCGGCCATCAAAGCCGGAGATTCGATTGACACTTCAATGGGCATGACGCCGCTGGAAGGCTTGGTGATGGGCACGCGCTCCGGCGACATTGACGCTTCGATCATTGATTTCCTGATTTCCAAAGAAGGTTTGACCGCGCAGGAAACCGAAGGCTTGCTGAACAAACAATCCGGTTTGTTGGGAATTTCCGGCCTGACCAACGACATGCGCGAACTGCTGGAAGAAGCCCGTGAAAACAACGACCGCCGAGCCTTGCTGGCCATCGAACTGTTCAGTTACCGCGCCCGCAAATACATCGGCGCTTACCTGGCGGCAATGGGCGGAGCCGACGCCGTCGTTTTCACCGGAGGCATCGGCGAAAACTCTGCGGAAATTCGTTCGCGGATTTGCCAGGGATTGGAATGGTGCGGCTTGCAGTTGGACGTTGGCGTTAATTCCACAATGACCGGCGGAAACGAAGGATTGATCAGCGCTGCTGATTCCCGGCTAAAAGCCTACGTTATCCCGACCGACGAAGAGTTATTGATCGCGCGCGACACCGTGCGTTGCGTTCACAATGTTCAACGGTAGCTTTGCCCCTAACGATTGCCGATAGGTTTCATAAAGTGTCCGTCAACAAGTTTTTGCCGCTAGAGGTTTGCCGAGGAATGCCAGAGGCCACGCGTTAATGTCTTTTGCCGCAGAGCGGCAGTTGACTTCAAGACTGTATCTAAACTCAACCGTCGCTCCGCGACAAAGAAAGAGGAAATTCTATGCGTAAGATATTTTATTGCCTGATTGTTTGCTTATTGGTTGCTGTTACCGCTAACGCCCAAAGCGTTGAAGGCGATTGGGAGGGAACACTGAAAGCTGGAGAAATGGAATTCCGGCTGGTCGTGCATGTAAAAAAAGATGATAAAGGCGGATTGAAAGGAACGCTTGACAGCCTGGATCAGGGAGCGATGGGAATCGAACTTTCTTCCATCAGTTTCAGCGATGGCAATCTGAAATTCGCGCTTGACGCGATTCAGGCGACTTATGAAGGAAAGTTGGATTCTGCCAGGAATGTTATTGCTGGCAACTGGTCACAAGGCGGCGGGTCATTGCCGCTGGAATTTGCGCGGCCAAAAGCACGCGCAGAAGCCAAACCGCGCACGCCGAAACCGAGTGACATTGACGGCGATTGGGAAGGTGCGCTGGACGCAGGTGGGCAAACACTGCAAGTCGTGCTGCACATCACCACCTACGAGGATGGAATGAGCGCCAAGCTGGACAGTCCAAACCAAAATATAATCGGAGCGCCCGTCACAACCATTCAGCGCGACGGCACAAAACTGAAGTTTGAGATGAAACAGTTCGCTGGCACGTTCGAAGGGACGATTGAAAAGGATTTGAAAACGATCAAAGGGGATTGGTCACAGGGTGGCGGGACGTTGCCACTTATTTTGAAGAAGAAGTAATGCTTTAACCGACTTCTACCACCATTCCGGCTTTCCGCAACCGCTCTGCCAGAACATCGCCAAGAGCGGTTGCGGGGGTCAGAATGCCTCCACGCTCGGAGCCACCAGGAAGCTCATCAAAATTCAGCGCCAGGCTCAGCGCCGATTCGCACACAAACTTAACCGTAGCACGGTTGCCGGGATCGCCTTGATCGCGAATCAAGCCTTTGACCTTACGCCCATCGCTTGCCACGCCGACCAAATCGCACAGAAACCAGCCTTCGTTCATCGTTCGTTCTGAAGGTCCATCGCCGGGTTTGGGCAACAAAGGTTTTATCAATTCGCGAAGCGGAGTTTGTAGCGCGACGTTAAACACGGCGGTTCCAGCGGTCATCCCGGCGGCCTGGATACCGCCCAGCAAGCCGCCGAATTTCATGTGTTCCTGATATCGGAAGCCCGGTCCATACGGCGTTTGCCATTGTTCATACAAAGCGGCACTGCGGCGAACGACGCGGGTGTTGATCTGGCTCATAAAAAACGGACCAGCCCAGGCGGCAATGTCCGGGTCGTAAAGTGGAATTTTGGGATCCTGGTTTCGCGCGATTTCCTGTTCGGAATGTTCACCGGCAGGGTTCAGCAAAAAGACATCGCGAGCGCGCTCCGCTTCTCCGGCTTCAATCAGATTGAAGACCGTCGCCATTGTTCCCCCATTCAAACCGCCATTGATCTGAAAATAAGCCTTCACCTCTGTGCATTGCGCTCCAAGCTGTTTCTGAATATAGCGCGCCACCAGATACGCTCCCAAGTCAGACGGCACAGAATCAAATCCGCAAAATGGAATGATCCGCGTTCCATCGGCGGTGGCTTTGTCGTGGTAACGCGTAATCAGGTCTTTTACCCACGGAGTTTCGCCCGTAATGTCCACGTAATGCGTTTTGAACCGAACGCAGGCGTCAACGATTGAAGTTCCGTAAAGCGCATAAGGTCCTGCCGTTGTCAGCAGCACGCGCGTTCGTGAAACCATGGCGTCTACAGCAGCCTGATCTTTACTGTCGGCCACCAGCACATCAATGTCCTTAACCAGATTTCCAATCTCGGCTTTCACTGCTTCCAGCTTCTGGCGATTACGACCGGCAATCGCCCAGCGCAATTGGCCGGGCTTCAGATTCCGGGCAAAGTATTCGACCGTTTGTTTGCCCGTGAAGCCACTGGCCCCGTAAAGCACAACATCGTAATCGCGGTTTTGCATGGGTGAGACCTTTTTGTACGTAGAGAGAAGTTAAGACCGCAAGTAAGAAGCGCCGTTCACATCAATGATTCCGCCCGTCAGAAAATCAGTTCCTTCCGCAGACAGGAACAACACCGTCTTGGCGACCTCTTCCGGTTTGGCGACACGTTTGAGCGGGCTTTGATTGCGAATGCCGTCGCCTTCCGCGCCGTTCAGACGATACGCCACTCGCTCGGTTTCGACAAAGCCAGGCGCCACGACGTAAACGAAAATGTTGTGCGGAGCCAAGGCCTGCGCCAGAGATTGGCTCATCGCGTTCAGCGCGGCTTTGCTGGCGCCATACGCCGGAGCGTCCGGTTCGCCACGAAACGCCCCGCGCGAAGAGATATTCACGATGCGCCCACTATTTTGCCGAATCATCTGCTGCGCGGCGCAAAACGTGATGTTTGCCGCTCCAATCAAATTCGTATTCAGCGTTCGCTGCCACGAGGCCTGCCAATCTTCATAGCTGATTTTGGCAATCGGATGCGCTTCAAAGATGGCAGCGTTGTTGACCAGAATGTCCAGACGACCGTGTTGGCGGATGACGGCTTCGACCAGTTGGCTGGCTTGGACAGGGTTGGTGATGTCGGCTTGATGCAATGAGTGAGAAATGCCAGCGAGTGAATCAAATGTTTTTTCGGCAGCCTCGCGGTTGGAATGAAAATGGAGCGCAATGCGCGCTCCATTTTCTGCAAACTGCTCAGCGATAACCCGGCCAATTCCACGAGCCGCGCCAGTAATTAAAACGACTTTGCCGACAAAATTCATCCTGTGACTCCCGAAGCCTTGGCGACAAAATCATCCCAATAACTCTTGATGGCGATCTTGGCCAGCTTCCACATCTTGCCCCATTGGATATCGCCTTCCTCGCCGTAAATCAGCTTGCGAACGATCAGATCGCGGAAAGTTTTGCCTTCGCGGCGGATCATGAACTCTTTGGCAAAAGGCTTGGCGACATCAAAAAAGCTGAAGTTCGGGTCCATCGCGATGCCGATGCCTTCCAGGGTCATTATCGCGCGCATCACATAAGTGAAATGCGACGGGATGCGGAACGGGTATTCGTAAATGACCTCGGCCAATTCGTAGGTCAATTCCTTGAAGCGGATTTCCCCAAGCTTTAGATTGAAATAGTCGGTGAACAGTTTTTCGACGACTGGCTTGATGACTTCCTGGTCAATCGTCGGAGCAAGGAATTGCAGATTGATCAAATCCTGCGTCAGGCCTTTGACGTCTTTTTCGACGATGTGGAAGAAAGCATCAATCAACTGGCTTTGCAGCGTAGGCGTAATCCTTCCGACCATACCAAAATCGAAAAACGCCAGCCGACCGTCGTCCATCACACGCAAATTTCCAGGATGCGGGTCGGCATGAAAAAAAGCCGTCTTCCAGCAATTGCTTCAGATACGTTTTTGCAATCAGCTTGATGACATCCGGCGAGTTAATGCCGCGTTCGCGCAGGGCTTGCAGCTCCAACACCTTCAACCCGCCGATGAATTCCATCGTCAGAACGCGCGGGCTGGAATGCGACCAGTAAATCGTCGGCACGTAAACTTCGCGCCATTTGCGAAAGTTGCCGCGGAAGGTTTCGGCATTTTGCCCTTCCTGAACGTAATCCATTTCTTCGAAAATCACGTTGGCAAATTCGCCCAGAATGCCTTCCCAATCTATTCCGCGAATCACTTGTGGAAAGCGCATCATAAATTGCGCAATCTGGCGCAAAACCGCGATGTCGAAGTTGATGGTTTTCTCAAGATCGGGCCGTTGAACTTTGATGGCAACCGTTTCGCCGGAATGCAATCGCCCACGATACACCTGGCCCAGCGAAGCCGCGGCAATCGGTTCCGGACCGATTTCGGCAAACAGCGCGTCAATCGGTTTCCCCAGTTCGCGCTCGATAATCTGCATCGCCACTTCGTTTGGAAAAGCGGGAACGCTGTCTTGCAGCTTGCTCAGCTCTTTGATGTACGCCAGCGGCAGCAAATCGGCACGCGTGGAAATTGACTGGCCGATTTTGATGAACGTTGGGCCGAGTTTCAGAAGCTGGCGACTGAGCCATTCACCCTGCCATTGCAGATGTTTTTCTTCGGATTCATCTTTCTTGCCAATGAACCAGCCGCGGTGATAGGCAAAAACGAAAAGGTGATACAGCGTAAACGTCCAAATGATGCGGGATGCGCGGAACCATCCGCGAATGCCATTTCCTTTGATCTGAACGTTGGGATCGTAATGCGCAATGTTGGCGACCGGAGCCGCTTCCAGCAAAACAGGTTGTTCGGCCAAAGCTTTTATCTGGCCGTTGGTTTGAGGCTGTTGATCGAATTCGATTTTTGCTAAAGCCATCTTCCCCCTTAAAGCAAATCAAAAATCAGGGAGTCATTCTTTCGACAGAACGGAATTGCTCTGCCTCATTTCCGCCCAAAGCTATACGCATCAGACAAAGCTTAAGTTGCGTCGAGCAAAATTGGAATTAAAGTACCGAACGGCGCGGTCGCGGTCTCTTGTAATTTGCGCGCGAAGTTCATCCACACCGGAAAATTTCTTTTCTCCACGCAGCCTGTGCAGCACACGAACCCGAATCACCTGATCGTACAAATCCTGGTCGAAATCAATCACATGAGTTTCCACTTTCGATTCCAGCTCACCGCCGAAAGTCGGGCGTTTGCCGATGTTTGTAACGCTGCGATGCCAAACGCCATCAATCAAGGCCAAGGTGACGTACACTCCGTCAATTGGCAACACGCGATTTTGAAGATCCAGATTCGCTGTCGGGTAAAGCAATTGCTTGCCGATGCCGTGGCCTCGCATGACGGTTCCTTCAATGCCGTAAGGTCTCCCAAGCATTCGTCTTGCGACATTCACTCGTCCTGCTTTCAGCAGCATTCTGATCATGGTCGAACTAATTCGATGACCTCTAAGGCAGACTTCCGGAACTTCTTCGGCGCGAAAACCAAGTTTCTGGCTAAGTTGTTGCAACAATTCGATATTTCCGCGCCGTTGATTGCCAAAAGCGAAGCCTTTTCCCAGATAAACTTCCTGTGCTTGCAGTCCGTTTACGATAAATCGTTCGACAAATTCTTCGGCTGAAAGCGAAGCCAGTTGTTGGTTGAATTCCAGCACGATCACTTGTTGAATGCCAAGCGACTTTAAACCTTCGGCCTTCTGATTGAAGGTTTGCAGCAGTGGCGGCGCAGTTTCCGGTTTCAGAACCTGGCGCGGATGGGGATCAAAAGTGATTAAGGTCGGTGTGGCGTCAATCAGCAAACTTCGCTCGACAACCGTGCGAACAATCGCCTGATGTCCCAGGTGCAAGCCGTCAAAAACGCCCAAAGTCAGAACCGTTGGGCGGCGAATGTCAGCGTGTTCAATGCCGTGAAAGATTTCCATTGGTCGGGAGTCGGGAGTCGGGAGTCGGGAGTCGGGAGTCGGCTTCAAGAAACCGCTCACCGGCAACCGACTGCCGCCTAAAGTTCAATCCTCAATCCGTCATAAGCCGGTTCAACGCCGTCCGGCAGAATCTTGGTAAGCTCCGAATGCTTGAAATCGTGCCCCATGTGCGTCAGCAAAGCGCGGCGCGGTTTCAATTCGGCAATGTAATTCAGTGTTTGATCCAGGTGAAGGTGAGTTACATGCGGTTTGAATCGCAAGGCATCAATGATCAGCACATCAAGCCCGTGAAGTTCCGCCAGCGAATGTTCCGGGATGAAGTTACAGTCAGTAATGAAAGCAACTTCGCTGGTTCCGTCACTGAAGCGAAATCCGGTGACTGGCAATTTGCCGTGGATCACATCAAACGGCGTGACTTGCAGGCCACAAACTTCAAACTTCCCTTCGATGGTGTGAGGAGTAATTTGAGCCAATCCACCACCAACGTAAGTACGCTCAAAAATATAATAGAAAACTCGGCGAATTCCCTGCCAGGTGATGTCGCTGGCATAGACCGGAACCGGTCCATGGTGAAAATTGATCGGTCGAATGTCGTCCAGGCCCAACACATGATCGGCGTGGCAATGCGTGATCAACAAAGCATCCATACGATCAATCTTTTCGCGCAAAGCCTGTTGCCGAAAGTCTGCCGAAATATCCACGACCAATCGTTGGCCGTCGTTTTCAATCATCAGACCGGTTCGTGTTCGATTGTCTCGTGGATCGTCGGACTGACAAACCCTGCAATCACAACCGATCATGGGAATGCCAACTGAAGTCCCGGTTCCTAAAAGCGTAATTCTCATACCAGCCGAAGACTCGCCAAGCTAACGCCTCATTGACACAAATTGAGTTTTTAATTCAGCCAAAAGCTCGTCAAAGAATTTTGCTTCCCCCGGTGTTAGATTCCCATTGGTCTTTTCGCGCAATAGCATCAACAGATCAATGGTTTCCTTGGCAGCCATCGGATCAACCTGACGTCGCCCTGTTCCGGGATGTTCAACCAAGCCCAGGTAAATAAATGCCGACGAAGCAATTTGCATAACGAACTCCGTAAACATCGTTTGTTCAGGCATTACACCATCGTCATCGGCTTGAAATTCTTCTTCAGGTAATGGCTCGGGTTCGCTGGCACTAATCGGTTGAGGTTCGGCTTCTACTGCTGGCGGCGGTTCCGGAATCACTGCGTCATCGCGCAACGTTCCGTCTGCGTTAAACAGTCGGCGGTCGGTAATCTTAAAAGCGGACTGGTTCTCTTCGGCCATTTTGCTCTCGCTCCTGCATCGTTATTCAAAATTTGATTATGAGTTGAAGCGAGATATTAGCATCTGAAGTAGCCGGGAGTCAGTAGGCGGTAGCCTGTAGCCAGAATTTTTGAAGCTATGGGCTGTCGTCTACTGAACTCCGACTAGCGATTACTTCACTGAAACGTTGTTGCTGGACAAGGTGGTCGAAAGCGCACGCTGAAGTTCCGCCGCAGCTTTTGTGTAATCGGTCAGCGCGCGCAGTTCGCGTCCACGGGCTGCGGAAAGCGCGTTCTGGCGATCCAGCACGAAAAAGTTGGTGGATTGGCCGGCGTCGAATTTACGCTGTTCGCTTTGATATTGAAGCTCGGCGTTTTCGCGTGAATTTTTGGCGGCTTCGACACGGCGCTTGGCGGTCTCAACGGCTTGCAGGGCGTTGCGAACTTCCACTTGAATCAGTTGCTCTGTGCGTTGGCGCTGAACGTCTATCTGTCTGGCTTCGGAAAGCGAGCGGCCCAGGTTTGCCTCTGCCGTGCGGTTGCGAAGCGGAATGCTGATGTTAACGCCGACGCGCCAGGTGCGAAATTCATTCTTAAACAGATTCGCCAGACTTTGCCCATTGCCGCCAAGCAAGAAATCCGGAATCGGAATGTTGGTTGGCGGCGGCAGCAACTGAAGCAAAGGGTTTGGCGCATTGGGCTGCAAATTGACGTAGCTGATCAGTTGGTTGATACGTTCTGTGGTGGCCGCATTGGATGCCGTGAAGAAATTGCCACCCGTGCGTTCTGTTCCCGCCAACCCAACTGCGCCGTAATTAATCACAAAATCAATTTGCGGCTTGGCCTGATCGCGGAAAAATTCCGTATCAATCTTGTTCAAATCCCCGCGCAGCTTGAATTGCTCCATCTCCGGGCGATTTTGCATGGCCAGCCGCGTCGCATCTTCCAGCGGCAACCCGGAGTTTGAGTCAATTTGCGGTTGCTCTACCGGCACAAGCTCTGAACCCCACATTTCGGTTTTGTCCGGTTGAAGCATTAAAACCTTGAGCGCATTTTCCGCGCGTTGAATCGCTTCCAGCGCGGCTTCCGCTTCGTCATTCCGGCGCTCTAACTCCACACGAGCCGAAATGATGTCCGCCGGAGCCAACGTTCCGGCTTCGACCAAACGCTGGTTATGCTCTAGCTGCGTCGTCGCCAATCCCACTGATTCACTCTTAATTTCCCTGTCTCGGCGTGCAAACACCAATTCCCAGTAAGCTCGTTGCACCGAGGCGATGATCTCAATCGCTCGCTGGCGAAACTGGCTGTCGGAAATATCCAGCCGCTTTTTGGCCAGTTTGATCTGGCGACGGGCGGGGTCTGTTTCGCGGCCTTTAAGCAAGGGTTGTGTGAAGCTGACATTGAGTGACGAAGTGAACTGTGGGTTGAGCGCATTGAACTGATTTTGTGTCGTCGAACGATCATTCGTGAAGGTTCCCTGCAAAGTTCCACCATATTCCCGCAATCGCTGGGTTAAGCTGGCGTTGCCAGTCAGGTTGTCCGTTAACAAGCCGCCGTTTTCTCCCCCTGCCAGCACATTGGCGACGGGAGTTCTACGCCGGTCGTAATACAGACTGGAAACGAACGTTGGATCAAAAACCCCCTCCGCCGCGCGAACATCGAATTCCGTCAATTGAACGTTCAACCGTTCAACCTCAATGTCGCGGTTGTTTTCCAGCGCGCTCAGAATGGCATCGCGCAAGGTCAGCGAAACACGTTTCGCTGAATCCACGCCAACACGCTTTTCCGATTGCGGACTGCGGGCTGCGGACTGCGGACTGTCTTGCGCCAATGCGACTGCCGACAGCAAACAAATCAATCCTAACGATGCCAGCATATTTTTTGCTTTTTGGTTCTTCATATTTCCTTCCCCACGTTCTGCTCTTTCGCTTTTTGGTATACGACCGCCGCCGCCGCAACATCTTCGATGGCAATCCCCAACGACTTAAAAAGCGTAATTTGCTCTTGATCCGTTCGCCCTTGCAGCTTTCCAGCCACGACGTAGCGAAGCTCTTTGACTCGTTCCCAAACCAGCAATCCTTTTTCCACCGCCGTCACGAATTCGCCGGATTCCAGCTTTGCCTGATCCAGCGAATCCACCGCAAGGAATCCGGCGCGCTTAATTGTTTCATCGTCAAATTCCCGGCGCAAAATTGAGTTTCCACCGGCAGCGTTGATGTGCGTCCCGGGCTTCAGCCATTCACCCAGCACAACAGGTTCACGCGAACTGGTGATTGTAACGATGATGTCTGTGTCGGCTGCGGCTTCCGGCGTATCAACTGGATGAATGTTGACGATGCCAAGCTCTGCTGCCATCTGCTGGCAAAACCGTTCACGGTTTTCCGGCTTGCGGCTGTACACCTTCACTTCTTCGATTTGGCGAACGGCGCACACAGCGGCAAGCTGACTGGCCGCCTGCCAACCGGAGCCATAAACTCCGACAGACTTTGCGTTTTCACGCGCCAGATACTTTGTCGCCACACCGCTGGCTGCGCCCGTTCGCATCTGGCCTAGCTTGTCGGCTTCGATGAAAGCAAGCAGTTCCCCAGTTACCGCATCGAACAAGCTGACATAAAACCTGGCGCCGCTGCGCGACACGGTGTAAGACTTCAATCCCAGCAAACCTTTGAACTCAACGCCGCCCGAAGTTTTGAAGCCGGAAACCGCGCCGCTCATCGTCATCAGGGTTGAACCTTGCGCACGAACTCGCCGCCGAGGTTCATTGGTAGCATCGCCAGTAGCTTGCAGCTTAAACACCGATTCAACCGCCCAGAGCGCGTCAGGCATTGTCAGCAGACCTGTGACTTCTTGTTCAGTTAAATAAAGTGCCATTTTGATCACCCTCTGCTGAACAAGTTCAAAATTGATGAAGCTGCCGTTGCAGATTTTCGCCGCATCCAACCGGTCGCGCCGTTCCAGCGCCCGGCAATTCGTCCCCACCAGGTTGAATTGATTGCATCGTCAAACAGAGAATAAGCAACCGGCGTCATTACCAGTGTTAGCAGCAGACACAGCGACTGTCCTCCAATGATCACCACTGAGGTCGAACGGTTGACCCCTGAACCCGGTCCGCTGCTCACCGCCAGCGGCGTCATACCGGCGACAAAGGCGATCGTTGTCATCAAGATCGGGCGCAGACGGTCGCGGCTGGCCTGGATCAAGGCTTCGTGGCGTTCCATGCCTTTGGCGATCAGTTGGTTGGTGTGGTCTATCTGCAAAATCGAGTTCTTCTTGACCATGCCAAACAGCACCAAGATACCCAGCAGCGTGAACATCGTCACCACCTGGTTGGCCATAATCAATGACAGCAATGCAAACGGCAGCGTCAACGGCAGCGACAGCAGTACCGTCACCGGATGGATAAAGGATTCGAACTGCGCCGCCAGTACGATGTACATGAAAATAAATGACAAGGTAAAAGCCAGAATAAAGCCGCGGCCAGTTCGCTGTGTTTCTTTTGAGTTGCCGCCTTTGGCGAAAACATAATCTGCCGGCAGCTTCAATTCTCTGGCAACGGCTTCGAATTTGGTGGCTACACCGCTTTGCGCCACGCCGGGCTTCAAAAAGGCATAGAGCGTAACACTACGCTGGCGGCTGGAACGTTCGATCAAAGTCGGGCCGGAAGACTCTTCCAGTTTCACGATGCTATCTAATCCAACGCTGCCCAGCCTAGAGGAAGGCACGTTGAGCTGACCGATGCCGACCGCGTTCTGACGGAATCCTTCCGCTGCTCGGACGTGAACTTCGTACTGTTCGCCGCCTTCGTTGTAAGTAGTGATCTTGTCGCCGCCGACCAGCAATCTCAGGCTTTGCGCGACGTCAGCCATATTGACGCCCAGTTCAGCCGCCTTTTGGCGGTCAACTTTCACGCGCAGTTCCGGCTTGCCCAGAATCAACGACGAGTCTGCATCGCCCACGCCCTCAATCGCCTTCAGTTTTTGCAGCAAGGTACTGGCGTACTCGTTGAGCTTGTTCAGGTCCGGGCCACGCAATTCATAGTTGATTTCAGCATTCTGCGCATTGCCGCCGCCGCCAATGGCGGCCACAATACTGACCGAAGTCCGCAAATTGTCAGCGGCGAATTTCGGCAAAGCCTTTTCGCGAGTCATCGTCATCAAATCGAATTGCGTCAGCTTACGCTCTTTCAGCGCGGTCAACTTGACGTAAATCTTCGCCAGGTTGAGCTCTTTCTGCTGGTTATCGCCGACAGTGGTGATCGTGTAGTCAATATGCGGCAGTTTGCGGATTTCGTCCGAAACTTTGCGCGCGATATCCATGGTGGATTGCAGCGACGTGCCTTCGGGCGCGCGGACAGAAACCTCATATTCGCTCTGGTCGTCGTACGGGAAGAAACTGGATCCGACGAATCGAACCAGCACAGCAGTCGAAGCCAGCGTCAACACGGCCACCATCGTCACCAGAACACGATGATGCAACGTCCAGTTGATCAGCCGCGCATAATTGTTGTCCAGTATGCGCGCCAACCAGGTCTCTTTCGATTTGCTGTGTTCGCCCTCGCTGCTTTTCATATTTTTGAACATGCGAGCCGAGAGCATCGGCGTCAGCGTAAAGCTGACCAGCAACGAGATCAGAATCGCGAAAGCCATTGTGAACGCGACACTCTTGAAAAAGCGCCCGGCCACACTTTGCATAAAGCCCACTGGCAGGAAGATAACCACCAGGCTGAGCGTCGTGGCCATCACCGCCATGCCGATTTCTTTCGTACCGGCGATCGCTGCGTCAAACGCGCTGTAGCCTTTCTCTTCAATGTAGCGGAAGATGTTTTCCAGCACCACAATCGCGTCGTCAATCACAATACCGACCGACAGCGTCAGTCCCAGCATCGAAGGCGCATTCAGCGTGATGCCGAAATAATCCATCACCGCAAATGTGGAGACGATCGAGGTAGGAATGGCAATCGCTGAAATGATCGTCGCCCGCAGGTTGCGCATAAACAACCAAACAACCAGTGACGCCAGCAGCGAACCCAAAATCAAGTGCTCCTGCACAGCGTGGAATGAAGCCAGAATGAATGTGGATTGGTCGCGGACAACTTGCAGCGCATAACCTGGCGGAACTGTTTTTCGCAATTCGTCCAGCCGGGTATTGATGTTCTTGATGATGTCTACGGTATTCTTACCAGATTGGCGGCGGATATTGAGCAGCAGCGCAGGTTTGTCATTCAGCAAGCCGCCGGTTTCTTCGACTTCAACGCCGTCTTCAGTATGGCCGACATCGGAGATTTTGATCGGATAACTATCACGATTGGCAACGACCAGATTGTTGAAATCAGCGGAGCTTTGAACCCGCCCCAGCGTCCGCAAGGTCAGCGTGCGATTTCCCTGCTCAACACGCCCGCCGGGAACCTCTATGTTTTGGCTTTGCAGCGCTGCGGAGACCTGCGCCACGGTCAGGTTGTAAGCGCGCAATTTGTCGCCATCCAGTAAAACGTTGATCTGTCGTTTGCGCCCGCCGATGATTGAAACTTGGCCAACGCCGTCTACCGATTCAAGTTGGCGGCGCAAAACCTTGTCCACGTATTCGGTCATTTCGCGCACAGTGCGGTTTGAGGCGACCGAAACCGTCATAATCGGCGACGCATCCGGATCAATTTTTTGCACCACAGGCTGTTCAACGTCCGGCGGCAATAGCGGCAATGCCAGATTCAATTTGTCGCGCACATCCTGCGCGGCCGAATCCAGATCGCGATTCAGATCAAACTGGACAATTACCAGCGAAACGCCTTCGGATGAAGTCGAGCGCAACTCTTCAATGCCGCTGATCGTGTTCAGCGATTCTTCGATTTTGTCTGTGATTTCAGTTTCGACTTCCTGCGGCGCGGCACCGGGCAGCAAAGTCGTTACGATGATGGAAGGAAATTCAACGCGCGGGAACCGTTCAACTTCCAGCCGTTGGTACGAGAAGATTCCCATGACCACCAGCGTCATAATCAACATCGTGGCAAAGACCGGACGGCGAACACAGATTTCGGCTAATTTCTGCATGCTCTCTCCTGCTGATTGAAGCCATACGAAAATACACGAAAGATCATTCCGCGCGGCGTGGCTTCATCGGATAACTTTATTTATTGCTGACAGAACTGCCAGTTTGCAGCTTGTCGAGGTTGCTGGTGGCAACGGTTTCGCCGGATGTGATCCCTTCGACAACCTCGATTAAATCTCCGTCTGTCATCCCGGTCTTGATTACGCGCTCAGTAGCTTTGCCATTTTCAATGACGAACACTTTGGTAAGTCCCGCAACACTGACCACGGCTCGCGCAGGAACCATAATGGCGGGCGCGTCATTGGCAGTGATCAGTTGCGATTTGGCAAACATTCCCGGACGAAGCAAATTGCCGGAATTGCCGACTTCGGCTTCAACGGTCAGAGAGCGCGTCTGTTCATTCAACGAAGGACCAATGCGAACCACACGGCCAGTGAAGGTTCGGCCCGGAAACGCTTCGACCGTCAGTGTCATCGTCTGCCCTTTGCGAACAGCCGCGGCAGATGATTCCGGAATGTCTGCCCGCAAACGGAGCGGGTTGATTTTAACCAGCGAAACAATCTTGCCTCCGACTGCTAAATAAGTACCTTTGGCCGCCAGTTTCTCTTTGACCGCGCCATTGATCGGCGAACGAACGACTGTGTCCGTAATGGCTTTTTTGGCCAGCGCCAAGGCTGAGCGTTGCTGTTCGACAACTGCCAATTGCTGATTCACAGCATCCAGCGCAGCCTGATAGCGAGCCTTGGCCAGATTGTGCTGCGTCTGGGCTTGATCGTAAATCGAACGCGAGATGTCTCCTTGCTCAATCAGCTTGGAGTTACGATCCAAATCCATTTGCGCCCAATCCAGCGAAGCTTTGGCGACACGAACATCGGCATTCTGGTGCGGATCGAATCTGTCTCCCTCCTTCATTCCCAGCCTGGCCATTGTCTGTTTCAGCGTGGCTTCGGCTTGTTCAACTTTCAGCTTGGCGTCGCGCTGATCAATAACAGCGATCACCTGCCCTTGGCCGACATAACTGCCGAAGTCAACATTCAGTTGCGACAGTTCTCCAGCAACTTGCGCAGAGATAACGACCTCTTCATCCGCTGCCAGCGAACCGACGACTTCTACTCTTCGCTGCAAATTGCGTGTAATCGCATCTGCCGTCGTCACATCAACGACCTGCGGAGTAGCAGCCGCTGCAGGTTTCGTCGCTGCATCCGCTGTTGCTTCAGGTTGTTTCGCCGCTTTTGAACAGGCTGCGCCGATTGCGACAAATAAAAGCGCAGAACAGAGCACTAGATTGTTTTTTGTGAAACTCAATTTTCCTTCTCCTGAAATGCTTTTCGTTCACTCTTCTAATTCACTCAGAATTTGATTGAAGCTACTACTTTTCTGGCAGCGTTTGCCGTGGCAAGGTTGCGGTTGTCGTCATTGAGACGAGAAACAGGTTTGTGAATTGCTCCGCCGCCTGACGATTGGTCATGGTCATTGGTTCGCTGTCGTAACGCTGAAAAAACTTTTTGAACATGACGTGATTAATCACCATTCCCATAAAACACCGCACTGCCGTCATCGCATCCACCGGGCGAAATGCGCCATCGGCAATGCGTTTTTCGACATAGTCCGTCAACTGGCGATGTGTTTTGGCAATGTGGTTACGGTAAATCATCTCGGCGAGTTCGTGCCCTTCCAGCGCACTGTAAAGCAGGATGCGCATTGCCATGTCGTCCTGGTCGTGAAATTCCAGGACATTGAAAGCCAGCGATTCAAACACCCGCCGGTCATCGCCGGATTCCATCGCTTCATTCAAGACGGACTGCATCTGCTGCGCCCGGGGGGATTTCGCTTTCTGGTCCACAATCGCAGAGTAAAGCTCGCTTTTTGTCGCGAAGTGGCGATAAATAATTGCTTCGTTGACTCCGGCAGCCAAGGCAATTTCTTTCGTCGTCGTACCGCGAAAACCGCTTTGCGAAAAGAGTTGCAACGCGACTTCCAAAATTTGCTGGCGACGATCTTCCGCAGCCATTCGGCTGGTAGGTTTTTCTTCCAGCCGCTCTTGAATCTTTTTGCTAGGTGTCATTACTGGCGCGTTTCCGGCTGTGCTTTACGGTCTTGCCCAGCCTTTTGTCCTTTATCTTGATTTCAGCGAACTGCTTTTCGCGTTCGCCGCTCACTTTTGTAAGTAAGTGCCTACTTACTTACCATATGATCTTGGGAACTGGCAAGGCAACTTTGTAAGTGGGCACTTACTTAACCAAAAGATTACGCGACATCCGGCCAAAGTCTTCCGCTATGTGTGGGCCTGTGCTAGGCTTCGCGCGCTTTTCACTCACCTAAACTCAAATCGGAGCAAAACAGACATGGCAACACAGGCTTCCAACGTGGGATCTGCGGCAACTTTTGATTCGACTCAAGACAACAGGGGAATTGGCGGGCATCCGCGCGGACTGACAACGCTCTTTTTCACCGAAATGTGGGAGCGGTTCAGCTATTACGGCATGCGGGCGCTGCTGATTTTGTATATGACGACGGCTGTCGCCGCAGGCGGGCTTGGTTTTGACACCAAGTTTGCCGCCAGCGTGTATGGCGCGTATGTCGGCTCGGTTTATCTGATGTCCATTCCGGGTGGCTGGATCGCCGACAAGGTTTTGGGCACTCGCAGAGCTGTGTTGGTTGGCGGCATCATCATCGCGCTGGGCCATTTTTCATTAGCAGCTCCGTTCAAATTCACATTCTTCGCTGGACTGGTGTTGATTGTTCTGGGGACCGGTTTGTTGAAGCCGAACGTCAGCACGATCGTTGGCGAACTGTACAGCCCCGAAGATCAACGCCGCGACGCAGGGTTTTCGATTTTTTACATGGGTATCAACATCGGAGCGTTTCTGGCTCCCATTGTTTGTAGCTATCTGGGCGAAAAGATCAACTGGCATTTGGGTTTTGCCGCCGCCGGAATCGGAATGACTGCTGGGTTGATTCAATACGTGATGGGGCAAGACCGCCTTGCCCACGTCGGCCACCCACCTGCCCAGAGCGATGCCGAAATTCGCCAGCGAGGGCTTCAAGGTATTCTGTTTATGGCTGCGATTTGCGCCGCAGTCGGCTTATTGTTTTTTGGCCCGGAACCAATCGTGAAGTATCAATCGTTGATTATGGTTATTGGGGTTGCTCTTTTTATTGCCTGGCTATTTTTGATTTTCTTGAAACCGGAAGAGAAGAAACCGGTCGGGGCAATTATCGTCTTGTTCCTGTTCGCCATTATTTTCTGGGCTTGTTACGAACAGGCAGGGTCAAGTTTCAGCCTTTTTGCTCGTGACTTGACCAATCGCAACATTTTTGGCTACGAATTTCCGGCGGGCTGGTATCAATCCAGCCCTGCAATTTTTGTTGTGCTGCTGACTCCGTTGTTTGTACTTCTGTGGAAAAAGATGGCCGACAAACAACCATCCAGTCCGGTCAAATTTTCAATGGGTCTGATGTTTGTGGGATTGGGAGCTTCGTTGCTGGCCATCGCATCTTTGCTCTTGGTCAGCGGAGGCAAAGCGGGGCCGTGGTGGCTGATCGGAGTTTACGTGCTTCAAACTATTGGCGAAATCTGCTTGTACCCGGTAGGGTTAAGCGTGACGACTAAACTGGCTCCGCAACGTCTGGCCGGCTTGATGATGGGCGTATGGTTCCTTTCAATCTCATTCGGCAACTTTGCCGCTGGAATCGCCGCTGGATATTTTGAAGCGGGTTCACAAGACGCGCTGGTTGGGTTATTCGGGAAGGTTTCCGCAGTCCCGATCATCGCGGCAGTAGTTCTTTTGGCCCTTACCCCCTTCATTCGCAAGTTGATGGGCAAGGTGCGGTAAGCGCAATAAAACACATAAAACCGGAACAGCCGCAGAAGACCGAACCATTCTTTGCGGCTGTTTTGTTTTTGAGCCTGAAATCTTACGCAACGTGAAGCTCACAATAGCGAGCTGGTAAGTCCAACTATCGCTTTATTTATTCGGCGCGAACTCTGGACACTCGATCAAACGGTTTGTTACAGTCGCCGCCTTGATTAAGCATTCACATTTCCTTCTCTGGTGAATTTTGATGAAACCACGCGACCTGATTTTTGTTTTAATCGTTGTTGTTGTTGTCGGCGGCTTGTATTTCCTTTCCACCCGCAACAAGGCTAAAGCAATGCCCGCCATTGCCGAACACCTGAACGTCAAAGCACGCGAAGATTGCCTGAAATGCCATCTGCCGGCCAAATTCGAAGAACTGGAACGACAGCACAAACATCCCGGCAAATGGCGTGATGCACGCGTCAGTTGCCTGCTTTGCCACAAAGCTCCCGACGGCAGTAAAGCGCAAAACGAAACCCAGAAGTCATTGGCAAGAGCGCATTCTCAACAATTACAACAGTACGCCGGCAAATTTCTCAGGTAATTTCTTCAAACATCACATTTAATTTCTGATCTCAAACTTGGACTCATTCAATCATTTATGGCCAACACAAAAACCATCACGAAAGCACAAGTCTACAAAAACTACATCGGAGGCCGCTGGGTAAAACCTGCTAGCGGCAAGCTGATGGAAAACTGGAATCCGGCAGACACGCGTGAGCTGGTCGGCCTGTTCCCTTCCTCAACAGATGAAGATGTGGAGGCGGCAGTCACGGCCGCACGCGAAGCCTTTCCAAAATGGAAGGCTACGCCTGCACCCAAACGCGCAGAGATGCTGTACAAGCTCGGCCAAATTCTGATCGGTCGCAAAGATGAATTCGCTAAAGATATGACCCGCGAAATGGGAAAAGTCCTGAAAGAAACCGGCGGCGACGTTCAGGAAGCGATTGATATGACGTTTTACACCGCGGGCGAGGGTCGTCGTCTGCACGGATACACCACGCCGTCAGAGCTGCAAAACAAAATGGCGATGTGTGTTCGCCAGCCAGTCGGGCTGTGTTCGCTGATCACGCCGTGGAATTTCCCGATGGCGATTCCATCGTGGAAGATGATGCCCGCGCTG
>CAZMXG010000098.1:0-28104 GCA_964570175.1 uncultured Heliomicrobium sp. | reverse complement strand
ATACGCGTTCAGGGCTTTGGTGTCTTCGCTTTTGGCGACTTCATAAACGCGGCCCCCTTCGATGCCTGCGCGTTCGGCCAGCGCCAGGATTTTCGTTTCCAGCTCTTTGTTTTTCATCGGGCCGAACTTGTTGAACAGCGGATCAATCCAGACGGGTTGGACCAGAATCGTCAAGATCAAGAAGGGAACTGACAGCAAACCAGTATACAGCCACCACCGGCGCGGGCTTCGTTTCAACAATAAGTAGGGAATCCAGACAAACAAAAATCCTACGATCAGGCTGAGGGCCAAACTGGTCAACGAATCGCTGAACCATTTGCCGAAGGTTTGATTCGACATTCCGTAATCGTGTTGGCGAACAAATTCTTGGTAATAGGAAAGCGGAAAATTGATAACGGCGTTGATCACCGTGAAAATCACAAAGTAAATGCCAACGACGAAAAACCATTTTTTGCCAATCGCCTGTGCCCACTTGCGAATGCGTGCGGAAAATCCTGTGAAGAGAAACAGCGCCGGAATTGCCAATCCCCAAACTAGATTGAACACCCACAACACCAAACCGCTGCGGTGATATTGCAACGCTTTTTCGCTTGGTTCGGGAACGGGAACAATGTCGCTGCTTTGAGTGGATTGAGACGCTGAAGGAGTCGGCTGCGCTTCGGACTGCTGCGCGAAAGCGAAGGACGTCAACATGAAACAAAGACTGGCAATGAGAATGAGTGGGCGCATATTGCCTCCTTGTTGCTAAATTGCCGGTTAGGTTTAGCGGCCAATTCGTCCGGCAGTTTTCCACTTACTGACTTTTGTGGATTCGGTGTTTGAACTACTGTTTTGCTGCATTTGAGCCTGCTGCGAAAAATTTATTGCTGCGACAATAGCTGCGGCGATTTGGGCTTCATCGTGGCCATTTGATTTGGTTTCCGCTTGTTGCCGCTCGAGGAATCGAGCGATGTAGCCTGTATCAATCTCACCGCTTTTGAATTCTTCATCGTCCAGCACCGACTGAAAGAAGGGAATTGTCGTGCGGATTCCGCCAACATGATATTCGCCAAGCGCGCGCTGCATTCGGGCGATGGACTCGTCGCGTGTCGCTCCCCACGTCGCCAGTTTGGAAATCATCGGATCGTAATACAGCGGCACTTCCCAGCCTTCGTAAACTCCGCTGTCGTCGCGCACACCAGGGCCGGATGGAGTTCTCAGGCGCGTGATTTTGCCCGGCGAAGGCAAAAAGTTCTTGTCCGGGTCTTCGGCATAAACGCGGCATTCGATTGCTGAACCCGTCCAGCGAATGTCTTCCTGTTTGAAACTGAGCGGTTCGCCTGCCGCAATGCTAATCTGTTCGCGCACCAGATCAACGCCCGTAACCATTTCCGTCACCGGATGTTCCACCTGCAACCGCGTGTTCATTTCCAGGAAGTAAAAGTTGCGGTCGGCGTCCACCAGAAATTCAATTGTGCCTACGCTGAAGTAATTTGCTGCACGCGCGATTTCGACTGCGGCGGCTCCCATTCTGGCGCGCAAGTCTGCGTCGTTGAAACTTGCCGGGCATTCTTCAATGACTTTTTGATGGCGGCGCTGGATGGAACATTCGCGTTCACCCAGGTGAATGACGTTGCCGAACTTGTCAGCGGCGATTTGGATTTCGATGTGGCGCGGGCGCTCGATCAGCTTTTCAAGGTAAACCGCAGGGTCGCCAAACGCGGCTTGCGCTTCGGCACTTGCCATCTGCAATGCAGCGGCCATTTCTTCATCCGAGCGAACAACGCGCATTCCTTTGCCGCCGCCACCTGCCGAAGCCTTCATCATCACCGGATAACCAATTTCCCCGGCGACTTTTCGGGCAGTTGCCTCGTCTTTTAGCGGCTCCACTGTGCCGGGAACAATCGGCGCTTTGGCTTTCGTGGCTGCAACGCGGGCATTGGTTTTGTCGCCCATCATTTCGATGGATTCTGGGGAAGGACCGATGAAGGTGATTCCAGCTTTGCCAACCGCGCGGGCAAACCATTCGCGTTCCGACAGAAATCCATAACCAGGATGAATCGCTTCGGCGCCGGATCGTTTCGCGGCATCAATAATCTTTTCGCCGACCAGATAACTTTGCGCCGCCGGAGCTTCACCAATGAAGTAGGCTTCGTCGGCCAGCCGCACGTGCAACGCCTGCCGGTCAGCTTCCGAATACACTGCGACGGGCGAAATCCCTAGATCTCGACAGGCTCGAATCAGCCGGACGGCAATTTCTCCACGGTTGGCGATCAGGATTTTACGGAACATAAAAAGAGTGGACGGGAGTCAGGAGTCGGGAGTCAGTAGATAATCGGCTAGAAACTACCGATTACCGAATCCCGACTACTCTCAAGGAACAATTGAGCTTCCAGGATTTTTCGGATCGTAGCGAACAGTGATGCTCGCACCAGGGACATACAACTGACCGCGTTGCAATTGATCTGCCGTCAGCTTTTGAGAGGTTTCATAATCCACATTGGCGATATTGTATCGGTAGAAAATGATTGTCAGTCCGGAATCATCAAGCTGGGAATCCAAAACTCTGCCTTCCGTGACCCGGCCAAACTGAACTAACCAGACATAGTATTCTGCCAGGGGATCACGACCACGTAATCGGTAGTAAAGTCGAACAAGCCAACTGTGGTGCATGTGTCTGCTTCAGTAATGGGGCAATGGGGGATTAAAGGTAAAACGGCCTCAAGTGAGTGGGCGGCAATAGCGCACAACTTGAGGCCGTTGTCAGTTCATCGTCAATCAAGAACGCATCCGGTTGTTAGTCAAAGACGGTTTATCGCCGCCGCGATTTTACGGGCACAGGATCAGTAATCACTGTGGACGTTGCCGCTTCCCCATTCGGAGGAGTGTCAACAACGATGCCATCCACCATCGTAATATCGTCGGCAGTGCCGAACTTTTCATCAGGGCCAGCAGAAATCAGTTTGTAATCGCCAAAGCTGATTGCGCTGCCGCGTGAAGCAATGACTCCGACGGGTTGGTAACTGAAATCGTTGTCCCAATAGTCATTATGGGGAACAGATTCGGCGTTTACGCGCGTGAGGTCAGTGAGTTCCTGCGGGTAACTGCCGTATTCGCGATGGTATTTGTGCAGTGCTTCATAGTGCAGCGCATACATCTTGGCTCGCGTTGCCGCAGCCTTTTTGGCCCGGCCTCTTTCGAGCATGCTTGGAATCGCAGAGGTTAAAACTGTGGCAAAGACAACAAATAGCGCGACCGACATTACCGACGAAACCCGCGCCAGCGATAAACCGCCATACTGCGCTGGAGTGGTACTGGCTCTTTTGGCTGCACGGCGGCTAAGCCAGATGCCAATCGCTGACAGCGGAATCAGCCCATACGACAGCATCGCCGCCATTCTGTAAGCGTCATAACTGAAAATCCGATAGTAGGGAAGTTTGGGGTCGTTTTGCAGCAATTCGGCGGTGAACTTGGTGGCGTCGCCAATTGCCCAAATCAGCAACACTCTGCCGACTTTCATGTCGTTGCTCAGAATCCAGACAAACAGGAACGTCAGAACGACCAGAGCGGCGCAGGCCATGGCAGCGAACGAAATTCCCAGCTTTGGCAGCAGCACATCTGGCTGCACCATCGGTTCACCGATTTGGCGAGCTCCACAAGCTGTACATTCCATACTCGCAATTTGGCGAACTTCGCCGCAGCACGGGCAAATCATCGAATCTTTTTGAAGTTTTTTTCTCATAAAGGGATGGTAAAAGCGAAACAACCAGAATGGGGAACTTCCATGCTAAATCCGCGGAAGAGCTTAGCAATCCATCTGGAGCTTTGCCCATTCATTCTGTTTGGTCGTTTCACTGTGTACTTGAAAACCGCGTCAGGCAAACCGAATCAGTCTGCTTCCTTCAGGAAACAGAAGGTGAACCCTGGCTCTCCATTTCACGAATTTGTCGCCAGGTGTGAAAAAGCCGTTGCGCAAACGTCCAATACGACAAAATCGCCATCAACCAGATTGTTGCCGGCATCTTGTTTAGAAAAGGACTTGATGATTTTGGCCAAACCGTCAATGAGCCGAGTATCAGCAACACCACGCGTTCCGGGCGGCGTAAAAAGCCGACATCACATTTCGGAATCAACGATTCCGCGCGAGCGCTGGTGTAACTGACCATAACGGAACCGATCAGGGCGGCTCCAGTTAATGCTGCATAAAGCGTGCTGTGGTATTCGCTGTCGCGGGAATAGAAAATGATGATACCCAGAAAAACAATCATGTCCGAAAGCCTGTCCAAACTGGAATCCAGAAAGGCTCCGAATTTAGAAACGCGACCTGTTAACCTCGCCACACGCCCATCCAACATGTCAAAGATGTTGGCAAAGATCATTACCAAGCCTGCATAAAAAAACTGTCCGTAACCATATAGAAAAGCCGCTAATACATTGATGCCAAGCCCAATGACGGACAAGGCGTTCGGGTTTGGGTCCAGCCGGGCAAGCAGGTGAACAATACCATTGAGGATCCGCTGACAAGCTTCTCCGATGTATCCACCTACCATACTACCTGTTTCTTTCCTTTGGACTAAATTGTGTAAACACTAAAATCCGCCCTAAAACCCGTTTGACCTTGGTCGCTTTACTGGCTAACAACAATGACTTTACACATTTGGTTAAAACGCGAGGCATCATACGTTGCGCTCAACAAAAGTGTCAAGAAATCCACCTGAGCGATCATCGGACAAAACTTTCTGGTGAAAACACCGGCTTGAGCCATCTGCCGCTTTACGAAAGCAAAGCGGGCATTGCCACTTACTCAACACGTAAATGTTATTTCCACGGCAAAGTTGTTAATCATGAGCAGACTTGTTGTAAGATGCGCCGTGTCTGTGCCCCCGAATTTTTTCCTGATGTGCAGTCAGGTTTTGCATCAACAGTTTGGAGCCAGATTGATATGAAAAGCGGTCTATATCTTGAAACAGCCAAACGCGCTCTTTATCGCGCCAGTATTGTCGTCATTTCTCTATCATTATTCCTGACCACAACCGAAGCGCAGTCCATAGGTCATTTGGGAGTCAGCGCAGAGCCGATTCCCCTGGTGCAAGCCAAACGGCCACCGCGTAGATTGGCCACACGCCCGAATCCCGCAAGCAGGGATTTGCTTGCTGATGTGAGTGGTGCCGGAGGCACAAGCGGTAGAACGAATTCCAAACCAACCCAGGGGAATGCCGGAGGCGGAACTTCCAACAATGCAACTTCGGGAACAATGGTTGCGGTTGTGACCCCGCCAAAGAATCCGCCAGTGACACCACCTTCAAATTCTACAACCGCGACGCCAGCCAAACCTGTGCTTACGCCTTTTGAGGAAAGCCTGATGAAGGCGGAAGCTTTGATCGGTAAAGGCGATGCCCGTGCAACTGCCGAAGCATTCCGTGCCGCCTTGGCCTTGAAAGCGGATTCTCTGGACGCGCGGCTTGGATTGGCGGAAGCGCTGTTTGACGCCAAGGATTACGCAAATGCCGACGCCGAATACCAGAAGGCTGCGATTCAAAATCCTGCCTCAGTGGAAGCGAAGCGTGGCCGCGCTGATTCTCTTTACGAACTGAACAAGTACGAAGACGCCGTTACGGAATATGAAGGCGCGCTCAAAGCCGGGGCCAACGATGCAGGAATTTATAATAACTATGCCAATGCGCTGTTCCGCACCGGCAAGCGCGAAAATCGCGATCGAGCGATTGAAAATTACAATCTGGCCATCAGGAAAGAGCCGAGTTGGCCAGATGCTTACGCCGGACTGGCAAACGTGCTTCGCGTGCAAAAACGTCTGGAAGAGGCAAAACAAGCCGTCGAGCGTTCCATCCAATTGGCGCCTGAGTCTTCCCTGGCGCATACCGTGGCAGGGAGGGTGTATGCCGAATTGCAGGATTTCAACCGTGCCAACGCGGAAGGGAAGAGAGCGCTTGAGCTTGCGCCTAAAGACCCCTTTGCTCATTTGAACTGGGCGGGTATTTTGTATCTGCAGAAGCGCTACAACGAAGCGATCAATGCATACGTTGCTGCGCAGAGTTATGATTCGACCTGGGCAGTTCCTCGCAACAGCCTTGGCAATCTATTTTTGAGCGTGAATCGCCCGAACGAGGCGTTGGATGAATTGCAGATTGCGGCAAAGCTGGAACCACGCAGTTCCATCATTCACAACAACCTGGGCACGGCATATTTGATGCTGCAAAAATTGGATGCCGCGATTTCCAATTATCAACTGGCAGTTCAGTTTGACGACCGCAATGCGCAGGCGTTTTCAAATCTCGGCGTCGCTTATTACCGGCAGGGCCGTATGGATGAGGCGGCGAATGCGTTCAGACGAGCCAGCGAGTTGGAACCTGACAACGCATTGTTCAAAAACTCTCTGTCTGACGTGCAGAAAAAAGGCGGCAAAGGCAAAGAGAAAGACGAGAAGGGGAAAAAGAAGAAAGGCTGATATGGTGGTTGGTGGTCGGTGGCTGGTCATCGGTTGAGTTCTGGTAGCCGATTTCTTTGTTGCTGACCATTGCTTACGTTGCTCCACCAACCACCGACCACCAACAACCATGAACAACAATCTGATCGGCAAAATCGTCTGCGGTTATCGAATTATTTCTGAAGTCGGTGAAGGAGGAATGGGTAAAGTTTATTTGGCTGAAAGCGCCTTCCTGACAGAATACAAGCAACAAGTCGCCATCAAGACCCTGACCGGATACGCAGCCAGTGAACGTCAAGCGGCGTTGTTGCGAGATTTGTTCATCCGCGAAGCCAACCTGCAAGTCCAGTTCAAACACCCGCACATCGTGAGCGTCATTCAGTTCGCCGTCGAAGGCGATCAGCATTTTTTGATTCTGGAATACATGCCCGGTTACCAGCATAAAAACCGGCGCATTTCGAACGTGGCTGAAATGATTGCTTATGAAACCGGCCCGATTCCGCACAAACGCGCCTTGAAGATTTTCGTTCAGGCGCTGGATGCCATGCAGTACGCGCATAACTTCAAATACCGCTGGGAAGGCGAAGAGCGCGTAGGAATCGTTCATCGCGACATCAAACCCGCCAACATCCTGATGATGGACACCGAAACCGTCAAAGTCAGTGATTTCGGCATCGTCAAGGTCCAGCAAACCAAAACCGTCACGCAAAAATTGACACCTGGAACCAGCGCCTACATGTCGCCAGAAGCCATTTTGGGGCCGCAGCAATTTGGCTTGGCTGATCTGGATGCGCGGTCGGATATTTACTCGCTAGGCATCACGCTGTTTGAAATGCTGGCTGGACGATTGCCGTTTGCGCCTGACCCTGAAACCAGCCCAGACGTATCGCTTCGCCGCAAACACGTGTCCGAAGCGCCGCCTCCGCCGTCTGCGTATTATCCAGGCATTCCCAAAGAGTTAGATCAGCTTGTCATGCGCGCTTTGGCAAAGCGGCCAGAGCAGCGCTTTCAGTCCGCAGATGAATTCAAGGAAGCCATTTTGTCGCTAGATGGTTCCTTAGGCATTGAATTGGGGCAGAAGCGGACCACTCGGGCATTTACCGCCGGAGCCTCCGCCGCTGCAACCGAGCGGCTGGAAAATTCGCCGACCGGGACGAATGTCGTTGTTCAAACGGATTCGGGCAGGCTGACAAATGCCGCAAGCCTGGCGCGCGGAACTGTTGTGGCGACAGGTGCGCGGCCTGGCAGCTCCAAAATGATCTGGTTGATCGGCCTGCTGGTTTTGCTTTTGGGCAGTGTGGCGACAATTATCTTTTTGAAAAATCAGAATGAGGCCCAGCAAGGAGCGACCAATATTGGTGGAGCTAGCAGCACAACGATGGCCATGCCAGAAGGCATGGCTTTGATCGAAGGCGGCGATTTTATGATGGGTCGTAATGTGTCAGACGCTGAAAAGGACCTTATTATCCAGATTCCTTCCGGTCCGATCAAAATTTTCAGTTACGATTATCCGGCCCACCCGGAGCAAGTGAAGAAGTTCTTCCTGGCGAAAACAGAAGTCTCAAATGCCGAATATGCCGAGTTTGTTAAAAGCGGCCATCCGGCTCCCGAAAACTGGCAAGGCTCGGAGCCTCCAGCCAATGCTGGACAGGTTCCAGTTACGCACGTCACGTATAAAGATGCCGTTGACTATTGCGCCTGGCTGACGACAAAACGGAATGACGGGTTTGTGTACCGCCTGCCGACGGAAAAAGAATGGGAATTTGCCGCCCGCGGAAAAGACGCCGGAACGTCAAATGGCAAAATGAATCTGTATCCGTGGGGAGATCAATGGATTGACGGCGCGGCGAACACCAAGGAATCGCGGCTGGCTTATTCGCGCAACGTTGACACCTATGCTGATCGCGCGACGCCAACCGGAATTCTGAATTTGGCCGGAAATGTCTTTGAGTGGACGGCCACGGATTTTAGCCATTACCCAGGCAGTGATCGTCAAACGCCGCGTGAACCTGGCTATCAGGGAACATATCAAGTCGTTCGTGGCGGTGCGTTCGATTACCCAAAAGAAGCGGCAATGACGACAACACGTCTTTGGGCAAAGCCTGAAGACAAAGGCCCCAGCCTGGGGTTCCGTTGTGCAGCAGAGCCAAAACGGACAAGCTCCTTCCCTCGCAAATTTGTGGCAAAGAAGCTAAGTAACGAAATCGCGATGGGCTGGTCACGCCTAAGCCACGGCGTGACCAGAAGAGTGAATTCTTTGAGCCGCTAAATCCTGAATTTATAGGTTGTTCGCTATTGAATTCCGGCTGGCAAGCTGGAACCATTGCGGTCAGTGGCAATTCCCCATCCGTTTTCAATGCCGCCGATGAAGCCGTGAAACTGAATATCCTCTCCAGCCAAAACCAGCAAGACATCGCCAGCGCTGACGCCCGGATTTTCCAGCTTGAATTTAACAACTGTTGCCACGCCGTTTTGTTGTTCAACGGCTTCATAGTTCAGATCGTTGAAATCAATGACCAGAGTTTGAGAGTTTGAGATTTCGCTGCGTCCTTGTTCAGGCATTTTTTCCTTTTTAGTTTGATGAAAGCCAGTTCAGCAAATCCTTGGTGCTGAGTGGCGTTGATGAAGTTTTGAAATTTTCAGCCTTACCAAGTCGCTGATAGATTTCCGATATTCGTTCTGTTTGAAACTTGCCGCCTGTGTTGTGAATCAGCAGGGGCGTCAGCGGCGCAAGTGCTACAGCAGTCGCAAAATCTCCTGCGCGACGAATGCCCGGAATCGGCAGGCGCGCCAGAAATTCCTGGTCATTTGCGGAATCAAGTTGCGCCGCATCAATAATCATCCGATCAATTTTTGGAGCCAATCCTCTGGCCAATAAAGCCAAGCTTCCGAAAGCTAAGCTTCCGTTTTGACCAAGCGCAACGACGCTTAGATTGCTGCTTTTTCCCTGCAAATACGCAAGCGCCGTCAAAATGTCCTGCACTTTATTGGCTACATCCGTGCGATTGTATGTGGTGAAGTAACGATACTTTTTCGCCTGCTCGGAATATTGGGCCTGCCCCACTTGCCAAATGTGTACGGCAAGGTAACCGGCATCAGCCAATGACTTCATCAAATCATCAAGCTGGGAATCCTCTGGCGCCAAAACCAGAACCGCTTTGTCGGTTTGTTTATCGGGTTGCTCCATAAATCCTAAAACTCGATCCCCTTTTTCACGTCTGGATAACGTGAGTTTTCCTATAGTATGTGCGCTGTGGAGTGGTGTTGCGCTAAGGTGTAGTGTGTCAGTCATTGAGGCGATGACCGTTTCCGGTTTTGGCGTTTCAGCCATCAGCGAGAATTTGAACGCCGTGCCAAACTGTTTTTTGAATGCGTCCAGATCAGCAGCGGTTTTCGGTTGCGCTTCGTCCAGTTGGAGTTTGCGCTGTTCAATCAGGCTTTGCGTCAACTGCTCTTCGTCCAATTCATTTTCAGGACGAGGGCGGTTATCAAACACCAGCAGTTCGGGCAGGGAAGGAATGCTTACGTTGCGTTCCTTGATGGGTGTTGTTTCAGCGCGATTCAGAAACCAGCGCGCAAACCACCCATAAACGGCTTCGCGGCTTTGCTGGTTGTAATTGTGCGGTGCGTCTATTTGAACCGCTGTCAGCTTGTTTTCAGCTCCAAACAGCCTGTAAATGCTGCGAACCGCAGGGAATTCCGAAGTCATCGTGTTCTTGGTCCAGTCGCCGGTCGCCGAAACCATCATCATCGGTCGCGGAGCCATCAGCGAAGCAAGTTCGACGTTGTTCGTATCAATTCTCAGGTTCGGCGCGTTTTCGCACAGGCTGCCGCCCTGCATCAGGAACGAAACCATGTTCACAGGTGCTGACAAGCTGATTCGCTCGTCCACAGCCATCAACAGAAAGGTCTGTGTGCCGCCGCCCGATTCTCCTGTGCAGGCAATCCTTGAAGCGTCTACTTCCGGCAGCGACGTCAAAAAATCCACGACTCGAATGCTGTTCCAGAGCTGAAGCCCCAGCAGATTGATCCCCCATAAAGCTTCGACACCCGTCGCATTATGGTCGGCAAAACGGTGAGTAATGGTCGAACTGTCGTTGTACCCAACCATGTCGTAACTGAAGGCTACATATCCTTGCCGCGCAAAGCTAATCGCGCGAGCCGGGCCAGAATGGTTTGGCTGATTTTCCAATCGCCCATAAGCCCAATGTCCGTGCGGGCATAAAACCGCTGGCAGCTTTCCGGTTGCATTCTTTGGCCGATACAGATTTCCGGTGACGTAAAAGCCGGGGTAGCTTTCAAAGTACACTTTTTCAACCGTGTGGTCTCCACGATCCAGCTTGCCGAAAATAACTGCTTTGATCGGCTGTTTGGCCGGCATCGGCCACAATCCTGCGCTGACCAAAATCTGCTGCCGCAATTCAGCGGCTCTGTTCAGCCAGGCTTCTTTGGTTTTGTATTCGGGTAGCGAATACGTCAGATCCAGGTGGCGAATTTCACGGCGACTGTCGGTGGCGGGAATATCCTGCCCAAAGCCTTGAGCCGAAAAAATGGACAGTAAAAGAAATAACGCGGCAAACAAGCGGGTGTTTTTGTTCATCGTTTTATCCGAACCTGTAACAGCAAGTTTCATTGTGACGATTGATCGGCTGATGGGTCGTCAGTCGAATTTTGGGTGATTTGCCCGGCAGCGTCTTCGCCCAGGCGCTCTCGCAAGAACTTGACTGAATTCTGATATGCATCCTCAACCTGTTTTTTCCGATAACTGTCAAATTCTACCCAGTCATCATTGACCAATACCTCAATAATTCCAGTTTTCGGATTTTCTCGCGTCCGAAGAGACATTGAATACTCCTGTTTTCTTTGTTGTTGCGATGAATCTGACAGCAAGGTGGCCATTATCTTCTGTCACTGGTTTTTTTCCAATCGAAGGCCACTGCGAGGGTTAAAAGAGGGCTTTGGGATTTTAAGGCGCGCCAGAGGAGTGTGAAGCTGCGCTCAGAGGGGGGAAAAACTTTAAGACCCGATTTGGATACAGATTGTGTAGCCGAAATGTGCAATTCAGAGCGGCACTACGATTGCACATAGAAAATAAGTAATTCGCAGAAGGTTTTAGAGTCGGAGGATAAATATAGGATGCAGTGATAAATCTGCATCCCTTTTACCGAGGAGGAGTTATGTATAAAGAACCAGAAGTTGAACGCCGACATGTGGTAGTGAATTCGCCCCATGAATATCAGGAAACCGTCACGGAAACACAGAAAGATTCAGGTGTATCGGGCACTCTGATCGCAACGATTGCAATCCTTGCATTATTGGCAGTCGGTATTGCGTACTATGTGGTAAGCAATCAAAACGCTAATGAAGAGGCAAATAGACAGGCAATTTTAGATGCAAATCGAAATCAACAGCCCGTGGTTACGCAACCTGCGCCTCAGCAGCCTGTAATTATTCAGCAACCAGCGCCGGCACAGCAGCCTGTAATTATCCAGCAACCCCCGCAATCGTCTGCGCAGGCAGCTAATCCCTTGGATGATTCGACAATTCAAGACGCGGCGACAAAAAGATTGACGGATGATCCGGGATTGGCTTCCGTAACGGTTATGGTGATCAGTGGTAAAGCCACATTGTTGGGCACTGTGAACTCTGCGGAATTGAAGCGCGCCGCGGAGACTGTCGTGAAAGGTGTCCAGGGCGTTAAGTCGGTGGAAAACAAAATCACTATCTCCAGCCAGTAATCTTCAAATTCTTCTTTGTGTTTGAAGATGTAATAACACCCGCTTTGAGCGGAAACACGAAAGCCGCAGACCAGGTGAAACGGTTCCTGATCTGCGGCTTTCGCCGTATCAAATTATAATTCTGCCAAGACCTATCTGACGCTGATCCTGACGGTATTGGCTGGTTTGCTGTCCACAGTCAACACCAAATCCACTTCTCCGCGACCTGCCAAAGCTCTGGGCAGCAAAACATTGATCTGATCCAGGCCGACGAACCCGCCTTGCTGACCGGCGTACTCAACCTGCGTAGCCGTTCCGCCGATGTTGACAGAAACATCTGACAAACTGCCGCGCAGCCGGATGCCTGTGCCGAACAGGAGCAGATAAACCTGCTCGCCTTCCGCGCCCAAATCAATCGGCGTCGCTACAAAACGATTTAAGGCGGCATTCCATTCGAAAGTCGGCTCAACCACTTGCGAACCATTCGCGCGAATCCGCAGAGCCACGGCAGCGGCGATACCTTGTCCGGTTGAGTTTGCCGTGAACAGGCTCGGAGCCACATTGCCGATTTGAATCGAACCGGCAGCAACAGAGCCGTCGCCGCTGGTGACAGTGATGGTCGCCGTTCCGGCGGCAGTTCCAGCCGGAATCTGGTAGTTGATTTGTCCTGGCGAAACGAAAAACAACGGTGCCAGGCGTTCAATGCCAGCGCTGTCGCGAATGCGAAGCGTTGTTCCTGCCAAGCTGGTCGGCAACGGAGCCAGGTTTGCCGCTTGAGTTCCTGTTGCCAGATTCGTACCGAAGGCTGACACAATGGATTCCGGAGCGAACAGGTCGCCGCCGAAACTGGCAGCAGAAACCGTCGCCAACGTTGCGACGGTTTTGCGGCTCAATTCCCAAATGTCGTTCAAATTCCCGTTGTTGCCTGTGCCGCCGAAAACGATGAAGCGGTCTTCACCATCAACATAGACACCCATCATTCCGTTGCGTTGTTCCGGTGGGTTGGCAATTTGTCGCTGCGTCCATTGCCGCGCGCTCAAATCAAATTCCCAGGTGTCATTGAAATTGCCTCCGTTGCTTCCGCCAAAAATGACGAAGCGTCCATCGCCATTCACAAAACTGGTGGACCAGAATCTGCCGGGGGCACGAACCGTTGGCGTCAGATTCGTCCATTGCCGCGAAGCCAGATCGAAAGACCAAAGATCGTCCAGCGCGCCGCTGCGTTGACCGGCGTAAATAATCATCCGCCGCGCAGTTTTATCGAATGCCGCCGTCAGCAAACAGCGAACCTGCGGTTTTGTGCCCGAAGGACTCCAGTCCGTCCATGAATTTGCCGCTAATCCGAAACTTTGCGTGTCCTGAAAGCGCCCAGCTTCGGAGGTAAAACCCGCAAAAGAAACCAGGCTGCGTGTTACAGGGTCGAAAATTGCGCCGGAGCCATATCGCTTTTTCGGCCGGGCGCTGTCGTAGGCGGGCGAAACGTCGCGCCATTCCAATGTGGTCAAATTCAAAGTCCACGTATCGTTAAAGAATCCCGCACCCTGGCCGGAGTAAATGACCAATTGGTGGCCGACCGGATCATAAACCGCGTCAAAGCCAAACCGGCCGGAAGGTGGCGTGCCAATGGTTGTCAGCTTTGTCCAGCTTCGCGCACCCAGGTCAAACGCCCAGGTGTCGTTTTTCAATCCGGCGTCGCTGTTGCCGCCAAAAAGAATCAGCCGTTTGCCGACCGGATCGTAAATCAGTTCGCCATCGCGGCGCGGTTCAGGCGCTACGCCTGTGGACGGGGTGATGTTGCGCCATTGCCAGCCGGAATCGGTTTGAGCCTGAATAAGATTGGCCGACAGCATCGCAGCGAAAACGACGCAGGCACATGCACCGAGGAATTGCTTGAAAGTCGAAAAATAGTTCATAACAAAACACCTGAAGATTGATTCACACGTTTCGGGTTGGCAGCTTCAATCGTCGCCGGTAGGTGAATGTCAATTTTTCAGCAGTTTATTTCCAATTGCTTACATCCCGCCGCCGGAAATAGCCGAAACCAGCGCGAGATGGCTTCAGTCAATAGTCATAGTGATTACCAATCGCTTGCGGATTGATTTAAGATTGCGTCTCCCAAAGCAAATACAAACAAGACGAAAAAGCGATAAATGATTGGCAATAACTTCTTTAGATCATTTATTGCGGAGCTTTCCTCAAAAGCAGGATGAAGTCCAGACCGGAGGCAACCAATTCGAATGAGTTTTGATTATCGTGAACTGTCATCCCAAACGCGCAAGCGGTTGCGAGAATGGCAGGATGAACGGCTTCAAGCATTGCTGGGGGAACTGACGGGGAATCGGTTTTATCACGAAAAATTCCAGCAGGCCGGACTCGAAATGACAAAAGTTCGCCGCGTTTTGGATTTGTCCGAATTGCCCTTCACAACCAAAGCCGAATTGGCGGCAGACCAGCAGGAATACTCACCTTACGGCAGATTGCTCAGCTATCCGATGTCGCAATACCGCTATCTGCACCAAACTTCTGGGACGACAGGCCGCCCGTTGCGCTGGCTGGATACGGCTGCGGACTGGGAAACCTTCATGCGTTGCTGGGCCGAAGTTTACCTGGGTGCAGGCGTCATCCCCGAAGATTTGGTCTTTTGCGCGTTTTCCTTCGGGCCGTACGTCAGCCATTGGTCTGGGATTGATGGCGCTCGGTATGTTGGCGCGCTGGCACTTTCCGGCGGCGGCATGCACTCGGAACAACGGCTGCGCGCGATTCTGGATAATCGCTGCACCGTGCTGGTTTGCACGCCGACATATGCGCTGCATCTGGCCGAAGTTGCCGACGGACTGGGACTGAACCTGCGCGATTCCGACATTCGCATCACAATTCATGCAGGCGAACCCGGCGCGAGCGTTCCAAATGTCAAAAGCCGGATTGAAGCTGCCTGGGGTGCTCGCTGTTTCGACCACGCTGGAGCAACCGAAGTCGGCGCTTGGGGCTTCGATTGCCAAGCTGAAGACGGCGCGATTCACCTGAACGAACTGGAATTCCTCTTTGAAGTGATTGACCCGAAAACCAGTCAGCCGGTTGCTGAAGGCACACGCGGCGAACTGGTTATCACCACGCTTGGACGCATCGGAATGCCCGTGCTGCGCTATCGAACGGGTGATTTGGTGGAATTGACAACCGAGCCTTGCGCTTGCGGGCGAACGCTGGCGCGCATCAAAGGCGGCGTGCTGGGGCGCGCAGACGATATGCTGACCGTGCGCGGCGTCAATCTGTACCCGGCAGCAATTGATAACTTGGTCCGCGCCATTCCTGCGATTACCGAATTCGAAGTCGAAATTCGCCGCGTGGCCGAGATGGATGATCTGTTGCTGAAAGTCGAAACTGACGAGCGGTCGGCGTTCGTTGAAGTAGAGCAGGCGATTCTCGCCGCCTTCCGCGCTCAACTGAACATCCGCGTCAGCGTTGTCCGAGCCGAGCGAGGCAGCTTGCCGCGTTACGAATTCAAAGCACGGCGCTATAAGCGAGTGGCGGAGTGAGCGCAAAAGAGTTTTTGACGGTTAGCAAAAGTGGATGCAATCATAAATGGCAATGGCCGAAAGAAAATCGTAATGACAGAAACATCGAATGCCAAAACAGAAGTTGGCAACTACTTCGTTTCCAATTATCCGCCGTTCTCGCAGTGGAAACCGGAAAACACTTCGGATGCGATCAACGCGCTAAACCAACTTCCGCGCACTGAGCAGCCGCTCGGTCTGTACATTCACATTCCGTTCTGCCGCAAGCGCTGCAAGTTTTGCTACTTCAAGGTCTACACGGACAAAAACGCTTCGGACATCGAACGTTACCTGAACGCGCTGATCAAAGAGAATGAATTGTATAGCCAGATGCCTGCCTTGCAGGGAAGGCAGTTGCGGCTGGCGTACTTCGGCGGCGGCACTCCTTCGTACATCAGCGAACGGCAGCTTGCTTACTTGGTTGAAGGCTTGAACCGGCACGTCAGTTGGGAACACGCCGAAGAAGTGACCTTTGAATGCGAACCGGGAACGTTGCGGAAATCAAAGCTCGAAACCTTGAAAGAAATCGGCGTTACGCGATTGAGCCTGGGCGTCGAGCATTTCAACGACGCGATTTTGGCGGCCAATGGGCGAGCGCATCTTTCGGCGGAAGTTTACAAAGCTTACGAGTGGGCGCGTGAAGTGGATTTTGCGCAAATCAACATTGATCTGATAGCCGGGATGATGGGCGAGTCGGAAGAAACCTGGCGCGACACAGTTCGCCGCGCGCTGGAACTGGAACCGGATTCGGTGACGATTTACCAGATGGAATTGCCGTACAACACGGTCATTTCCCGCGAGATGATCGAGCAGGGATTGGATTCGCCCATCGCCGACTGGCCAACGAAACGGCGTTGGCTGGATTACGCCTTCGCTGAGTTTCAAGCGCGAGGGTATCGCGCGGCGAGCGCTTACACATTGGCGACGACCAAAAAGCCTACGCGGTTTATTTACACCGACAACTTGTGGCATGGCGGCGATATGATCGGCCTGGGCGCGTCGTCGTTCTCGCATTTTGACGGCGTGCATTTCCAGAATCATCCGAGTTTTGAAGATTACATTCAGGCTTTGGAGTCTGAGAAGTTGCCGCTTTGGCGCGCGCTGAAATTGACGCCCAAGCAAAATCTGATTCGGGAAATGGTGCTGCAACTCAAAACCGGCGCGATTGATTCAGGATACTTTCGTCGTAAATTTGATGTAGATGTCTGGCAAGAGTTCCAGCCAGTCTATGAACGGTTGAGCCAGGAAGACATGCTGCAACGCAACAACGGCAGTATTGAACTGACGCGGCGGGGGCTTTTGCAGGTGGATCATTTCTTGGCGGAATTTTTTGAACCTGCATTGAAGGCAGTTCGATACGCTTGAAGACTACTGCGGTGCGGTACAGGGAGCGGTAGCGACCTGGTAGCTTGGTTAGGCTTGCGCTTGGAGGCAACCGGGTCGCTACCGCTTCCCGTACTGCATCGTGCTTACGGATCAAATATGAACTCAAACACTTATGACGTAATCGTAATGGGCGGAGGCCCTGCAGGCAGCACAGTTGCCAGCATCCTTGCCCGCGAAGGCCGCTCGGTCGTGTTGTTCGAAAAAGAACAGTTTCCCCGCCACCACATCGGCGAATCGTTAATGACCGACACGTTCTGGACGTTTCAACGGATGGGGTTGTTGGAGAAGCTGAAGGCAAGTCCCTTTACGCGCAAATACAGCGTCGCGTTTGCCAATCCGGCAGGCAAAGAATCCCGTCCGTTCTATTTCTTCGAAGCCAATCACCATGAAAGCGCCGTGACATGGCAAGTCACTCGCGCGCAGTTCGATCTGATGCTGATCGAACATGCCGCTGAGCAAGGTGCGACTGTTCATCAAAAAACGCAGGTCAAGCAAGTCCTGTTTGATGGCGATCAAGCAGTCGGCGTCGAAGCCTTGATGCCGGATGGTTCGTTGCAACAATTCCACGCCAAAGTCGTCGTGGACGCGACGGGGCAAACCGCCATGCTGTCGAACAAATTCCGCTGGCGGCAACGCGACCCGAAGCTGAAAAAAGCTGTGCTGTATTCCTACTTCAAAGGCGCGCACCGCGAACCGGATTTGAATGGCGGCGCGACTTTGGTGCTGCGCACGGAAGTCGGCAGCAATGGCTGGTTTTGGTATATCCCGCTGGAAAATGACATCACCAGCGTAGGCGTGGTCGCCGATCCTGATTATCTGGTCAAAGGGCGCGGCCAGGACTTGGCCAAAATCTTCAACGAAGAAGTCCAAAAGTGCGAACCCTGCCGCCGCCGCGTCGAAGGCGCTGAACGTGTGGACAAGATTTATTCGATTCTGGATTACTCCTATCGCTCAAAACAGAACTCTGGCAACGGCTTCATTCTGATTGGCGATGCGTATGGTTTCCTCGATCCGATTTATTCGTCCGGTGTGTTGCTGGCGCTAAAGATGGCGGAACTGGCGGCGGACGCAATTCATGACGCGTTCAAGCACGATGACTTTTCCGGCGAACGATTGGGCCAGTTTCAGCCGAAGCTGGATCAAGGCATCGAATCCATGCGGAAACTGGTTTACGCCTTTTACAACGAAGGCTTCAGCTTTTCGCAGTTTCTGAAGAAATATCCCGAACAGCGCGTCAACGTCATCGAACTGCTGATTGGCAATGTGTTCAAAGAAGGCGTGGATGATGTATACGGCCCGATGTCCGACTTTGCCGAAATCCCGCCAACGCTGTGGGAACAGATTGCGCGGACGGAAACCAGCGGCGATTCGCCCGCAAACCCGGAAGAAGCTCTTTCCGCCAAGTATCAGTATTTCGATGATCGCGCGAAGGCACAGACGCAAGCAGGAGATTGACCCAACCCCTCATGCCCAGTTTCAAACTGCTGCTCGCACAGGTTGCCGTAATTCTGATGGTTGCGCGATTGGTCGGTTGGTTTTTTCGCAAGCTTCACCAGCCACGCGTGATCGGGGAAATGGTCGCGGGCATTTTGCTTGGCCCTTCGTTGCTGGGCTGGGTAGCACCGTCAATCGCAGTCACGCTCTTCCAGCGAGAAATGCTGGGCAGGATAGAACTGCTAAGCCAGATCGGGCTGTTGCTGTTTATGTTCCTGATCGGCTTGGAACTGGACTTGAAGCAGTTGCGCGAACTAGGGCGAACAGCAGTCACCACCAGTCTGGTCAGCATCGTTGCGCCATTTCTGTTGGGATTGGGATTGGCGTTTTACCTGTACCCGCGATTTTCCAATCAGACCGTCGGTTTCACTGGTTTCGCTTTGTTTATCAGCATTGCAATGAGCATCACGGCGTTTCCGGTGCTGGCGCGCATTTTGATGGAGCGAGACCTGCTTCGCACCAAAGTCGGAGCGCTGGCCATTACCTGCGCCGCTGTGAATGATGTTGCTGCCTGGTGCGTTCTGGCAGCCATTGTCGTCATCGTTCGTGCATCGGGGTTATGGCTGTCGTTATGGATGACTGTGGCGGGATTGGGCGCATTCGTTTTTGTCATGTTCGTTGTTGTGAAGCCCGCTTTGCAACGACTGGTCAGGCATTACGAAAAGCGCGGCACTCTGACGCATGACAGCCTGGCTGTGATCCTGCTTCTGATGTTGGTTTGCGGTGGGATTACAGAATTTCTTGGACTTCACGCTTTATTCGGAGCCTTTCTGGTTGGCGTGGTCATGCCGCGGCAGCACGAATTTGTGCAAGAGCTTTTGCAGCGGTTGGAATCGCTGACGGTCGTGTTGTTGCTTCCGCTCTATTTCGCGTTTACCGGATTGCGTTCCAGCTTTTTGCTGATTTCCGGCGCGACAATGTGGGGATATTGCCTGCTGATCATTGCGCTGGCGGTGGTTGGCAAATTCGGCGGTTCGTCGTTGGCGGCAAAACTCAACGGCATGTCCTGGCGCGAATCTGCCGCTGTGGGCGTTTTGATGGACACGCGCGGCTTGGTCGAACTGATTATTCTCAATGTCGGGCTTGATCTGGGTGTGCTTTCTCAGGAGCTGTTTTCCTTGATGGTGTTGATGGCGCTGGTCACCACGTTTATGACTTCGCCTTTGTTGAGTTTGATTTATCCCGACAGGGTGATTCGTTCGGAAGCGATGACGTAGAGGCCAGTTTGACTGAACTTTGTCATTTGCGTCCTCGTTGTCATAAACTCGCAGCGCGAGAAAGACTCCATACCAACCCAAATGCGAATCAAACTTCAAAGCCTGCGGCGCGGTGTGTTCTTTCCGTCATCAAATTTTCAATTCATGTTGTAGGAGTTATGTTGAAAAAAGTCTGGGTTATTGGATTTCTGCTTTTCCTTTCAGCAAATGTTAGCGCGCAAACCACCAGTGTTCTAACCGGCAAGGTGTTGGATCAGTCAGGAGCCGTCATCGCCGGAGCGACCGTGACGGTCAAAAGTCAGGAAACCAACCTGACCCGCACAACCGTGACCGACGGCGAAGGCCGTTACACATTCGCAGAGCTTCGCGTCGGACGGTACGAAGTTCGGGCTGAGCAGACGAACTTCAAGCCTAATGCAAAGGCTTTGACGCTGACGATTGGCGAAACCGTGTCCATTGACTTGCAATTGCAGGTGGCTGTTTCCGCCACGATTGACGTGCTGGATTCCGCTCCGTTGGTCAACACGCAAACTTCGGAATTGAGTTATCTGGTCGGAGAAAAAGCAATTCGCGAATTGCCGCTAAACGGCCGCAATTACACCGATTTGGCGTTGCTGCAACCCGGCGTGGCGGCGTTCCCGTTGCGCGACGGCGGTTCAGTGGTTGCGCACGGACTGGCGATGACCATCAACGGGCAGGACATTCGCGCCAACATCTTTTTGCTGGATGGAACGCTGCTGAATGATTTCACCAACGGCCCGGCAGGCAGCGCCGCTTCGACCGCGCTGGGAGCTGAAACGATTCGCGAATTCCGTGTGGAATCCAATTCATATTCGGCCGAATTTGGACGCAACTTCGGCGGGCAGATCAATGCCATCAGCAAATCCGGCACGAACTCTTTCCGAGGCTCGCTGTATTACTTGCACCGCAACGACAACCTGGACGCGCGCAACTTTTTCGACCGCCAGCCAATCGGCAAACCCGAATTCAAGCGCAACCAGTTTGGCGCAACCATCGGCGGACCGATCAAACAGGATAAGACCTTTTTCTTTGCCGGTTACGAAGGATTGATTCAACGCCTGGGGCGAACCATCAACACGGTGGTGCCTGACGCCAATGCGCGCAACGGCGTTCTGCCTAGCGGAACTATTACGGTGAATCCAGTCGTCAGGCCGTATCTGGATTTATTCCCGCTGCCGAACGGTGCCAGCCTAGGCGACGGCCTGGCCAATTACTTTTTCGGCTACAAGGAAACGCTGGATCAAAGCTACATCCAGGGCCGCATAGACCACAGCTTTAGCGGCAGTCATCAGATTTTTGCGCGCTATTCGTTCGATGACGCCGATCAAAATCTGGCGACGGACTTTCCCCAATTTCCGCGCACGCCACTTTCGCGCAACCAGTTTGCGACCGCTGAACATTCGTGGCTGATTTCGCCTTCGACCATCAATACTTTCCGTTTCGGGTACAGCCGCACACGAATTGGCCAGGACGTGCAGGCGAATTTGGCGACGCCACTGCCGCCGTTTGTGACTGGACGCGCGCTGATCGGCGATATAGACATCGGAGGCATCCCGCGCCTGGGGCCGCAAAGTTCCGCCAATTTGCGACTGGCGCAAGATGTGTACAGCTTCGGGCAAAACATTGTGCATACGCGCGGTCGCCATTTGATCAAAGGCGGAATGATCGTCGAACGCTTCAAGGACAAGATGGTCAATCCGACATTTTCGCTTGGCATCTATACTTTCGCCGACTTGCGTAACTTCCTGCTCGGTACGCCGCGCCAGTTCATCGGCTTGACGCCCGAAGCGCAGTTCGACCGTCAATGGAACTTCACCTACGCCGGTTTTTATGCGCAGGACACGTTCAAGCTTACGCCGAGATTGACGCTGAATTACGGCATGCGGTACGAATTCACCACTTTGCCGATTGATAGCCGTGACATTTCTTTGCAGAACTTGAGTGATCGGAACGTGACCCCAGGGCCGTTGTACCGCAATCCATCACGTGGAAACTTTTCGCCGCGCGCAGGTTTTGCCTGGGATGCGTTTGGCGACGGCAAAACATCAATTCGTGGTGGCGCAGGCATTTATTACGGCACGCTGAACCAGCAACATTTGATCGTGACAGTGACCAATTTGCCTGCGACGCCGCGTGCGGTCATCACGAATCCGACGTTTCCAAATCCGCCGTTCGCGCGTGGTGTGGCCAACGCGATTCGTCCGATCGAATTCGATCTGAAGAATCCGTACTCGGTCACATACAACTTGAACATTCAGCGGTTGCTGCCGTGGGATACCGTTGTCACGCTGGGTTATGCGGGCGCGCACGGAGTTCATCTGTTGCGCAACACCGATGCGAACACGTCTATTCCGACACGGCTGGCCGACGGTACGTATTTCTATCCGAATAACGCGCCGCGCTTCAACCCGAACTTTGGCGTCATTGAACTGAAAAAGAGCGACGGCGAATCGTCATACAACGCGCTGGTGTTCGAAGTTCGCAAACGCTTTTCGCGCAGCTTCGATTTTCAGTCTTCTTACACCTTCGCCAAGACGATTGATAACACGCAAGCTTCGGTTTTCTTTTCCGACGCGACCAACGCGACAGTTTCTGCGCTGCCTGAATTACCGGGGCTGGATTACAACCGTGGCCGTGCGGATTTCGACATCCGGCACAACTGGGTAATGAACTTCAATTGGGAACTGCCGTTTGCCAAAGGGTTGAAAGGCACAGCAGGCAAAGTGTTGGATGGATGGAATCTGTTGGGCATCGCGCAGGCGCGCAGCGGATTGCCGCTGACAGTGTTTGTCGCCGCCAACCGTTCGCAATCGAAATGGGCGCCTTCTTCGGGGCCAGGGCTTGGGCCAGATCGTCCGAGCTTTGCGCCGGGCTACACGTTCCAAAGCGCCGTCACTGGCAGTCCGGATGCTTATTTCGATCCAAAGGCTTTCTTGCTGCAACCGTCCGGAACGCTGGGCACATTGGGGCGAAACACATTTGATGGCCCGAATCTGCGAACCTTTGATTTGGCGCTGACCAAATCCACTGGCTGGTCGAAACTGGGGGAAAACACGCGGGTTCAGTTCCGCATTGAGTCTTTCAACCTGTTTAACCGCGCCAATTTCGGCACGCCGAATTTGCAGGTGTATGCAGGAACGCCTGACGGTATCAATACGCCGCCCGCATCGTTGACACCAACACAGCCAACGTCAATTGCGACGTTTGGCAGAATTCGCTCGACGGTGACTTCAGCCCGGCAGATTCAGTTGGGGCTGAGAGTAACGTTCTGAGGAACGCGTTAAGCTCCAAGCGGGCCAGTCAGCGCTTATTTAATTCGACTGAAAACAACGTAGTAAAGTTAAGGACAAGCCCTGAAGAGGCGAAAGGTAATAGCCCAGGGCAAGGCCCTGGGAAAGGTGGAAGAGAGATTTTCAAGCTCTGAAAGGGCGACAGATCATTCCTCTTTTTCGCCCTTTCAGAGCTTGAAATGCTGTTGTGGCATTTACCAGGGGCGTCGCTACGCTTTGCCCTCTGGCTATTACCTCTCGCCCCTTTGGGGCTTTCCGGTTTGATTATCAGGAGGCAAGATATGACGAAAAAGCATTTCGCCGCATTTGTAGTTTTGCTGTTGGCTTTGGCGGCCGCATCGCCTTTGCCATTCAACGCTTCGGGGCAAGCCGCTCAACCCGCCAAGTCTTTACGCCCGATTGAACTGGCAGATAGTTTGGCGTGGAAGCGCATTGCTTCGCCGACAGTTTCCAGCGATGGGCAATGGTTTGCCCACAAACTGACGCCGAACGAAGGCGACAGCGAGCTGGTTTTGCGCCGGTTGAGTGATGGCAAGGAATGGCGCTTCCCAATCGGCGAATCGCAAGGATTTGGCGGCGGACCTGCCGCTTTCGGAGGCGGCGGAGCGGCGGATGTCGCTTTTTCTGACGATTCCAAATGGTTTGCCTTCACCATTTCGCCAACCTTCAAGGAAGGCAAACGGCTGAGAAAAGAACGCAAGCCGCTGCAAAACAAGGTCGCGCTCGTCAATCTGGCCACCGAAAAGAAGATCGAATTTGAAAAGATTCGCCGCTTCAGCTTTTCTGCCGAAAACTCTGCCTGGATTGCTCTGCACCGCTACGGAGCCGACGCGCCAGCCGGGCCTCCAGCGGCTGCGACTGCCCCTGCTGCCGGAGCCACACCTGCTCCAGAACGCGCAACGGGTTCGGATTTGATTCTCCACGAACTGACGACCAGCAACGAACTGAACATCGGCAATGTGGCCGATTTCGCTTTTAACAAAAAAGGCGATTGGCTGGCCTGGACGATTGATGCCAACGAAAAGATTGGCAATGGCATTCAAGCGCGCAACATGGCCAATGGCGCTGTGCTGCCTTTGGACAACGATAAAGCCGTTTATCGCAGTTTGAACTGGACGGAAAAAGGCGAAGCCCTGGCCGCCGTCAAAGGTGTCGAAGACAAAGGATTTGAAGACAAACTTTACAGCGTTATTGCCATCAGCGGCTTTGACAAAGGAACGCCGCAAAAAACGGTTTTTGACCCTCGCGAAGATAAAGAATTTCCTGCCGGGTTAACCGTCAGCCCGAACCGTCCTCCAACCTGGACCGAAGATTTCAGCGGGTTGCTGTTTGGCATTCACGAAGTCAAACGGAAAAAAGGCGGCGACAAGCCCGAACCGCCTGCTGGCGCGCCCGCGGCTGCGATGCGCCGCCCGCAAGAAGACGAGCCGGAAAAACCAGATCTTGTTTTATGGCACTGGAAAGATGGCCGGCTGCAATCTCAACAGCAGGTCGAAGAGCCCCGCGACAAGAATTTCAGCTATCTGGCGACGTATCGTGTCGCTGATAAAAAATTCATCCGCTTGGCCGATGCAGATGTTCGCACTGTGACCGCTGCGCCGAAGCAGAAGTTCGGCATCGGATTCGACAACCGCGAATACGAAACCATGGGCAGCCTGGATGGTCGCCGCTATCAGGACATATACGTTGTTGACCTGAAAACCGGCGCGCGCAAATTGGCTGTGAAAAAGAGCCGCTGGAACTTCGGCCCTTCGCCGGATGGCACGCGGTTTCTGTATCACGACGATGGTAATTTCTTCGTCTACGACATGGCTTCGGGGCAGGCAACCAACATCACGCAAAAAGTTCCGTCGGTATTTTGGGATCAAGAAGACGATCACAACGTCGTCAAGCCGCCGACCAGCGTCATCGGCTGGACGAAAAATAGCGCTTCGGTGCTGCTGTCCGACGATTGGGATATTTGGAACGTTCCCGTGCAGGGCGGACAAGCGACCAACCTGACGGCAAACGGAAAGAAAGAAAAGATTCGGTACCAGAGCCGATTCCGCATTGATCCGGAAGAAAAGGGAATTGACCTGGCTTCGCCCATGTACGTCCGCACTTACGGCGAATGGACGAAAAAAGCGGGCATCGGCTTGATCGAAAACGGCAAACCCGGCGTCAAAATGCTGTTGTGGGACGACGCTGGTTTCGGCAGTTTGGTGAAAGCGAAAAAAGCCGACGCCTGGTTTTACACGCGCGAAACGCATCAGGATGCGCCAGATTATTACGCCACCAATGCGATGCTTGCCGACGGCAAAAAAATTACGACGGCCAATGCCCAGCAGAAAGACTTTCTCTGGTCATCGGGCGCGAAGCTGATTGATTACACTTCGGCCAAAGGCGATAAGCTGCAAGGCGCGCTGTTTCTGCCCGCGAATTACCAGCCGGGCAAGAGCTATCCGACCATCGTTTACATTTACGAAAAGTTGTCCCAAGGGCTGAACAGTTACACCGTCCCAACGTACAACGGATTCAACAAAACGACGTACACGAGTAATGGGTACGCGGTGTTGATGCCGGACATTGTTTACAAGGTGAACGATCCCGGAATGTCCGCCGTGTGGTGCGTGTTGCCTGCGCTGGAAGCGGCGATCAAAACCGGCATCGTGGACAAAGATCGCGTTGGCATTCAGGGGCATTCGTGGGGCGGCTATCAAACTTCGTTTTTAGTGACGCAAACCAATGCTTTTGCGGCGGCGGTGGCGGGCGCTCCGCTGACCGAAATGATCACGATGTACAATTCGATCTATTGGAACAGCGGCGGCGGCAACATGGCGATTTTTGAAAGCAGCCAGGGGCGATTCACCGGCAGCCCGCTGGACATTCCAGAAGCCTATCAGCGCAATTCGCCGATCACGCATGCCAAGAATGTCAAAACTCCGCTGGTCATTTTGCACAACGACAAAGACGGAGCCGTGGATTTCACGCAAGGCATTTTCTACTACAACACACTGCGGCGACTGCAAAAGCCCGTCGTGATGTTGCAGTACAAGGGCGAAAATCACGGTTTGCGCGTTCCGGCGAACATGAAAGATTACACCGTGCGGATGCGCGAATTTTTCGACCATTACCTGATGGGCAAGTCGGCTCCGAAATGGTGGATCGAAGGCGTTCCGTTGTTGAAGCTGAAAGATCATCTGGAAGAGCGTGCGCCCGGCAAGCCGCCGACAATTGATCCTTTGAACGACGACAACCGCTAAATAAGTCAGTACCGCGACCGGTAGGAAGCGGGTTTTGGGTAAATAGCGAATACCCGCTTGCTACCGCGCGCGGTACTGATAAGAAGGAATTGCATTGAAGCCAGCACTGATCGGAATTCCCTGGGATGAGATGTCCTCGTTTATGCGTGGACCCGCCGAAGCTCCGCCGCTGATTCGCGCCGCGTTGTTTTCCGAAGCTTCCAATCCTTACAGTGAATCCGGCATCGCTGTCACCCGCGAAACCATTCACGATGCCGGAGACATTGAAGCCACAAACGGCGAAGCGATGCGCTTGCGAATCGAAGCCACGATTGCCGGGTTGTTGGAACAAGACTTCAAACCGATTTCTTTAGGCGGCGATCACGCCATCACCTATCCGATTATTCGCGCTTTTGCCAAAAAGTACCGGCGACTGAGCATTCTTCAGTTCGACGCCCATCCTGATTTGTACGATGAATTTGAAGGCAATCGGTATTCGCATGCCTGTCCGTTTGCGCGAATTATGGAAGAAGGCCTGGTCGAACGATTGGTGCAGGTTGGCATTCGCACGATGACCGATCATACGCGCCAGCAAGCCGAACGCTTTGGCGTCGAAGTGATTGAAATGCGCGATTATCGCGACGATTGGCCGATTGATTTCGACACGCCGGTTTACATTTCATTCGATATGGACGGGCTGGATCCGGCGTTTGCTCCGGGAGTTTCGCACCGTGAACCGGGCGGGCTTTCTTCACGACAAGCGATCAACACGATTCTCAACTTGAACGCTGAAATCGTCGGAGCAGACATCAACGAATTCAATCCGCGAATGGATGTGTCCAATTTGACCGAAACTGTCTGCGCCAAGCTTTTCAAAGAAATCGCGGCTCAGATGCTGAATCAGTACCGCGACCAGTAGGAAGCGGGTTTTAGAATTGTCATGAAACCTGTCGAACCCATTTTTGTCGCTGATTTGTTCGGCGAAATTCACGAAGAATTACTGACCTTGCTTCGTGGTTTGTCTGCCGAAGACTGGTACAAACCGACCGTTGCCGGTTCGTGGTTGGTGCGTGACCTCGCCGCGCATTTGCTGGACAGCGACATCCGGCGGTTGTCTTTTCAGCGCGATCAAGCGCCGATGGTTCCGCCTGACAAACCAATCGAAAGTTACGCTGACCTGGTTGGCTTTCTCAATCAGCTTAATGCCGATTGGATCAACGCGACCAAACGAATCAGCCCGCAATTGTTGATTGAATTTCTTGCGATAACTGGCGCTCAAGTTACGGCGCTTTTCAAATCGCTCGATCCGTATTCACCCGCACTTTTTGGTGTCGCATGGGCTGGCGAAGAAACTTCGCAGAACTGGTTCGACATGGCGCGCGAATACACGGAAAAGTGGCATCACCAGCAACAGATTCGTGACGCCGTTGGCGCTCCGGCGTTGTACAGGCGCAAATGGTTGCATCCCGTGTTGGATGCGTTTGTGCGGGCATTGCCGGTGAATTACAAAAACACGCCAGCCGAAACAGGCACTCAAATTAGCTTTGTTATCACCGGCGAAGCGGGCGACGTTTGGACGTTGGTAAAAAGTATGGAGGGCTGGGAATTATTTTCCGGCTCGTCTGACAAAGTGGTTTGCAGGATTGAATTTGACCAGGACACTGCCTGGCGTTTAATGACAAAAGGGCTTTCGCGCGACCAAGCCAGAAATAAACTGTCCGTGCTGGGAGATGCCTCTTGGGCCGAACCCTTGCTCGGCACATTGGCCGTTATGGCTTGAATG
>CAZMXG010000097.1:0-28153 GCA_964570175.1 uncultured Heliomicrobium sp. | reverse complement strand
TATCCCATTCTTTGCAGGTTGTCACCGGCCAATGCTGAACGAAAACCGCCGCCGCAATACAGAACGATTTCCGCGGCTTTGTCCGGCACGACTTTTTCAATGTCGCGTTCGATGATGCCTCGCCCCAGATGCTGCGCTCCGGAGGCGTGGTCTACATCCCATTCGTTATCTTCTCGTACGTCAATGAAGACGAAGTTTTCACCTGCATCGAGCTTTTGCTTCACCTCGGCGACAGTGATTTCCTTGACGCGAGATTTGGCGTCGTTGCAAAGCTGTTCGAATGCTTCTGAATGTTTCATCTTTCTGTTCCTTTCAAATTCCGAATTTCAAACCTCAGGTTCAATGGAAACTCACATGGCCATCCTTGGTTTTCGTTTTGACGTTGGAAATTTCCTTCGATTGATTATCACATCAATTTGCCTGCTATTTATTGCGGCGCTGGTTTTAGCGCAAACGCCCGAAGCTGACAAGCAGGCGACAAAAGCGAGATGATTCAGCAGATTCTTTCTGTTGTGCCAGCCAAAGAATTGGCTGGCATGAAAATCAAAAGCCTTCGCCGTCGTGAAGTGACGGCGAAGGCTTTGCTGTTTTCTTGAATGTTTTAATTGGCGAAAGGATTTCGACGTGAAGCTGTTGTCACGGCAAACACAGACGCCGTGCCAATGTTGAAGCCTTGTGTGAAGGCCGTGACACCAAAAACCGAGTTCAGTGCCTGAGCCGCTTCAGCAGACAGGGTGACTTTCACGCCTGGAAGAAACAGATTATTGAACGCTTGCGGTTGCAGGGGCAGAGTGAGCGTGGGCAATTGCAAATCGAATAGTGGCAGCCGTCCGACAAAATCTCCATTGACGGTCACCAAGCCTGTGAGAACCGTCCTAGAAGTGGTCGTGTCAATGTTGAAGCTCAATAACTCGACTCGCGTTGTGCCAGCAGAAAGCACCAAGCCGCCAGTATGATTGATTTCGCCTTTGGCCGTTGCCAAATCCAGGGCTCCTCCTGTAACAGGGAAGCTGGCAACACCGCTGCGCAAAGCTCCTTCTCCTGTCGTCCCTGCGGAAACCCTCAAAGCACCCAGCGCAGCTAGAAAATCGTTACTCAACGTGACGGTGGTTTTGCCGTCTGTCAATAACGCAGTCGGGGTCGCTGAAATCGAGGTTGAAAGAGACCCCAGAACGAGTAGCGCTGCAATGAAGGTTTTTAAGTGAAGTGAACGAAAAACTTTTATCCTCATGATGGAAAACTCCTTTCTCATGCGTAGAGCAGTTACTTGGTCCTTAGCAAAGGGTAAGCACTTTGCCTTTTTTGTTGCTTTTGTCCGTCAGGGAATCAAGAAATTGGGAGATATTTTTTAGTAAAAAGCCCAATCGAAATGATTTCATGCAGACGCGGACAAAATATCTTTCTGTCTAGTCAATGTCAAGTATTTTTATTGGACAAGGCCTGGAAATCAGGTGAGGTTGATAGGTTTTAGAGTAAAAAGCTGGACAATGACTGGACAAGAAGCTGCGCGTAAAGAATTCGCGTACAAAATGACAGGTTTAGAGTTGGTTATTTATGGAGGTTTGTTGGAGATAAGAGCGATACCATTCAATTGTTTGAAATAAGCCGTCGTCTAAACTAATCTCCGCGCGCCAGCCCAGACGAGATTCGGCTTTGCCAGCCGACAAATATTGCGCGTCAATTTCGCGTTCGATTTTGTGATCCAACATCACGTGCGGTTTGATCTGGCCTTCTTTGCCGGCCAGCCGGATGATGCGACTGACCAGATCAAGCATCTGCACCGGATCGCCTGCGCCGAAGTTGAATGCTTCTCCAGCGGTGTCTTCGATTTTTTCCGCCAGCAGCAAATATCCGCGCGCCACATCATCGGCGTGGACGAATTCGCGCACAGGAGTTCCGTCGCTGCGAATGATGGGCGCTTCGCCGCGAAGTACCGCCAGAATCGTTCCTGGAATAATCCGCGACAGGTTCATATCGCCCGGCCCGTAAATGTTCGCAAAGCGCGAAACTGTGACCGGTGTTTTGTAGGTGTGGGCGAATGAGCGCGCCAGAATGTCCGTGCAGGCTTTTGACGCGTCGTAGGGAAATAAACCCAGCAGCGGGTAATGCTCTTCGTAAGGCAGGTCGTCGTGCGAACCGTATGCTTTGTCACTGGACGCCACGACTACGCGTTTGACGGTTTCGCTGCGGCGACAAGCTTCCAACAGAAAGTACGTTCCGCGAATATTGGCTTCAAAAGTGGAAAGCGGCGAACGGTTGGCTGCGCCGACAATGGCTTGTGCGGCCAGATGGAAGACGGCTTCGATTTCGTATTCGGTCAGAATCCGTTCCATCAACGCGTGATCTTCAATCGTGCCGTTGACCACGGTGACTCGATGGCGCAAATCAAAAATATCCAGCGAGTTCGATCGCACTTCGTCACGCTGCAAACAAACCACGCGCGCGCCTTGTTCCACCAGCATTCTGGCAATGTACGATCCAACAAATCCGGTGGCGCCGGTGACAAAAGCTGTTCGGTTATTCCAAAACATTTAGGTGATAGGTTACAGGTGTTAGGTGTCAGAAGGCGTCTGGTTCGGCAGATAAAAGTCGTGGCAATTCAAAATCCAAAATCATTCCCACACTTTCCATTGCGCTTGCCCGGCATCCCAAAGCTGATTGAATTCAAGGTTGTCTTTGTAGGTGTCCATGCATTTCCAGAAGCCGGAATGTTGATAGGCAATCAACTGCCGCTCGGCAGCCAATTTTTCCAGCGGCTCGCGTTCCAACACGCAATCGTCGGTCAAGTATTCAAACAGTTGCCGATTGAAAACGAAAAAGCCGCCGTTGATCCATTCCTGCATGACAGGTTTTTCTTCAAAATCCGTGACCGCCGATTCGCCATCCAGTTTGATAATGCCGAAGTTGGAGCGCGGGTGAACCGCCGTCAGTGTGGCCGTTCGGCCATGCGCGCGATGAAATTCAATCAACGCTTTCAGATCCACGTTCGACAAACCGTCGCCATACGTCACGCAGAACGTCTGGTCATTGGCCAAATACTTTTCGATTCGTTGAATGCGTCCGCCTGTGTTGGTTTCGGCTCCGGTTTCGGCAAAGGTAATGGTCAACTCGATGCCATTTGCGTGCTGCCAGCGCAGTTGAAAATCGCCCGCCAGATCAGCCGATGGTGCCAGGTCGCCGTATAACGGTTCACGATCCAGAAAATAATGGTCAATGAAATACCGCTTGATTTCATCGCCCAGAAACCCCAAACACAGCACGAATTCATTCAGGCCATAATGCTGATAAAGCTTCAATATGTGCCACAGCACAGGCTGGCCGCCGATTTCAATTAACCCTTTCGGCACGGTTGCGCCGTGTTCACCTAGCCGGGTTCCTTTTCCGCCGCAAAGAATGACTGTCTTCATTTGATCAGGTTGTTCTTCTTCAAAAATGCCAGCACCGTGTCGTTGAACTTCTGCGGTTCGTCCATCATCAGGAAGTGGCTGACGCCATCCCATTTTTGATACTCGATGCCGGGAACGAGTTCGCGGACATATTTTTCGTACTCCGAATTCCAGTTTCCATTGTTTGCCATCAGTGCCAGCGTAGGAACTTTGATCCTGTCGGTTGGCGTCGGCCAGATTGTTGGGTCAAGCATTCCTTCAAAAGCGCTGACCATCACGTTCTGCGGAGTGTTGATCATCGCGGTTTTGACTTCGGCACGGACTTTCGGATCTTTCATCCCTTGCGTGATGTATTCGACAGACTTTTCAGCACTTGCCCTGTAAGCAGGCAACCGCAAAGGATCCAGGAATGGTTTCATGGATTCTCGCGTTCCCATTGCTTTCAACCCGCCGTCCACAATCACCAATCCGCGCGTTTTTTCAGGGAAATTGCGATAAAACTGCCACAACACGGGCGCGCCCATGCTGTGGCCGACCAGTGTCGCTTTGGTGACTTTGGCATCGCGCATGACAGCATCTACTGTGTTGGCGAACAGCTTCATGGTGTAGGCAATTTCAGGCTTTTCGCTCTGGCCGTGGCCTGGAAGGTCAACAGCGATGACCCGCGTGTGGCCAATGAATGCCGGGATGTTGGCTTTCCAAAAATTCAGATTGCACGTCCATCCGTGAATGAAAACCACGGCTTCGTCGCCTTTACCGTAATTTTGGTAATGCACTTTGATCTTATCGAATTTGGCAAAGCGATCTTCAGGTTTTACGTCCGCAGCTTGTTGGGTTTTGGAGGCCGCAAGCGCGACGAGCAATAGAAAGGCAAACAGGCAGGATCGAAAAATCAATTTCATTGCGTCTCTCTCTCAATCCGGTTAGGCGGAGTTTTCCATTTCGCGCAGCGACCGGAGCGTATAAAGACCTGTGTTGTGGCCGTCGCTCCAGCTGATGCTGTAAGCGTACCGTCCGACTGGTGCAAGATCGGTGATGCGAATGTCAGGAAATTGTTCGGCTTTCAGGTTCAAGCTCTGCGACGGATGATGGCCTTTGCAACTGGCGCAGGGACATTCCGCGCGCAACAACGAGAGGCTGAAACGGCTAACATGGCCGTCATCCCACACAATTTGCAGCACGGAATCGCTGTCTGTCAGTTCCAACGATTCCGGGAAAACTTCGGTTGACATAGTTGGTTTGTATCAATCAGTCATGAATGGTTAAATTGCGCCGCTCTTTACAACGGCGTCAGGCATTTAACCATCTGAAGCCGCGCTTCGGCAAACGAAGCTACTTACGTCTTTTCGTGGGAGGAGGAAAATGGAAGAAAACAAAATCGTTAGAATTGACACTTACACGCCGGAAAACCGCAGGGAAGCAAAAGGTTTTTTGAGAAGCTCGATCATGCTGATCCCGAACTTCCTGAAGTTGTTGGGAAGGCTTTTCAAAGATTCGCGGGTGCCGCTGGCAGAAAAAGCAATGCTTGTAGGCGCAATTGCTTATGTGATTTCTCCGCTGGATTTGTTGCCGGACGTGATTCCGGTGATCGGCCAGGTGGACGACTTGTATTTGATCGGGTTGGTTGTTTTACGCTTGCTGGCCAGGACCGACGATGCAGTTTTGCAGGAACACTGGGACGGTCGAGGCGATCTGGTTTCAATCGTCAATAAGATCCTTCGTGCCGCCCAATACGTTTTGCCAAAGCGTATGCAGCGGATTTTGCTTGGTCGCGTGGACATTGCTCCGAAAATCAAAGGTGGAATTATTTCCTCTCCCGCTGCCGTCGAAGACATTGACGACGCCAGAGGACGACAGGCACGGCGCTGACCAACTGATGCCAACAAACTTCAAAAATGGCTGCTTGATCTTTCAAGCAGCCATTTTCCTTTTTCGGAGACTATGCCAAGCTTTCCACTGCAAATTTACTAACCCAATCAATCAGGAGAATTATGAAAGCAATCCTTGTCGAAAACTGCGGAGGGCCCGAATCGCTGGTTTACCGAGATGCTGAAAAGCCTGCTCCGAAAGCAGGCGAAGCGTTGGTCAAGCTGGAAGCTGTTGGACTGAATTACATTGACGTGTATCACCGCACGGGACTTTATCCGCTGCCGCGTCCGTTCATCCCAGGGATGGAAGCCGCCGGAACCGTCGAAGCCATTGCCGAAGGCGTCACAGAAGTTGCTGTTGGCGATCGTGTTGCTTACGCCATGCAGCCCGGCGCGTATGCTGATTATGCGGCAGTTCAAGCGTCGCGCTTGGTGAAAATTCCCGAAGGGATAAGCGCGGAGCAGGCCGCAGCCGCAATGCTTCAAGGAATGACGGCACACTATCTGGTGACCTCAACTTATGCGCTGAAATCTGGCGAAACTGCACTCATTCATGCAGCGGCTGGCGGCGTAGGCTTGCTGCTGATTCAAATGGCCAAAAACATCGGTGCTCGCGCCATTGGAACGGTTTCAACCGAAACCAAAGCCGCGCTTGCTCGTGAAGCCGGGGCCGACGAAGTGATTCTTTACACGGAACAGGACTTTGAAGCCGAAACCCGACGCTTGACCGATGGCAAAGGCGTTCAAGTCGTTTACGACTCAGTCGGCCAAACCACGTTTTTGAAAAGTTTGAACTGCTTGTCGCCTCGCGGAATGCTGGCGCTGTTTGGCCAGTCCTCAGGGCCCGTTGCAGTGTTTGATCCCGCCTTGCTGGCGCAAAAAGGTTCGCTATTTTTGACCCGGCCCAGTCTTGCTGCGTATGCCGCAACGCGCGAAGAGCTGCTCTGGCGAGCAGGAGACTTATTTGACTGGATCAAGTCTGGAAAACTGAAGTTAAGAATCGAAAAGACCTTCCCGCTGGCTGACGCTGCCGAAGCGCATCGCCAATTGGAAGGCCGTAAAACCACGGGAAAAGTCTTGTTGATTCCTTAAAAAAATAAATCGGAAGCGCTTGGTGGCATTCTTTCAAGCCACAGTTTTTAGAAAGCCCAGCAGCGCTTCCGTTACTTCTTTAGGCCGTTCGATTTGCACCCAGTGGCCTGCGCCTTCAATCATCACCTTGCCGCGGAAATCCACCATCCATTTATCCATTCGCTGAACCGTATCACCTCCTCCAAATTTCAGCACAGGGTCTTTAGTCCCTGCGATAAAGAAGGCGGGTTGTTGAATTCTGCCGGTTTCCAGTGAATCCAGTTGTGGTGTCAATTCAACGTTTCGGTCAATATTTCGATACCAATTGATCGGCCCGCGAAAGCCGCTTTGCTGATATTGCTCAACGTAATAATCTAAATCTTCTTCAGTAAGCCAGGAAGGCAACTGTTCCGGATCCGGCAAGCCGTCTAAAAATTTTGCTGAAGCTGGCTTTTGGCCCAGGCGAAACCCCGATGGAAAATCACCTGATCCCGAGTAATAAATCATTCGTAGGCTTTTCCGGATATCTGCTTCAAATTCAGATTCGGCGATGCCCGGTTTTTGGAAATAGACCATATACCAGAAATTGTTGCCAAAAAATTCCTGCTGGGTAAGTGTTTTAGCCTTCCAACGCGTGTAGGGAACGCTTAAGCCAGCAACGGCCTTAACGCGTTGCGGGTGCAACAATGCAGTATGCCAGGCGACAGGCGCACCCCAATCGTGGCCAATTACAATGAACTGTTTGTGTCCCAAGGCATCAGCAATGCCGACGACATCGTTGGTTAATTCGAGGATGTTGTAGGCTTCGATTTCTGCCGGTTTGTCGCTACCGCCATAACCACGCTGATCAGGAACGGCAACCTGGAAGCCAGCTTCGATAATGGGATCAATCTGGTGTCGCCACAGATACCAGCACTGCGGCCATCCATGTAGCAAGATCACCAATGGACCGTTGCCTTCGACTACGATGCGCAATCGGATTCCATTAGTTTCGATCAGTTGGAAGTTGCGATTTTTCAAGGGGTAGGCTCCAAAAAAAGTTTATGAAACAAAGTTAAAGGATTCTTGACTCGGCAAGGTCAAGTGAATATACTCCGCACCGTCTTAAAGGTTCCTGTCCTGGAATCGAGAATTTCTGAAGCGGCGTTCGCTGGCTTCAATAGCAAATCCGGAAAAGAATGTAGGTAAAGGTTGCGTCAAGTGGCCGGTTTTTGTTTCGTCTAAAGATTCATTTTGCAATCGTAATTTATTGTTTGCTGGCTCCTTTCGGTTTTTGACGTTTACCTCCCTCCTTCTCCTGCTTGATTCCCACGATGCGATGGCTCGTATCGTGGGATTTTTTTATCTCAAATGTCGTAAAGAAAATGCGGTCCTATAATCTCAAGTTTGCCGCGCATCCAGGTTGTGGCGAAGTTAGGGCTTAGAGGAATTTGCAGGCCTCTTCTCCGTGTCACTTTCTTCTTTGGAAACGCGGTAGCCTAGGCGCGCTCTAACAACCAGATCAGGATTTTTTACCTTGACGGAAATGGCCCTGTAATTGCCATCTTTTTGTTCGTTCGCGGATAGATAAGTCAGCGTGTATTGATGGCGTAGTTCTTCAGCGATCAACTGGAAGGCAAAAGAAGTGTTTTCGATATTTTCAGCGCGGATGTAGCGCGCACCAGACTGCGCCGCCAAGCTTCGTAAAAAATCCGCAGCCACAAGATAACGATCCCTTACAGGCTGTTGGAGCTGGGAATTGACTCGTGTCGAAGGTTCAGAATTCGGAGAAGGAGACGGCATTGTGCCTGCGGGTGAAGCTTCACCGAAAATGGAGCCCATCGAACGAGGAATGTTAATAATAGGTTGCTTTGATTCGGGCTTTGTCGGCTGTTGTGTTTTGTCCTGCTCTTGCCAGGTTGAAGAGCTCGCCGCAAATTTTGACACAAAAGAGTTCGAGGGTCTTTCGGGGAGAAAAATTGGCTTCATGACCGGCCCGCCGTCATTGCGGGTTTCGTACTGAACTGCGTAGCTGATGATTCCGGTAGCTGCAACCAGGTCAAGTGAACTTGTGAAAGAGGCTTTCTTGCTTGCCGTGTCCACGCCGTCAGTCAGAACAACAATTGCCTTGCGCCCGGAAATCGGAAGCATCTTTTCTGTGATTGTTCGATAAATCGCGTCATACAGGCTTGTCAGATAGCTGCTTTTCAGCGCTTTGACCGCCCGCTCCAATTCGGCGCGATTGTCCGTGAAGCCACTGACGAAACGCACCTGCTCATCAAACGTTACAATCATAACCCGGTCATTTGGTTGAAGCTGTTTGATAAATGCAAGAGCAGCTTTGCGGATATGACTTAACTTGTTTTGTGTACTGCGGCTGGTATCAATCAAAAGCGCGACATTGAACGGAGCTTCGGTGGAAGAAAAATCTTCCAGCTTTTGTGCAACCCCATCTTCACGAACATTGAAATCTCCACGATCAAGTCCAGTAATAAATCGCCCAAACCGGTCCGTGACAATGACCGGAACAGTTACCAAGGTCGTTGGAATTTTGATCGTTTGTTGTTGTGGATCTTGGGTGGGCGGGGTGGCAGTTTGAGCAAAAACTTCCGAACCAGCTACAAGAAATGAAAAAGTGACGACAACAAAGGTCGCAAAAATAAATCGCCGACGTGATAGGTAATGTTTCATAAAACCCGTTCCTTGGTGTTTGAACGGATTTTACTTGAGCATTTGTCGGTAATCAAAACAGAAATGTTTTGGAAAGATAAGGGCAGGCAGAGAAAAGAAAATTTTTGGCCTGAAACCAGAATCAAAGAATGCAGAACTAGGAGAAAGAGCAGTCCGCTCATTATTTGGTGCGAACATATTTCAACCGATCCGCTGTGCCAATCCAATAGGAGGAGTGAGTTCCTGAGCCGGATGCGTTTCCAAATCACGCTTGATCGCATCAAGAATCCCATTAATAAATTGCGTTGATTCGCTGGTTGAAAAGCGCCTGGCAATCTCCAACGCCTCATTGATGGCCACGGTTCTGGGTGTATTGGGTTGATAGAGAAATTCAAACACCGCCATTCGCAGCAAATTTCGATCAACGACGGCCATACGTGGAATTCGCCAATGCTCCGTCCTGAGCTTGATGCGATCGTCAATCTCATCCAGATGCAGAACTGTTCCTGACGCCAGTTCATTGGCAAAGACGCGCACTTCATCCGAAGCTTCCGCCAGTTCTCCCCAAAAGGAATCCAAGAGTTCTTCGAGCGACGGACGAGTCACATCGTACGAGAAAAGCATTTGTAGCGCGCATTCACGCGCTCTGCGCCGAGCACCCATAGTTTTCTTCAGTGTTTCCGTATGAGTTCCTGAGTCCAATGAAGTAAGTTGGGAGAAGTACTCGATGCCTGAATATCACGATGAATCAGACCAAGTAGCTAACTTTGCTTCACAACTCGCTTAACAGGTTTACTGTACTAGCGGTCAAACCCGCCCAAAGCGATTGTTTCGTAACAAGTTCGTGATTTCCTTTTGCTCACTAGATTCGCAGTATTTATGTCATAAAAGGTACATTAACTGATGGCCGACAAAACCGATGGCCAGGCTTTTGGTCACATCTGTCGCGACATTGCGTGTACAGAAAGGGGGAGCCGCGACCTGTATTTTTATCATAAGGGATTGTTGCCTTGAGTCGGAAGATAGCATTCATTCTCCTTCACTGTCTTGTTGCCATCTTCAGGGCTGTCAGAGAGAAATTACTAGGCCCAATACGCGAATCTGAGGTGAGATTGATTTCGCGTAAGGGTTTCGATGGTGATAGATAAGACACACGGCCTCCAATAAAACGGACAAGCAAATCATTCCATCGGTTGGCAACCATCATTCGTGTTAAATCCCTGAGTTGAATTTTAAGATTTTTCGCTCGTTGGGGAATCTCTCTATCGCTCACAATGAAGTATAGTGAGCCATCTCGATGCGGTCAAGCAACAGTCAGGTTGCCCCAAGTTCCTCAGTTTTACTTATTAGCTTTACTGTGCTGACAATCGTTGAAATCTCTCCAAAAAATTGCCATCCGTCGCCGATGCCACTATGCTTATTGAGCGATTCACAAAAGTTCAATATGCATTCAGCAGGCATCCCGCTATCCAACAAGCGGCGAATTTAGACAGAGGCGATGGGCAAAATCTATGAAATTTGGTGCTTCAATCTTTGTGACAGACTCTTCGATCAGGCCGAATGAACTGGCGCGTGAATTGGAACAGAGAGAATTTGAATCGTTCTGGATTCCGGAACACACGCACATCCCTGTTAGTCGGCGGACGCCGTATCCTGCGGGGGGTGAGCTTCCACAAGAATATTGGCAGACGTACGATCCGTTTTTGTCGCTTACCGCTGCGGCTGCCGCAACGACCACCCTGCGATTGGCGACAGGAATTTGTTTGGTCATAGAGCGTGATCCAATCGTCACGGCAAAAGAAGTCGCAACCCTCGACAAGCTTTCAAATGGCAGAGTCATTTTTGGAATTGGTGGCGGATGGAATGCCGAAGAGATGGAAAATCATGGAACTGATTACAAAAAACGCTGGCGGATTTTGCGTGAACGTGTTTTGGCCATGAAGGAAATATGGACAAAAGACGAAGCCGAGTTTCACGGAGAATTTGTCAATTTCGACCCCATCTTGTCTTTTCCAAAACCCGCCCAGAAGCCGCATCCACCCATCGTTATGGGAGGGAATGGGCCGACAACTTTTGACCGCGTGACAGAGTATTGTGATGGATGGATGCCAATTGCGATGCGGTCGGGCGATTTGGCTGAACGAATCCCAACGTTAAAGCGACAGGTTGAGGCCGCAGGTCGCAACCCCGATTCAATCTCGATTTCAGTTTTTGCGGCAAAACCGGATCAGGCGTATATAGACAAACTGGAAAACACCGGAGTTCATCGCGCGGTTTTTCTTCTTCCGCCCGCGGGCAGAGACGTTGTGCTGCCGCTGCTGGACCGTTACGCCGAATTGATGAAATAGCCGAATTGAAACGTATCTGTAAAAACTTTTGCGTTTTGATTTCGTAGTGAATATCGCGGAATGTCAGGCATTTCTACCGTAACCGAAGACATAGTGAATAACGAACTGCTCATTAACCTGCTGCGCTGCGCGTAAGCATTTTGAAAATGGAGAGATAGCCAATGAATGCGATCAAAGCAACACTTGTAATTTCGATGCTGGCGATTTTTGCCGTAGCCTCTCAAACACCCCAATCCCCGGAACCTCCTTTGTCAGATAGCCGTCTGACAATTCATACCCTGGTCAGAGAAGACATCTTTGCAGGCTTTTTGCAGAATGATCTTACTCGGTTGGCCAGAGGCGAAAAGAACATTGAACTCTTAATGGAAAAACGTCCTGAATCGAAAGCGGAGTTGTTGGCCTGGAAAGGCGGCGCGCTGCTTTACCATGCGGTTCAAGCTTTGGAAAACAAAAAACAGGACGAGTTCAAGCAGAAGTATCAGCAAGTGTTGGACACATTTGATCAGGCCCGGCAACTTCAGCCAGCAAATGGTGGAGTGGCGGCAGTTGTCGGTGGCAGCTTCATGATATTTGCCGATCAATTGCCCAAGGAATATCGCGCTGCTGCCTGGGAACGTGCTTATGCTTCTTTCCAGATTCTGTGGAAGCAACAAGGAGCGATGGTGGAAAAACTGCCAGTACATTTGAAAGGTGAATTGCTGGGCGGAATGGCACAGGCCTCAATTCGTACTGGCCGCACGGAAGAAGCCAATCAATATCTGGATAAGATTTTGGTTGTGTTGCGCGATTCGCCCTACGAACCAATTGCCAAACGCTGGAAGGAAAATCCGAAATCGGCGGAAAATTCCACTATCGCCTGTTTGACCTGCCATGATGGAGGACGCTTATCGGCACGGCTGACTGCGCTCAATGGCAAATAACGGACTCGTTTAAGCCAAACAGGTTATCAATCGCCTATTTTGTGGCGCAATCTTTCCCGATTGCGCCACAACGGTTTTCTTCAGGGTGTTTTTGAGACTGAGTTGTTTAAGCCTTTCCTCAGCATTTTTGCCGCACCTACCAGCACAATTGCTTATTCGGATTCTCACGCTTACCATCCCCGCCATGCCGACTGCAATTATCTATTCTGATGACTACCTGAAACATGATACCGGCGATCACCCTGAACGCCGCGAACGGTATCGTGCAGTGCTTAATGGGTTAATGGCAGATGCAGACTGGTGGCAAAGCCTGATCAAGCTTGCGCCGCGCCAGGCAACTGACGAGGATTTGGAACGTTGCCACACGGCGCGTTCCATTTCGCGCATTCACCAGGCTTGCGAACAGGCCATGATGTTTGAACATGTGCAACTGGATGCCGACACGGTGGTTTCCGAGCAATCCGATCTGGCCGCGCGAATGGCTGCCGGAGGGGCTTGTCGGGCGGTGGATGCCGTTGTGACTGGTGAAGCCGAAAATGCATTTGTCGCCTGCCGACCTCCGGGGCATCACGCGACGGTGGGGCACGCGATGGGGTTTTGCCTTTACAACAATGTTGCCGTTGCAGCGCGTTACGCCCAGACGGCTTATCCGGCAGAAATCAAAAAGATTCTGATCGTTGATTTTGATGTGCACCATGGCAATGGAACTCAGGATATTTTTTACGACGACCCATCGGTTTTCTATTACAGCTTGCATCAGTACCCTTGGTATCCAGGCACAGGAGCGGCCAATGAAAGAGGCGTACGCGAAGGAGAAGGATTCACGCTCAACGTCCCGGTTCACTCCGGAACTTCGGCGGAGCACTATTTGCAAATGTTTGAGGAAGGCTTGGAATCGGCGATGAAGGCACTCTCGCCCGATCTGGTGATTATCTCGGCTGGCTTTGACGCCCACGTGGATGATCCGCTTGGGCAGTTGGCATTGACCGACGACAGTTACGCACGAATGAGTCGGCGGCTGAAAGAAGCCGCTCGAACTTCTGGCAAAGGGCGTGTAGTTTCCTGTCTGGAAGGTGGTTACAACCTTCGGACGATGGGCGAAACAGTCCGAAATCACGTTGCAGCATTGAAATGACGCTCATCACTGGAATGGTCGTTTGTTTGGATGCATAGGCGGATAAGTCAATGCCATCGTCCTGAAAACAGTGAAAAATCCGAAAACCTCAGCGCAAGTTTAACCATGCCTACATTCTCAAAGTTGCAGGAATAACCTGTTTCATCGTTGGCATTCAGTTTCCGGTGGAAAAATACTTGGCAGTTTTCCCCGTTTGCTTTGTTTTGCTGCCAGCATCGGGAGTAGAATCCGCCACGACAGGTACCCCCCTAGTCAAATGTTCTTAAAGGTCGGTAAGGAGGCCGTTATGACAAGACTCGCCAAAATTTTTGTTGCTGCGTTTGCGCTGCTTGCCCTGGCGTCAATCGCAGTCAATGCCCAACATCTGATTTCCAGTAAAGCAGGATTTGTCAATCGCGCAGAAGGCAAGGTTTTCATCTTGCGCGCTGACAGCGAAGACAACACCAAAGGGCGTGTTTCACTCGGCACGCAAATGCGGGATGGTGACAGCCTTATCACTGAAGCTGACAGCTTTGCCGAAATACTGCTTAGCCCCGGCTCGTATCTTCGCTTGAATGAAAACAGCGAAGTCCGTGCCCTCAGCACTTCGCTGACGCAAATCCGGTTTGAAGTTGTGAAGGGTGGGGCGATTACGGAAGTGGCGACCGCCACAGAGCAGGTTTCGACTATCAACAAAAACTCTCCACTTGAAATTGTCACCCCGCATGGCACCGTTTCAATTGCCAAAGATGGTTTGTACCGGTTTGATCCGATTGACACCAATACCTTGGTTCAAGTTCGTCAGGGCGAATTATTCATTGGAGACCGCAATCAATTCCTGGCCGGCAAAGCGATCAAAGTGGGACGCGGCAATGCCGTCAAATTGAACGGTAGCCCGATTGCCAGATCGGACATGGCCAAAGTGAACAAAGACGCCTCCGATCGGTTCGACGCTTGGAGCTTCAATCGCGCCAATACGCTGATGGCTGCCAACATTTCAGCGCTTCGCCGTTCGCGGACGATGAACTCGTTAAGTTATGGATGGATGTACGACTCATTCTATAACTGCTACACATTCATTCCGCGTAATGGATTGTGGTATTCGCCTTATGGCTTCGGCTTCTTTAACTCTTATGGTTGGGCCTTGAATTACTGGCCGTATGGTTACAGTCCGTATTATGGCTACCCGTATGGAAATTACGGCGGCGGTAACAGTGGCGGCGGAAGTGTTAATTTGCCAAGCCGCGTAATTGCCGGAAACGACCGCGCGCCAATTCAACGCCAAATTGAAGGGCGTCGGATTGATTCCGGATCGGGTTTTGGCGCTGACCGAAGCGCTCCTGATTTTGGATCGCGCTCAATTTCAGCACCGTCTGCTGCTTCATCGTCGGTGAGCACGATTTCTTCGTCTGCTCCGACGCGTAGCGAAAGCCCGTCTTCCGGCGGTGGTGGTCGTTCGGCTCCGCCGACCCGACCATAGCGTTGTATCATGGCTTCCTGAACTTGAGGGCTGAGTTGAACAATGTGTTCGGCTCAGCCTTCAGTTTTTGATGTCGGGGGTTTTCGAAATACCAGTCAATTTCAGCCAAATTTGACGCCAGGAAAACACGATTGCTATCATCCGCCATCAACTCCAAATTTCCCGCAACCATTTTTACTATTTCAATCGTTCAAGGAGAACTCAAAACAACTTATGTCAGACACACCCAAAATGACTTTTGCGATGATCAAACCCGACGCCGTTCGCGCGGGCAATATCGGCAACATCATTCAGCGAATTACGGACAACGGCTTCAAAGTTCGGGCGATGAAACTGGTTCACATGTCGAAACCGGTTGCCGAAGGTTTTTACGCAGTTCACAGCGAACGCCCGTTCTTTGGTGAGTTGGTTGAATTTATGACCAGCGGCCCAACGGTCGTTCTAGCGCTGGAAAAAGAAAATGCCGTCCAAGCCTGGCGCGATTTGATGGGACCAACAGATTCCACCAAAGCTCCAAAGGGGACCATTCGTGGAGATTTCGGAACCAGCATGGGTGAAAACGCTTCGCACGGATCAGACTCACCGGAAAACGCGAAGATCGAATTGAGCTATTTCTTCAACGCGACTGAGTTTTGCTAAAACAATAAAGGCGGAAGCTGGAATTCCGCCTCCGCCTTTATTTCCTCATCTTTTACCCGCTTCAGAAAGTCAGCCGCAAAGTAATGCGAACAGTACGGCGACTATCTATGTTTTCCTGGCTGAAACTGTCGAAGAAACGCCCGAAGTCGGGGTTGCGGTCCAACGACGCGATCTCGACCTGCCGCGTGGCTGGATTGACCGCAAGGTTGAACGTCCCTAGGTTTGCGACCTGAATGTCGCTTGGTGGACGCAGCGGGTGATTAAAAACATTATTGAACTGTGCGCCCAGCCGAAGCCGGAACCGTTCGCCAAGCCGGAACGATTTATCCAGTCCTAAATTGGTTCCCCAGGCTCCTGGCCCTTTCAGCAAATTGCGCTTGGCCACATTCGGATTATCGAACACGTCTGCACCCACTGGCGGGCCCCCGAAAGCATTCGGATCGAAATAACGGTCGCCGGATCGCACCTGCGGATTGCCTGTCACAATCGGACGGAACGACGTGCCGCCAAAACCACCCACCGCATCAATCGAACCGCTGCCAATGTTGCCTGGAAAGGCAGGGTCGCAGTTGCCGCAGAACCAGTACGGCGTAAATCCATAGCCGCTCTTGGCAAACATATTGAACGAAGCCTGCCAGCCGCCAGCGACGGCATCCACTACGCTTGGCACGTCTCCGCCGAATTTACGTCCCTTGCCATAGGGGACTTCCCAAATTCCGTAAGCGATAAAACGGTGCCGCGAGACGAAGGCGTCCGTGCCGAAATCATTCTCTGGTTTGAACTGGTTGTAGAGCGTCCCGCCCAAAGAAGAATTGCCTGTGTCAGGCACTGTGGATTTTTGATCAAGCAGTGTGTAACTGGTGTTAAGGCTGAAGCCGCCAGAGAAGCGACGGTTGACCTCAAGCTGGAAAGCATGGGAACGAGCGCGCCCAGTGTTACCGAACGTAATTAGAAAGCTGCCTAGTTCGGGAAATGGAAGCCGCGCTGCGTCAGCCGGTGACAGGTTGCAGTCGTTGCCGGGCGTGCAGGGCGTCACTCCGTCACCCGTAGTTGTGCCGAATGGCGTGCTGTTTGGCGGTAACAGATTCAAGTCAATGCCCGAAATCAAACCGCTCAGTCGCGTCCCCAGGTAAGACGCACGCAGCGCCAGCTTCCAGGGTAACTCCTGCTCAAACGTGACGTTGTACTGCTGGATACGGGGCTGTTCGATGTCGAAAGGAACAGCATTGGCCGACGGTTGCGAACCAAGCACACGCAACGCGCCAGCGCTAAATGGCGTGACGCCGTGCGGGTTGATGCCGCCCGGCCAACCTCCGAGAGGAGTCGCCGCCGGACTGGTCTTCACGCGGCCTTGGTTGAAGGCGTTGGTCGCAATCGGATCGCGCATGCCTTGTGCTGCCGAGGTCGGATAAAAGATTCCGTAGCCACCCCGGATGACACTTTTATGGGTCAGAAGCCAGGCCGCTCCCAAACGTGGCGCAACGTTATCCTTGTCAGTCTTAATCAATCCGCGCCCAACCCCGGCATCGTCCGCAGTTGCCACTCCATAAGCAACCATGCGCGGATCAATGCTTGCGATGGTGGCTTGCGTTGGAACAATGAAACGTCCGCGCCGTCCATTGGGTCCGCGGAAAGCCGGATCGAAGTTCACCAACAGGTCGTTGCGTTCGATGAAAGGGGTGATCAGTTCGTACCGCAGGCCCAGATAGAGTGTCAGGCGCGGGTGAATCTTGAAATCATCCTGCGCGAAGAAACCGGACTCCCAGTTGTAAACGTCCATCGGCGGACGCAGCCGGTCATTAAACGCGACTTGGGTTGGAGGCAAACCGATCAGGAAGCGAGCAAAGCGGTCAGTCACTCCGCCGGTTGAATACGTGACCAACCCTCGTGGATTTCCGCGGTTATTGGCAAACCCATCAATTGCTGAGTTGTAGACGGCGTCGAATCCCCCTTTGATCGTGTGCCGTCCCTTGGTCCAGGTGAATGTGTCGCCGAAGGTGTAAAGCTTTTGATCCAGCGGACGGAACGTGTTGCGTCCGCCCGTGCCGAACGTAGCGTAGCTGTTCCCGAAGGCGACGCCAATGTGGCCGTAGGTCGGCCGTGCTCCCTCGCCAATCACTCCGAAGTAAGCAGCCGTATCGCTGCTGTCAAATCCAATGCTCTGTAAAAAACCTTCTGTCGTGGTGTTGCTGCGGCGAAAAAGCAATTGGTAATTAAATCCGCCGCGCACTTCATTGATGAGGTTTTCTTTGAAAATACGCGTGTGCGACAGCGACAGTGTGTGGTTTGTCTGTTCGTTTTGCGTCAACCCCAAACCGATGTAAGGAGCTGCCACTGCGGCGGTGGCCTGATTTCGCGGCTGAACGTTGTAAACCGCAGCGATCTTGTCTTTCGAGGTTAAGTCGTGGTCAACCCGGATCGTTCCCAAATCGCGTGTCGTCAGGCCAGAAAGGTTTTCAAAATAATCAACCAGCCGCCCGTTGGCCGCGTTGATGGGCGCGTTGACGCTTGTAACCGGAAAATAATTCTTGATGAATGCCGCTGTTGTCGGGTTCAGCAGCCTGGCCGGAATTGTAACGAAACGGCGCGTGGTACCGGTCAGGATTGTGTTGGCCGCCAGTTCAGCGGCGGTCAGCGTCACTTCCGCAGGCACAATTGGCTTGGCCGTGTCGTTGACTTTAGAGAAATCGCCAACATACAGGCTTGCGTGCGGCAAAGTCGTGCTGCGGAAACGCACTGGCGCCGCGCTCCAACGCCGTTCATAGGCAGCCATGAAGAAAGTTCTTTTTAGTAACGGAACGGGGCCGCTGAAACTGCCGCCCGTTTCATTGAGGTTGAAATACGGTGTTGGGAACTTGGACAAAGCCGGTGTTGGCGTGAATTGTGCCTGCCCGCGTTTGTCGCCAATGGACCATGCAGCCAGCGCCGAGTTCTTGTTATTGTAAAAAGCCGAGCCGTGATACTCCTTGCCGCCGCGCTTGGTTTCGACGCGGACATTCGCGATTCCTGCGTATTCAGCCGTGAAGTTGTTCGAAAGCACAACAAGTTCACCCACGACTTCCAGCGAAGGCTGGCTGGCGGTCGGCTCACCGAAAATGCCGCCGTTCGACCGCTGCCCATCAAGCGAGAAGCTGGCGCCATAACTTTGCGCGCCGATGAACTTGAAAGCGCCATCGGCTGCCCCTTGCGTAATGTTCGGGTTCAGGTAGAGAAACGAATAGATGTCGCGGCTGTCGCGCGGCAGTTCTTGAATTTCGCGCGAGCCAAGCTGGCCGCTGACGGTCGGCGTTTCCAGATTGATGGGCGTAACAGCAGTCACTTCTACCGTTTCGGTGGCCACACCTATCTGCAACGCCACGTCAGTACGTGTGGTATCGCCTCCTCGCAAAGCCACTTGATTGACCGTCGCTGTCTTGAATGACTGGGCAGTGACGGTCACCTTATAACTGCCGGATTTCAGGCCGGTGACTTCATAGTTGCCTTCGCTGTCAGTGGTAACCTCACGCGCAAGATCGGTTGCGATGTCGGTCACTTGCACTTTGGCTCCAGCAACGACTGCGCCATTGCTGTCGGTAACCGTGCCGCGAATTGTGCCCAGGTTTGTCCCCTGCGCAAAAGCCAAGCCTGAACCGCAAAGGAAACAAAGGGAGAAAAAAATGGTCCGAACGGTGCAGTGCATGCTGTTCATAAGCTGTCTCCTTCTTTGAAGTTGAGGTGATTAAATGCCAGCCGATGGCGGCGAGAGAGCCCATCAACCAGTTTGATGAAATTGATTTGTTTGGATTTCCGACTACTGTTCCCGCAAAGCGCCGCAATTCAGATTCATGGTGCGACCAAATTTGCGCGCTGGGGAAGGGGGACGCGCTGGTGCGTATGTCTTGGCCGACTCTGATTCAATACATCTACTCTTTGATTGTTATCCTGTTAGATGCGCGGTTTATAGCATCGGCTTCCAAGGGCTGCAAGCAAAACCCTCGGCCCAGGGCGCATCAGAGCTAATATTGCAGGTTAAGGACACGCTTGGGTCGGAAGCAACGCAAACGGTTTCCTTGCTAGGCATTCAAACTCGGTGCTATAAACTTGGTCGCCGCCAATCATTGCACGAATTCGACACAATACACCCAATCCCTTTTGAGGAGTTCGCTGGATGAAGCAACGTGTATTAACCAGCGCTCTCATCGCGCTGCTGGCTTTGAACGCAAATGTTGGACGAAGTGCAACTGCCGATGGTGAGCGCGCGGTCTGGGCTGTGAACGACGGCGAGAAAATCGAGCAGGACGATCTGAATGCACCACAAAAGCGCGGAAACTCGGTTTGGGACGGAAAACAGGTCAAGCTTTTTGCCGCACGCAACGAAATCATCGCCTTTCAACTAATCGTGGAAGCAGGTGCTTCCGGCGTCAAACAGCTTTCCGCAGCGCTGCCCGAACTCAAGCGGAAAAGCAGCCAGCATAAAATCCTGTATCGCCCGCCTGGAACTGACCCTTCGCAAACGGTCGGTCGTCCGATTCAACTTTTTTCGGTCAATTATCTAAACGTCACACGACCCACTGGCGCAAGCTGGTTTTATAAGTCGGCGGCGGCTGTGCCGAAAGATCCGGTTGGATGGAAGCCTGTGCAACTTGTGCCCGAAAACGCTAAGCCAGGCCGTGGGGGCTTTCCTGTGGCTGTCATGCCGAATCGCAATCAAGCCATCTGGGTGGAAATTTACACGGCGCGCGATCTGCCAGCGGGGATTTATGAAGGCAACGTAGAGGTCAACGCCGACGGAAAGCGCTCAAGTATTCCGGTCGAGCTTGAGTTGTTTGACTTCACGCTGCCGGATGAAAGCAGCTTGCCTTCAATGGTCTATTATGAAGGCAGCCAGCCAGAGCTTTACCAGGAACGCAATCTCGACGCCGAATACCATCGCTTCGCGCATCGTAACCGTATCGAGCTTATCAGCGGCTACAGCATTGAATCCGTCAAAGCAGCCTGGAGCCGGTTTAGTGGCGAGGATTTCACCAAAGCAAAAGGCTACGAAGGACCAGGCGAAGGCGTTGGCAATCGTATCGTCCCGGCGACTTTTTACGGGCCGGGCAAAGACTTCGATGAGCGCGAAAGCGCCTGGAAAAAATCTGACGCCTGGATGTCGTTCATAAAAGGGCAACTGCCAAACGCCATCACGTTTCTCTATATGCCCGACGAACCTTCGCGAACGCAGTACCCATACATCCAAAAAATTGCCGACAACGTTCATACCAACCCTGGCCCTGGCCGCACGCTGCCGACAATGGTTACCAAGCATTACGTCACAGAGTTAGAAGGCGCAATTGACATCTGGAACGCCAGCGGTCTTTGGTTCGACATTAAGCTGGCAGAAGCCGAACGCGCCAAAGGGCGGCAGTATTGGACTTATAACGGAGGGCGCCCTGCCATCGGCGCATTGCTGATTGACACGCCTGCGACCGATCCGCGCGTCATTGCGTGGGCGTGCTTCAAACACGGTGTCGAAGTTTACTTTCAGTGGCATGGCGTCCACTGGCGGCACAATTCGCAAAAGCAGGGCGAGCGCAACCAGAACGTTTGGCGCAACCCTGTTACCTTCGACAATCGCGGCCAGCCCAACAAACCCGTCAACGACCAGAACTTCGCCAATGGGGATGGCGTGCTGATGTATCCGGGCGAAGAGCGGCTGCATCCTGAAGAAGATCGCGGCATCGCCGGGCCGATTTCCACTGTGCAACTGGCCAATTTGCGGCGTGGGTTGCAAGATCATCTGTATCTAACAATGGCGCGTAAGATGGGGTTGAACGCGGAAGTTGACGAGGCATTGCGCGTGGTCGTACCGCGCGTTTTTTCCGATGCACGGGACAAAGTCGGTTTTGCAGAAGACGGCGACACGTTCGAAGAGGCGCGCTACAAACTTGCCAAAGCCATCGCGGCGAAAAAACAAAAGTAGAAGACACTCGCAAGGAATTTTCTATGAACAGACTGAGGCACTCCGTGCTGTTGCTGATCGTTTTCGTTGGCTTGTTAGATTTTGCTTCAGCGCAAACTCCCGCCACTCGCGTGTGGGAAGCGCCACTGACAATTCCAACGTATGAGCTTGGTGCGCCTGATCCGAATCCGCCGCTGTTCGGCACGCGCCGCCGGCCGGTATACCCCTATCCGATGCTCGACACGCTGACCAATAAACGCGTGGACAAAAGCTACAAGGCTGTTTACCTGGAAAATGAATATCTGCGCGTGACGGTGTTGCCGGAACTCGGCGGCAAGCTGTACGCCATTTACGATAAGACTGCCCAGCGCGATGTGCTGTACACCAACCACGTCGTCAAATACGCGATGGTCGGCATTCGCGGTGCGTGGACCAGTGGCGGCATTGAATGGAATTTTCCCGATGGACACACCCTGACGACTGTTTCGCCGGTAGATTACGTCTCGCGAATGGAAGAAGACGGCAGCGCATGTGTGGTTGTCGGCGACACCGAACGTGCGCAGCGAATGCAGTGGGCGGTGGCGATCCGATTACGCCCGGGCCGCAAATTCGTCGAAACCGAAGTCACGCTGAATAACCGCCGCGAAGTGCCCGGACGGTACTGGTTTTGGGCAACAGCAGCGGCAAAAACAACAGACGATATGCGCTTTGTTTACCCGATGCGCGAAGCCTACCCGCACGCTTTCTGGCCGGTCTTCAGCTTTCCCAAACACAATGGCGTTGATCTTGGCACTTACCGCGAGGTGACGAATTACCTGTCGCTGTTCGCGCGCGAATCAAAGCGGGATTTTTTCGGCATCTATTACGAAAAATCCGATTGGGGAATTGTGCACGTCGCCGACCGACACGAACTGCCGGGCAAAAAGACTTGGACTTGGGGAACAGACGACGCCGGGCAAATCTGGGTGGAAAAGTTGACGGACAAAGATGGCCAGTATGTCGAATTCCAGGCTGGACGCTTCGAGACGCAAATGGAGCACGAATTCATCGCGCCGCATCGTGTCGAACGTTTCACCGAATATTGGTTCCCGCTGGACAAGCTCGGCGGCGAATTCCACAAGGTCACCAAAGACGCCGCCTTGCGCGCAGTCGTTGTGGGAAGCGAAGCCCACATCTCGGTCAACGCCAGCGCCAAATTCGATGATGCCGAATTGATCATTGCTGTGGGAGACGGAAGCAACAAGTTGATTCAATCCACACGAATCAACCTCTCCCCATCAACTCCATTTAAGGCGACGGTAAAACTACCCGCGCCAATGGCAGTTGTTGCCCGTGTCCGAGCGAAAGACGGGCGCGAATTGGTTCATTACTACACCAACAACGCCGACCCGGACGGAAACGGGGATTTCAAACCCGCGACGCGCCCAATCCCAGACAACGGCCCGCCCAGTGCAGAAAAAGCTTATCTGGAAGGTTTGGCCGCGGATAAGAAAAGCAACGAACTCGCCGCGCGCGCCGCGTACAGCGAAGCCTTGAAACTCGATCCGGGCTATGCGCCTGCGCACATCCAACTGGGGTTATCGTTTTACCGCACGGGCGAATACGACCGCGCAGCGGAACATTTGGAAGCAGCGCTTCGCCGCAACCGCGATGCGGGCGATGCACATTATTACCTGGGACTCGTGCGCCGAGCACAAAACCGCATCGGCGAAGCCATTGACCAATTGATGTGGTGCGTACGCGCCGGGCATCGTGAATCCGTTGCGCGCTATGTGCTCGGCGAAATCCATCTGGCTTCTGACAGCATTGGCCAGGCGCTGGACAATCTGGAGCAGGCAGTGCGGCTTGACCCGCGCGATTTGAAAGCGCGAACAGTATTGGCAATAGCAGAGCGTCGCGCCGGAAAACTTGATGCGGCGCAGGCACGCATTGATGAAGTCGTGCGCGAGATGCCAATTGATTACTTTTCGCTGTTTGAACGGGCGCACATCCTAGAAGCACGTAAGAAGGAGAGTGAAGCACTTAAAGCCAGAAAAGGTGCAATGAAGTTGCTCGAAAAGGAAGATTTCCAGGTAATGACCGACCTCTTTCTGGAGTTGGTTTTCGACTACGCCGCCATCGGAAACGCGAAAGATGCAACTGCTATTCTCGAAGGGATTGCGGAACTCTTTGAACACTTAGGTCACTTACCATCTGAGGAAAGGGGCACAATTGCTCCACCGCTTTTTAATTACACCATAGGCTACTTCCACGGGTTTTTCGGAAGGAGTGAAGAGGCAACTAAGTTTTACAAGCGTGGGGCGAGAGCACGATCTAATTATGTTTTCCCGCATCGCCTTGAAGAAATCGTAGTCTTGCAAGCCGCGCTGAAAGCTAACCCGCAAGATGGGCGCGCCGCTTATTACCTCGGCAACGCTCTCGTCTCAAAGCTGCGCTTCAAAGAAGCGTTGGAAGCGTGGCGCGTCGCGGTGCAGTTTGATGCGAAAAACGCTGTCGCGCATCGCAACTTTGCGCGAGCGCTGGCGCAAGTCGAAGGAAAGAGAGATGAAGCTGCCGCTGCAATGGAGCGCGCCATCGGGCTCGCGCCGGATGACCATCATCTGTACGTCGAGTTCGACCACTTGCTGGCCGGAATGAAGCAGACTGAACGCCGCATCAAGCTGCTGGAAGGCGCTCCGGAAAAAGCCCGCGTACGTCCGGCGTTGCTGCAATCGCTGGCGGCGGCTTATGTGGATGCTGGGCGGTTTGCCGATGCCATTCGGTTGTTGGGGCAAAACGCCTTCACTTCGGGTGAAGGCGAAGGGGATGCGCTTGGCATTTACCGTCGTGCGCAGTTGGCTCTGGCAAAACAGCATCAGCAAGCCGGTCGTCACGCCGAAGCCGCTGCTGCGTTCATCAAAGCCACGGAGTTTCCCCGCAATTTCGGCGTCGGTCGCGAAGCGATGCGGTCGCAAGCGCGCGAATATGTCTCAGCGGCGCGTGAATTCGAAGCGGCAGGCAAACGCCAAGAGGCTGAGACATGGTGGCGGCGTGCCGCTGACGAAGCCTTGAATTCTCCAACGCAGCCGGAAGAGCCCTGGTCGGAACATTACTATTTCAAAGCCGTCGCGCTGGATCACGTCGGACACAAAGACGAAGCGCGGACACTTTACGAACGTCTAGCCCGGCTCAATGACGACGAGCGAATGCTGGCCGCCGAGCCGTCGCCTCCGAGTGGAGCGATGCGTTTTCTGCTGGCTGGCCTGGGATTGAAGGCTTTGGGCCGAAACGACGAAGCGCGCGCAGCGTTCCAGCGTGTGCTACAAATTGACCCAACCAACGAACGCGCAAGGGCAGAGCTGGCGCAGCCGTCTCGTTGAGCCAGACAATCAGTGGCGGCACCGCCCCAACCTGTGCGGAAAGGTAATCGCTTTCCCTTCAGGGATTAGTGAGGTGGAAGGTGAAGGAAAAGTAAAAATTGCCAAGGTCTTGATCTGATAGGTTATTGCTACTGGCCAACTTCAGCAGTTTGCCGATGCATTTGCGTTGCCCGTCATTCTGGATGACGCTTGGCTCGATGCGCCACTGGGCACATTTGGAAGTGGTTGGATTCGCCGGAGTGGCCACGCCATCACAGGTGAGTGTCACCGGATTTGTCTCAGCGTAGTTGAGGAAGTTCATCACGACTCTGTAACTGCTCCCACCATAGTCGAACCTGACGGCAAGAGGGCAAGTGAGGGTAGAGCCGATCCCAACCATGTTGAGCGGGTTGACGCCATATTCGTTACACTTCGAGATGAGCCGGGCCTTGACCAGTTGATATGCGAAAGGGGCGACCGGGGATGCACCGTCTGGCGCGCTACCTGCGATCGGCTCCTGGAAGTCAATTAGCATCGCTCTGGTCGAGGAATTTGAGTAATTCGTGTCCAACACCCAGGCGCCGATCGGCTGAATAATAGATTGCACGCTCTTCGAGTTCTTATAAGTCCCATTCTGGTCACTCTGGACTCTGAGGGTCGGCGATGTGTTTACGCCAAAGCCTTCAATGCTGCTCGTGACAGGGAGGTTGGAGACTTTCTGCGCGGCAACCGTCACGAACAAACCGATACACAGTAGAAGGCGAACAATCAAAGAGGTGGTTTTCTTCATAGGTATTTCCTCGGGTATTGTGTGAAGTGCGGCCCACACTTGCCAATAGCATCACATAAGCCGCCAGAGATTGTATTGGATTCAAGAATTGAGTCAGCACGGTTACGGTTTGTCGGGAATCGTTGGGACGATTTATTGCGGCACCGCTAGACGCTGTTTTGCATTCTTGACGGTTTGTTGAAGCTCAGCTTGTAAGGATGGGTCCAGTGCAACGCTCTGTGCGAAGTCCAGATTTGCTTCCTGTTCCCGGCCTAATAGTAGTTTGACAACGCCCCGGTTCAGGTAATCAGGGGCGGAACGTGGGTCGAGTTCGAGAGAGCGGTTGTAATCGGACAATGCGTGGGGCAGGTCATTTTGGCTGAAATGAACGTAGGCGCGCAGGCTCCATGCCTTGGCGAGCCGCGGATTGAGCGCGAGAGTTTGTTCGATGTCCGTCCGGGCACGCGCGAGATCACCTTTCAGCAGCCACAGCAGGGCGCGATTGTTGTAGAAATCCGCCTGCTCCGGAGCCAGCGTGATGGCTTGATCATAATCGCGCAACGCGCCGTCGAGATCCCCTTTCCCCTGCCGCACCTGCCCGCGATTGTTCCAAGCCGAGGCATATCGCGTGTCAAGCTTGATCGCTCGGGCGCAATCACTGAACGCAGCATCGAGTGAACCCATCAGGCAGTGTGTTCCGCAGCGGTTGGTCCAGGCTTGAATGTTGCGCGGGTCAAATTTAAGCGCTTGATTGAAATCGGTAATCGCGGCGGAAAGGTTCCCCTGTTTGATATGTACCAGACCGCGATTGTTCCAGGCGCCCGCTTCTCGTGGATTGAGTTTCAATGCCTGGTTGAAGTCGCTGAGCGCCGCGTCGAGTTCACCCAGATCTTTCCGCACCACCCCCCGATTCAGCAAAGCCAGTTCATGACGCGGATTCAAATCGAGGGCCGCACCGTAATCGCGAAGCGCCTCGGCCAGATCGCCTTGGCGCTGCCGGGCGAGGCCACGATTGTAATAAGCGATGGCCGCGGTTGCATCAAACGCTATGGCTAGATCGTAATCCGCAATGGCGCGATCCCATTCGCCCTTCGCCATCCATTCATTACCGCGTTCGAGGTATGAGGCGGCGGACACCTTGCGGGAAGATTGTGCCTGGGTAACAGATACTGTTGTCATTCCCCAATTGATCACTAGCGCGGCGGACAAAATCATCGAACGGTGATTCAAGCGCATCTTTTTCCTCCACTTGGCCGAATATTGCCGGATGTTAAGTGCCGGGAGTGGCGAGAAACGATTGCGCGTTTCCCGCCCGGCTCCTAGAATGAGCCGCCACATTGACCGTGTTATTGGCTCATCACGCAGCGGACGATAGGCCCTTCGTTACGCCCAAGTCCTGAAATACCTCAAAGAAAAAGCTGGGATTTTTCCCGAAAATTTCCCAGAGAAATCGCGGAGAATTTATGAGCCTGCATCTCAAGCACTTATACGAATTCGGCACCTTCCGATTGGACGCCACGGAGCGACTGTTGCTGTGCGGTGGCCGTGTGGTTCCGCTTACCCCAAAGACGTTCGATCTGCTGCTCGCGCTGGTCTCCCAGCCAAACCGCCTGCTGACCAAAGAAGAACTGTTGCGTGCGGTCTGGCCTGATACCGTGGTCGAGGAGTCCAACCTCACTACAAACATTGCGCAGATTCGTAAGGCCCTGGGCGAAGGTGAAAACGGGTTGCGCTTTATTGAAACTGTTCCGAAGCGGGGTTACCGCTTCGTGGCCGAAGTACGGGAAGTCGGGGAGGAAACACGCTTGCAGGCAAAAGGCCAAACCAGCCGGGTGATGACCGCCAGAGAGACGGAACTGGTGGGCAGCGATCAAAGCGCGACCCAGGGTGCAGCCTCAAGGGTCGCTGCTCTAGCAAACAACTTCAAACACAACACCAGAACCACGGTCATTGCCAGGGCAATTCTTTTTGTTGTAGGCGCAGCCATCCTCTATGTAGCGTTCTTTATTCATCGAAGATTACAAGCCAGTCCGCCGCCTCAACGGGTGCTGTCGCGCGTGACGTTTGATGCGGGGCTGCAGAGCGAGCCGACGTGGTCGCCTGACGGTCTCTTCATCGCCTACAGTTCGGACCGGAACGGCAACTTTGACGTTTGGGTGAAGCCGGTGGCCGAAGGCGATCCAGTGCAGGTGACTAAGTCTTCGGCTCACGATTGGCAGCCGGACTGGTCGCCAGATGGCAGCAAGATAGTTTTCCGCTCCGAGCGCGAAGGCGGTGCCCTATTGGTCGTCCCGGCATTAGGAGGGGTTGAGCGCAAGATCTCTTCATTTGGCTACCGGCCGCGCTGGTCGCCTGATGGCTCACAAATTCTGTTCTACGGTTCGCCCCTTCCAACCTTCACTCCGGCGTCCAAGATCTACGTGGTGAGTCTCGACGGAAACCCGCCGCGTGAGGTGCTCGTCGGGAGACTCCGGGAGTTTGACTCTGGGGAGATATCAGACGTAGTCCCTCGGCTTTCTTGGCACCCTGACGGTCAGCGAATCTCACTCTGGGGGCGGCATCTCAAACTAGGATGGGGTTTTTGGACAATACCTCTTGCAACACTGTAGACAAAAATTAGGCGGCTAATGCGCCGTAAGTTCTGAGTTCTT
>CAZMXG010000096.1:0-28335 GCA_964570175.1 uncultured Heliomicrobium sp. | reverse complement strand
TTTCAACTCGTCGCCTGAGATCAAAAGTGTCCCGTTCTTTTCTCAACTTACTTAGAAACAACAATATCAGAACAATCAGCAAAATGAGTCCAATTCCGCCGCTCGGGTAATAGCCCCAACTTCTGCTATGCGGCCAACTGGGAATGGCTCCAAGAAACAACAGGATCAGGATAATGATCAGAATGGTTCCGATTGTCATCAGTGGATCCTCCTTTTAAATGACCTGGGTCTTTGAGTTAGGACTTCGGGCGAGCTTTGGCGGCATTTCGAGCGCGGGTTCTTGCCGCCTTTTTCGCCGAAGCAGATTTTGCTGCCTCGGAACGCGCGGCCGATGCAGCGCCGCCTTTCTTGCCGCCCTTTTGCATTGGGGCTTTATTTGTCTTCTTCCCTCTGCCAGAGCCGCTTTTCTTTCCGCCGCCGGAAATCTTATTGACTGTCGCCCAGGCTCGCTGTTCGGCTTCTTCCTTGGGCACACCGCGTTTTTCATACCCTTCCTCAATATGCTCGGCTTGGCGTTGCTGCTTATCCGTGTATTTTGATTTATCTCCTCTTGGCATTTATCCCTCCTCTTGGTTTGGTAAACAGGCTCAAGCGCATTAAGGCTTGAGCACTACCTTGATGCAGTTATCGGCTTTACGCTCAAAAACATCGTACCCTTGCGCAGCCTGATCCAGTGGCAACCGGTGCGTAATGATGCGCGACGGATCCACCTCGCCCTTTTGAATGCGCTCAAGCAAGGGAGCCAAGTATCGGTGGACGTGCGTTTGCCCCATTTTCAGCGTTAATCCTTTGGCGAAAGCTGCGCCAAAAGGCACCTTGTCCAGGTAGCCGCCGTACACGCCTGGCACCGAAACCGTGCCCCCTTTGCGGCAGGCATTGATGGCTTGGCGCAGGGCATGCAACCGATCTGTCGCCAGATACATGGCGGCCTTGGCCCGGTCGTAAATGGCGTCCACGCTAGTTCCGTGCGCTTCCAAGCCCACAGCATCAATGCAGGCGTCAGGACCGACTCCGCCGGTCATTTCTTTCAACACGTCGAAAACATCCACTTTGCTGAAATCAATTGTTTCGGCTTTGCCAAACGTGCGGGCTAGTTCCAACCGTTCGGGCACTTGATCAATGGCAATGACACGTTCAGCGCCAAGCATCCAAGCGCCGACCAGGGCAAATTGTCCCACCGGTCCGCATCCCCATACCGCAACCGTGTCGCCCGGACTGATGTTGCAGTTTTCCGCCGCCATAAAACCCGTGGGGAAAATGTCTGACAGGAAAAGAACCTGCTCGTCACTGATACCCTCAGGAATCTTAAAAGGGCCCACATCCGCAAAAGGAACGCGCACGTATTCGGCCTGTCCCCCGGCGTAACCGCCATAGATGTGCGAATACCCGAATAGGCCTGAGCCGGAAAATCCGTATAGCGTTTCGGCCATCCGAGCATTCGGATTTGAGTTATCGCAAAGCGAATACAGTTCTTTTTTGCAGAAAAAGCAGTTGCCGCAAGCGATGGTGAACGGCACCACGACGCGGTCGCCAACTTTCAATTTGCGGCAATCGCGGCCAACTTCAACGACTTCTCCCATGAATTCGTGGCCTAGAATATCGCCTCGTTCCATGGTCGGGATGTATCCGTCGTACAGGTGTAAATCAGAGCCACAAATTGCCGTGGTTGTAACTTTGATGATCGCGTCCTTCGGGTTGACGATTACCGGATCAGGAACCGTCGTCACCCGAACGTCTTTCTTTCCGTGCCAACATAAAGCTTTCATTGTTGTCCTTCGCTAAAAATTCATCTGGAACTGCCACGAGCTAGAGCGCGTCCTGATGATTGAATATCGGTGGAAGGAATCTCTCCTGTCTCCATCAACTGTTTGAAGCGGCGCAGGTCTTCTTCCACTTGCTGGCTTGGTTCTTCACCAAAAAGCTTTGCGATCGTTGTACCCAACGCACCGGCGGGCGGTTCGTAGCTGAGCGAGACGCGCACGATGCATCCACGATCACCGGGGGCCTGTTCGAAGCGAACCGAACCAGCATTGGGAACGCTTGCGCCTTCCAACGAACGCCAGGCGATCAACTCGTTTTTTTGCTCGTTAATGATTTCCGCGTCCCACTCGACGGTCATTCCGGCGGGTGCTTTCGCGACCCAATGAGAGTGTTTTTCGCCAGTTTTTTGAACCGATTCCAGGTGCTTCATAAAACGCGGTAGATTGCTGAGCTCTTTCCAGAAACCAAACAGTTCTTCAGGCGATTTGTTGATGGTCACGCTCTTTTCAATTTTGGTTCCGTGTTTATGCCGTACGCCGGATCTGCTTTGTTCGTTGTGAGCCGTATCAACCCCGAATGCCTTATAGACCTTGCAATGGCCAGTCGCGCCACGATAAACCAAACCCCCGGACGCTAAGGCCAACATCCAACCGCCCCAACCTCCGCGAGCAATTCCAAGCACTGCCAATGCTCCGCCGGCAATTGTGGATACTATTCGTTCTGTCTGGCTCAGATTGATGTCAGGTTTTGCGCGGGATTGATCAAACTGCCGCTCTCTTAAACGAGCCACCGAAGAAGTGCTTGGCCGATTATTTACAGTCTCTGCTGAGATCATTTGTTTCTCCTTTAAGTGTCATCAGTACAAAGTACAAAAAAGTGAATTGATGCGAGCGAGGTCAAATAGAATTCGCCACTCCTCTTAGGCAAGCCATATGCCTGTGTGCAATTCCAAGAAAGCTGGGCTCCGGCGTTTCAATGCTTTTGTTCACTGTCTTACTCGCCTACGCCGTGTCGGACGATCCAGCAACACTTGTATTATTCAAAGACTAAGGACAATCCCTGATCTAGCAATTCTGATAATGACTGCGCCGCATTCAAAGCTAATTCCATTACATTGAGGCTCTTTGGCTCTTATGGAGTGCGCTTTGCTTAGCGAAGGTAGGGGAAGGCAAAAAGTGTGTGAGTTTGTAAGGCGGATTTAGTTCTACTCGAAGCACTATGTGGAAAGACAGAGGAGAAGAATGAGCTTGAAAAAAATGATAGCTGGCTACGTTATCCCAAGAGTAGTTAAGCGAAATTTGCGTCGCCAAAGAAAAACAGTGGCATTGGCGGCGGGAGGAGTCGGACTGCTTTTGGCAGGCCGTGAAGTGCTGCGTCGTATAAATGAATACGATTTACGGGGAAAGTCAGTCCTTGTTACGGGTGGATCACGTGGTTTGGGATTGGTAATTGCGCGCGAATGCGTGCTTCAGGGCGCGCGGGTGGCCATCTGTGCACGCGATGAACAAGAGTTGGAACAAGCGCGACAAGATTTGCTTGAACGCGGCGGCAAAGTCATTGCTATCCCTTGCGATTTGACCAGCCAGGCAGAAGTTGAGCGTATGGTGCAATCCGTGCAGAGTCGATTCGGCAAAATTGATGTGCTGATCAACAACGCAGGCATCATCACGGTTGCACCTGCTGAAGAAATGACCATTTCCGATTATGAAGAGGCGATGAAGGTTAATTTTTGGGCGTCGCTTTATACGGCCAATGCTGTTTTACCTGCCATGCGTGATCGTCGCCAAGGCCGCATTGTCAATATCGCTTCAATTGGAAGCAATATTAGCGTTCCGCATTTACTGCCTTACAGCGCCAGCAAATTCGCTTTTTACGGTTGGTCAATGGGGTTGCGCGCTGAGCTCGTCAAAGACGGTATCGTTGTCACTACCATCTGTCCTGGGCTGATGAGAACGGGTAGTCCACGCAATGCCACCTTTAAGGGACAGCATCGCGCTGAGTATGCCTGGTTTAGCGTCGCCGATTCGCTTCCCTTTGTGGCGATGGGAGCTGAACGTGCTGCGCGCCAGATTCTCACCGCTTGTAAGCGAGGTGAAGCGGAGGCGGTTTTATCGTTGCCCGCCAAGGTTGCTGCCACGCTGAATAGCCTTTTCCCAAATATCACGGCAGAACTTCTTGGTCTTGTTACGCGTCTGTTACCAGGACCCGGAGGAATTGGAACGCAAGGCGTTCGTGGAAAGGAGAGTGAATCCTTTCTTTCGCCTTCGATCCTGACCACCATGGGTGACAAGGCGGCTGTGCGAAATAATGAATTTGTCGCGCCAGCAGTGGCGGGTGCTAAAACATAAAATACCTACAGTTATCCCAATGGCCCATACTCATTAATCACCCGGATCGAATTGCCCGCCCCACAATTTCTTTATATGGCCGTATCTCAGAAATGATGACCGCTGAGATTGTGACTATTACATTTACCGACTATTCGTGTCCCGGCATCTGTCTGTCGCAAGCGATCATCATTTCTGAAATACGGCCTATTCATCTTTGCTCAAGAAATCAAAAATAAAGTGGAAGCACGCTTGGGCTTCTCACTTTAACGAATGCCGAACCAGCGAACCAATTTATTTTCTTGCGGAGCCGGGTTCGGCCATTTTTCGATGTTGTTCAGCAAGCACCGCAGCCGGAGTCACGTTTGCAACAGTAGTTTGTAATTTATTCTTCCATCCACTGACCACATCACCTTCGCCGTTCATCATCGCGTCAAAGCCATCTTTGGCGACAACCGCCGGATCGTCCTTTTCTTGCTGACCGACTTTTGTGTCCAGCATACCGGCACGTTCGAAGAATTCTGTTTCGGTCGCGCCGGGCATTAAACAGGTCACCGTGATGCCTGTATCTTTCAGCTCATTGCGTAATGCGTGCGAGAAGGAGTCTATGAATGCCTTCGTGCCGTTATACACCGCAGTGAACGATCCAGGTATAAAACCAGCAATTGATCCAGTGATCAGAATGCGCCCCTGATTCCGGGCGCGCATGTCCTTTCCCACCTTGTGAATTAGATAGATTGTGCCAGTAATGTTGGTATTAACGACATGATGTATGTCGTCAAAATGCTGGTCCAAAAAGCTTTGACCCAAACCGTGGCCAGCGTTAGCCAGTAGCGCATCTATGGGACGCCCTTTTGCCGCGGCGTAAAGCTTGTCTACCCCCTCGCGCGTCGCCAAATCTACTTCGACTGCCTGGGCTTCGACGCCAAATGCGCTGAAATCAAGCGCCGCCTGTTTGATTTTTGCTTCGTCGGCAGCGACCAGGAGGTCAAATCCATTTTGAGCGCACAATTTTGCCAGTTCGTATCCAATGCCAGCGGAAGCGCCGGTCACAATAGCGAATGGACGTGTTGTTGAATTCATCTTTCGTTCTCCTTCTACGGTTGATTGTTATCAGTAAACATTGCTACCGATTTATTTATCGGCGATTGGTCTGGACGCCAATGGGCTGACATTAAGTAAAAACAGGGAATTCCGAACGCGCTTCATTTAATCCCCCGGCAGTTTTTTTTGACGATATTGGCGGTAAACAGGTCTGTGCAGTTATGCGGTTGATGCAACGGACATTTGTGCAAACGCGAATCTGCGCGGCAATTGGCTCTAACTTTTCTCCCTTTGTTGCCATAGTGTGCGCTTCTCTTGCTCAGGGGGATTTCCAGGACTTGCAAGTTGCGTTCTGTTATCGCTTGCCTCTTTTCTCACCGGTACCTGAAGGGGAAGGCAGTCTTTCCTGTTCGTTCGCAAGACAGGGGGTGTTGGTGATTCGTACTTGGTCACAGTTCTCCTCAGTGCAAATTGCACTGTTCAGGCAACGGTTTTTGGTTCTTCGCCTGGAAAGCCAATGTTCCGCTGAGGCACAAGATTTGTGTTGATGTTCAAAGCCGATGAGATTTCGTTTTTGCCTTTGGGCACTTAGACAATGAACCGCAAAATTAAGGAGAGTAGTTATGAATGCTTTAGAACTGTTGAAAGAAGACCATCAGACCGTGGCTTCTTTGTTTGAACAAGCCGAATCCACTGAGAAAGAGTCGCAAAAGAAACGCCTATTCGAACAGATCGCCTCCGCCCTGGAAGCGCATACCCATATCGAAGAAACAATTTTTTATCCTGCCTTACAGGAAGAGGAAGAGTTGAAAGACTTGGTCATGGAAGCGTTTGAAGAACACAAACAAGTCAAAACTCTCATTCGAGAAATCGGAAATTTGGCCAATGGCAGCGAAAAATTCGATGCAAAATTGAAGGTGATGAAGGAAAACGTCGAACACCACGTTGAAGAAGAAGAGACTGAAATGTTTCCCAAGGTGGAAAAGGTATTCGACGAATCCACATTGGAAGACCTGGGGCAGCAGATGGAAGACGCCAAATTGAAGTTTGGGAAACAGCGGCGTTCGGCAAGTTCTGGTGGGCGCAAATAAGTGGCTAAAAAGGGAAATTCCATCGATACCGCCGCGTCCTCAAACTACAGGTTAGTTTGAGGACGCGGCGAAAATCTATGTATCGGTCTGGCTGTTGAGAGTATCCAACTGCTGTGTTGCGCCAACAAGGAGTGATCATTAATCAATGGCAGAAGTAATTGGCTGGACCAGTTCGTTTATTTTACTGCTGACCATCGGCAAGCAGATTTACAAACAGTGGCAGGAAGAGTCGAGCAAAGGGGTTTCCAAATGGCTTTTTATTGGCCAAGTCGCTGCTTCTACAGGCTTCGCAATTTATAGCTGGATGGTCGGCAACTGGGTATTCGTTGTCACCAATATATTGATGCTGTTCAGCGCGTTGATTGGGCTGGGCATTGTGTTTTATCACCGCCGCAATTCAGCATCGGCTACCCACAACCAAGCGAGTGCCGCCCGATAACGTTGGCGCAAAAAACAATATGTTGTCGAACAGTGAAAACTTGCATGGGAATGTGCCGGATGATTGCCCTGTCACCTTGCTGCTGATTGATGTCATCAATGATCTGGAATTTGAAGGTGGCGATAAATTATTGAAGTCTGCGCTTCCGGTGGCGGAAAGAATTGCGCTGCTGAAGCGTCGCGCCAAACTGCTTGGCATCCCTGTCATTTACGTTAACGATAATTTTGGCAAATGGCAGTCTGATTTCAGAAAGCTGGTCACCCATTGCCAGAAGGACGGCGTTCGCGGGGAAACATTGGCAAGGCTGCTGGCACCGGATGAAGAGGATTACTTCATTCTGAAGCCAAAACATTCGGGCTTTTATTCTACGACGCTCGATTTGCTGCTGGAATATCTACGGGCGGAGGCTTTAATTCTGACCGGGTTGACCAGCGATTTCTGCGTCTTGTTCACCGCCAATGATGCGTATTTGCGCGACTATCAACTGATTGTTCCATCCGATTGTGTCGCGGCGATTGATCCTGAAGATCACCAATACGCTTTGCGGCAAATGCAGCGAGTGCTCAAAGCCGATGTTCGTCTCTCTACAGAGTTGGACCTCAAACAGTTAAAGCAAAGACAGTGTTTGTAAAACTATCGCGAAATGTGAAGACCGAATAGTAAAACGGCCTGGAACATTTACGAGCAACGTAAAGTTCGCAGGCCGTTGGTTTTTGCAGGCGAAGACTAAAGGTTTTTCAGCCAGATGTTGCGATACTCGACTTTCATTGGCGGGCCTTGATGAAGCTGAAAGCCCAGCAAACCACCCATCGCTCGGCCAGCCGGGTCGTCATCAATCGCTTCGGCCATTAGGTGGCCGTTCAAGATATGCGTCAGCCGATTGCCGCGCGCAATGATATGAAGCTGATTCCAATCTGTAGATTTAATCGCCGCTTTCAGGTCGTCTCCGCTGCGCAGGTTGGCAACAATCTGCTTTTTGCCAGGCGTCAGCTGCGTTACCTGGCCGCGCAACGCCAAAAATCCGCGCCCGCGCTCTTCGTAAAGCTGCCCGGTGTATTGGTTGGTAAAATCAATGTCCGCCTGATAGCCCTTCAAGACCCATTTGCCAACATCGGGCAATTCAAGGCTGCGGTATTGAACGCCACTGTTGGTGGAGTTAATGCGGTATTCCAGCTTCAATTCAAAATCACCTGGCTGGCTTCCGCGGTAAATGATAAATGTGTTCAGCTTTAGCGGTTTTTCCGCAGTGCTTTCGCCGATGATGGAATCGTTTTCCGCTCGCCAATAATCCGGGTTGCCGTCCCACCCTTTCAGTGTTTTGCCATCGAAAATTTGGGTAAAGCCCGTATGGTCATCCGCCGCCATCGCTTCAATGCCGGTGCGCATACCGCCTCCTTGTGGACGGCCTTGGCCACCTTGCGGAGGCGGTCCTTGCTGGGCAATGGTCGAAAAGGTGAATAGCGTTGCCGCAAACAGCACGGCTGAAATTGCGATCAATTTTTTCATTGGGTCTCCGTTGGTGCTGTACCGCGCGTGTAAGCAAGCGGTTGACTTGAATTCAGGCCGCTTGCTTACGCATGGTACCGATTCAGACTGTTTCCCACTGCCGAGTCTTCGCGGATTTCAGAACGGCATCGCAAACCAAATCCGTCGCCAACCCATCGCGGAACGTCGGACCAACTTCTTTGCCTTCGCCAACAGCTTGCAAGAAGTCTGCAAATTGATGTGTGAAACTGTGTTCGTAGCCGATTTGCAACCCCGGAACCCACCAATGGCTCATGTACGGATGATCGCCGTCGGTGATGTGAACGCTGCGCCATCCGCGCAATTGGCCTTCGTCACGGTGATCGAAGTACTGCAACCGATGCAGGTCATGCAGATCCCAGAACGCCGAAGCGTGTTCGCCATTGATTTCCAGTGTGTACAGCGCTTTGTGCCCGCGCGCGTATCGTGTCGCTTCAAACGAAGCCAACGAGCCGTTTTCAAACCGGCACAGAAACAAACTGGCGTCATCAATGCCTACAGGTTCAACCTTGCCGGTCAAATTGTGTTGGCGCTCTTTGACGAACGTTTCGGTCATCGCCACGACTTCTTTGATTGGGCCATTCAGCCACATGGCCGTGTCAATGTTGTGCGCCAATAAATCTCCGGTTACGCCACTGCCTGCGACTGAAACGTCCAGACGCCACAAACCTTCGCCGCCTTGCGGTAAATCTTGCGAGATCGTCCAGTCCTGCAAGAATTTCGCGCGGTAATGGAAGATGCGCCCGAAGCGGCCTTCATTCAGCAGATTTTTCAGCATCGTTACCGCCGGGACGCGGCGATAGTTGTACCAAACGGAGTTCGGAACCTTGGCGGCTTCGACGGCTTCGACCATGGCTTTGGCTTCAGCGGAATTCCGACCGAGCGGCTTTTCGCACATGATCATCTTTCCCGCTTTGGCGGCAGCAATGGCGATTTCCGCATGCGTGTCGTTGGGGCTGGCGACGTCAATCAGATCAATATCTTTGCGATCAAGCAGCTTGCGCCAATCGGTTTCGATGGATTCGTAGCCCCAATTGTCCGCAAACGATTTCACGCGATCAGCATTGCGCGCGCAGACGGCTTTGAGATTGACTTCGTACGGCAAGTCAAAGAAACGCCCAGCCTGCCGAAACGCGTTCGAATGCGCGCGTCCCATAAAGCCGTACCCGATAAGTCCAACGTTCAAAGTTTTTTTGCTCATGGATTCTTTCTGGAAGCCTCGCTTTCAAAATTACCGCTCTCGTCCTTCTCGAACGATGTCAATGATTTCTTGTGTCGTTACACTTAAATTTATTCCTGCAACATCCAGTGCCGAACGCTGCGTGGTTTCCGGTCGAAGCACAAACACGACACCGTCGTCGCGGCGAATGCGGATTTCACCATCGCGTACCGCCTGATCCAACAAGAAGGATAGATTTTCCAGCTCAGTCCCCGTGTAAGTTTGCATAGTTAAGTCACCTCCACGACTGTTACGCCTGCTGCTTTGGCTGCATAGCTTAAGCCGCCATCCAATGTCAGCAACGCGCAACTCTGAGTTAAAGCACACGCAATGAGGTAAGCGTCGTATGCGTAAATTTTGAGACGATGTGACAATTCAAGCGATTGCTTCAAACTCACATCTACGAAATGCAATGGAATTTGCCGATAAATCTCAATCGCCGCTTCTGCCTCCTGCAATGTAATACGATTTCGTTTCATCATTGCAGAGAACGCATTGCCGATTTCCCAATGTAATGACAATGGAGCGACCAAATCGAAGCCTTGCGTGGCAGCAATCAACGCCGGCTTTTCAGGCTCGTTAGCAATCACTGCAATGATTACCGATGTATCCACGATAAGTTCCATTCGTGCTCCGCTGCAATTTTAGCCGATTGCAACATTCGTTTCTCGCTTGCAGGTTAGTACTGAAAATCAAAGAAACGTCCGGCTTGCCGAAACGCATTCGAATGCGCGCATCCCATAAAGCCGTATCCGATAAGTCCGATGTTTAGAGGTTTTTTGCTCATAGATTATCTTTTGCTTGGTTTTTCGCCGCGTTCGCGGCGAATAAGAATTGTTTGCTTGCCGACCGTGGATTGAAAAACCACGGTTAAAGTCAGCCGCCGCTATACAGCGAAGAAACGAGATTCGTTCACTCGTCCACATGCTTCGTTCAAATCAATGAACGGATTGGTTGTTTTTCTCAATTCCATCCATGCGCATCGCGCACCGCAATCATCGTCGCCAGAATGCTGTTCCATGTCTTTGGGTCGGTCATGGTTTCGTTCGTGAACATACAGCCGTCCCAATTGATATGTTGCGTGCTCTTGGTAACGTTGCCGTCGGCATCGCGCAGCCACAAACCTGCCGCGCGAACAACATCCATCTTGCCGTTTGGATCGTTCGGCAGGCAGTGGCGGCCGGTTTTGTCGTGCGAGCCGGAGCCTTTGACCGTGGCGTCGTTTTGCGCAACGTGGAAGTCTTTCACCCACGGGCGCAAGACGCTGGTCATTTTGCCAAGTGCTTCGTACAGCACTTCCTTGTCAGCCCAGTCATAATTATCCGGCAGCAAGCGATGTTCGGGCGCGTTGTAGCCAATCGTGAAGAGCATTGTGTGCGCCATGTCAGCTTGAATGCCCAACGTTTGCGGACGGTCAACCTGTTCCAGCAGTTCTTGAAGATATTTCCAACTGTGCATGCCGCCCCAGCAGATTTCGCCTTCGGCAGCCAGGCGTTCGCCAAAACTTTCGGCGATGTTGCAGGCTTCGCGGAAGGTGTCGGCGATCTTCTTGGTATTGCCTGCCGGGTCAGCCGACCAATCGCTGGGGCTGCACGAAGAATCAATGCGCACGACGCCGTATTTGCGGATGCCCAGCTTGTTCAGTTTCTGCGCGACTTCGCAGGATTTGCGGACTTGCGTCAGAAAGGCATTGCGCTCTTCTTCCGAACCCATCGCTGAACCTCCGCCGGTCGGTCCCCACACAGGAGCTACCAGCGAGCCAATAACCAACCCGCGGGAGGCGACTTGATCAGCAAGTTCTTTCAACTGGTCGTCGGTGGAATCAATGTCGGTGTGCGGCAGGGAAAGAAAAATGTCTACCCCATCGAATTTCTGGCCGTTTACTTCAGCGGCGGCGGTCATGTCCAGCATCTTTTCAAATTCGATGATCGGTTCAGCATCCGGGCCGCCTTTGCCGACCAAGCCCGGCCAGGTGGCGTTGTGGAGTTTCGGAAATTGATTCTTTGCTGTAGTGCTCATTGGTTTGCTCCTCGGAAAAGGTATTCGATGCCAGATACTAGATGCTGGGCGAGAATTGAACTAGCACCTAGCATCCGACATCTGGAATCTTTCTGTTCGATTACTTTTGATTTAATGCCTGTGCGATTGCCGATTCCGCCAGCGGAGCCATCACGGCATACGCAGCGTCATTTAACAACACGCCGTCGCTGGTGAATTCTTTTTTCAGGTTGCGCCCTTGTCCGAGCGCGGAGTAGTAATCCAGATAAACCGAACCGCTTTGGGCGGCGTAATCTTTCAACCAGTTATTGACGCCGATGATTTTGCCGAAAGGCCGTAGCGCCGATCGTTTGGTGTAACAGTCGCAAATGGGTGTTATCGAAGCCAGCACCACGCGAATGTTGTTCGCTTTGGCTAGTTCAACCATGGAAGTCACGTTTTCGGCGGTCATTTGCTGCGTGATTGGGCTGTCAATGCTGGCCACGTCATTGGTTCCTGCCATCAAAACTACCACTTTGGGTTGCAGCTTGATGACATCCTGCCGAAAGCGAACCAGCATTTGCGCTGTGGTTTGACTCTTAATGCCGCGATTGAAATACGGTTTGCCGGGGAAAAAAGGCGTGGCGCCTTGTCCCCAGCTTTCCAGGATTTCGTCGCCTAAAAAGACCACGCGATCTTCGGTCGCTTTTGGTTTGGGCACTTCCGTATTTTCGCTGCCATAACGAATCAGTCCAGCCCAATCCCAAAGCAAGTGGCGTTGTGCTTCCACGCGCTGTTCCAGTGCTGCCAGCGAAGCCGCACAGTCGGGCGCTTTCTGCGCGCCAATCAGACAGGCCACAGCCAACAATCCGAGCGTAAGTTTTAGAAAAAAAGCTTTCATAGATTTTGTCTGGCTGTTCAGGAAGTCTTGTTGATGGAGTATTCAAATTCATAAGAATGTTTGCCATCAGCAATAATAATCTGCATTTTGCCCGACAAACCTTCTAGTTCTTCGGTGCCGGAATCGGGCGCAACCGTCACGTTCAATTGAGAAGCTCCGCGTTCCATCACGCCTGTGTGATGCAAGAAGAAACTGCCTTTTCGGCCCTGCAATGTGCCGGTGACTTTTTCGATGGCGACATAGACTCCTGATCCTTGCACTGCTGTCATTACGGCCAGCATTTGCCCTTTGCTAGTGGCTTCCAAATCGCCGTGAAATTGTTTGTCTATCGCCATTCTGCCCAACGGAGAATCAATGGCTTTATCGTCTTGTGGCGTTAGCGTTACTTCAAACTCTCCTTTTGCCTGCATCTCTTGGCCTTCTCCCTTTGGTGCTTTGTTATTTCGCTATCGGTTAGCTTAAAAAATCAGCCGGTCTTTTTTGGCTTCGATCTTGGCGGGATCAATGCCGGGAACTTTTTTCAAATCCTCGATGGTTTTGAATTTGCCGTTCTTTTCGCGGTATTGAATGATTGCGGAAGCTTGCGAACGTTTGATCGCCAAAATGCTTTCAAAATCAATCGCTTCGGCTTCGTTGACTTTCAGGCGTGGCACATCGTCCGCCGGGTAATTTCTGGCCAGATAATCAATGACTGTAGTGACTTCTTCGTCTTTGGCCTTCATGCCGAAAGCGACCATCTTGTCCACAGTGATGCGCCAGCCAGCGCGGTCTTGTTTTAGCGAAAGCGATTTATCCAGATCGTGGCACATCGAACAGAATTTTTGTGTTTCGACCTTGCCCGGGCCATCCGCCATGGGGCGGGTTTGGCCGATGGAGGAAGAAAGCCCTTGGTTAATTACAAACAGTGCGATGGCAACTGTGGTCAACAAGGCGCGATAGAGACGATTGCTTTTCATAGGTACTGAATAGTTCATAAATATGGTGAAGCAGGGAGTTCAGGCTTCCGGCCTGCGATGCGACGAACAGGCTTTTAGCCTGAACCGTTTCCAGCGTCAAGCGACCTAAACTGCATTCTATTCTACTGGCAAAGGCCTGACTCCGTATTCGAAGTCGTTGTCGTCGCAGAGTTGGTTTCGACGTTCGTTGCCTTGATGGTCGCATTCGGAATCACGCCACCTTGCGGATCAGTAACAGATCCAACAATGGTTGCGCGGTTTTCCTGCGCCGCACCAGTCGTTACCAATGTAAACAAGGATAGTAGCAAGGCTGCCGCGAGAGTCGGCAACCAGCGAAACGATCTCTCAACTTTGAACATAGCTTCCTCCTGGCGGGATTAGTTGATGGTGGTTGGAAGGTGAACGGGCGCTCACATGATGCTTCATCCCGGCAAACAATGATTTTTACCAACGTTTGAGTCCGATGTTTCGGTACTCGACTTTCATTGGCGGCCCGGTGTGCATCTGTAGGCCGATCAAACCGTTCATGGCGCGTCCCGCCGGATCGTCATCTACTGCTTCGGCCATCAGGTGGCCGTTCAGGATGTGCGTCAGCCGGTTGCCGCGCGCGATGATGTGCAGCGTATTCCAGTCGTTGTTTTTAATGGCGGCCTTAAGTTCGTCGCCGCTGCGCAGATTGGCAATGATGAGTTTCTTGCCGGGCGTGATGTGTGTCACTTGCCCGCGCATCGCCATAAAGCCGCGCCCGCGCTCTTCATAGAGTTGCCCGGTAAACCGGTTGTCGAAATCAATGTCTGCCTGATAACCCTTCAGCACCCACTTGCCGGCGTCCTGCAATTCGACGCTGCGGTATTGCACACCGCTGTTGGTCGAATTGATGCGGTAATCCAGCTTCAGCTCGAAATCGCCCGGTTGGCTGCCGCGATAGATCAAAAAGGTATTCACCTTAAGCGGCTTTTCCGCCGTGCTCTGGCCAACGATTGCGCCGTCCTCAACGCGCCAAACTTCGGGGTCACCGTCCCAGCCTTTGAGCGTCTTGCCGTCAAAGATCGCTTCAAAGCCGGTTTGGTCGTCTACAACCAGCGCCTCGATGCCAGGCCCGCGCCCTTGTCCACCGGCTCCACCTCCCGGCCTGGGCGGGCCGCCTTGTCCACCGCCAGGCGGAGGCCCTTGCGGCGGGCCTTGTTGTGCAATGGACTGCTGAACGCCCAGCGAGGCGATCAGCAGCAAAATAGTAAGGCTCGCAACCAATGTCAGCGTGTACTTCATGCGCAATGTTTTCATGGGGATCAGTGCTCCATCGGGAAACCGAAGGCGTAAATCGTGCCGTCGTAGGTGGTCAGATAAAACTGTCCCATACCGCCGGACAGCGCATTGCCGCGCGCGAAGGAAGTGATCGTGGTGCCGCTTGACCACAGTTCTTTGCCGGTCGCGCCGTCGAGCAAATAAATTACTGCCTTGCCCGAACGTGTCGCGCGCATTGCCGCCGTCATCTTGCCGTCACCGGTTTTGAATTCGCCGCTTGATGTGGCGATGACCACGCCGTTGATAACCGTTGGCGTCAGGGGCGAAACCAAATTGCGCGATGCCCAGCCGGGTTTAAGGGCCAGCTTATTGCCTTCTTCACTGAGTTTCCACGCCAGGATCGCGCCTTTGGTTATTGCGCTTCCTGCTGAAGTGAAGCCTGCTGGTAACGCGCCTGTATGCGCTACCAGAATCCAGCGTGTGCCGTCGCGATCTTGCCACGAAGCGAGTGAGCCGGGCGCGGAGCCTTTTGCTGCGCTCGGCGTAATGCTCAATGCTTTCGCCATATTCGCAGCGTCCACCAAATGCACGCTGCCATCGCTGGCGGCAGCGGCAACCAGCGTTTTGCCTTTGTATTCAAAGACCACTGGTGATGACGCGAATTCAGTGCTGGCTGTGTAGGCACTCTTCGTCTGCAAGGTTTTCGGATCAATTGCGACAATAGAATTGGGGGAATTCGCCGCGCCTTCGCCCGCGCTTGTCGCCAAGTAAATCGTGCCATCGCTTCCGAAGGCAGCGCCCGCTGAACCGGCGACATTGCCTTTCCAGGTCGAAGCCTGTTTGGTTTCAAAATCGTAAGCCCAGAGGCCATTGGCCACGCCGTTGCAGCTTTGCGAAGTCACCGCATACGCCTTGCCGTTCACGATGATCAGGCCAGTGGCATTCGCCCCCGGCGGCAGGAATTTGACAGGCGGTTGATATTCCTGCCCGCCCGACAGATGCATCGAATGCAACATGCCATCGCTGGCCAGCGCGTAAATCAGGTTGGCGCCGCCGCCGAATCCGCCGCCCATCGGCGGCTGGTTGGGACGCGGCGCGGCTTGTGATCCGGGAGGCGCTCCTGCAGGTGGCCCAGGCGGCGGGCCTTGTTGTGGGCGAACATTTGCCAGCGTCGTCGCGCCTGACCAGGGTTCGCCGACTGAGCTTTTTGCTGGCGTATTGCGTCCGGGGCCGGCCCCGCTGGCAGGAGTCGCGATAATCGTTGACACCGTCGGACGCACCACGCTTGTCGTCATCCCACCGGGACAGGCTGGCGTGCTCGGCGCGGTTGAAGCGGTAACGTTCAAATGCTTTTCCCACTCCATACGCCCCAAATCAGTGTCAATCGTGAACAGGTTGTTATCACTGCCCGCGACAAAGCCAAGCATGCGAAAGCCGCGATACCCAATCAGCCTTTCAAGCGTGGCAGGTGGCATCAGATTGTTAAGCCCGCGCGGCGCGTTTTTGAGTTTCAGTTTCCAGAGCAGTTGCACCGCACCGGGTTTGGCGACGGAATCTTTGTTGATTTTGGCGTCTGCTTTGACCGTCGCTGTGCGTTGCGGATCGGCGTTTTCAGTCACCCAATCGTTGTTGGCGCCGCGTTGCGCCTGTGCTGTGACGACGCAGGCAAGTAAACAAAACATTGTCGTGACGATTCTCTTCATTGGCTTCATCACTTGGCTCCTTTCGCTGCCGATTGCGCACTGCCGCCAGCGGCGATGCCGAAGCAGTACTGGTACCCGTCGAAGGTGTTCAGATAGACGCGGCCGTTGGCGATTGATAATCCGCCCCAGTGGTTCCAGGATGCGATCTGGTCGCCACTTGACCACAACTCTTTGCCGGTTTGCGCGTCCAGCGCGTAAAGCACGGCCTTAGTCGAATTCTTGATGCGATATTCAGCGCGGTTGTAAGCCAGGCCGATGTCATACGCGGCCTGGTCTGTGTCTTCGCCGCTGCCGTAAGCGAAAATCACGCCGTTGGCGATCACTGGCGGTTCGGCGCGATCCATATCGCGCGAAATCCAGGCGGGTGTCAGCGTCGGCTTGCCGTTCTTGTCATCCACGACTTTCAGCGCCAGGATGGCGCCTTTCTTGACCACGCCGTGTTCAATCGGAGCTTTGTATTTGGAATGTTTCGGCCCCCAAAAAGGCGAGAGCACCCAGCGCGTGCCTTTGCTGTCTTCCCAAGTGGCAAGCGAACCCCAAACGCCAGCCGAGGCGAAATTCACCTCTTCGTTGCAATAAAGCGGCGTGCGGTGCAGCGGCGTGCGGTGGTCATCGCCACCAATGGATTCGGTGTCCATCAGATACATCACGCACTCTTTGCCTGCGTCCACCATCAATTCTTTGCCTTTGTACGGAAAGATCGCGCAAGAAACCTGCATGTCCAGGTCGCGCTTGAAAAGCCATTCGGCGTTTGTCGGGCCGTAATAATCCACCAGCTTCCCGGCTTTGGTGACAGGGTCTTGCTTCACGCCGATGATGCCATTGCCGTACACGCCATTTTCCGGATTCCAGGGACCATCGCCCGTTCCGGTATACATCACTCCTTTCGAGCTGATCGCGCCGCCCGTTCGTCCCCACATTCCTCCACCAGCCGGACCCCAGGCTCCCACTTTCTCGGTGGCCAGGTCATAGATGTAAACCATGTTCGGGTTGCCGCCGCAGCCTTGCGCCGTATGGACGTAAATGGCGTTCTTGTACAAATTCAGCGCATAAGGTTTGCCGTTCGGTGGCATGAATTTGGCAGGCTCGACGATCTCCTTGCCGGTGGCCAGGTCTACTCGACGCAAACGTCCGTCCCAAGAAGCGGCATAAACGATGTATTCGCCCGCAGCCTTACCCGGTCCGATTACCGGCGTCGCTGTTATGCCGCCCGGACACAAAACGCCACCACCGCGCCCGCCCGTGGCTGGCGGCGTCCAGTTACTGTCAAAATGCAGCTTCCAAATTTGTTCGCCTGTCTCGGCATCCAGCGCATACAGGTTGTCGGAAACGCCCGTCACCAGCACGATCTGTTTCAAACCGCGCGGGGTTTTAACATTGCTGGCAATCAGCGCAGGCAGCAGGTTGTGCATTTGGCGCGGTTCATTGTCGAGTTTGGTTTTCCACAACAGCTTCATGTTTTTAACGCTGGCCGTGGAAAGAATTGTTTCGTTCCGCTGCCAGGCGGTACGCTCTATGTCGCCACCGTCGGTCAACCAGTCTGCGGGTTTGGCGTTCTGAGCTTGCGGCGGAGTTCCCCAATTCAGACTACAGACCAACGCCATTGCGATCAGGGTCGTTAGTTTTCGCATCACAGAATTATCTCCTTGAAAACGTTTGGTGATTACAGGCGATGTTGGAAACGTGTTGATGGTCACAACAGAAGCGAATTGCACCCTGCCACGTGAGAGTGCAACTCGCCGTGCTTAAAAGTGAAACCTTACAGTCAGATGAACAGCAAGCCGAAGTTCTGGCGCAGTTATGTCCTATTCGGACTCGTGTGGCAGCACTGCGTTGAAAACCTCAGTTTTCCAATCCGAAACCGAATTTCTCATCAACACACGCAATTTCGCCCCGCTTAGCAGGGGCAGCGATTCAACAATCTTTTCGTGTTGGGCGGCGCTGAGCAGGTAGGACTCGCGCGCAAGGCGGTCTTTCATCAAAAAAAAGGCAAAGAGTGGCGCCACAATGCGCTCCAGGCATTCGACCAGATACTCGTTGCCCGACATCTCCCAGAGTTTGCGATGAAAGTCCAAATCGTTTTGATAAAACTGATCCAAGTCCAGCGCCTGCGCCCCTTCCTTCATTTTTGTTGTGATGCTTCGCAGGTCTTCAAGGTCTGTGGGTGTTACATTTTCCTTCGCCCACTCGATGGCCAGCGATTCCAAATCCACGCGCAGGCGGAAAATCTTCTCTACATCGCGCCGTTCCAATTTGGTAACGGTCGTGCCCTTGTAGGGAACCTTTTGCACGTAACCCTGATGTTCCAATTCAATCAACGCCTCGCGCACCAGCGGAATGCCCGCTCCAAGCTGCTGAGCGACCCTGCTTTCGACGATTGATTCGCCGGGTTGAATGATTCCGCTCAGAATTGCCTCCTTGAACGAAGACACCACCTGATCACGCTTTGACACGGGCTGAATCAATTTCAACGCATTCCCACTCATAACGCTTTCTTCCTTGAGTTGTTTTTTTTGATGATTGCTGGACAGCGGGGCGGATTCTACGCCGGGGATTTACAGAAGACAAGATCATAAGATGATCTGTGAATCTTTGAATCCAGATAGGGGCTGAAAAAAGTGGGAGCAGATTGAGAATCTGCTCCCACTTTCAAGGTGGAAAACTTACTGTAGTTACTCCAATTGGCTCAATGCTCCATCGGATAGCCGAAGGCGTAAATCGTGCCGTCGTAAGTTGTCAGGTAAATCTGGCTCATACTGCCTGCGAGCGCTCCGCTACGGGCGAAGGAGGTAATCGTCTTGCCGCTGTTCCAAAGTTCTTTTCCTGTTGTGCCATCCAAAGCATAAAGAACTGCGGGAACAGAACGGGCGGCTCGTTGTGCGGCGGTTGCGCCGGCACGGAATTCGCCGCTTGAAGTGGCAAACACGACGCCGTTGATGATGGTGGGCGTGAGCGGCGAAACCAGATTGCGCGAAGCCCAGCCCGGTTGCAGCGTCAACTTGCCGTTTTCTTCCACCAGCTTCCACGCCAGGACTGCTCCCTTTGTGACGGCGCCACCCGCTGACGTAAAGCCTGCCGGTAAGGCTCCGTTGTGCGGAGCCAAAATCCAGCGGGTGCCGCTCAGGTCTTGCCAGCTTGCCAGGGCAGTTGGCGCGAAGTCTTTGACTGCGGAAGAAGACGCCAGCGGTGCACTCAGGCTTTCGCTGTCAAAAACATGGATGCTGCCGTTGCTGGTTGTGGCGGCGATCATCGTTTTGCCTTTGTGGTTGAAAACCACAGGCGAAGAAGAGAACTCCTGCGACCCGGCGGAAAACGCAGCTTTTACGGTCAGCGTGTTTGGGTCGAGCGCGACTAGCGAATTTGATTTTTCGCCGCCATTGCCAGTCGTTGCGTAAATCGTGCCGTCGGCACCGAACGCCATTCCGACAGAACCGGCGACATTGGCTTTCCAGCTTTTGACTTCTTTGGACAGCAGATCAATTTTCCAGACACCGTTGGCCGTTCCGTTACAGCCGTTGGTGGTGACTGCGTACGCCACCTGGTCAAGCGCAATCAATCCGCTGGCATTTGCGCCGGGCGGAAGGAATGGTGCGGGCGGTTGATAATCCTTGCCATTCGACAAATGCATTGAATGCAACTTGCCATCGCTGGCCAATGCGTAAATCAAAAACGGTCCCGCACCCAATTGCCCGCCGGGTAGATTCGCCGTATTGACGCGTCCAGGCTGTACCAGCATCGGATTTGCTGAAGCGCTAGGTGCCGGATTTGCAGGACGCGGAGGATTCGGACGAACATTTGCCAGCGTGACTGCGCCTTGGCCGGGGTCACCGACGGCGCTTTTCGCAGGCGTGTTACGACCGGGACCCGCTGCGGCTGTTGGCGCAGCAGGAATCGTGGTTAATGCCGGTCGCACAACCCCTGTGGTCAACCCGCCCGGACAGGCAAGCGTGCTTGGGGCAGTGGAAGCCGTCACATTTAGATGTTTTTCCCACTCCATTCGCCCCAGGTCGGTATCAATCGTGAACAAATTGTCGCCGCTGCCCGCGACGAAACCCAGCATGCGAAAACCCCGATACCCGATCAGCCGATCCAGCGTTGCGGGTGACTGCAAGTTATTCATTTGTTTCGGCGGATTCTTTAGCTTCATTTTCCATAGAAACTCGAAGCCGGGTTTTTGCATGCTGTCTTTGTTGATTTTTCCGTCCTGCCGAATCCAGGCCGAACGCTGCGCGTCGGCATTGTCAGTCATCCAATCTAAACCGGCTCGTTGCGCTTGCGCTGTTATCGCAAGTAAGAGGCAAAAGAGAATTGATGCTGTCAATCGTTTCATTATCGGCCTCCTTTCTGATTCGATGCCGATTGTGCGGATCCGCCTGCGATGCCGAAGCAATACTGATAACCGTCAAAGGTGTTGATGTACACGCGGCCATTTGCCAGTGACAGTCCGCCCCAATGGCTCCACGAAGCGATTTGATCACCGCTATTCCACAATTCTTTGCCGGTTTGCGCATCCAGCGCGTACAGCACCGCCTTGGTTGAGTTCTTGATCCGGTTCCGCGAATCGTGGTTGTAAGCCAGACCGATGTCGTATGCCGCTTGATCGGTGTCTTCGCCACTGCCGTAGGCGAAAACGACGCCGTTGGCAATAACCGGAGGCTCCGCACGATTCATATCGCGTGAAATCCAGGCGGGTGTCAGAGTGTATTTGCCCGCTTTGTCTTCGACCTTGAAGGCGACAATCGCGCCCATTTTGACCGGGCCGTTTTGAATCGGCGCAGTGAACTTGGAATGTTTCGGCCCCCAGAATGGCGACAACACCCAGCGCGTGCCTTTGGCGTCTTCCCAGGTCGCCAGCGAACCCCAAACGCCCGCGGAAGCAAAGTTGACTTCTTCATTGCAGTACAGCGGGGTGCGATGCAGCGGCGTGCGATGGTCGTCTCCGCCGATGGAATCCGTGTCCATCAAATACATGACGCACTCTTTGCCCGCGTCTACCATCAGCTCTTTGCCTTTGTATTTGAAGATCGCGCAACTGACCTGCATATCCAGGTCGCGCTTCCACAGCCATTCGGCGTTTGTCGGGCCGTAATAATCCACCAGCTTTGCGGCTTTGGTGACAGGGTCTTGCTTCACGCCGATGATGCCATTGCCATACACGCCATTTTCCGGGTTCCACGGGCCATCGCCTGTGCCTGTGTACATCACGCCTTTGGAATCAATGGCTCCGCCGGTGCGCCCCCACATGCCGCCTCCCGCAGGGCCCCATGAACCGACTTTGTCCGTCGCCAGATCGTAGATGTAAACCATGTTCGGATTGCCACCGCAGCCTTGCGCCGTATGGACATAAATTACGTTGTTGCGCAGGTTCAGCGCGTAGGGCTTGCCATTCGGCGGCATAAATTTGGAAGGTGGTTTGATTTCGGTGCCAGTGGCCAAATCCACGCGGCGCAAGGTTCCATCCCAAGCCGCAGCGTAGACAATGTATTTGCCAGGAGCGTCACCCGGACCAATCACAGGCGTTGCAGTAATGCCGCCCGGACACAAAATGCCTGCGCCGCGTCCGCCGTCCGCCGGAGGATTCCATTCGGATTTAAAACGAAGCTTCCACAGAATCGCTCCCGTTTCGGCGTCCAGTCCGTACAGATTGTCGGTGACGCCAGTTGCCAGCACGATTTGTTTCGGGCCGTTGGCAGTGGTCACATTGCTGGCGATCAAAACCGGCAACAGGTTGTGCATCTGGCGCGGCTCGTTGTCGAGCTTGGTTTTCCACAACAGCTTCATGTTTTTGACCGTGGTTGTGGAAAGAATATGCTCGTTCTTTTGCCAGCCGGTGCGTTCGATGTCGCCGCCATCCGTCAGCCAATCAGCAAGTTTTCCATTTTGCGCTTGCGGAGACGAGCTCCAAGCGGCAAGGCATCCTAATAAGAGCAACAGCAGTCCCGAGACTCTGAAAAATTTTCGATATTCCACCTGGAATACTCCTTTGATAACACGTTGGCAGCAGCCTTCGTGGGAACGATGGACATTTTCCGCGAATAAGAATTTACGAGCGGACACAGATAACCCCCAGCCGGGTTATCTCTTTGGTAATCATTGTAGCAATTGAGAGCGCAGAAACCGGAATCAGTTCAGAACAAGCGGAATGTCACGCGCTGATCCAATTCCGAAAGACGAAACAACGTCTTTTCAGTTTCATAATTTTGTTTGACCAATTGGTGACTTGGGCAGGTTATACACCGACTGTTGATACGGGGGCAAGGAATGCATCCACCAAAAAGGCAAACGGACGCAACACTTGTTGTGGCTCCTTTTTGCTCAACCGCTGGGCGGAAAATTCGAGCTTGCAAGCTTGGGTTGGGAGTCTGATTGGCGGAGAGTGCGCTTGTCCGTTTGCGTTTTTTTGCTTTCGCCTTCCCTGGAATACGTATTGGCAAGACTTGGGCAATCCGGTAATCTGCTCTTGAGCTTGCGCGCAAAGACCGATTAATTGCCATTGACGGAGGACGCGGCAAGCTGCGAAAAATCATTAAAGGAAGAAATTGGCTGAGGTCCTACGAAAATTATGACACCTGATGAAAAACTGGCTCGATTGGAACAAGAAATAGATTCGCTTGATACGGCGATTGGCTCTATGGCTGTAGAGCAAACCAATGCGGAAGCGCAAACCAAAGGCCTTCAGATCGCCGTAAGATTTGAGAGCTGTGAAGGAGTGCTGAAATCACTTTGGAAAGATATTGCTGATAAAGGCAAAGACGATGCTCTGCGCATAAAAGTATATTCATTGCGGGATAAGCTCTCCTCGCTGCTTGATAAATATGATTCGCTGCTTGGTCGCGGATAGAGCCAATCCTGAATATTGAAATTTGGATGGCTGAAAAGGAAGAAGCCATCGGATACATTTTAAGGGCACAGGCAAAAGGTTTAAGCTGTAATCACCCTTATTATTTTCCAGTTTCCCCTGTCTTATTTTCCCTTGCTGTGGAAAAACGTCTGATCCACAACAAGCGATACAGCAAAAGTGGAGCCTGGAAAATGAAAATACCGCTAAACTTTTTGTTCGACTGCTTAATGTCTAGAAGATTGAAGCCGCCCACTGATAAGCTGTGGCGGCTTCAATCTTTTAGAAATTGACTGCGGTTGCTTTAGTTGAACCCACAGCCATTGATTATGAACTTAATCTACCTCTTCCAGTTGTAGCTCACCCTTGCCACTCCTCTTCAAATCTAACCCGTTCAACTTTCTTGCATTTGATTTCTAAATTACGCCGAGAGCTGTTTATCCTCAACCAAGTGAAGAATCACCGATTCACGAAATTACAGGTCGCATCAACATTCTTGTAATTCGGAATTTTCAAGACCCTGTTGTTACAGCGATGTATTGAGCTTTTTCCTTTCTCATTCCTCAGAGCTTGTCCATCTTCGCTTCTCAAATTTCAGAAACACGGACGAAAGCGATTATTTATCCAGATTTCTGCATTGCGTTATCCGGAAGAACGGGATCACAGGTTACCGTTCAATGCAGGGATAACACTTCTCTTCAATGTTTTATTGCCTTTCATGAAGACCCATAAGAAAGGACGGAATAGCCTTTGCGTAATAACGAATCCGGATTTGTTCCAATTCAAGACTGGCTCATCCAATTCTTCAGATAGCGCGAATGCCCTGAGAACACAGGCTGATTTACGCGCTGTAGGAAGTACGTGGGTGATACACCTTGAGTTGGAATGTGTATTCACGACAGGCGTTTTGTCGTTGTTATTAGGTAACGTTGAGTTGCCGCATCACCAGGGTCATCACGTCCGTGCTGGTCTTGAAAATCATTGGATCAATAACAGGAGAGGAGTTCGTCAATGTTTATAGACAGATCAAAACCTATCTCTATATTCACCAATGGCCATAAACTCAGATCAGTGGCTAAAGTATTATTCTTGCTTTTACTGGCCACACCAATGTTTGCACAAGGAACACGAGGAACCATTAGCGGCAAGGTAACAGACCCCAATGGTGCTGTTATCATGGGAGCTACAGTCAAGTTAACCAATCCCGCAAAACAGGTGGATGTGCGCACTGTCCAGACCAATGCCGAGGGCATTTATCAGTTTCTAGAAATCGAACCCGCCACCTACGCCATTACCATTTCAGCCAGTGGATTTGCAGACAAGCAAATCACCGAAATCAGAGTTGAACCAAATCGCAATGTTCAGTTTGAAAGTGCATTGAGCGTAGGCGGGGCAACGGCTGAAGTTACCGTCAGTTCGGCCACTCAAGAGTTGGTTGATCGCGAATCGCCAACGCTGGGCACGACAGTGGATCCGCGTCGGGTTGTTGGGCTGCCGCTAAATGGACGCAACGTATTGCAATTGGCGTTGCTTCAACCGGGGGTAATTGAAACGGGAACCACTGCAACAGAATCCTTTGGCGGCGGCTTAGGGATTCGCGTCAACGGAAACCGCGGCACTGAAAACAACATTACGCTTGATGGCGCGAATAACAACGAAGTTGCAGTCGGCGGTTCGACGGGTTTTGGATTACGCCCTGACGCAGTGCAAGAATTCCGCCTGCTGACCTCCAACTTCGAAGCCGAATTTGGACGCAATAGCGGCTCGGTGATCAACTTTGTGACGAAAAGCGGCACAAGCGATTTTCACGGCAACGCACGCATCTTCTACCGCCCGACCGTCCTTTCAGCGGCGCGTTACTTCGATCAGGACTCGCCTTCAGATCCATCGCGACGTGGCCCAGGCGATTTTCGCCGTCCGTTCGAGCGCAAAGAAATTGGTGGCCAGATCGGTGGGCCAATTACCTTCCCGAAAAAAGTCTTTGGACCGCTCGGCTACGATACCAAAAATCGAATGTTTTTCTTCCTGGATTTTGAAACACGTCGGCAGTTGGTTGGCGCTTCGCAAACCATCACAGGAGTTCCATCAGTAGCGGAGCGTAATGGCGATTTCAGCGGCTTGCTGGCGCGGGGCGTGGTGCTGACTGACCCGGCAACAGGGCTGCCTTTCCCCGGTAACATCATTCCTGCCAATCGCATTTCACGGATTGCGCAGTATTACAATGGCTTCCTGCCGATCCCGGATGCGACAGGCACAGCGACTGCGGGAGCGAGCGAGGTACGAAATTACAACCAATACACAGGCCGCTTTGATTTTCAGGTGACTGAAAAGCAAACGTTTGCCTTTACTGCCAATCACTACGACAACTCTACCTTGAGCCCGTTCCCCTTTGGCGGTCCGCCGAATGGTTCTTCCGTTCCAGGGTTTGGCTCGCTTGATTTGCGCACGACACAAAATTACGTTGCAAGGCATACTTATGCGCTTACGCCGAACATTGTGAATTCGCTCCTGCTGGGTTATGCGCGGAACCGCCAGCCGTCTTTTGCGCCGCAGAACCAGACAACACCTTCACAAATTGGCTTCACGGGCAATTTCGTGCTCGACCCGCAATTCGCTGGTCCACCGATCATTTTCCTGTATGACAGGAATTTCCAGATCGGCAACACGTTTCAAGGGCCGCAGGCACGCACGACTGAAAACTTCCAGATTCAGGATTCACTGAGTTGGGCAAAGGGGGGCCATCGCTTCAAGTTCGGCTTTGACGGGACTTTATACAAACACGATCAAGCCTTCTTGTTCATCAACCAGGGAGCGATTGGATACACCTCGACGGTTGGAGGCAACACGACAGGGGATGATTACGCTGATTTTCTGATCGGCAATTCGCCGTACGACTTCCAGATTGGCTCCAACGGATTGCGGGACTTCCGGCAAAAGAACGCTGCCTTTTTCGGCCAGGACACCTGGCGGACGACAGACAGTTTGACGCTTTCTCTTGGTTTGCGTTGGGAATACACCTCGCCCATTACGGATAAGTTCAATCGTGCCGCTTACTATCGCCCGGGCACAACTTCGCAGTTGCTCACCAGCGGTCAATTGCGTGACGCTTTCGGGAACCCCATCACAATTCCGGCGGGGGGGCGCGCGCCGAATGGTGTGGTTTATATAGGCGATCCCGACCCGGTTCTGGGCGGCACAGTGCCGGAAGGAGGCGTGCGCAGGGACTTCAACAACTTTGCGCCGCGCTTCGGTTTTGCCTGGACGCCGACAGCTTCCAGTGGCTGGGGCAATCGCTTGTTTGGCAACCGTGAGACCGTAATCCGCGGCGGATTCGGTATGTATTACGGTTCAATCATTGGCGACACAGCGTTGCAGCAACTTACCGCTCCAGGCTTCAGCGGAACAGACGCCTATTTTGATTTGGGTACAGGCACACTGGCGAACCCGTTCGCTCCTGACCCCTATCCGAACTACACAGCGGACCCGTCACAGCCCGCGAATGCCGGACAGATTCCGTTCAATCCACTGACGCAAAGCAGCCTGCTGGTCACTGCGCCGCTGGCCAACTTTTCGCAGCCGATTGATCCGTTGATCCGAACACCGTACACCTATCAGTACAACCTGACGTTCGAGCGAAGCTTCATGACGGATTACGTCCTGAGCCTTAGCTACGTCGGCAATCGTGGCTACAAGCAATATGCCCGCGAGCAGCTCAACTACGCTTACGGCACATTCGTTCCGTTTCCAACCGGTCGAACGCCGATTACGCCCACGACTTCAGGTGCCAATACCAATGCGCGGCGCGTGAACACCGACATTCAGGTGGGCATCGTCCAATTGGTGTCGGCAGGCCGCAATTGGTACGACGCTTTCGAAGCAAACCTGCAACGGCGGTATTCAAAAGGTTTTCTGTTCCAGGCTGCCTATACCTTCTCGAAATCCCTCAGCGATAGCGACACACAACGCGGGCAGTTGGATTTGCTCAATCGCCGTTTTGGGCGGAGCTTATCGTCAAACGACGCACCGCATCGCTTCGTCGCCAGCTTCATCTATGACTTCCCGTTCGCCAATCGCTTCAATGGCGTGGCGAAGCGACTGCTGGGCGGTTGGAGTATTGGCGGTATTGCCACGTTCCAATCAGGATTGCCCATTTCGGTCGCCAATCCGTTTAACACCACAGGCACAGGCGGCGGCATTCTTAGCTTTGCCGACCTCGGCGCGCCATTCCAGACTGTTGATCCACGCCAAAACAACAGCCGGGCATTCAACGCGGATGCGTTCCGCATCTTTGGCGATCCGGCCACAGGGTTCGTGTTATCCCGCGACTTCCGGCGTGGAACGTCAGGGCCAAACCAGTTCCGGCTGAACAATGGCATTAACAACTGGGATTTGATTCTTTCAAAGCGAACTCAGCTTTGGAATGAAGCGTCGAATTTCGAAATTCGTTTCGAAGCGTTCAATGCCTTTAACCACACTCAGTTCCTGGATGCGGATCTGAATTTGGGGGCGAGCACGAAAAGTCCCAACCCAAATTTCGGTCGGTTTATCTCCGCGCGTGAATCTCGCGTCATTCAACTCGGCGCGCGGCTCACGTTCTAAAGTTGACCCTGATAACTTTCACTCAAAACGGCCAGCCGAAACTACTTCGGCTGGCCGTTTTGAGTTTGCGAGCGAAAGATTCAGGAAATTGTCTGAATTCGAATTGGGTAACAGAAGAAAGGGAGCCTGATCCAAAAAAGCAAAAGCCGCCAAACCAATCGGCTTAGCGGCGATAAGTGCTTTAGAAAGTGGTTGCGGGGGTAGGATTTGAACCTACGACCTTTGGGTTATGAGTCCGATAGATTATTTATTCCTATGGATTCCAATCTATTCGGAAAATCTATAAATTCAGTGTTGGTAGCGTGTTTACTGGTTCAAGTTATTTCAGGTCTTATCCTGAATATACACGCGAAAAGTAACCCCAACTGTACCCCAAAGAGAAAGGTCAACCCATGCCTAGACAGAAAACCGGCTCCGTCATCAGGCGGAGCGACCGGCCCGGATGGTGGGTCCGGCTTCCGTATAAAGACGACCTTGGAAAGCAACGATTGATCCAGCGCAAGGTCGAAAACAAGACCGAAGGCCAAAAATTCCTCAAAAAACTCCTCAACGAAATAGAGCAACACGGCAGCAACATCATTGACGGCGATCGAATGACCTTTGAGCACTTGGCTGATCATTTTGAAAAGCGAAAGGTCTTTGCGCCGGTCTATAAAAACGAGACAAAGGTTGCCGGGATGCGCTCCTATAAAAGCGTCAAGTCACGTCTTA
>CAZMXG010000095.1:0-28729 GCA_964570175.1 uncultured Heliomicrobium sp. | reverse complement strand
CCATCGTGCAGCACATACAGCGGTTTGCCAGCGCGAACTTCGCGCAGCTTGGCATAAATGTTCATTGCATCCCATTTTTGCAATCGAATGGGTTCGTTTTGCGGCAGATTGCCTTTTTGCGGAAATTCTGTGTTGGGCAGGTTGACAGTAGATTTAAGGTCCAGTTTCGCTTCGGTACTCATTGTTTTCGGTCGTTCCAATTGATTGATTTATCTCTTCAGCATTCAAGCCTGGAAAAAAGAAGCGCGATGATAGCGTAAAGATCAGCCATAAAGAAACGCCCGGCCACAGCAGCTTTTGCCGGAGCCGAGCGTTCGTTTTCGCTCTTGTTGAAGTGCTCCCGATGGAGCGTCAAATAAACATTTCTTCGTCTTGATACGCCTGATTCACAGGCAGCCGGTTGCCAGCCACTAAAACTTCCAGCGCGCGGCGAACGCCGGACATGACATAAGAAAATTCGCGCGCAGGTTCCAGCACACTGTGTTGAACCATTGCAGTTGTTCGCTGGAACTGATCAGTGGCAAGGGCAAGCGTGTCTTGAACTTTTTCGACATTATCCTGAGCGCGTTCGACTTCACGCCGGGCTATGGCGGTAGTATCGCCAAGCAGGTTGCGAATTTCAGCAGCTTCATCTTTGGCCATTTCGGCAATGGCAGTGATGTGCTCAGCTCCTTGCGCAAAATAACCGGCGGCTTCTTTCAACTCTCCCATCAAGCTATGGGCAAGTTTCAGCACGGGTTCTGTATTGTTAAGCAAGATTTCGGCGCGCGATTGCAGATTTCCGGCCCGCTCGGCCAGCGTTACCAATTTCCGAGCCAATAAATATAAGCCGACAAAAACGCCGACTTGAACGATCAACAGAATTCCAACGCCAATTGCTATCAGTGTGATCTGCCAGTTCTCCACTTTCGCGCTCCCTAAGAATGGTTTGGGGTTAGCGATTAGCGGTCGGCTTCAATATTACCGACCGCTAACCACCAGTCATCCAAAACCTTAGCTTTCTTCCACCGCTGCACTGCTACGGCCTTGATCCGCCTGCTTGGCTTCGCGGTAACCTTGTTTGCCAGCTTCGATCGCGGCAGCAAATTGAGCTTTCTGGGAATTAACCAGATCTTTGCCTCGTTGGGTCAAATCCGTGACGGCTTCACGGCTGCGTGATGTCAGGTCAGAAGCACGCTCAACACCAGTCTGGTAATACTCTTGAGCGCGTTCTCCTAAATCGCGTCCGGTGTCACGAGCATAATCCAGACTTTTACGGGTCGCATCGGCAATGTCTGAACGAAGCTCGCTGCCTGCTTTCGGCGCAAAAAGCATCGCCGTTACCGCGCCGATCCCTGCTCCGATCAAAAAGTAAATCAACTTGTCGCTGCTGTTGCCTTGGTTGTCTGCCATAATCTCATCCTCCTAAATCTTGTATCCCAATCGTTAGTGGTCGCTCTTCGGCAGAGCGAATTGTTTGCAAAGAAAACCCGGCGTCAAGCCGAGTTCGCCTGTCAAAACTCGAACGCAAGCCGAAGCTTGCGTGGCAAAAATATGCATAAAAACGCTTGATTTTGTTGATGATTAAACCGCTCATCGAACTGCGCGGCACTATAGCATTCGACTTTATCAACATCAAGGAAGCGATAATTGACACTGCTCTCTCCGCGCCGCTACAATGCCTTGCATCATAAGTGATACAATGCCTTCCATCACAAGCAAGGAGATTTATTATGTTTGGACTTGGTTATCCTGAATTGATCGTCATCCTGGTTATCGTTCTGCTTCTTTTTGGAGGCAAAAAATTGCCGTCACTGGCCAAAGGGCTGGGTGAAAGCATTCGCAGTTTCAAACAAGGCGTTGCTACGGGCGAAACCGAAGAAGAAAAGAAAGACAACGCCAAAAGCGTTTAGCCTTGGCAGTTGTCCTGAAGTTTTAACCATTTCAAGTTTGCCGCACTTGTTTCTTTAACCGGCAGTAAAGCTCGCCACTGGCTTCGGAGCTTCTGATATGAAGCTCGCGCCGCTATCGCGATGACTCGCAAACGTCATAACAACAGCCATCGCCCGCGTCGTCATTCGGATTTGGCAGGCCAGACCGGTTCGACTCGATCCTATTTCGCCTATCAAATTGACCTCCCCGCCCAAGCAACTTCCCGCGCCGAACTGGTTCGATTGCTGCGCGGCGGCGAAGACACTTACCTGGAACTGAAAGTTCGCTATAGCAACGCCGAAAAAATCACGGCGGAAATTATTGCGCTGGCCAATACTGCTGGCGGAGCTGTGATTTTTGGCGTCAATGATCAACTGCGGATCGAGGGCGTCGAAAATCCCGAAGACGTGGAAGAACAATTGCGCGATATTTGCGCCAATCAGATTCAGCCGCCGGTTTTCCCTTTCATAAACAAAGTCGCCTTTGACAGCGGGCGGCGCATTGTCATTCTGGAAGTGGACGCAGCTGACCGTCCGCATCGCACGCTGGACGACCGGTTTTACCTGCGCGAAGGCGCCATCAAACGCGAAGCTTCGCGCGAAGAACTTTCCCGCCTGTATCACGAACTGCCTCGAATCGGCTTTGAGCAGGTTCCGGTCTTTCAGGCGGACATCAACACCGACATTGATGAATCCTTGCTCTGGAGTTACGTCCGTGCAGTCAATCCGGGTTATTGGGGCGAAACGACCAAAGGTTACCCGAACGATGCGGTCATGCGTGACATGGGCTTGATCATGAAAATCGGAGACGACTGGTTGCCCACCGTCGGCGGCTTGTTGCTGTTTGGCTTGAATGATCGAGTCGCCGCACTGATGCCGCGCGCAGATGTGGTATTGACCCGGTTTAGTGGCGCGAACCAGAAAGCCAGCAACCTGCCCGTCGTTGAATCCTTGCGGTTGCAAGGCAACCTGTTGCGACAGGCTGACGGCGCGCTGAACTTTCTCAAACGGTTTGTTGATTTATGGGATAGTCGGCCTTCGCGAAAAACACGGGAAACTAATTCAACGCAAACGATTGAAGAAATCATTGCCGATTCACACGGCCAGTTCGTCCCCGGTAGGTCGAATTATCATCGCGGCGCAATCATCGAAACGCTGACCAATTTGCTTGTCCACCGCGACTTGAGCGCCCGCGACCGGCAATCCCGCATCAACATTTACGACGACTGCGTCGAGTTTATTAACCCGGCGCAGATACCGGAATTGCCTTTGGTGTCGTTGCGGTACGGATTGACCGCAGCGCCGAATCCTCGCCTGAAAGCGATCTTCACAAACCGGCATTATGGCTCTGCTTTATCTGCTGAAATCACCAGTGGAGGCATCGCCATGATTTGCGCCGAAACCATCAACTTTGCGCGCCGCGCGCCTGAAGGCCCCAACCTGATCAACAACGAATTCCGGCTGAAGATTCACGGCTTGCTATGAAGCAAAGGTATTTCCTGACATCACTGCTTTTTCTGTTGCTGACGTTCAGCGTCATCGCACAAACGCAACAGCCAAACAAGCGCATCAACATCAACACTGCTTCCGCCGAAGAGTTGATGCAACTGCCGGGCATCGGGCCCGGCTTTGCCGCCCGTATCATCGCCTATCGCCAAAAGCACGGAGCATTCAAACGCTCGCAAGACCTGATCATCGTTCGCGGCTTCAGCGCAAAGCGGTACCGCCAGATTGCCCACCTGATTCGCACTTAACAAAAGTTTCCACGCGCAAATCGTTGCCGTTGGTTGAAATCGTCACGGCTCCGCAGCGGCTGGTTCGCCAGAGGTGAGCGCCGGAAGCCTGCAATCGCTCGACGACTTCGGGGTGAGGATGGCCGTAAGGGCTCGGTTCGGCGACGGAAATGATGGCGTGTTTTGGCGTCACACGTTCCAAAAACTCCTGTGTCGTCGAAGTCCGCGAACCGTGATGCGCGACTTTCAACACGTCGGCTTGCAAATCAAATCCCGCTTCCACCAACCGAGCTTCGGCTTCTTTTTCGATGTCGCCAGTCAGCAAAAAGCTGCGCTGGCCGAAGCTCACGCGCAACAACAGTGATTGGTTGTTGTCGGACATCGCCATCGAAGTGCCATCGCCAACGGGCGACAGAACTTCGACAAGTGCGCCATCTATTTTGAATATATCGCCTTGCCGAACGCTTCGCATAGGCAAACCAGCGGCGTTTACCGCTTGCGCAAATAGGTCGGCTTCGTTTGTTGCGGTAGCGGCTTTGATCGCTTGGCCGATTTCAAAACTGCGGATGATTTGGGCAAAGCCTTCGGCGTGGTCTGCGTCGCCGTGGCTGGCGGCGATCCAATCCAGCCGCTTGATGCCGCGCCGCCACAGCGCAGGCATCACCGCTGATTCGGCAATGCCAATTCGATCTTCGACAAACACTTCTTCGCTGTCTTCGCTGTCTTCGCTTTCGCCAAAAGCCACTCGCCCGCCACTGTCCAGCAGCATTGTCGAACCTTGCGGAAACACGATCAGCATTGCGTCGCCTTGCCCGACATCCAGAAAGGTCACGCTCAGCCGCCCGCGCTCAAAGCTTGGCGCGAAAGGATGAAAGATTAACAGACAGAAAAGCGTGGCCAACAAATTAATGGCAGCAAAAGCGGAAACTCGCCCGACCAGCTTTCTTCTTCTGGCTTCCGGCTCATCGCCTTTGCGAAAGGGATTCCATTCGTTAATCAGCACGATCAGCAAAACCACCGCAGCGAAATACGCAGCGTAAACCGACGCGGGCGACTCGCTCCAATCCGGCACGCGCCAGGTCGCTTTTCGCCAAGCCAGCAACGGCTCTCCAGCTTTGACCGTCAACCAGCCAAGCCAGTTCACAACGCCTGCCAGCTTGACAGCCAATGACGAGACAACCGAATACAGCAATAGAAAAAACACTCCTGCCAGCATCAGCAGAGAAACCAGGATGGCTTCAATGACGTTGGCAATCGGCGAGACAATCGAAACGCGATGAAAATGCGTCAGCATCAGCGGCAGCAATCCAATTTGAATGACCGTTGTCGTAAACAGCGTCGTCACAATCCAGGCCAGCGGCCATTGCAATCGCCGGCGGCTTAACCAGCGTGCGGCGGCGGCCTTTTGCAGCCGAAACCGCACGTGCGCCTGCAACATCTCCTGCCGGAACTCGCGCTCGTTCCAGAACAAAACTTCTGCCAACCAGCGCACAAGCTTTGGCGCGCGCGGCGGGTAAGGAGTCGTCGCTGTCGGTTGCCACTGGCCAATGTTCTGCAATCGCTGGTACAGCGGCGAAGCGATCACAACGATCATCAGCACGGTCAGAAACGAAAGCTGAAACCCCGGATTGAACAAATCGCGCGGTTGCCAAACCAGCAGCACAATTGCCGAAGCCGCCAGCGTGTTCGCGCCCAGCGCCTGGCGAAACAGCAATTGGCCGATCAACGCGATGTTCAGCATGACCACCGCTCGCGTCACGGAAGGCTGCGCGCCAACCATCAGCGCATAAGCCCACATCACCGCCATCACCAGCGCAAACTGAAGCCATCGCACACGAATCAGTTTTGCCGCCAGCCACAGCACAACCAGAGAAATCATTGCCACGTGCAAACCCGAAATCACCAACAGATGGAACGTGCCTCCGGCGCGGAAGATGTCGGCGGTTTTCAAATCCAGAAAATGGCGATTGCCAAACAACGCTGCGACCAGAATGCCGGAAGCCGGTTGCCGAAATTGCCGCAAGCAAACGGCAACCGCTCGCGCACGCAGGCGATACAGCCAAGCCAGAACTTCGCTGCGCTTGCTTTCGCCTAAGCGCTCAATCAACAGCGGACTTTTCACCCAACCGGCGGCATCGAAACCGCCGAATTCCAGCATTTGGTCAAAATCGGGCGCGCCGGGATTTTTGTAGCCGCGCTGATCGGTCAGCATGCCCAGTAATCGAACCCGCGCGCCGTAATCCAGAACAAGCTGGTCGAATTCCCGGCGTGAATCTTCATCGCGCAACGGAACGACCATTTGAACGGTTCCACTGGCTTGCCGCTGGCGCTTGAGCGTTGAAATGGTTTCGACAGCAACACTCAGGTAAACGCGTTCCGGAGCAAGTTCCGGCAAAGCATTCAGCCTGCCGAATACTTCCACAGGCTCTTCGGCCAGGAGTTCGCCGCGTTCAAACAAGCTGCGCACGCTGTGACTTCCGGCAGAATGTTCGTTGATGGCCCACAGCAATCCGCCTGCCAACAGAACTCCACCAAACAGCAAAATTAAGGCTGCGGCTTGGTTCCTGAGCAAACACACTGTCGCCGCCAGCCACCAAACCACAGTGACCAAAAACCAATTGCGAATTGACAGTGAAACTTGAGAGGCGGCAAGCAACCCGCCAATGAAGGCGAGCGAAACGAACACCAAAGGTTGTTGCGGCAGGCTGAGCCGCGTAAAGCTGAGGCGGCGCATAGTTTGATTTTGAGTTTTGAATTCTGAATTATTGATGCTCAGTTTGGCTGGAATCCAAAATCCAAAACTGAAAATCAAAAATCAGAGTTCCGCAATCGAACGACGGTTTCGACGTGGAATGTTTGTGGGAACATATCCAGCGCGGTGATTGAATCAATCCGGTAGCCGTAATTCAGCAGTAGGCGCAGATCGCGCGCCAGGGTTGCCGGATCGCAAGAGACATAAGAAATCTGAGGAACATCCATCGCAACCAAACGCTCGATGACTTGTGGGCCAGCGCCAGCGCGTGGCGGATCGAGCAGAACAAAATCAGGGCAAGGCAATTCAACCGATTTGTATTTCAGCCAGGCTTCGACCGATACGGATTCAAAACGAACGTTGGTCACGCCATTGGCCTTGGCATTTTCAATTCCATGATTCGCTGCCGGGCGATTGCCTTCGACGGCACAAACCTGCTCAAACGTTTTCGCCAGTTGCAGGCTGAACAAGCCCACTCCGGCATAAAGATCAACCGCCAGTTTGCCGCTTGCATCCGCAGTCGCCGTGCGAACCAACTCTTCCACCAAAGGCCGGTTTCCCTGAAAAAACGATTTCACGCCAAAGCCGTAATTAACGCCGTTGATTCGTTGATACGCAGTGCCAAGCGCATCAACTGTTCCGGCTTTGCCGTTTTCGCCCGTGGCAGGAGTAACGATCACTTCTTCGTCGCCCACGGTAAAGAGAACTCGCGTGGCGTCGTTCGGGATCAAGGAAGGTTCGGCATACAGCCGTTGCAGTTCACGATTGGCCGCAGGCATCAGGATCAGGCATTTTTCAATTTCACATACATCCTGAGTCGCGGAACGGTAATACCCAATGCGCGTATGGCCATCTGCATTGCGGGCAACTTTGAGTTCGGCGCGCGAACGATAGCCGAACTCTTCCGCCGAACGGATTGCAATTTCCTTTTGCCAATCAATGTTGCCGAGTCGCCGAAGCGATTCCCGCACAAAGGCGATTTTGGTTTCCAGTTGGGCGGCGTAACTTAAATGTTGCAATTGGCATCCGCCGCAATCCCCAAATCGTTCACACGGAGGCGTTCGCCTGTCGAGCGAAGGTTCCAGAATGTCTTCGATGACACCACGCGCATAATTTCGTTCGACTTCGGTGATGCGAACCATCAGCCGATCACCAACAGCCGCCAACGGAACAAAAACAGCCTGGGTGCCGATGTGCGCAAGCCCGTCTCCGCCATAAACCAGTTTTTCAATCGAAACTTCGTACGTGTCGCCAATGACGACAGGCGAATGGCCATTTACCAAAGGTCCCAATGTATCTGCGGTGGTTGTCATAAAGATGGTAGCCGGTATTCGATAGTCAGAAGTCGGTGGTGCGAATCTTGTTCATCAGACAGGCTACCGAAGCCAACTGCCGAATACTCATCAAAGATAAAACAGGCTCAATCGGGGGACTCCAAATTTTTCGCGCAACCGTCTGGCTACGTAATTACCCAATGTCTGTTCATAAACTTCTTTCCCCATGCTTTTTTTATACTCGCGCAGCTTCAGATTTCCTTCGCGCCGGATTTCTTTCAACTCTGCTTCCGTCACAGCTTCTTTCAATCCGTCAAGGATGACTTCTTCGATCATGGTCAAATCTGTTTCCAGCGCTTCGGGGGAAAACGTTTTGGCCGTTTGTAAATCTTCGACAATCTGTTCCAACCGCAAAGAAACGCGCTCAAGGGTTTCTTTCAAAGCCTGATTGCCCTTGTTTCTGTCCGACAATTCACCAAGATGCTGCTGATGTTCCCTCAAAAAATCGTTGATGGTTTTGCGCGTGAAAGGCAGCGAAGATTCTTCTTCGTTGCCTTTCGTCGCACCATTACTTTCGACCGAGACTGAATCGCCGCCGACGCGCGAATCACAGAATTCCTGAAAGAGCGCTTCAATTTCCTGCTGACAATAAAGCAGCGAATTGACCTTGCGGCCCCGGCTCGTCTTTTGATCGTACCCATCAAACGAATTATTGATGCCGCGCAAAACGACATGCAGCGGAACACCGCGTTGCTGCCAGCCTTCCATCAACGACCAATCCAGCGGTGATACCAGCATGTGGCTGCCGCGTCTTTTGACAAATTCTTCTTCGATTTCGGTAAAGTAATTGAAATAGTTCATCCGCGACGAAACAACCGGGGAAATGCAGGTGTGCGCAATCAACAAACGCTCTCTCTTTTTCTTGCTTGGGAAGTCGGCGATCACATCTTAGCGTGCGTCGAAAACACTGTCTATCGCTATGCGTGTTGAAGTGAGTTGAATCGGAGAAAAAGTGGAAAGAAAAATGTGCGCCACCATTCAGGTGTTCAAATTTTTGCGCAAACGAGCCACATCGCCGGACAAAATCGTTTTCAAACTTCCATTCGACAACCGCAACATCAGCGCACCATCATCGTTCAATCCCACTGTTTCCCCCTGAAGCTGCTCTTCATCAAGCGTGACTGTCACGAGTGCGCCGCGAGAGTAACTGGAAAGTTGTTGCCAGCGGTCAAGAATCAGCCTTTCTTCCCCGCTCTGCCACTGCAGATACCATTCGTAAAGCTTGTTCAGCAAATGATCCCGATACTCGTCTACTGGCGTCGCCTGATTTGTTTCGATTTTCAATGAGGTGGCGGTCGAACCCAGCTCTTCGGGGAACGATTGATGATTCAGGTTGACGCCAATCCCGACAATAATGCGAGGCGCGCCAGTCCCTGCGCCGACGCTTTCAACCAGAATGCCGCACAGTTTGCGACCGTTGACCAGCACGTCGTTCGGCCATTTGATGTCAACTCCGGAAACACCACGTTCAATCAGCGTTTCCGCAACCGCAATTGAACTCATCAAGCTGAGCAGAGAAATCCGTTTTGAGATTTGCGGCAGCAAAAGCACGGAAAGATACAGCCCTTCGCCAGGCGACGAATGCCAGTTACGATCTCTGCGGCCTCGACCGGCGGTTTGCTCATCGGCGACTGCGCATGTGAACTCCGGCGCTCCGGCTTGCGATTTCAGGAAGTCATTGGTTGAACCGAGGGTGGCGAAACGGTGAATCAGGAATGGTGGGCGATGAATGATCACCGAGCCATTTTACATCAGCTTGGCTTATGGTTGGCTGAAGAGTTAGGCAAAAAATACGAAGCCGGACAGTTTGTTTCTGTCCGGCTCCGGGTTGTGTGAACCAAATTTATCTTCCAGCCGACTGCTTAACAGCTCGGCGGGAAAACAGGAATGACATAGGAGTTTGCCGCCGAAAGCGTCAGATGATGCAGATTGTGCCCCTGATTGAACGCACCTGCCGAACTGGACGCATTCGGATTGAAGTTGATCGCCGAACCCAGAATCCCGATGTCAGATCCTTGGCTGTAAACTTTCAGCCAGCCCGTGCGACCTGCCGGAACGAAAGTTTCGAACCTGGGCGTGATGCGCGGGAAGTTGTTCGAGATCGAATTTCTAAGCTGACAGCCTCCGGTCACCGAGAAGCTTAGCGAGATTTCGGCGTCGTCATAGAAGATGCCGAACAGCGTGCCCAAACTCGAAGCTCCGATGCCCAGATTGCCTCCAACGCGGTTCAGGATCAACAAAGTGTCGTTGCCATCAGCGCGGCTGCCGATGCTGTCCAGGGCTAACACACGTGGTAGCCGGTTATAACTTACGCCATCGAAGCTCAGCGTCGCCGTGTTCGAAGCGCCGTCACACCCCGGCAAACCGCCAGCCAACTGCGAGAAGGCGACTGCGCCAAGGTTTGCTGCGTGGCCGGTCGTGAACTTCACGTACTCGTCACCCATCAGATAGTTGAAACTGGTTGGACAGCCAATCTGATTGACAGCAACTGCAACAAGATAACCAGTCGTTCCGGGATCCAAATCTGAAGCCAGGAAGCTGGCAGTCTGGCTACCCGTCAAGCAGATGTAGCTATCCGCCACCGCACAGCTTTCGGCCACAAAGAACAAGTGGACGAACGACGGACGCGACGGATGCGCGTTAGTGATGTTGATGCGCGTGTTTTGCGTGTTGCCCGAAGTCGCACCAGAGGTGTAGATGTTATAAATCAACACCGACCCCATCTTTTGATCGCTCGCTTCGGAAGTCGCCGGCAGAATGCCGCCAGGCCCAACTCCCGCGCAATTCAGTATGGCACTAATTGTATTGCTTCCCTGCACCGGCAGCCCATTGGCCGTGGCGGTCAATACCACGCTGGCCACTGAGTTCGGCGGAGCCGTGTCAGAAAACTGCACCATATAACTGACCGTCACCGAAGCGCCAGCACCCAATGTGCCTGTCCAGCTCACTGAGTTGGGAGTTGTGACCAATGCACCAGCAACTGTAGCCGAAGTCATTCCAGAAACAGTCACTACATTGGTCAACGCGACAGTGCCGGAAACGGTGGCGCTCGCACCGCTGGTGTTGGTCATCGTGAAGGTCAAGTTGCTCTTGTCACCCGGGCCAATGCAAACCAGCGGATCATTCACCATTCCGCTTTGAGACAAGATCAAGCGATTGACCGTCACCGTAAAGCTACAACTTGGTCCCGCAGTCGTTGAGCACGTCACCGTTGTCGTGCCCACATTGAACGATCCACCTGAAGGAGGAGTACAAGTCACCGTTCCGCATCCGCCACCGGCAGTCGTTGGAGCCGGATAAGACACAGTCGCGGTCGTTCCCGCAGTCCACGCCACTTGATTCGCCGGGCAAGTAATCATGCATGGCAGTGCGCAGGTCATGGTGGTGACTTCCAGCGTCCAACTGTCGAGCGAGCCGCCATCGCCTGCCAGGTCATCCGAAATTGTAATCGTCCACGTCCCGTTCGGATTCTCGCCGCTGAATGCACCTAGCGCCTCTTCCGGCGCCAGCGGTGTGGCCGTTGTCAAATTTACGTAAGCGTGATCGGTCGCCAGACCATTATTAGTGGTGTATGGCACTTGCCCTGCAGGGTTGGCGTCGTCGTCCCACAGCGTGCCGTTGAAAGTGTTGTCGTTCCCCGCGCCGTTGTCCGTCGTCAGCGTGACGACGGTTCCGGCTGGTGAGGTCAGTGTGATGTCCAGATCTGCCGCAAACGTGTGCGTCAGATTCGTTGTCAACCGAACTTTATTAAGCGCCGTGCCTGCAACAGCGACGTTCACTGTCGAAGAAACAACCGCCGGGCCAGTCGGAATCGCCACTGGCGTTGATTGCGTAGCGGTAGACGTAGTCAGAGTCGGCGCGGCTGGCAGCGTCGAAACTGCCAGACTCCAACTGTCGAGCGATCCACCGTCACCAGCCAGGTCATCTGAAATCGTGATTGTCCAGGTTCCGTTTGGATTCTCCCCACGGAAGGCCGACAACGCTTCTTCTGGCACCAGCGGCGTGGCTGTTGTCAGGTTTACATAAGCATGATCGGTCACCAAACCATTGTTAGTGGTGTACGGCACCTGACCAGCCGGATTGGCTTGGTCATCCCAGAGCGTACCGTTGAAAACGTTGTCGTTGCCGGCGCCGTTGTCCGTGGTGAGTGTGACGACGGTTCCGGCAGGCGAAGTGATCGTGATGTCCAAATCAGCCGCAAACGTATGCGTCAGGTTAGTCGTCAGATCCACATCCCACAGATAAGGTCCCGCGCCAGCTACAATCAAAGTTGAAGTGACGACTGCTGGTCCTGTCGGAATCGCCGTTGGTGTGGATTGGGTGGCTGTCGTGTTACTAAGCGTACAACCAGCCGGGGCAGGCGGAATGACTCTGACGGCAGTCTGACTGGGTGCAGATGAGCCTTCATTGGCAGGCAGATCGCCACCAAGGCTATCAGAAATCTGTTTTAATTCAGCCATCGCGGAATTGAGCGTCGCTTGCTGACCGGGCTGGCCTTTGACGGCAGCAATCTGCGTTAGCAACTCTTTCATTCGGGCGTGTTTTTGTTCCTTGGTCAGTTCCTGCATCGGAACAACAACTTTGGCAGCTTTGACTTCTGATTTAACGGGTGTACGGTCAAGTTTCGTGCGAACAGCTTTGACCATTTGGTTGGAATAGGCCAGCAAAGTCGGCGCTTGCCAACCTGCAATCGCCAATGAAAGCACTAACGCTGTCAGTGCCAATGCTCTGTGTGTGAGCTTGCGTGAGATTCGCATCATAACTTCCTCCTGAGCTAAAGGTCGGGTCTGGTTTGGTACTTTGAGAAGCCCTAGGGTTTTCTTCCCAAGCTAACTGAGTCTAAATCAATGGATAATTGCAGCAATCAGCCAATAGCACCCAACCACTTTACAGTCTTAGTTGTGAAGTATTTTCAGTGAGTCGGGATTTTAAGAATTCATCGTGACCGCAGATATTGCCATAGCGGCATGGAGTGCCAGTGAAGTCTGTAGGTCAGCAGCATGGAATAAAAGGCGCTGTGAGGCGCTTGCCAATAAAATCTTGTCTAAAAACAGCCGCTGATGTGAGGACAATTCACTAACATCGTGGAATTTACTCTTCATGGAGTGAATTCGTCAATGAACATTTAAGGAATCTCCTCAGAAAATTGCCTTCACCCATCGTTGAAATTTCCTCTTCTGCTTGCGTCATTTCAATTTGCGGGCTTGCTGACAATTTCAGCAACGGCTATGCTAGCGCCCGGTTTTTAATTAGGTTTCGCGAACAAGTACCGACTCGGTATTTGACAGAACCTGCCGAGTGCAATCAAATCCAACAAAAAGTAAGAAGTGAAGAAGTCATGAATTCCAATAACGAAGCTGCTCAACAAATCTCAAAAAAATCGCCTTGGACCCCAATGACGATTGGCCTGATCGGGTCAGCGTTGTTGCTGGTTCTCGCAATCGGATCCATGCTTAACCGCAGCGAGAAAGAAACACCCAAAGTCATTACTCCCCAGGCCCAACCGGCGCAGCCGCAAATTGCACAGCAGGCGCCGCCGCAATTGCCAGCCGACCTGGCGCCTTCGGTTCTGCAAGCCAGCTTCAAAACCCTGGACGGCAAGAACAAAAAGCTGGCGGATTATTCGGGGAAAGTGGTGGTGGTGGATTTGTGGGCAACTTGGTGTGGCCCTTGCCGACAGGAAATCCCTCATTTGATCGAAATGGCGAATACCTATAAAAGCAAAGGTGTTGAAGTCGTCGGCTTAACAAATGAAAACCCGGCAATGGATACAGAAAAGGTCAAAAGTTTTTCCAAAGAGTTCAAAATCAATTACGCGATCGGCTGGGCGGACCCGCAAATGCAGGTTGGCTTGATGAATGGCCGCAATGGCATTCCGCAAACCATCATCATTGGACGTGACGGCAAAGTGAAAAAGCATTTTGTTGGCTTCAACGCGATGATCAGCGTTCCGCAAATGAAGGCTGCGTTGGAAGAAGCCATCGCCGCTGGATAAATTCCAAACCGAAAAAACTGTAGACAGGATTTACGAGATTAAACAGGACTGGCCATACCGAAAGCCGCCACCTTGTGAAATCCCGTCAGTCCTGTCTATTTGCTTTCAGGCTTAAAGCCAGCGCGATGACACCGAAAATCACCAGCAAGGCTCCCGGCGGAACCAGCCAAATCGCGAGTCCCGGATCGCCTTCCGGATGCCAGATGCCCGCCAGCAGAAACCCTACAGGCATCATCACGGCGCCAATTCGCAATGCCCATTGCGCCATTTGCGGCGGCGCGGCAAACCGTTGAGCCGTCAGGGCTGCGGCGACCAACATCACACCGAGCAAGGTTCCATGCGAATGCGCCAGCCGAAACAGTTCACGCCGTTGCAGGTCGTTCAGGTAACTCGGCGCTTTGTAGCCCAGCAATCCTTCCAGCAACAATCCAACCGCCATCCAGACAGCGATGCTGATCCAACCTTGCCGCAACATTGATGCTGTACCGTTTTCCTGATTCCCTTCTGACATTTCACTCTCCAACTTCCACATCCATATTGACGCGCCGGGCACGTAATCCCGACGCTAAAGAAAACACTTGCTGCCGCGCTTGCGGATACCGCGCCCACCATTGTTCGACTGCTGACAATCGCACCGATTCATTCGCCAGATAATCCGGCTTCGGCAACTTCTGGCTGGTTTGCTGATTGAACGCTGCCAGTCCATTTGCCGCGAAGAACCGCACAATCGGGTAGTTATCGTTCAAAGCTTCGATCAAAAACGGAGCTGCCCAATTCGCATCCGGCTTCATCGCTCCACCGCCGCCAAGAGCTTCCGCAGCCATTGCTCGCGTCAGAGCGTCTCCGGCAAACAATGCGCGCAAACCTTCAGGCTGGGTGAAAATGTCGTCGGCGCCTGGCTGAGTATTGCTGAACCTACGCGGCCACAGTCGTTTGCTTTCAGAAATCGCCCAGTTCACGGACTTATCCAGATGGCACTGGTTGCAGGCGTTTGGAACAAGCTGCGTTGCCGTCAGGCCTGGATCGGGAACCGTGATGTCGTGCGTGCGATGAATTGCCATCACGCCATACACCACACGCGGCATGTGGCAATCGTAACAGCTGCTGCCAATGGATTCGGATTTGTGGCCTGTATGTGCTGTCAATTGAGCAGGTTGCGAAAATTGCTGATGGCAATTCAAACAAGGCTTGTCGGTTCGATTTTCGGGTTTGATCTGCCCTTTGATGTCGCCTTCATGCATGGAATGGCAGCTCAAACAGTTGATGCCCCGGGAAAATTCATCTTTCGTAAAACAGGCTGACCGCAAGATGCCTTGATACTCGTAAGCTGTCAGCCGTGGCGAACCGTTTTGCCAAAACCGTGCGGCAAAAGAAAACTCGCCGATCTTGGTGTCGCGCGCTACTGGGCGATAAAACTTCGCCAGATCGTCGCCAGCATTGAACGGATCGCCTTTAGTCAAAATCTCCTGAATACGTTCCATCGGCTGCGGCACGCGCTGGCCGTGACAATGCCCGCAAATCATCATCGAACGTTCGCTGGTGAGCTTCCTAGGATTGATGATTTGTTTTTCGGCATCGGTCATTCGCCAAAGCTCACGCGTCAGTGGCGATGAAGCCATCTCCGCGTGCGCCGCAGCCGCTCCGTGACAGGCTCCGCAGGCGATGCCGAGTTCCGCAACTTCCGTCGAAAACTTGTTACGGACTTTGGGGTCCATCTGCGGTTGCGCTTTGACGTTATGGCAAAACACGCAGTTTTGATCCCAAACCGCTTGATGCTGAAAGAAGTTGTCGCCATCCGGATAAAAGAAAGACCCGTTCAAGCTCATCCAGCGGCGATTCGTCAGGTCATAGGCCAGCGGCAATCGAACGTATTGATCTCCCTGGCGGCTGACGTATTGCTCCATGCGGCGCGAACCGACAGTCCGATCAATTGGATACACTTGCCGACGGCCATCGGCAAAATTCAGCGCCATAGAGAATTTGTCGCCTTCCCGCTCCATCTTTGCCTTGACGCCCAGATATTCAAACGAATTGTTGCCCGTGAAATCCCCCTGCACCGTTTCGGCTCTGGCTTCCTGCGTCATGCGGCTGTGATGCGTTCGCCGCCATGAAGCGAAATGATCCGAATGACATGCTAGGCACTTTTGCGAATCCAGATAATCGGCATCCGCCTTGCCTGCCCTGATTCCTTTGTAAGTCGGCTGCGAAGCAAAAACCATCGCAGCCACGGCTACGGCGGCAACAGCGGTCAACAATGCGGATTTGATGACGATGGTTTGCATAGCGAAGAGGTAAAGCGCGCCGAGGGTAAGGAACCAACCTATTGAAGTCAATCTATGGCAAGCATCGCAAACTGCAACGTTCGACTATAATTGCGGCAATGAAATCATTTGCAGCGAAGAGGAGGAAAAGATGAAAACTGTACATGCTTTTGTGCTGGCGGCTCTTGCTTGCACCTCGGCAATTTTGATTGTTGCGGGTTGTGCCGCCGCCGGTTCTTCAACCGAAACCAAGCCGCCAGTTCGCCCTGAAATACCGCTGGCATCGCCGACAGCTTCGCCAATCACAGCAAATAACCCCGTCGGAGAACCCACAATGCTCGCCACTGTAGAAAGTCTGGCCGCTGCCAACAACGAATTCGGATTCGATCTGTTCAATCAACTTTGCAGTCAGGACAAAGACAAAAACCTATTCGTTTCGCCGCTCAGCATCGCCACCGCTCTGGCCATGACCTACAACGGAGCCGCAAGCGAAACGCTGCTGGCGATGAAACGCACGTTGAAATACGGCGAAATGAGCCGCGCCGACATCAATCAATCCAGCGCCGCCTTAATGGCGAAGCTGAAAGGCTCTGATCCGAAAATCGAACTTCTGATCGCCAATTCCCTGTGGGCGCGCCAGGGCATGCAGTTCAATCCGGCTTTTTTGGATCGCAACCGACAGTTTTTCGGTGCGGAAGTCGCGGCGCTGGATTTCGTCAATCCGCAAGCCGTCAACACGATCAACGGCTGGGTCAACCAAAACACCAAGGGCAAAATCCCCAAAATCCTGGATCAGATCGGCGGCGATCAAGTGATGTTTCTGATCAATGCCGTTTATTTCAAAGGCCAGTGGCAAAAGAAATTTGACGCCGCGCGGACGCAGAATTTGCCGTTTCATTTGGCAACCGGCGGAACCAAACAAACGCCGATGATGTCGCAATCAGGCAACTATCAATACTTGCGCGGCAACAACTTCCAGGCAATCAGCCTGCCCTACGGCCAAGGCGGTGCCAGCATTTACCTGTTTTTGCCGGACGAAGCTTCTTCGCTGAATAGTTTGCTGAGCGGGTTGAGTTTCCAAAAATGGCAGCAATGGATGACCAGTTTTCGCAATTCGCCGGGTGATGTAAAAATCCCGCGCTTCAAAATGGATTACTCGCGCGACCTGAACAATCCGCTTCGCGCCTTGGGAATGGGCTTAGCGTTTGACCGAGGCAAAGCCGATTTCAGCGGCATTCGCGAACAAAAAGACCTGTTCATCTCTCAGGTCAAGCACAAAGCCGTGATCGAAGTGAATGAAGAAGGCACCGAAGCATCGGCGGCAACTTCCGTTGGCATGAGCACCACTTCAATGCGCCCAGTTCAGCAACGCTTCAACTTCGTTGCCGACCGGCCTTTCCTGCTGGCGATTCGAGACCAGCAAACCGGCGCGATTCTGTTTCTGGGCGCGGTCTTTGAACCAATGTAATCCATCTTTAATTTTCGACAGGATTTACACGAGTGTTCAGGATTAACCCAACAAGTTCTGTCCATCCTGAAAAATCATGTGAATCCTGTCTATGCCCTGCCCATTTGCGCGTAATGCAGAATCGTCATCACCGCCAAACTGTCTGTAATTTCGCCCGTCATTACCATCCGCAACGCTTCGGCAAATTCTACACGGCGCACTTCCAGCTTTTCGGTTCCTTCCGGTTGCGCTTCTCCGTGGGTCAATCCTGTCGCCAAAAATAAAATCGCTTCTTCGTCGCTGACGGAGTTGGACAGGTGCGCCGTGCCGAGTTGCGTCCAATGTTCCGCCGTCAAGCCTGTTTCTTCCAGCAATTCGCGCGTTGCGGCTTCCAGAGGTTCTTCACCTTCGGGACAACCGCCTTCGGGTATTTCCCAGGAATAAACATCCAGCGTGTACCGGTATTGCCCGACCAGATAGGTGTAACCTTCGTCATCAATCGGCAACACGGCGATGGCTTTGTTTTTGTAATGCACGACGCCGTAAATGCCGGGCTGGCCGTCAGGGCGTATGACTTCGTCTTGACGAACGCGAATCCACGGATTTTCGTAAACGTCGCGCGTCGAAAGCGTTTTCCACGGGTTTGAGTATTTATCGTCCATAAGTTTGTTTGTATAACTTTGTCAGCGCGGGAGTCTACGGGATAGGATCAAGCAATGAAACTGAGCGAACTTTGGCGTGGCTTTTGGCCAGGCAAACATGCTGATCAGGAATCTGAACTTCCCGACGCCGAACTCAGCGAAAAAGACGATCCGTTCGCCGAACCGGTCGTGCTGGAAATCAATGACGTGATTGATCTGCATTCGATCCCGCCCAAACAAGTCAGCGAAATCGTCGAAGAGTATTTGCAGCAAGCCCACGCGCGCGGTTTCACCCTCGTGCGCATCATTCACGGCAAAGGAATCGGCGTGCAGCGCGAAACTGTTCGCAAAATTTTGAGTCGGACGAAATTTGTCACCGGCTTCTATGACGCGCCGGGAAATTTGGGAGCGACGATTGCGGAACTCAGTCCGCGATCCGTAAGACCAAAGTAGCGCCCTGCCCGCTCCGTCTAGTAGAATCCTCGACCTTACAGATCGAAAACCCAATTCATTCTCAAAGGACTTTTCCTGCTATGGTCAATCTGCACCCATTCAAAAACGAACCATTCGCCGATTTCAGCGATGAACGTAACGCACAGGCAATGCTGAAAGCGCTTGATCAAGTCGGCGCCGAACTGGGCCGCGAATATCCGCTGGTCATCGGCGGAAAGCATGTTTCGACAGCGGAAACGATTAATTCTGTGAATCCGTCTTCGATTAAACAAGTTGTCGGCAAAGTCCATCATGCAACGCAGGAACTGGCGGACGAAGCAATCAAAACCGCCTGGGATGCGTTCGAATCGTGGAAGAATGTTTCCGCAGAAGAGCGCGCTAATTATTTGTTTAAGGCTTCAGCCGAAATGCGACGCCGCAAAAACGAATTCAACGCCTGGATGGTGTACGAAGTCGGGAAGTCATGGGCAGAAGCCGAAGCCGACACTGCCGAAGCGATTGATTTCATGGAGTTTTACGCACGGCAGGCGTTGCGCTACGACGCGCCACAACCGTTAACGCCTTCGCCGCTGAAAGACGAAGCCAACGAAGTTCGGTACATTCCGCTTGGCGTCGGCATTGTGATTCCGCCGTGGAACTTCCCGCTTGCAATTGCCGTGGGAATGGCGACTTCGGCAATTGTCGCGGGCAACACCGTCGTGCTGAAACCTTCGGATGATTCGCCGGTGATCGCCGCGAAGTTCGTCGAGTTGATGGAACAGATTGGATTGCCGCCGGGCGTGTTGAACTTCCTGCCCGCTGACGGCCCAACAGTAGGCGAATATCTGGTCACACATCCGAAGACGCGGTTTATTTCGTTCACGGGTTCAATGGCGGTGGGACTTCGCATCAACGAGCTGGCCGCCAAAACGCAGCCCGGACAAATCTGGATCAAGCGCGTGGTCGCCGAAATGGGCGGCAAAGACACCATCGTCGTGGACGAAACCGCCGATCTGGATTCCGCCGCCGAAGGCATTGTCGCCGCAGCGTTCGGCTTTTCAGGCCAGAAATGTTCTGCTTGTTCGCGTGCCGTCGTGGTGGAATCGGTTTATGACGAAGTGCTTCAGAAAGTCGCCGACCGCGTCAGCAAACTGACTGTCGGCAACGTTAAAGACGTTCGCAACTTCACCGGCCCGGTTTCCAGCCAGCGATCGTTCGACAAAATTTCCAGCTACATTGAAATCGGCAAAACCGAAGGCCGCATTGTTGCTGGCGGCAAACGTCACGAACTGGCCGACGAAGGCTGGTTCATCCAGCCGACGGTCATCGCCGACGTTGATCCGCAAGCGCGCATTTCGCAGGAAGAAATCTTTGGCCCGGTGCTGGCTTTCATCAAAGCCAAAGACGTGGACGACGCGCTGAACATTGCCAACAACACGATCTACGGCCTGACCGGCGGCTTTTACTCCGCCAAACGCGACCGCATTGAACGCGCCCGCCACGAATTTCACGTCGGCAACCTGTACATCAACCGCAAATGCACAGGCGCGCTGGTGGACGTGCATCCGTTTGGCGGATTCAACATGTCCGGCACGGATTCCAAAGCTGGCGGACGCGATTACTTAGGATTATTCCTGCAGGCCAAGTCGGTTGCCGAAAAACTGTAAGTCAGTTCGCAGTTCACAGCAGTCAATTGGCAGTATGCTGTGCCCACATTGTTGATGGAGGCGTTATGGCCGTAGCAGTGGCAGGACTTTTACGAACAGAAGAAGAATACCTGGCAATGGAACGCGCGTCTGACGAGCGGCATGAATACATTGATGGGTATATTTTCGAGATGGCTGGCGAAAGCCTGGGACACGGAGAAATCGTCGCCAATCTAGGCTGGATTCTTGGCTCGCAATTGCGCGGCACATCCTGTCGTGGCCGAAGCGGGAATTCCAAAATTCGCACTGGCCCACGCCCAGCGCTCTCTCGCAGCCAAAAAGCCATGTATTCGTACCCGGATTTTTTCGTGATCTGCGGCGAGCTAGAATTACTTGACGAGTTTCGAGATGTCATCACGAACCCGACGGTAATTTTTGAAGTGCTTTCGCCGTCAACCGAAAACTATGACCGAGGCGAAAAGTTCTTTCGTTATCAAAATTGGAGTCCGACGTTGAAGGATTACGTTCTGATTTCCCAAACCAGTCCGACAGTTGAACATTTTTCGCGTCAGACAAATAGCAGTTGGACTTATCGGGTTCATCAAGGTCTGGAAACCAGCTTTACGATCAAATCCATCAAATGCGCCTTGAAGCTGTCTGAAATTTACGACCGGGTTCAATTCCAGACCGATAAACCCGGAAAGAAGCGCGGCGCGAAGAAAGCCGCAAAAAAGAAAATGGCCGCCACCGTTAAGGAGAAGAGGAAGCGATGAAAAGAACCGCGTTATTTTTATTCATTGGTTTGGCAATGCTTGGCATTAGCAACACCGGCTCGCGCGCTCAGGCAAGTGCTGCTTTGACAGTCGGCGCTGCTGCACCTGAATTCGAGTTGAAAGACCTTTCGGGTCAGCCGCATTCGCTGAAAAGCTATCGCAGCAAAACGACTGTCATTGCGTTCATTTCGGCTCGCTGCCCGATTTCGAATCTGTACAAAGATCGAATCAAAGCCGTCGCTGATGAGTATTCGAAACGTGGCGTCAATTTCATCGGCGTCAATTCCAGCGCCGATGAAACGATTGCAGAAGTTCGCGCTCATGCCGAAGAAAACAAGCTCGACTTCACGATCTTGAAAGACGAAGGCAATATTGTAGCTGACGCGTACGCCGCCGATCGCACTCCGAAGGTGTATGTAATTGATAGCGAAGGCGTGTTGCGCTATCGAGGCCGGATTGATAATTCGCAAAACATTCGGTTGGTAAAGCAAAACGATTTGCGTGCGGCGTTGGACGAATTGCTGGCGGGCAAAGCAGTGACAGTTGCCGACACGCAAGCGATGGGCTGCATCATCAAACGTGTTCAGGATTTGGCGCAAAGCAAAACGGCGAAACCTGCTCCGGGCAAAGCGACCACTCCTGCCACGGCCAAGCCTGCGGCGAGCAAACCGGCCGCAGCCGCTTCAACTGCTGCGATCAATGTCGCGCTGCTAAAACCGGCGGCCTTTGCAGACTTGATCAAAAAGTCTGCGGGCAAAGTCGTCGTCGTCAACTTCTGGGCGACTTGGTGCGGGCCATGTGTGGCGGAGTTCCCTGAGTTCGTCAAACTGGATAACGAATACAAAGCCAAAGGCGGCGTGCGCTTCGTTCACATCACGGCAGATGATTCGACCGACTTGAAAACGAAGGTGATCCCCTTCCTGAAAAAGCAACAATCGCATGCCGACCAGTTCCTGCAAGACACCGAAGACCCGCAGGAAATGATTGATGCCGTCTTCAAAGAATGGTCCGGAGTTCTGCCTGCGACTTTCGTTTATGACAAAACGGGCAAAATGGTTTTCCATCGTCTGGGCATCATTGACCGCGACGTGTTGATTGCTGAAATCGAAAAAGCATTGAAACAATAAATTCGCCGATGAATTCAGCATTCAGCATTCAGCATTCAGCAATTTTTCTTGTCGGTTTTATGGCCAGTGGAAAAACGACGGTCGGAGCGACCCTGGCAAGCAAGCTTGGCCGTCGTTTTGTTGATCTTGACCCTTTGATCGTCTCCAAAGCCGGTTGTTCGATTGCCGAATTGATCGCCCGCGAGGGCGAAGAGCGGTTCCGAAACCTGGAAACTGAAACCTTGCGCGAAGTGGCGGCAAATGAAACTGCCATCATTGCGCCCGGCGGCGGCGCAATCACGCGCAATGAAAACCGTGCGGTGATGAATCAGTTCGGGTTGACGGTCTGGCTGGATGCTCCGTTTGAACTTTGCTGGCACCGAATCCAACAAGACGCCGTTGTTCGTCCGCTGGCCGCAACCGAAGCCGCCGCGCGCGAACGCTACGAACAACGATTGCCGCTGTACCAGCAAGCCGCCATTCGCGTCAGCACGACCGAATCACAAACTCCCGACGATATTGCCGAAGCAATCCTGTCCGCACTTTCTTCCGCTGACCAACAACAATGAAAGCCGAACGCATACTGATTCGCGGAACCAACTGGCTGGGCGATGCGGTGATGACGACTCCGGCGATGGAACGATTGCGCGCATCGTTTCCAAACGCGCACATTGCTTTGCTTGCGACACCCCTGACTGCCGGGCTGTTTCAAGGCTCGCCTTTGGTCAACGAAGTCATTGAATATCGCCGCCGTGAACAAGGCGTCAAAGCGTTTTTTGACGCTGTCAGGCAAATTCGCCAACGGCGTTTTGATATTGCGCTGCTTTTCCAAAACGCTTTTGAGGCCGCTTTGCTGGCCTGGCTGGGTGGGATCGGCGAGCGAATTGGGTTTGCCGAACAGGGTCGCAGCCTATTGCTGACGCGCAAACTTTACCGCGGAGCAAGGCATCGGAACCGTCATCAGACCAATGATTACCTGGACATCGTTGCCAAATGCGAACAAGCTTGCCTTGGGCAGAATTTCAAACCTTTAGTTGAAAAACCGCTGCCATCTTTGATCGCAACTCTGGCCCAGCGGCAAACCGCCGGAAAAATGCTTAGACAGTTTGAAATCGGCAATCGGCGTCCGTTGGTTGTGTTAAACGCCGGAGCCACCAATAGCCGCGCAAAATGCTGGCCGGCAACCTATTTTGCTGCGCTCGCTGACCGTCTGAACGAAGAATTGCATGCCCAGCTTATTTTGATAGGCGGAGCTGCCGAACTGGATTACGCTGAACAAGTTGTTTTTCACATTAAACGAAATGGCATCGTCAATTTGGCGGGCAAAACCAGCATGGCAGAATTAATTGGCTTGCTGGCTGAATGCGACTTGCTGGTTAGCAATGACACCGGACCGGCTCACGTGGCGGCTGCACTGGGGACCCCGACCTTGACCGTCTTCGGTCCAACCAATGAGTTTGAAACTTCTCCAACGGGTCCGCATTCACAATTGATCAGAGCCGAGAACATTGAATGCGCTCGCTGTATGCACCGGGACTGCCCGATTGACCATCGCTGCATGACGCGGCTGACCCCTAGCGCTGTGTTCGATCAAGCCCGGAAACTTTTGCAAACCAAACTGGTGTGACATACTGCGCGCTCGTTTTTTTGGCTAGCGGGACTTCCCTCGATATAAATTCACATAGAAAAGAGTTCAAGGACTAATGCTTCGCCCATTGATGCATCATTTGGAAAAGCGATTGCACGCGCGCGATATGAGTTTGCGCGTGACGCATCCGTTTGAGTGGGGATTGGAGTTTTTGGCTGAACCCGGCAATGAAGGGCGAATGACGCAAGCGGCGGCGGCAGGCGGCCATCAGATCGCGACCGCCCCCTACTTTGAGCCAGCAATTGATCCGCGCGAATTCCTTCGCCAATACAACGCCAAGCATCTGGCCGCCAGCGAAGCCTTTTTCGCGCCCGCGCCCAGCCGACCGGAAGATTTCAGTTTCGATGGGTTCTGGCTGCGTTTTCCCAGCAGCCTTGCGACGCCGTACGAAAACAACAACTCCGCGCAGGCTCGCTTTTTCCCGGCCCCTGGCGACAGCGCGGTCATCGTCTCTCCGCAATGGAACGCCCAGGCTGATTCGCACGTTGGACTTTGCACGGCGCTCAACCGGTTCGGTATTTCAGCACTTCGCTTGAGCCTGCCTTATCACGACCGGAGAATGCCAGAAGGATTTACACGCGCTGATTACATGGTCAGCGCCAACATTGGCCGCACCATTCAATCCGTTCGCCAATCCGTGCTGGATATTCGCCGCGCTGCCGACTGGCTGTTTGCGCAAGGTTACAAACAAGTCGGCCTGGTTGGCAGCAGCATCGGTTCGTGCGTGTCCTGGCTGGCGTTCATTCACGACACGCGGTTCGCCGCCGGAGTGTTTAATATGGTTTCCAGTTGGTTTGGCGATGTGGTGTGGCGAGCATTAACAACGACGCACATTCGCCGCGCGCTGGAAGCCGAACTGACAGCCGAAGAAATCCGCGAAGCCTGGAAAACGATCAGCCCGGCGGCGTATGCCAATCGGTTGGCTGAAATCCGGCGTCCGGCGCTGTGCATTTCCAATAAATACGACCTGACGTTTTTGCCCGACCTTTCGGAAATTTTTCTGGATGATTGCCGTCGCCACAAAATGCCGGCGAAGATCAAATATTTGAATTGCGGGCATTACACCATTGGCCGCACACCGTTCAAATACGTTGACGCATTCCACATCATCAATTTCTTTCGGCGGTTGTGGAAGTAAAGCAGGATGGAGCACCAACTAAATCAGAACACAAAACTTTTGGACAGGATGGACAAGATTTTTCAGGATGAAAAACGCCTGTCATTCATATTTTTTCGGGCCAATCCTGAAACATCCTGTTGGTCCTGTCGAAATAGAGTGTCTCAATGTTGTGTGCTTTGATTTAGAACCACGCGTGAAATTCATAGACACAGGTAAAGTCCCGGTGAAGGTTCATCAACAAAAAATTCTGCTGGCAATTTTGCTGGCCTGCTTAGGCTCGCGCGTCGTTGCGCAGCGACGCAATGACCCCGGGCGCGATTCGCAAATCTGGCCCGACACCAGCATCAGCATCAAGCTAGATCAAAAGTTAACGCTGGTGATTTTCGGAACCATTCGCCTGGGCAGAGATGATTCCGCAGCAGTCAGTCATCAGGCCGGAATCGGGATCAACCGCAGATTCTCCCAAAAGCTGAGCGGAGGCGTTCATTATCGGTTCGTCGAAAACGAACCTACTCCCAACAGGCTTTCCACCGAGCACCGTCTGTGGGGCGAATTAACGCCTCGCACCGCGTTGAAGTTCGGCTTCAACGTTTCTGACCGAAATCGAATGGAATGGCGTAACATCAACGACAAGGTTTCATGGCGATACCGCAACCGGCTTCAATTTGAACGTCCGTTGAGTTTCGGCGAACACAAAATCACACCTTACATTTCTGGCGAAACCATGTACGACACGCGATACCGCACCTGGAATCGCAGCCAGGTTTACGTCGGGGCACGAATTCCCCTTGCCAAACACGTCACCTTTGACGGGTTTTATATGAGACAGTTTGATGCTCGTGCATTGCCTGGATTTCTGCACGTGATTGGGACGTTCTGGCGGCTAGAGTTTTGAAAGCGATGAAACACGATTTGTGGAACAAACGGCGCGGCGACCTGGCCATTGTGGCTGTGGTTATCGCGTTTTTTTTCTTCTTTTTCTGGCGAGTGATGTTTGGCGGGCGAGTGTTTCTGGCAGGCGACCAACAGGTTTACACGTGGCCGCTGCGCACCATCGCCTGGGAAATGATCCGCCATGGCCAGTTGCCACTGTGGACGCCATACGTGTTTTCCGGCTACCCGTTGCTTTCGATGGCGCAACTGGGATTGGGCTATCCGTTGACATGGGGCTATCTGTTTCTGCCAGGCCATTGGGCGGAACATCTGGTCATGTTCGCGCCATATGTGCTGGCTCCTGTATTCACGTACGCTTATCTGCGCACATTGGGACGCAGCCGCGCGGCGTCGCTGCTGGGCGGACTCAGCTTCGGGTATGGCGGGTTGATGATGAGCGGCATTGGGCTGAATGGCATGTTGCCCAATGCGATGATGTGGACTCCACTACTTTTGCTGGCCGTCGAACGTGCGCGAACGCGCGCGTTTTCCGGGTGCGTGCTGATTGTGGCGGGCGCGTATTCCATGTCCATCCTAAGCGGTATCGGGCAAGGGTTTGTTTATACCGGGTTGCTGGCGGCGGCGTATGCCGCGTTCATCACCTTTTGCTGGCCCCGGTCCGCCAACGAACCCGCGCCAGCCTGGCGAAGTAGACTCCGCTGGCGACCGCTGGTCGTGATGCTTGTTGGAATGTTGCTGGCAGCGGGCGTGGCGGCGTTTCAGATTCTGGAAACTCGACAAGCCCAACGGCTGAGCGTGCGTCGCCGGTTAAGTTATGAACAGTTCAGCGAAGGCGCGTTTCCCTTTTCGATGGCCTGGAAATCCTGGATTGATCCCTTTCACATCATGGGCGACGTAACCACCTACGTTCCACCCTTGGCCGTGCTGCTGGCGATTGTCGCCGTGGTGGCAGCCTTGCTGAGAAAACCACGCGAGCGGCGAATTTTCTTCTGGCTGGCGGTAACAGTTGTTGCCTGGATTTTGATGTGCGGGCCGGACACGCCTTTGTTCAAACTTGCGCACCGGATTCCGCTGCTCAATCTGTTTCGCGTTCCTTCGCGCCACACCTTTGAATGGACGCTGGCCGCCAGTGTAATGGCCGCTTACGGTTGGGACATTGTTGAAAGCTGGTTGTTCCGCCGGGCTGAAAATCCCAAACAGCGCTTTCTGGATTCCGCAAACGCCATTTTCTGGCTGGCTGCAAGTTTGGCGATTGGCATAGCGTGGAATCGCGCCAGCAAAACGCTGATTCCTGTCATTGATCCTCGCCAGGAGGTAATGAGCTGGCCCTATCTGCAATGGAAACTCGCATTTGTGCTGGTGACAATCGTTGCGCTTTGGTCTGTCTGGCGCTTAACGAATCCAAGGTGGCGCAATGGTTTGTTGCTGAGCTTCGTCGCCATCGCCTGCTTCTTCGAACCGTTCAACTTCCTGAAACACCTGACGCCCCCCTACAGCTTGCCGAAGGATCGGCTGAACTATCTGTCGCCAACGACAAAATTCGTTCAGCAATTTCCGCCGCAACAAAATCGCGTTTATTCACAAATCAGCATGGAAGGCGACACGGGCGTTCCGCAACCGCGAATTGATTTGCCAAACATTACAGCGATCGCTGGGTTGCACAATGTTGCCGGGTTCGAGCCGTTGATGCCCGAACGCTACAGCCGCGCCTTGAACAGCTCCAACTGGGAAGTCGTCAATCGCGGCCCCAGTCTGGGAGCAGACCCTTCTTTGTTCGAACCGCGCTCGTCTGTGCTGGATTTGCTCAACACCCAATTTGTCCTCTCGTACGACGAATTCCGCTTCGTTCCTGCAGCCATGACGGAAATCAATGGTCTGGGATTCGACAATACCTTTGTCGTCGCGGATCTTAGCTTCGACGCAACGACAGGCATGCTGGCGAACAACGTCAAAGCCGATTTGTTCGCCGTCGTGACCACAATGGCGCGATCCACGCACATTCCGGATCAAACGCCCGTGGCGCGCATTACCATACACACCACCGATGGCCAAAAAATCGAACACGAACTTCGCGCAGGCCGGGACACATCCGAATGGGCGCACGAACACCCTGACGTCAAAGCAGCGATCAAACATGGCTTGGCGCCGATTTTTGACAGCCGTCCGGGCGACGATAAAAACAGCTTTCCATCGTTGCGCTTTTTGCAGAAATATCCATTCGGTTCCCGGCTGAGCATCGCCCGCGTTGAAATGACCAAACTGGTCAAAGACGCCGACGTTGGAATTTGGCACGCAACCTTGTTCGATTCCGAAACCGGCCAGTCGCATCCGCTCCGGCCATTCGATTCTGATCGTTGGGAAGTGGCTTACCAACAAGACGGCGCAATGGTTGCTCGTAACAAACGCGCGCTGCCACGCGTCTGGCTGGCGACAGAGGCTGAGGCCCTGAACCACGTGGAAATCTGGCGGCGGATTCGCGGCCTGGACAACAAACCTTTTGATCCGCGCCGCACTGCACTGTTGGAAATTGAGTCCAGCAAGCTGCCGAATCTGCCGGGTGGCGAGCTTCCTGCGGACGCTTACGCCCGCATTGTCAGCTACGAACCAAATCGCTTGACCATCGAAACCAACAGCGACCGCCAAGCAGTGTTGGTCGTCAGCGAAATGCATTATCCGGGTTGGATCGCGCTTCTGGATGGCGTGAAAGCTCCGGTTCATCAGACAGATTTTCTGCTGCGCGGTGTTGTTGTTCCTGCGGGCAAACACACAGTTGAAATGAGCTACCGCGCGCCGCAGGCCAGAAACGGCGCGATTATTTCTCTGCTGACCTTGGGGTTGATTGGCTGGATTGGCTTGGTACGGTACCGGAAGCGGTAGCGACGGGTGCCTGTTAAATCTGCCATCACGAGACCACCCGGTCGCTACTGCTCCCGGTACTATAGCGACGACTGACGAGGCCGCCCATCACCAACAGCACAATGCCCAATGCCGACCACGCCGCGCCTTTGCGGAAAGAGTGCGCGCGAAAAACAAATTC
>CAZMXG010000094.1:0-28920 GCA_964570175.1 uncultured Heliomicrobium sp. | reverse complement strand
GTTGGAGCCGTCAACGTCACGACTGGCAAAGCGGCGCGCGATCTTTATCCGGTGAAACAATTGCTGGGCGATCAGCCGCTGGAATCGAAGATCGAATTGCTGAACCGAATTGACCGAACCGCGCGCGCTTACGACCGGCGAATTCGCGAAGTCCAGGCCGGGCTTTCCGATGAATTCAAGGTCGTGTTGATCGCCACTTCTGAAGGCGCGTTGATTGGCGACGTTCAGCCGCTGGCTCGAACGCGAGTGATGTGCATCGCCGATGACGACGGCAATCTGCAATCCGGCGTTTCAGGTGGAGGCGGGCGCATCGGCTTCGATTACTTCAACGACACAATCATCGAACATTACGCCAACGAAGCAGCTCGGCAGGCGATTGTTCAGCTTGAAGCGACTGATGCTCCGGCAGGAACGATGGAAGTCGTGCTGGGCGCTGGCTGGCCTGGAATTCTGCTGCACGAAGCTGTCGGCCACGGCCTGGAAGCCGATTTCAATCGCAAAGGCACGTCAGCCTTTTCCGGCTTGATCGGCCAGCAGGTCGCCAGCCCGCTTTGCACCGTCGTTGACGAAGGCTCAATTCCGAACCGGCGCGGTTCGCTAAACATTGACGACGAAGGCAATCCAACCGGCCAGGCTGTGCTGATTGAAAACGGAATCTTGCGCGGTTATTTGCAAGACAAACTGAGTTCTCGCCTGACCGGAGCCAAGCTGACTGGTAACGGTCGCCGCGAAAGTTATCGCCACTTACCAATGCCGAGAATGACAAACACGTTTATGCTCGGCGGCAATGACGCACCAGAAGACATTATCCGTTCGGTCAAGCGCGGGCTTTACGCTGTGCAGTTTGGCGGCGGGCAGGTGGACATCACCAACGGCAAATTCGTTTTTTCAGCCAGCGAAGCCTATTTGATCGAAGACGGCAAAATCACTTCGCCGGTGAAAGGCGCGACACTGATTGGCAATGGCCCAGTGGCGCTGACCAAAGTCGTCGCGGTTGGAAACGACCTGGCTTTAGACGAAGGCATCGGCACATGCGGCAAAGACGGCCAGTCGGTTCCGGTAGGCGTTGGAATGCCAACAATCAAGATTTCCGAGATGACGGTTGGAGGCACGAAGTAACAATGACAATTTCAACTGACCTGCTGTCCGACATCATAAAACAGGCGATCAAGCGCGGCGCGACCGACGCCGAAGCCATTGCCAGCGAATCCACGGAATTTTCCGTCGAAGTCCGGCTTGGCGAAATTGAAAAATTGCAGGAAGCGGCTTCGCGCGGAATCGGCTTGCGCGTTCTTTGCGAAGGGCGACAGGCTTCGTGCTCAACGTCGGACGTTTCTCACGAAGGAATCGAGGAGTTAATTGCCAACGCCGTCGAAATGGCCAAGCGGACTTCTGTGGACGAAGCGGCCATTTTGCCTGCGCGCGAAGAACTGGCGACGGAAATTGCCGATCTGGGGTTGTTCGATCCGGCCATTGCCGAACTTTCGCCGGAACGGAAAATCGAAATGGCGCGCGCGGTGGAAGATGCCGCGCGCACTTACGATCCGCGCATCACCAATTCCGAAGGCGGCGCTTGCCACACCAAAGTCGGCAAAATGACATTGGTCAACAGCCAGGGGTTTGCCGGCTATTATTTGGCCACGACATGCAATCTGTTGACCGTACCGATTGCTAAAGAAGGCGAGCAGATGCAGGTTGGATTTTGGGGCGACCGGCAGCGCAAGCTGGATGCATTGGATTCACCGGAAGTCATTGGGCGTGAAGCGTCCAGACGCGCAATTCGCAAACTCGGCGGCCAACAAGTTATGACTCAGGAAGTCCCGATCGTTTTTGAAAACGGCGCTGCAGAAGACTTACTCGGCGATTTTTTTGACGCCGTTGAAGGCGGCGCGATCTTTCGCCGCTCTTCATTTCTGGTTGGCCAGTTGGGCGAGCAAATCGCTTCGCCGCTGCTGACGATTGTGGATGACGGAACGATTCGCGGCGCGCTTGGTTCCAGACCGTTTGACGGCGAAGGATTGAAAACCCGCCGCACCGTCGTGGTTGAAAACGGCGTGCTGAAAAGTTATCTGCTGGATTGTTACACCGCTCGCAAGCTGGACTTAAACTCAACGGCCAATGCTTCTCGTGGGTTGACCGGCGCGCCAAGCGTTGGAGTCGGAAACTTTTTCATCGCGCCCGGAGTCCAAACCCCGGAAGAAATCATTGCTTCTGTTAAAGAAGGATTTTACGTCACGGAAATGATCGGCTTTGGGTTCAACCCTGTGACCGGCGATTATTCTCGCGGAGCCGCCGGTTTGTGGATCGAAAACGGTAAACTGGCTTCCCCTGTTGAAGAAGTAACGATTGCCGGAAATTTGAAAGAAATGCTGAAAGGAATTGAAATGGTCGGAAACGATTTGCGATTCCGCGGCAACATCGCCGCACCAACAATCAAGCTGAACCGGATGATGGTCAGCGGCAAGTAAGCTGAAACACCGAAAGGATACGCTATGTCTGAAAGCAATCAAGAAGTGGCCATGTTCGAAAACCGAGAACCACAGCCAACGGAGGAACAAAAGAAATCGCGCAAGATTTTATGGATCGGCTGGATTCTCGCGGTCTTATTCGTCGCCATCGTCGTTCTGTTCGCCAAATCCAAGCCACAGGAAGCCAATGTATTGGAAGGCGCTTTGACCGCAGGCAACGCCGAATTCGAAGCTTATAAGAACAATGTCGAGGTTGAAGCCACGGACAAAATCGTTCACCCGAATATGATCGGCATGTTCCAATTGGAAGTCAGGGCCAATATACATAATCGCGGAAATCGCCCAATCATCGGGATGGAAATTGTCGGCAAAATGTTCGACATGGAAGACAAGAGCATCGCCTCCAGATCAAGCACACCGATTCCAGGTTTGAGAAAAGAGCCGCTTAAGCCCGGCGAATCAATGCGCGTCAGCGTCAAGATTGACGCTCCAGCCAAAGTCACCGAAGACGACATTAAGGACGTGACGATTGAGCTGAAATCATTGAAATTCCAATAAACCTGGAAACAACCCGAAAATTCAAATGGCGAGTACGGAGGAAATTCCGCACTCGCCATTTACTTTTTGGCCACCTCTATCGAATCAGGGGGCTATTGATTGTTTATCTTTGCAGGAAGTGCGACTTCTGCCGCCGCATCAGCGGGAACGACCATTCGTTCACGGAAAAAGCGCGGCGCAATGGCAGCATAGATTTTTCCAGCGATTGCAGTGGCGTGGTTCCCGCCAAATTTGGAATCAGACGTAATGACCGTCACAACAACCTTTGGATTTTCTACGCTGGAAAATGAAGTGAACAACCGCAGTTTGTCACGGTCTCCGGTGCAGGTTCCGGTCTTGCCCGCAACCTGAAACAACGGATTCGCTGCGTGACGCGCCGTGCCAAAATTCACCGCGCCGATAATTCCAGGCATGAACTTTGCGCGGTCATCACGAGACATTTCAATTTTACGTTTGAGTTCGGGTCTGAAATCTGCGGCGTCTTCAGCCGTGCGTGGCACCCGCGGCGTGTACAAACTGCCTCCATTGGCAATGGCGGATGTGAAAGCAGCAAGCTGAATTGCCGTCACGCCAAATCCGTCGCCGTGGCTGGGCATCAGCGTGGTTCCTTCCTCTGGAACAAATCCGTCGCTTTCGTTCGGATAATTGACACCCGTTTTCTGCCCAAACCCGAAATTTTCAGCGTACTTAATCACCTGGTCATAACCCAACGATCTACCGACAACCTGAAAGAAGGGGTTGTTGGATTTCGCTAGTGCGTAAGTCAGGTCCATGCTGGAACGGCGGCTGACCTGCACAGCTTCATCAGGCTCAATCATGTTTTGGTTCAATGCCGCCAAACCAACAATCATTTTGACCGTCGAGCAAGGCTTGACCGGCGAGCGCAACGCCATTTGCTGGTTAACGACAGTAAAAATGCGACCGGAATTCGGGTCCATTACAACCACCGTGGCGGAACGCCCGCTCATTGCAGACAGAACTGCCTGTCGAATTTCGGGGTCTTCACCTTCCGTTTGATCTTTCTCAATGTTGTTTGCAGCAATATTGCTGAGCGCAGCGTCGCGGGCGCGGGCCGCTCTGACCCTGGCCAAATACAATGCGCGAGCGCGACGAAGCCGCGCCGAGCGTGACAAGCGCACACGAGAACCTTTAACTACGCGGTTACGCGCGGAGCGCGGCTGTCCGGCACTGACCGAACGACTGCGCCGGTTGCGACTGGCAACCTGTTTCTTTTTCTTGCTGGACGAGCTTTTGGCGATTTTGCCAGTGGAGTTTTTGGCAGAAGTTTTGCCTTTTCTGCTTGCCGATTGTTTTTTCGTTTTGGCCTGAGCCGGTAACGAAGATCCCACGCTAGCAACCAAGAATGCCACGAATGCAATCATCGTGACAGCACGGAAAAATTTCCTCATTTTGCATCCCTTTCTGAAACCCATTCGTGGTGCGCTCTTCTTTGAATAACTACGAATAAGATTCAGGGGCAACTAGCGTTTGGCGCTAGCGCCGGACAATGAACGTTTCAGCAGTTTCACTTTGTAACAAGCTAATCGGACTCATCGGCCTTCAACGTTGTTAAGCCGGGGGTTGGCGCACGGCGGCGAGTCTAACAAAACTCTTTCCCCGCAACAACCAAAACAATGCCTCTATTCCGGCAATCTGCCATTGACGAATTCAACCGACCAGACTAATTTAACCGAGGATTTGTGAAAAAACTTCGGACTTGTGCGAAAAGGAAGCGACCTCACTCACGAATCAGCTTCCAACTTTCGTTTCACTAAAGCAATAAATCAAATGAATAGCGGACAAAGCCCTTACTCGCTGGAAAATCCTGCGGTCAAATGAAGAAAGCTCACGGCTAGTTCAAGAGTAGTTCTTACGCTTTAGCTGGTCTGAATTCTCTCAATACATTATTAACAACTGACACACAAAACTCACGCTTATTTCATTGCGTCTTGCTCTTAATCAGTTGAGGCCATTCATGTTTGGTGGTAGCGATCTCTGAAACTCGCTCCCGGACCTTCGAATGGCATCGGCGCGTACAAGGCGTTTCTTGAAACTCAAACCTTCGAGGATGTTATGAAAAAAACTACACGCACTGGAAAAAAACATCACAGGAAATTCCGTGTCCTGGCGTTGTTTGCCCTTTTGCTGACAGTCGGCATTGTCGCCTGGCAAGCAAGTCAAACAATGAAAGCGTCCAGTTTGGCAGCGGCGTTTGAAAGCAGCCGCAATTCCCTGGATGCAGCCGTCGAAAATTTCAAAGCCAATGAAACGGCTGAAAACTGGCAGGCAGTCGAAGTAGCTAGACATGCTTATGAAGCCGCCTTCAATACAGCGGCGGCAGCCAATGCGATCAATCCGAATCCCGTTCTGGCGTCGAGCGCGGCGCTGCAGCAGCAAACGCTGGCAGCGATCAAGCAGGGACTGAGTCCCTCGCAAAAGAAAATTGGTTCACGTCTGTTTATCAATGTGCTCAAATCGCGCAACCAATTGCCTCAGCAACTGAGTTCACTGCGCACGACCGTTCAAACCACCACTGACGGGCTGGCGGTTGTTGACGTCACGGCCAAAAACCGTAACGCTGGATTAAAGGTGATTGACCGATATGGATTCAGAGTCAGAAGCTCTGTCGGCAACATGATTCGCGCCGAAGTGCCGTTTAACCAACTGGAAACACTGGCCGGCAATGCGGAAATTCTTTCCATCCGGGAAGCGCTCAAAGCCGCAACGCACAGCGCAAACGGCCAGATCTCCGGCACAGAATCAATGCCGAAAGAACAAATTGCCGCTGCTAAGCGCGCGATGCTGCGTGATCGTCTGAAATCGGCAATGGCCAATATGGTCGTCAATGTTTCCGAAGGCGATAAAACTCATCGCGCGGAAGCGGCGCGGAATGCTTTTGGTATCAATGGAACTGGCGTCAAAATCGGTGTCTTGTCAGATGGCGTTGATTCGTTGGCCGCGGCAGTTGCATCTGGCGATTTGTCGCCTGTGACAGTGTTGCCCGGCCAAGCGGGTTCCGGCGACGAAGGCACGGCGATGCTGGAAATCGTCCACGATCTGGCCCCGGGCGCTCAACTCTATTTTGCAACTGCGTTTACCAGCATCACGTCGTTTGCCCAAAACATCCGTGACCTGCGAACTGCCGGTTGCGACATCATCGTTGATGACATCATTTATTTTGCCGAATCCCCCTTCCAGGATGGACAAGCCGGCAGCGTTGTTTCGCCCACCAATGGCGGCGTGGTCATTCAGGCTGTAAAGGATGTGACGGCTGCTGGCGCCCTGTACTTTTCGTCCGCAGGCAACGAAGGCAATGTGACCGACGGAACCTCTGGAACCTGGGAAGGCAACTTCAACCCCAGTGCCGCCGCAGATCCTGGCCCCCTGGCTGGAGCCAATTTGCATAATTTCGGCGATGGCGGAAATTCCAATCTGGTCACGGCATCTGCCCCGGTGGTGACTTTGCATTGGTCAGATCCGCTTGGTGCATCCGGTACTGATTATGACATCTATGACATGAACGGCACGCTTACGACGATCTTCGATGCTTCCACAGACGTTCAGGATGGCGACGACGATCCCTTTGAAGCGTTTGGCGGCTCCTTTACCGGAGAGCGCCTGCTCGTTGATCAGTTTGCCGCTCCGAATGGCCCGCGCTTTATTCGTGTCGAAAACTTCCGTGGCACCCTGGCACAAAACACTACCGGTGCTTCTTTTGGTCATAGCTGCGCGGCGCTCGCCTTTGGTGTGGCGGCGACTCCCGCGGCAGGAGCATTTGGGCCAGGTGAACCAACAGGTCCGTTCCCGAATCCACATAGCGCAACCGATGTGTCGGAGACCTTTACGGCAGACGGCCCGCGCCAACTTTTCTATAACCAAGACAGCACCCCGATCACGCCTAGCGTAATCGCTCCCGGAGGTACGATTCGCCAAAAACCCGACATTACAGCGGCTGATGGCGTCGCAACTTCCGCCCCCGGATTCAATCCCTTCTTCGGAACTTCAGCGGCGGCTCCGCATGCGGCAGCGATTGCGGCATTGGTCAAATCCGCCAATCCGTCTTTGACGGCGGCACAGATTCGTACCGCGCTGATTTCTTCGGCGATTGACATTGAAGCCCCCGGCGTAGACCGCAACACAGGCGCCGGAATTGTCATGGCCTATCAAGCCTTGCAATTCATCGGCGCACAGCCTGTAGCAAACTTGACGTTGGGTGCAACAACTGTCACCGAAGCCGCTGGCGACAATGACGGCTTCCCCGAACCCTGCGAACGGCTGAATTACACATTTAGACTGGATAACGTTGGCATCGTGACTGCGACAGCAGTGTCTGCCGCGCTGACCTCGTCAACTCCCGGCGTGGTGATCAGCCCGGCTTCAGTTGCGTATCCGAACATCAACGCCGGAGCCAACGCCACCAATGCGACCCCCTTCAACGTTGTGCTGCCTTGCACGCTGGCTTGTGGCTCAACGGTCAATTTCACGCTGACAGTCACATACACGGGCGGCCCAAGTCCCAAAGTGTTCAACTTTAGTGTCATCCTGGGCGCTCCAGGCGTCCCTGTAACAGTCAGCTACTCCGGTGCCGTGGTTCCGATTCCGGATGGAACCGGCAACACAGGAACCATACCAGGTGCTCCTGCTCTGGCGACGGTCAACGTTGCTGGTGTTGGACCGATCTATGACGTTGATTTGAAAATTGATGGTACCGCTTGCAACGCGACTGCCGGTTCAACGACAGTGGGTATTGACCATACCTTCGTCAATGACCTGGAAGTCAAGTTGACTTCCCCTGGCGGAACCACGGTGTTGGCAATTGATAATACCGATGGCAGTGGCAACAACTTCTGCCAAACGCGGCTGGATGATGACACGGCAAATCCGTCCATTCAGACAGTCGCGACCGCTAATGCGCCATTTACCGGTACCTTCAAGCCTGCCACTGCGCTTTCGGCGTTTGACGGCCAGAATGCCAATGGCACCTGGACATTATCCGTGCAGGATTTCTTTGCCCTAGATACGGGAAATATCCGTGCCTTCTCGCTGATTCTGACTCCTGTGGTTTGCCAGACTGCGCCTTGTGCCGTTGTTTGCCCGGCAAACGTCACTGCTCCGGCGACTGGTGTCAGCACCGTTGTAAATTATGCTGCGCCGACCGTTACCGGTGGATGCGGTGTGGTGACGTGCACTCCTGCATCGGGATCAGGATTCCCTGTGGGCGTGACCACCGTCACTTGCACCCCGCAATCTGGCGCGGCCTGCAATTTCACAGTCACCGTGACGAATCCCTTTACACCGGCGCCAACAGCTTCACTGTTTGATCCGTTGGCTTGCACTGGCCCGGGCAACAAGGTCGCCGGTTCGTTCGGCGTGCCGAACACCACTGCCAGCGCGCAAACCGGAACCGTCACGACAACCTTGCCGCCTCAAATCGTGGGCGTGCCGCTAACCTGCGCGGCGAACTTCGGAAGCTGCACGGTTAGCGCCGGTTCAGTTAACTGGTCAGGAACGATTCCCGCGAACCAAACCCTGGCAGTGAGCTATACGGCACAGGTTGCCGACGGTGCGGTGAACGGTACGTACTGCGCAACGACAACCGCTGTCTTCAACGCAGTGACGGGATCGGTTCAGGCTTGCCTGACCGTCAATTGTCCACCGGTTGGCCCTGGCGGAATCTTCCCGGCGGCTTCGGAAGCCAGTGATCAAGCGGCGGGTTCAGTGTTGATTTACAACATCTACACTTCCGGCGCGACCAGCGGAAACACGCAAAACACTCGGATCAACATCACCAACACAAATTTGCTGTTGCCGGCGTTTGTCCATCTGTTCTTCGTGGCGGAAAGCTGTTCGGTGGCGGATAGCTACCTTTGCTTGACGGGCAATCAGACGGCGAGCTTCCTCGCTTCTGACCTTGATCCGGGCACAACCGGTTACCTGGTGGCCGTGGCGGTGGACGGAGTTCAAGGATGTCCGACCAACTTCAACTATCTGATCGGCGATGAGTATGTGAAGTTCACAACGGGCCACGCTGCCAACCTGGGTGCGGAAGCAATTTCTGCCCTGGCTGGAGGCTTGCCGCCGTGCGATGGCAACTCCAATACTGCAACGATCAACTTTGATGGCATCAGTTACAACCGGGTTAGCCACGCGCTGGCGCTGGATAACATCGGTTCGCGAGCAGACGGCAACGACACCCTGCTGATCCTGAACCGCATCGGCGGAAATCTGGGAACCGGCGCAGGCGTGTTGGGAACGGTCTTCGGTCTCTTCTACGACGATGCCGAAACCGCTGTCAGCTTCACTTTTAACGGAGGCCATCAGTTCCGCAGTTCGATTTCGAATAACTTCCCGCGCATCACGCCAAGGTTTGAAACCTATGTTCCGGCGGGACGCACGGGTTGGTTCAGGGTGTGGCCGACAACACCGACGCTGTGGGGTATGACCGGAGCGGCGATCAACTTTAATCCGAACGCCGCATCAAGCGCTGGCGCCTTCAACCAAGGGCACAACCTGCACAAACTGACGTTGACCAACACGGCCAATTACATCATTCCGGTTTTCCCGCCAAGCTGTTAACTGGCTGAGCGAAAGTCTCTCTTTAACTCGCGGAGCCGCCTGATGCGCATCAGGCGGCTCCCTTTTTTTTACAGCGCCACACTTCAGCAAATCAGCAGCTAAATTCAATGCATGTGGTATGCTTAGCGGCCAAAACCAGTTTTAATGGTTTGAGGACACATCAAAACTGTAATTTTCAATGTCGCACACGCGGTTTTAGCAAGCCTATGCATGAGCTTTGGTCATTTGTGCAGTGGGGTTGGCATCTGATCCCATTTCGGCACGTAATAGACATTTTCCTGGTCGCCTTCCTGATTTATGAATTTCTCAGGTTGGCGCGAGGAACTCGTGCTGTCCAAATGGGCGTTGGCTTGCTGTTAGTCGGCGTGCTGTACGCAATTTCCAGCCGCTACCATTTGAGCACAATGCAATGGGTGTTGCGCAACGCCGCCGTGTACGTTGGCTTTGCCATCATTGTGCTATTTCAACAAGAAATCCGCGCGGTGCTGACCCGGCTGGGGAACAACATCCGATTGCCTTTTGCCTGGAAAAAGCAGCGGGCGAAAAATCCTTTCGGCCAGGAATGGTATGACGAAGTTGTGCTGGCGGCGACAACGCTGGCTTCGGACAAGCTGGGCGCCTTGATCGTTTTCGAGCGGGATGTCGGCCTGAAAACCCTGATTGAAAGCGGCATCCGTCTGGAAGCCCGCATCAGTTACGATTTGCTGGTAACGATCTTCAACAAAAACACCACGCTGCACGACGGAGCCGTGATTATCAGCAACAACCGCGTTATGGCAGCTTGCTGTTTTCTGCCGCTGACCCAGAATCCACTGGTTTCGCGTGAGCTGGGAACCCGCCATCGTTCGGCAATTGGCGTCACTGAAGACAGCGACGCGTTTGCCGTGATCGTTTCAGAAGAAACCGGCGCAATTTCCTTCGCCATCGAAGGCAGACTGAAACGAAACCTGGATGGCCCGGGATTGCGCCGCCGAATTCAGCAGGCAATGGAACCCTGGCGCAGCGATCAGGAATGGGAAGAATTGGAAGTCGAAGAGCGAGAGCGTGAACGTGAAATTGACGAATTGGTATCTGCTCGCAAGCGCGGACGACAGACTTCGCCACAACAGTCCAGAAATGAAGAGGTGCAGGAGGGATCAAGTTTATGAAACTGGATCAAACCCGCCGCTGGCTGTCGCCTTCCAGATTGTGGCAACGGACGCGCCGCATCCGTCTTGAAAACAAAGGCATCATGTTGATGTCGTTATTACTGGCACTGGCGCTGTTCGTCATTTCGCGCCAGCCAATTAGCGACGTAAAGTTATTCAATGTGCCGCTGGAATATCGCGGACAGCGTTCGGACGTGGAAATCAGCGGCGAAATTGCGCAAACCGTCAGTGTCAGAGTTCGCGGGCCACGCGATCTGGTTCGCAGCTTGATGCCGACGCAACTGGCTGTCACTGCCGACCTGACCAACAAAGAAGCGGGGGAACGCGTGGTGCAGCTTCGCACCGCTGATGTGGCGCTTCCAGATAGCAGCATCCAGGTTGTTCAAATCGAACCGGCCAGCATCCGATTGGTGCTGGAGCCCAAAGTGAAAAAGCGCGTTCCCGTGAAAGCCCAGTTGATCGGCATGCTTGCCGAAGGCCTGGAACTATACGGTTCCAATGCCGCGCCCGACCTGATTGAAATTGAAGGCGCAGAGTCGCAAATCAACACGGTAAATTATCTGTTGACTGAATCCGTCAATCTGAGCGGGCATGGCAAAACGTTTCAAACGATGGTGGATGTTGAAACACCGCACTCTTCGTTGCGGGTATTAACCACAACGCCTGTTAAGTTGACGATTGAAATTGGCGAACGGCGCAGTTTCAAACGATTCCCGGGAATTCCCGTTCATTGGATAAATCCGGGGGCGGACAAAGAACTGTTGACGAAAACAGTTGAGGTGCAGCTTTACGGTCCAGCCTCCACGCTTGACGTTTTGCAGTCGAAAGATCTGCGCGTCGAAGTCACTGCGGATTCAGCCCCAAACGTGACAACGGCTCTCCCTAAAGTAATTCTCCCCGAAAACTCCGCTCCCCATATTGAAGTCTTAAAAATCATTCCAAACGAGGTGAAGTTAAAGAAGTAATGGGCAAGTTCTTTGGCACTGACGGCATTCGCGGCGAAGCGGGGCAATTTCCGCTCGACGAAACAACAATTGAACGCATCGGCTATTCGCTGGCAAAAGAATTGGAACGCCGGTTGGGCCGCGCGCCTCACATTATCATCGGCGGCGACACACGCGAATCCGGCGATTGGATTTCAGATGCTATTGCGCGTGGAGCAATCACAGCCAAGGCTGAAATTACCAATGCAGGCGTTATTACCACGCCAGGCGTGGCTTATTTGACACGCAGGCTCCAGGCGGATGCAGGTGTGGTCATTTCGGCTTCGCACAATCCATATCAGGACAATGGCATCAAGGTTTTTGCGCCTTCCGGACAAAAGCTTGACGACGAAACAGAGTTGGCGATTGAACGCGACCTGGAAGCCGACGCGAGTCATTTCCCCGCAATGACGGATCAAACTGTCGAAGCCGATCCAAGCCTGAAGGAACTGTACCTGGCTTTTTTGCGCGATGAAATTGGCGCGGAGCTGGATTTGTCCGGGATGAAGCTGGCGATTGATTGCGCCAATGGCGCATCTTATGAACTGGCGCCGCGTTTGTTTGAATCCCTTGGCGCTGACCTGACAGTCATCAATGCCGAACCTACCGGTCGCAACATCAATCTGAATTGCGGTTCGCTGCACACCGAAAAGCTGCAAGAAACCGTGCTGGCTGAAAACGCAACTGCCGGATTCGCCTTTGACGGAGACGCCGACCGGTTATTGATGATTGATGAACGTGGGCAGTTTGTGGACGGGGACCAGTTTATGCTGGTTATGGCGGAATACTTTGCCGCGAACGGAAAACTTGTGGGCAATCGCGTCGTGGCTACGGTGATGAGCAATCTTGGATTGGAAGTCGCGTTCCGCAAACGCGGCATTGAATTCGTTCGCACTTCCGTCGGAGACAAAAATGTGTTGGACGAATTGCTGAAAAACGGCGGCAGCATCGGCGGCGAGCAATCCGGCCACATCATTTTCCCTGAAATCAGTTTGACTGGCGATGGAATGATTTCCGCGCTGGAAATTCTGCGGGTAATGGTGGAATCGAAACGCAGCCTAAGCGACCTGGCATCTGGATTTGTGCGCTATCCGCAAATTCTGCTGAATGTGCGCGTCGCCAACAAACCGCCGCTGGATTCGATTGAACCCATCAAAACAGCAATGGAAGCTGTGGAAACAGAACTGGCTGACAATGGCCGGCTTCTGGTTCGTTATTCAGGCACCGAAAATCTGGCCCGCGTGATGATCGAAGGCCCCGATGAAATGGTCATTCGCCAGCAGGCTGAATCGCTGGCGCAAATCATCAAGGAAAACATCAAGTAAGAAGTGAAGGAGAGTTCGTCCGTTCCCACGATCTCTCCCTCCCCTCAATCGCCTCAGGCTGGCAGCAGGCCTTTGATCTCGCTTACGACTTTTACAACCTCTTCCTGGTCAGCCAGCGCGATCATAAAGAACTTGTAGCCTTCGCTGATGCAGACCAGGCCGTTGGCAAAAAACCAGATTCCGTTCAGCAACGGATTGCCGCCCAGAATCAAACTCACCGGAAAACCCGTCACCGTCGCGCCCGAGAAAGCCGCGCCGATCATCGAAGCGCCTGCCGCGACGCTAAATGCTCCGAGCAACGGCGCGCCAACATATTTTGTCATGTTGCGTTGAAACTCCACGCGACCGCGTTCGGCTTCATCCAGCTTGCCTTCAGCCAGCAACCGCTCCTGCTCTTTCAAATAGTCGTTGTATTTTTCAGTCAGCTTGCGAATTCCCACAATCGGCAAAGCGCTGTTGAAAAACCAATTCCCAGTCGCGCCTGCTCCCAGAATTGTCGCGCCCAGTTCCGGCAGCGCCGACCCAATGCGAGTCCCCGCGATCATCGAGAAAGAAACGACAGCCGTTTTGCCGGGGTTTTCTTTGATCCAGACGCGGGCTTTTTCGTACCCGGTTAGCGCAGCCTCGGCCATTCGCGCTCCGGCGGTTCCAGTGTTGTAAGCCTGTTCCGCCCGCTGGTAATACGTTTTTGCCGAGCCAAAAACGTCGCGGACAGTTTCTTCGGCGTTTTTAGAAAACTGCTCCGCGCCGGTTTGCGCAACAGCAGCTCCTTGCTTAATCGTGTCTTCTGCTTTTGTCGCCACATTGCGCAAACTGTCCGTGACTTTCAATTCGTCGTCGAGCTTGTTGAATTGTTCGCGCGCAACGGTCGCAGCTTGATTGGCAGTCTGGCTGAGCGAGTCCGTCGCTTTTTTGGTCACTTCGCCAGCAGCGCTGACGCCTTGCTCGAACTTATTTTTCAGATCGAACTTTTCATCCAGTTCCTGCGCCGTCCGCTTCGCCGCATCGCGCAATTGATCAAAAATACTGTTGGCCATATCACTTCCCTCCAAATGCTTTTCTTGTTTGAAGATGCCGGTAGTTCCGGCATCAAAGCTTACGTCTTCGCAGGGGGTTAAGTTCGCCTGGATTTTTATTGCCGTTGCTGCTTCGGATCCAGCCATTCGCGCAACCCATCGCCGACAAAGTTAAACGCCATTACGGTCAACATCACTGCCAGACCTGGAAATATCAGCAAATGCGGGGCGACGCGCAAAAAGCTGCGCGCGTCGTTCAGCATCACACCCCAGCTCGGCGTTGGCGGTTGAACTCCCAAGCCCAGAAAACTCAGGCTGGCTTCGGAAAGCACGGCTCCGGCCATTCCCAAACTCGCCTGAACGATCAACGGCTGAATCGCATTCGGCAACACGTGGCGAAAGATGATGCGAAAATCGCCTGCTCCCAAGGCTCGCGCGGCAGTGACAAAATCATATTCACGGACTTTCAACACCTGTCCGCGCATCAACCGCGCGTATCCAACCCAGCCAATCACAGATAACGCCAGAATCAGGTTCCGAATGCTAGGCCCGAGAAACGCCACCATTGCGATGGCCAACAGAATGCTTGGAAAGGACAAAAACACGTTGAACAAAAAGCCCGAAAAGAACCGATCCACCCATCCGCCATAAAACCCGGAAATCGAGCCGATGATCATTCCCAGAAAGGCCGAAATCAGCACCACTGTAACGCCGACTTCCATTGAAACGCGCGCGCCAAAAATCACGCGCGACATCACATCCCGCCCAAGATCATCCACACCAAAAGGATGGCTGGCGGAAGGTTTCAGGCGATCTTCCAATGGCGCATCGCCCGCGAACTGTTGCTGCTCAACAGGACTGTGCGGAGCGATCAGCGGAGCGAAGATCGCCACGATAAAAAAAGCCGTAATAATGACGGTTCCTATTTTGCCGAGTCTGTTCATAGGCTATTCAACTTTGATCCGTGGGTCTAGCAGGCGGTACGCGAAGTCAGTTATCAGATTGGCGATGATGTATGTTAACGCGATCATCAAAATGCAGCCTTGCACCATCGGATAATCGCGCGAGTTGATCGAATCAATTGTCAGCCGGCCAAGCCCCGGCCAACTGAAAATCATTTCGGTGATGATCGCTCCGGCCAGCAACACGCCGAACTGCAAACCGATGACGGTGACCACCGGAATCAAGCCGTTTTTCAACACGTGTTTGTAAATCACCTGCCGCTCATTCAGGCCCTTTGCACGTGCGGTGCGGACATAATCTTCGTTCAATTCTTCGATGACACTGGACCGAACCATTCGCGTCAAAATTGCTGCCAGGGGCGCTCCCAGCGTGACAGCGGGCAAAATCAAATACTCGAATCCATAACGTCCAGAAACCGGCAACCAATCCAGCTTGATGGCAAACAACAAAATCATCAGCGGCCCCAGCACGAATCCGGGCGTGCTGATCCCAAGCAAAGCGACAACGGAAGCAATATTGTCGGTCAACTTGCCTTGATGACGACCTGCAGTAACGCCGAGCGGGACGGCGAACGCAATTGCGACGATCAAACCAGCAATTGCAAGTTCAATAGTCGCGGGATACCGCGAAAAAATTTTCTCGAAAACTTTGTCTGAAGGATTCAGCAGGCTAACGCCAAGGTCGCCTTGCGCGACACCGCGCCAGTAATTGATGTACTGCGCGCCAAGCGGTAAATCGAGTCCGAGCTTGCGTTTCAGTTCGACAACTTGCTGTTCGGTTGCATTCTCACCCAGTGAATTGCGAACCGGGTCACCAGGCACAATGTGGATCAGCAAAAAAACCAGCGTCACCACAGCCCAGACCACGGGCAGAATAAACAGCAACCGCTTCACCAGCATCGCCAGTATGTTCAGCATGCTACGGATAATAGCAAAGGAGTTTAAGAGTTGGGAATTCACGGAATTCGAGTTTGAAACCTTTCTCAGGTTTCAAACTCGAATTCGCCGAAACCGAAAAGCAATTCGGCATCAAACATAGAGAGATTGGCTGGAATAACTTTCGTGCGCTTCGTCAGCCAGATCGGAGTAACTGACAGCGCCGATCCAGGTTGGCAAATCGGAATCGGTGGCGATGTATTGGCTGATTATCCAGATATCCGATTCATCCGGAGCGATCGAAATTCCGTTAAAGTTGCTCCACTCGCAAAAAGCCGATGTCGGGCTGTACATCAGCAACTCGCTGGCCTGCAGAAAACCGTTTTCGTCTGCTGCTCGGCGACCCGTAAAACAGATTGAAGGCGTTTCGTGATCACTGACTCGGTTGAACACCATCAACATATTGCCTTCGCCATCAACCATGACTGCAGGACAAAAATAATGACGGCGAGGCGAGCCGAACACTCCCTGTTGAGTAACGCAACCCGCTCGCGGATTAATCTGAACCCAATGAATTGCTGCCGTGTTGGTCGTATCCGCCCAATTAGCCGCTACAGTGTGGGCAGCCCACAATAATCCATGACGAAAAACTACATTGACCAACCGCGTATCTCCAATTCCGATTTCAATCCCCGTAGAAAGCTGACGCGCATCTGGAGGCAGATTGTAATTCAACGTGGGAACAAACCGGCGCATCAACCTAGGTGACTGGCGCATCGGCTGTGTCACCGCCCACAAAGTCATTCCCTGTCCCCCAGAAGTCGCGTTGAGCAAGTATTGGGCTCCGGCGGCCCGCAGATTGACCGCTGGCTGCACACCAAATGCGGGAGATCCATCAGCATTTCGAAGTTGCCAAAAATCCCAGCCATGGACCACTCCACCCATCTGGATTTCTCGAACGTTCAAGATTCGCAGCTTGGAATAGACGAATTCCCCATGCCCGCTGAACATATTCGCGGTCAGATACAACAGTGAATTATCAACAGAAACTCCCAACCCATCGGGCCAATAGGCAGTCTTGAGCAACCCGTCATAACCCGCATCGAATGCCCATAACCGCCATTCGCATAATGGATCTTCGCTATCTGAATATGCCAATAAAAACCACGACCGTTGGGCATCAACACTGCGGGCACAGGCAATCATTACCCACCGCTCCTGAAACTGATTATAAAGAACTTTCGGGTTATAAATAATTGCGTCTTCAACCAATCGCCCGAAAACATCGGCAAAAGTCCGGCGCAATAACTCGGCACCGCTTCGATCAAAAATGGCGAACGAGGCATTAACGGCTGCAATTAGATGATCTGGTCCCGCCGCAATCTGACTATCCGGTGGCGTCCAGTTGGCGTCATCCAGACCTGCAAAATCGTTCACGACCTGCGGCAATAAGCCATCTTCGTTCTCACCAATCGTTTGCGGATCAAGCTGCAGCGATCCTCGGCCACACGCCAGAAGCGAATCTCCTTGCGCCGTCGCTTTCAACTGGAGGAAATCTATTGGTTTGTATTCTCGCCCTGTGGGGACGGAATTGGGTGAAGGCAAACGCGACTCGCGTCTTGCCTTCAACTGACTGAAGTTGATGACAACGCCACGGGATGAAGGCAAGGTTCGCATACCCTTGGCTTCCGGCGTATTGATAATTTCCTGGTGTTCAAGAACCCTTCCCATTGTTATCTCCTACTGACGGTGGTCGTGGGGTGCAGCAGGGGGGTCGGAAAGACACTACTTTTCTAGGAATAGAGCCAGTGACTCCTATATTTCCTTTATCATATGGTAAATTTTCGGGTCGCGCTGATGGGCTGCTTCGGAAACAGGGCACACCGAGATCCACAAGTGGAACAGAGAGGAATGAAGCAATCCCTTCGACCGTATATTTACTGCAAATTGTTTTCAGTGATCATTTGAATAATTGAAAGACTTTTGAGGACGACGGCAATGATAAATCCCCTCCAAGCAAAGTCAAGCTCAGGGGAGTTTCTTGGCACCATCTCTGTAATATTTTCATCAGTGTCCGCTACCGTAAGTCAACTACCGTCTTCAATCGTTGACATGTGTAACCCCAAATGGCGATCCAGATAACACGATAGCGGGTAATTATTTCTCGATTGGTGATATGTTTTATTTCACCCATCCAGCGACCTAAGGATTCCGCCTATCACATACCTTCCCAAAGCTCTTGGCCACGACTGCAAGAACGCAGATTTATAGCCGTTCTGTGGTCGCTTTTGGAATTTTCCCAAGTGACGGCACGATCTACGAAATGATAAGCAACTTCTGGCATTGAGGTTGCGTCAGAAGTTGGCGTTCTAGAGGTTTTGAAAGAGTTTGAGCATTATGTCTTGTGCTTGTGCAGGAGTTGGAATTTGAAAGCTTAGGAGGATGAAATGGTCAAAAAGACAAATGAATTGAATCTGCAGTCAAATACTGAAGAACTAATCGCGGTCAACAATACGATTGACTCGAATCCTGTGGTTGAGAATTCCGTCGTTGAGAATTCTCCTGTTTCGGTTAAGCGATTACATCAGGAAGCAAGAGTGAATTCGATCATCCACGAATGGCTGACTGACATGTGGCTTTTAACTACTGGCGAAGAGATGGATGAAGATTCGACTTTGAATAAAAAACAAAGTGGCCGACCATTGGCGATTGTTTGTGATGGTCAGATGCGGTTGATGGAATCGCGGCCGTTTGCCATTGATGCTCTCAGAGCAGTCGGAATTGAAATGCAATAAGGAAGCAAGGTTTACACTCGCTGAAATGAGTATAGGGCTGAGACAAGTAAAAAAATGTCTCAGCCCTATACTTTTAGAGGAACTCTCTCCAACCTTACTTGCTGGCTAACGTGCGAACATATGCTACTAACTGCCAAATTTCTGTGTCGGAAAGCTTTTTAGTCGGTGGCATAGTCACCTTTCCTTCCTTTTTGACACCATTTTTGATCGTTAAAAAGATCGCCCCATCCGGATCTGAAGCAGCTTTTCCGCCTGTTAAATCAGGGGGCTTTGCTCCAAGAGAATCTTCCGACGATTTTCCATCTGCTCCGTGACATAAGGAGCAGTTCACCACATACAGTGATTTGCCAGCCGCTGCGGCAACAGCCAGGTCGGGCAAAGGATTCTTTGTTGTTTCTATCACGGTTACGGGCAGTGTAACTGTTGGTGCCTGATCTTTCGAACACGCTGCGCATAAAGCAATTGTCAGGGCAAAAATCAACGCGTAATGACGCGACATAACTTTTCCTTTCAAGGGAATAAAGATTTTTGCTTCACTCCCTATGTGATTTATTTCTGAGAGGGAGCTTCTTCACGAACGAATAACATCAATTCGACACCGGGACGGAGCTTATATGTTCGCAAACTTGAGCGCCAACCTGGAATTCCATTCATATTCGACCGTTGATCGGCATGGGCGACGATGATTTTCTGAGAAATGGCTGGTGCCTCACCAACGGTTCCCGGCCATTGACCGGCAAAAAGTGTGCTGGGGTAATCTCGCACATACCACGGCATCGGCCAATAATCAGCCGAAGCGACATAAATTCCTGTCTTTTCTTTTTCAGGGGATGCGTCTGCTTCACGTTTGATTTCGTCAATCAGGGATAAAAACTCCCGGTCAGTGTGTGCGTAAACGTATCCATACTGTCCATCAATGTATGGTCGCCATTCACGCTTTTTGCCAAGCTCAACAAAGTATCCGCTTTCATTGCCGTTGTCGTCATACTTTTCAAAATTTATGACCCAGGCTAAGCGCCCAAAACCCGCTAAGACAAAAGCCATCAATGCAATCCATACAAATCTTAACGCTATCAACGGCAACACCCGATAAACCTGGTCAGCCGCATAGCCGCAAACCAGCGCCATTGGCACTACGAAACTAAGCATTAACCAGGGAGTTTTATAGGGAATCTTTGAATAAGCCAGGGTCATCCCAAACGTCCAGGCTCCGGTAAAAAGCCAAAACCGATTGCCTCGCCAAAGAATAAAAATTCCAGCCAGGATAGAACCAACCAGTAAAGGCAATTCCACTTTGAATAAAATGCCGAGGTAGTAGGAGAAAATTTTGACGTGGTCGGTGCTGCTTCGTTCTTCTGTCCAATGAGCGATAGACCGGAAAAAGTCGGCAACACCTTTCCAATGAGTGAAGAGAGATGAGTAGAGCAGAACAAAAATAAAAATAGTGATGATGATTGCCGCCATCGCGTGATCGAGCGAAGGCAGCACCAATAATATGTCGCTTTTTAGCTTTTTAACCAGCGCAGCAGGCGAAAACCTTCGCTCTTGAACCAGCGTTTTTGTCGCATCCCAAATTGATGCACAAACAATGGCAACCAGAAAAACTGCCAAAGTAATGATGGAAGTTTCTTTTGTAGTCAGCAGCAATCCCAATGAAGTTGCCGCCAAAGCAAGCCACAAAAACTTTTTGTCTTCGGCATAACGCCAAAGCCCAACAACGATCCCCAGTGAAAAACAGCCAAAAGAAATTTCGTGAATGAAGTAGCGCGAGTAAAAAACCAGGCAAGGTGACAGCGCCATGCAAAATGCTGCGACAGGAGTTCCAATCGGTCCTAACTGCCGCCTGAGCAGCCACACCATTGCTACCAGCAGCAAACCGAAAAGCACTGGCGTCAGGCGTAGCGCAAATTCGTTTTCGCCGAAAATTCTCAGCGCGACCAAAGCAAAGTAATAAAGAGATGGGCCGTGATAATTGGTTGGGTCGTATTTGTATTCGCCGGAATGAGCTAGGTTAAGCAGGAAAAAGGAATTGACGCCTTCGTCGTGATGAAAGGGCTTGAGTTCAATCTGAGAAAACCTAAGCCATCCGGCAATTAGCATTGCCAGAGTAAACACGACCACGCAGGCATTTTTTTCAAAGCGGGATTCGGATAATTCGTTCACCACCGATGAAACCAAGTAAAAGAGGCAGGCGATCAATGACCACCTGCCTCTCAAGTTTACGGCTTATAGCCTAAAGCTTACCGCTTTTTGGCTGGACGACGACCACCTTTTTCTGGTTTGACGTCACCGACCGTTGCCGGAGCCGGGCCTTCGGGCATTGTGCCGTTGGACGGAACCAGCCAAATCTTGACTTGCGTATCAGCCGAGACGCCGCCGTCGCGAACCACGATACGATTAACATCAATCGCCGTACCGAGTTTGCCATCAGCCAAGCGGTCGCGGACATTCTTCGCACGATCCAGGCTGATGCTCGCCGGTTTCTCCTTCTCGCCACGGTAGCCGTCAACAACGACCTTGGCCCCCGCGTCGGCTTGGAGAGCCGGAATCACCTTGCTGGACAAAATGTCCTTACAGGCATTGTCAACGCGTGTCGCGTTCTTCTTGAACGTCACACAGTTGTCAATGACTGAAGCTGCTGGCGGTTTTGGCGGTTCGATCGGTGGTGGCGGAACCTTAATGCTTGTACGCGCCGAACCGCTGGCCGAACAGTTGCCTGCATCTGAAGTCGCCCTGACGGTAACTTCGATTGCTGTTCCGCCCGGAACCCCGGTTGTATCCAGCGTTGCACTCAAGCCACTTCCGCTGATGCTGCCAGCCGAAGCTGTCCAGTTGTAAGCGACGTTGCCGTAGTTGCGTCCACCGGTGACACCGCTGGTTGTAAAGGTAACCTTCTCACCGGCATCAACCGAAGAAGAACTGACGTTCAGATCCAGGTTTGGACCAAAACAGACGGTGAGCGGCGGACAAGCAGTGACGCGAATCGTCTTCGAATCAAAAGCAATACATCCGCAACCATCGTCAACTTGAACCGTGATGGTGTAATCGCCAGGAGCGAGTCCGGTTGTATCAAACACTGTGTTTGCGCCATCGCCGACCACACGTCCACCGGTTGCGCTCCAGGCGTAAACTAGAGCATCACCGTCTGGATCGGAAGCCGTAGCACGCAAATCAACTTTGTCGCCTGCGCAAACAGTGTTTGCAGATTCACGCAGCAGGTCGTTTGAGCCTTTGGCAACATTTCCCAATGCCAAAGCCACTGTCGGCGGCTGATTCGGCAGTAAGGGTTCTTCACGTTTGTTGACGCGACCGATAGACAGCCCAGCAATAAACCCATTCGGGCTGCGGTTGTCAATTTCGGAGAACCAATTCAGATGACGCTGATAGGCAGCACTGATCGAGAGCCAGCGGGCAGGAAAAACACGAATGCCAGCAACAAAATCAACAGGGCTGTTGGTCAAAAGACTTGGAGTGCGTGAGCCAACATAGTGAGTTGAACTAATTTCAGTAATCAGTTGCAGGTATTGGCTCAGTGGGAAATCAACCGCAACTCCGGAACGCAGTTCGTTGGGAATATCCAGCGAACGATTGCTGCTGCCATAACCCTGAATCACGCTGCATCCAACGCAGAGAGGACCCAGGTTCATATCTTCAGCTTGCGGATCGCCTTTCTTGATAAAGCCGATGTTCGTGCTGAGATTGATATACTTGTGCAAACGGCCATCAAAAGCGGCAATGACTCCGTAATCATAGTTGCCTGTTCCACGGCCGCGTTCCAAACCAGTAAACAGTTCCTGCGTGGATGGGATCTTCACCAAGGGAATCAAGGCAAAGCCGAAAGGATTTTTGGGCCCTGTGAAACGAATCTTTCCGCCCACCCAAATGTCACCCGTGTGGTGATCAGAAAAGCGAGCCAGGAAAGGAGCGTTCGGTAAGTAGCTAGGGTTAACGTTGGGAGCCAGCGCAGGCAAGATGCCTCCAACTGGAGCACCCAATCCCACATAGACAGCGGTGTCGTTACCGCTCGGACGGGCCACAAACGGACCCGAAGCAAATCCTCCCAAACCGCCCACATTTGGCGCACGGCAGGGACCTGGAAAACCACCATTACCGCAAGGATCACCAATCGTGAATGAAGCAGTGTTTTGTCCAGGAACAATGACCAAACGTCCTACAGGCAAAGTTTTTGTTCTAACATCAGGCAGATAGAATCCGCTGAGCAAGGCAGGTGTGCCAACGGAAACGACTCGTTGGGCTTCGAAGTGAGCAAAAATTTCCAAATGGTCGTTAAAACCAACCTGGAAATTCACTGGATAAACTTGCCAACTGACATCGCCCGGATCGCGATGAAAGTGATTGGCAAAGAAACCAAAATTGAACTCGCCTTTGCGCAAGGTCTGCGCATCGTAAACCGTGAATAGTCCGGTGCCGCCACTGACCGTTGGGGCAAGGTTGCGAGGATCATCTGTTGAGCGCGGGGTCTGAGCCTTGGCAACCACTCCGATAGTCAGGAGCACGAGCATCAGACCTAGCAATCTTCTCGCAAAACTCATAATTCTCCTCCTGGAATTGGGTGACTTACGTCTATTTGAGTTACTTGTTGCTTCCAGAACGAAATATCCGTCCGGCAAAACAAATAGCCCTCATTACATCAAAAGTGGAGAACCACTCGCGCGAACGGCTTTCAATGCTAAGGGCTAACACAAAGAAAATGAAGACTGGGTACTACTCCGCGCCAGAATCTATACGATGGTTCCCAATGTGTCAATTGCAATCTCATTCACTTAGCACAGACTTAGCGGCGTTTTGGTGGTCGGTGAATTGAGCCTGGTGGCAGATTATTAACCGGCTTTCTGATCTTCGTGCGCGGAAGTTGACAACATAAAAACCAGACTTTTAGACAGCAGATTAAATCCGTGAATTCCATCTGCCAGACTTTCATTGGGCCATCATGCATAAATTCCCCGCACCCTGGTAATGTAAGCGACTCGGTCAATCGCCAGCATATAGGCGGCAATTCGATTATTAACGCTATGGCTCTCTGCGTATTTGCATACATCATGAAAGCTGGCAACCATAATATCCTTCAGCCGTTCATTGACCATTTCTTCCTTCCAGAAATAGCCCATGCGATCCTGCACCCATTCAAAATAGCTGCACGTTACCCCTCCGGCGTTGGCCAGAATATCCGGAATAACGAAAACGCCTTTTTGCTCAAGAATGTCGTCGGCTCTGGCCGTCGTCGGACCGTTTGCTCCTTCCGCCAAAATCTTGCACCTTATTTTGGAGGCGTTGCTGCTATTGATTTGATTCTCCGTCGCTGCCGGAACTAAAACTTCACAGTCCAGCTCCAGGAGTTCCTGGTTGGAGACAATGTCCGCTTCAGGGTATTTTTCAAAAGTCTTGTTTTTTGCGAGATAGGCCATCGCGTGCGGCAAATCCAGCCCCTTCGCATTGTGCACACCTCCGTGAACATCGGAGATTGCGACAATTTTATAGCCAGTGTCGTGCATCAGTGCGGCTGCAACGCCGCCGACATTGCCGGAACCTTGGACGACAACGCGAGTATTTTCAGGCTTCATGCCCAGCTTTTGAACCGCTTCGTCCACCACAAAAAGCAATCCTCTCCCAGTGGCTTCGCGGCGTCCGCGAGAACCGGAAAGGTCAATCGGCTTGCCAGTCACAACCGCTGTTTCGGTGTGCCGCACATGCATGGAGTAGGTATCCATAATCCATGCCATCGTCTGTTCGTTCGTGTTCATGTCGGGCGCGGGCACATCGCGTTCCGGTCCGATGAAATCCACCAGTTCCGCAGTGTAACGGCGAGTCATTCGCTCCAATTCGCCTTGAGACATCTGCGAGGGGTCGCAAATAACGCCACCTTTGGCCCCGCCAAAAGGAATGTTGACAACCGCGCACTTCCAGGTCATCCAGGCAGCCAGCGCGCGAACTTCATCTAACGTCACGTCCGGCGCATACCGGATTCCGCCTTTGGCAGGGCCGCGCGCAAAGTTATGCTGCACTCTGTAGCCCGTAAAGACTTCTATATGACCATCATCCATGAAAACGGGAATGTAAATCGTGATTTCGCGATTGGGAACGCGTAGGAGTTTATAAAGGTCAGGGTCTAGGTTTAATAAGCGGGCCGCGTGATCGAAACGCGACATCATGGACTCAAAGGGATTTTCTTCTCTCAATTGCCGAACGCCATCATCTACTAATGCCATTAATACCTCCTTGGCTGGCAGCTTGGGGCGCGGTGGACTCAAAAAATTTGGGCGGGTGATTCGTTGATCCCCGCCCTTCTTTTTAATTCTCTGTAATTTTCAAGGATTCGTTCAGTGCACCGGTTCGATATCCTTCCAGATCAAGCGTGACAAACTTAAATCCCAATTGCTTGAAGACTGCCGAAATTTGCTGCGCCATCTCCACATTCAGAGCGCGCGGCAATTCATTTGGCGCGATTTCGATTCGGACCAAATCTCCGTGATGACGAACGCGCATTTGCTGAAACCCCAACAGCCGCAATTTGGCTTCGCCGCGTTCAATGTCGGAAAGTTTTTCAATCGTCACCGGCATGCCATAAGGAATCCGCGACGACAAGCAGGCTGACGCGGGACGATCCCAAACCGGCAGGCCTGCGCGTTCTGACAACTGACGAATTTCGGCTTTGGTCAATCCGGCCTCGATCAGCGGACTACGAACATTCAGCTCTGTTGCGGCTTTACGGCCTGGACGGTAATCGCCCGTGTCATCAGCATTGTTCCCGTCGCACACAAAAGCGTACCCTCGTTCGGCAGCCAAATCGCTCAGCTTGGTGAAAAGCTCGTGTTTGCAGAAATAACAGCGGTTGACTGGATTCGCCTGATAGTTGGCATCGTGAATTTCTTCGGTATTAATGAATTGATGCGGAATCGAAAACTTCTGAACTACTTCCAGCGCGTCCTGCCGTTGAAAGTCCGGATAGCTGGGGCTTTCGCCTGTCACTGCCAGGGCGCGTGCCCCGAGTTCGCTGGCCGCCACAAAGGCGAGATAGGCACTATCAACGCCACCCGAATATGCGACGATTGCCGATTCCATCTCGCGCATCAACTTCCGAAGCGTTTGCTCTTTCGCCAGAGTTTCCGCGGTGATCGCGACTTTTTGGGTTGCAGTTTGCATTGCCACAACAACTTTCCTGTTTCAGTTTGATTGAGGCCAGCGCCGCCCCTAAAACACAAAATATCCTTTAATTCCTATCGGCACTCGATACACTTTCTGAGTGCTGACAACGATCATGTCGCCTTCGCCGTCAAAGGCCAGCCCGACCAGCGACGAACCGGCAACGACGACTTCGGCATTGCGGCCGTCGGGCGTGATTCGCACAATGCCGCGATGGCCTTTCAACGAAGCGGCGACATATAAATTGCCTTCCACGTCGAACGCCAATCCTTGCGGACGGCCAAGCCCGGTATAAAACTTCTCAACCTCGCCCATCGCGTTAATCCGCCAGATTGTTTCAAACGAAGAAACGGTCGGTCCACTGACGAACAAATCGCCTTCGGGCGAAAACGCCAAATGATATGCCGCCACGCTCGGATCCAGCGTCGCGAATTGCCGCACTTCGCCAAGTTCGTTTACGCGAAAGATCGTTCCTGTCCGGTCGCCGACATAGATTTCGCCACGCCTGTCAAAAGCCAGTCCAGTTGCGACGCCCAACTCCGAAGCGACAGCTTCCGGCTCGCCGAACGGCGAAATGCGATACAGCTTGCTGTCAGAGCGGCTGGTGACGTAAAGCGTGCCTTCTCGATTAAAAGCCAGTCCGGTCGGATTGACTAGATCGGAAACTATCGGCAGTAATTCGTTGTCAGAGGAGATTTTATAAATCGAAACCGGCATTTTTTGTCCGCGCGTTCCGGACAGCGTCACATAAATGCCGCCGTCGTCACGGTCAATGGCAGGATTGGCAACCGGATGCAGGTTTTCGGCCAATTTCACGCCCAGCGAAAAGGGCGTTGCCATCACGCCGCTGGCGCTTTCCAGCTTCATTTCGTTGGCTTTAACGCCGGTATCACAATCGGGAACAGAAATGACGACGCGATTCGGAGAGGCGCTGACAACCCGTCCCCGCTGATCGCCAAACCAGACGTGACAATATAAGTAATCTGAGCTGTCGTACCCTTCGCAGGTGATAACCACTTCGCCGCCTTCGACTCCGGCGCGTGGCACGGCGCTTTTGATCACCCCGTTATTGAAATTCGACATTACTGCTTTCTCCAGTTCAAACAGATGGGAGCATAAGGAACGCTAATCATACGCGAGCAAAGAAGATGGCGAAAGAGGCAGTTTCCACGACCTGGAACCGGGAGAAACTTCATTTGTCCCGTCTCTCAGCGACCACAAAACCTGGTCATTTCTGCACACCGTCGCTCAAATCAGAATCCTTCCACAGCCAGATGCCGCCACGCATGCCGAGCGTATTGCTGACGATTTCAACGTCCGGGCCAAATTTCAGGGACACATTTGCGGCATTTCCGCCGCCCAGATAAAGCTTGTCAAAGTTGGTCAGGATGCGGAAACATTCGATGGCTTTTTCCAACCGGTCATTCCACTCTTTCTTCCCCACTCTCTTGAAGGCCTTGTTGCCGAGTTGTTCTTCGTAGGTTTGGCCTTTTCGAAAAGGAATGTGTGCCAATTCAATATGTGGAGCCAGCCGTCCATCTTCAAAAAGCGCCGAGCCAATTCCAGTGCCGAGCGTGATAACCAATTCAACGCCCTTGCCTTTCGCTGCGCCAAGTCCCTGCATATCGGCGTCATTGATGACCAGTGTAGGTTTGCCCGTGACTTTGGCAATCGCCTTTTGCAGATTGAAGTGGTTCCATTCGTCCGAACCTAGATTTTTGCAGGAGAGCGTTTTGCCATGGCGAACTACTCCGGGAAATCCCACCGAAACACGATCAAACGCCGGAAGCTGCGCCAGCAATTCTTTCAGTTTTTCCAGCAGCACTCTTGGCGGGCATGGCTGCGGCGTATCCACGCGAACGCGTTCGGTCAGCATTTGTCCGTGATCGTCCAGCACAGTCGCTTTCAGACCGGAACCCCCGATGTCGAACGCCAGCGTTTTCTTTTTGATAGTTGTTTTTGTGGTTTTAGAAAGTTTCTTTGTGAATGATTTTTTTGCCGATTTCTTTTTGGATGATTTTCCGGCTGTTGGCATATTTCTTCTCAGGGCCTCCTATCAAGCAACCAAACTTATCTTGTTCATAGAGTTTTTCTTTATTCGTGTGGGGAGATCGTGGTTAAATCACCCGCCGCATCTTACTGAAATCCCGAATGCTTGAGAAGGAGCACATTTGAAATGAAGCGATTCATCTTGTTTGCTGTTTTGTTGATTGTTCTGGCATTTGCCACCGCACCGCAAGCTCACCGCGCCGCCACAAAAGTCCTTGACCCGATGCAAGCCGGGCCGTTCCCCGTCGGCGTCACCACAACCGTCTTGGTTGATCACAGCCGCACGGACGCCGCGACCAACGAAGATCGTACGCTGGTCACCGAAATCTGGTATCCGGCCACGGACGAGTCCCGCAATCTGCCCAAAAACAAATTCGCGGATTTCATCCCCGGCGGAATGAGTCCGCAATTCGAAACACTGCTGAAGATGGCGTACAAAAAAACCGCCGCTGAAATGAACGAATCGTACTGGAACTCAGCCGTGCGCGACGCTCGTGTTCGCGAAGGCAAATTCCCGTTGATCGTTTTTTCGCACGGCAACGGAGGCACGCGCACCCAGAACACATTTTGGTGCGATTACTTGGCCAGCCACGGCTACGTCATCGTTTCCGCCGATCATACCGCCAACGCGCGCGTGACCATCATTAAAGGCAAACCGGTTCTGTACCGCAACGACCAGCGAGAAAATTCCGCCGTGGATCGCCCGAAAGATATGAGCTTTTTGCTGGATCAAATGACCTTGTGGAACGGCGGAGCCGATAGCCGTTTTTCCGGCAAGTTGGATTTGACCAAACCCGTCGCTTCCGGCATGTCGTTTGGTTCCATGACGGCCATTCGTGTTGCCGATGTTGATCCGCGTTTCAAAGCCGTCATCGCTATGTCCGGCGCTCCCGAAGCGCACACCAATCTGACAGTTCCTTCCTTGTACATGCTCGGCGAAGAAGACCGCACCATCGGCCCCAAAGGAAACGCGCGCGTCCGTGACGTATACGCCAAACATCAG
>CAZMXG010000093.1:0-29223 GCA_964570175.1 uncultured Heliomicrobium sp. | reverse complement strand
CAAGCTCCCATAATTCACCTGTGGGCGAAAACGCCAAACCATAGGGTGCGCGGAAGCCACTGGCCCAGGTTTCAGCGGGCGTCAGGTTGGGGCCGGGAAAGGTGTAAGTGCTGACCACCTTCGCGGTCTTGGCCATTTCGGTGTCCTGTGGCGGATCAATCAGCGAAATGGTCGAAGCTCCGGTTTTGCCGTAATTGGGATTGCCCGGAAACGGTTTGCCATCCAGCGTCAGGCGCAGAATCTTGCCTACTGGCTGGTCTGGGTCCTGGGCTGGAGTCATGCGCTGGCGGTCTCCCACAGTCATGTACAGTGATTGTCCATCGGGCGCGAAAGCGATCTGCCCGCCTGCCTGACCTCCCTTGCCTCTGGGCATCTGACGCCACAGCACAGTGAAATCCAGCAAGCGATTTCGTCTGAAGTCCAGCTTGGCGCGCGCCAACGCCTGGCCTCCGCCGTAATCACCCGGCTCGATGTAGGTGATGTAGACGCTTTCGTCAGTAACAAAATTGGGCGAGACGAAAATGCCCAGCATGCCGTTCTGGTTCTGCCAGTAAACGGGAGGCGTATTGCCCAATGGCGCGATCTTTTCCCCCTGCGCCGAAACCAGCCAAATCGGCCCGATCTTTTCGGTCACCAGCATGCGCCCATCCGGCAGGAAGGCAATTCGCCACGGCAGCCCAAACGTGGCGGTCGTGGTCAGTTGAAAAGGCAGTGTCGCTTCGGCTTCCTGCTGGCCCACATTGGTTTGGGCCCAAACAGCCCCCGACGCCAACGACACCAACGTCAGAAGCAGTACTGCTCTCGCTAATTTCATCATTGTTATCATTCTCCTTATTTCCAGTTTGCCTTATTTCCAGTTTGAAAGACGGTGTTCAACACCAGACGCGACAAAAAAGTTTGCGTAACAATTGTCGGCATTTCTATAAACAGGCCGCGCCTCTGGCGCTAATTCCCAAAAAGGCTCTCAAGGTTTTACACCGGGCAGCGGCGTCATTCCTCTCGCCTCAAGTTTGTCTGCCATTTGTTTGGCTTTTTCCCGCAGCCACGGGGTCGGATCGTTCTTCTCACGTTCGCGCAACAGTGTCAGCGTGTCGGGGTTATCTGGCCAACCTCGAGCAATAGCTTCCATGGAGGTTAAGCGCACTGGGGAGTCAAATTGGTAATCCTTCTCATTAGGCTCAGGTGATGAATCATTCATCGCGCGATCCTTAAGCAATGGCAAAGTATCAGAATGATCTTTCCATCCTAATGCCAATTCATGAATAGCAGCTTTCCGAACACGCCAATCACTCTCAGTAGCGGAGGCCTTGAGTAAAAAAAAGCTATCTGGATTCTCTTTCCAACCCCGCGCTATTACGCGTAGTAAACCTTGTCGTGCCCAGGCACTCTCTTCATTTGCTAGATGCTTATTAAGCAGAGACAACGTATTGGGATGGTTTTTCCAGCCTCGCGCTAATTCTTTTGCGGCTGTTAGTCTTACTAGCCAGTCATCATCATCAAATAATCTATTGGTTAAAAGAGGCAGGGTGTCAGAATCGTATTTCCAGCTACGTGCCAATTCGCGCAATGCAGCTTCACGCACTGCCCATTGATCGTCATTTATGGCGTAGTTTGTTAATAAGTTTAGGATGTGAGGATGATCTTTCCAGCCAGTTGTCAATTCTTGTAGTGCGGCACGTCTTGCCCCTTCAGAGTTATTCTTGGCAGCAAAGTTTTGAAGCCAAGGAAAAATCTCAGGGACCTCTCTCCAACCGAGAGCGATTTCATGCATAGCTGCCTGCCTAGCAGGGCTTACATAAACAAATTTTTGTTGGATATATATTTCGATCTCTTGAAGAACATCATTTGTAGCTACTTCCATAAGCCAAGGCAGAGTATCTGGTAGATTTTTCCAACCACGCGCAATTTCTTGCACTGCAGTTTGGCGTACAACGCCAGAGTCATCTGTTGTTGCACAATCTTTTATAAATACAAAAAACTCAGAGTTCTCTTTCCAATTGCGGGCCAGTTCCTTAATTGCTGCTTGGCGTACAGTTACGTTGCCATCAGATTTAGCCAGTTGTTTAAGTAAGAGAAGTACGTCGGGATTGTCCTTCCAGTATCGCCCTAGTTCCTTGACCGAGGCTTGGCGAACTGAGCTATCGTCATCTTTTAGGGCGCGATCTTTGAGCAATATCAAAATGTCATGATTATTCTTCCAGTAGCGGGAAAGCTCCTGAACCGCTGCTCGCCGCACATCAGAGAATCCCGAGTTCTTTGCGCAGTCTTGAAGCCAATAAAAGATGTCGGAATCACCACGCCAACCGCGCGCTATTTCCTGAATTGCGGCACGTCTAATTCCCAACAAGCTATCCCCCTCTGCAGCCTGAGTTTTGAGCCATAGTAAAGTCTCAGGAGCATCGTGCCATCCACGCGCCAATTCTTGCACAGCCACCTTTCGTACCCACTCACTCTCATCATTTTGTGCAAGATATTTGAGGAGTTGCAATGTATTAGGATTATCACGCCATCCACGCCCCAGTTCTTGAACCGCTGAACGTCGCAAGGCCCCATGATCATCCTTCATAGCACGGTTCATCAGCCAGTCCAGAGGATGCTCTAGCAACTGAGCATTAATCATAGCTTTGACAGCTTTATCGTGCAGACGATTTCGCTGCTCTCTTTCTGGTTCGTGTCTTTCGTAGAAATAGGGGAAGTCAAACCGTAGAACTGTTTCAACTGCATCGCGAAGTGCATCAAAAGTTATGCTAAGTGTCCTTGGAGTACGCAATTCCTGACAGCACCGAACGGCAAGAAAAATCTGCTGAAACTCGAAAGTCTCGTCTTGTTGGTGTAACAGAAACTTGATGATCTGCGCCGCCTGCTCGACAGACTTTTCAGCTACTTGTCCTGAGACCAGACACAGTACTTCGTGCCATTTTTCATCCTGCCAATGCGGCGCAAAGATTTCGTCCAGCAGATAATTCATATCCAGCTTTTGCACGAACCGTTGATAAATCGCCGTCGCGCAAAAGTATTCCAGAAAGGTTCGATGGACGAAGGAATAGCTGCCACCGCCGCGATAACACAGAATGAAATTCCGCAGCCGCAATTGCTCGATCAGGTCTCGTGCGGCGGCTCGTGGTTGGTTGAATCCGAGTTCGTCTTTCAGGTAACGGCTGAGCATCGTTTCCAACTCGTCTTCGTTGATCAGATTGCCCGCCAAACCCTCGGGAGCCGACTGCATGGCGTAGGCAATCTCGCGCAGCATCTCGGCTTTTTCTTTGGCTGTGATATGGCCTTTCAATTGCGGATGGCTGATCAGAGCGCGTTCGGTGTCCCACTGGTGCAGCAACAACCGCGAAGCCTGTTCATAAAGCTGAATGCGTTCGCGCGGCAATTCCTGGTTGCGGTTCAAAATCGCCATCATCGTCAACAGCAATGGATTCCCGGCAAGTTCGCGTATGGCCGGGGAATCGCTGATGGCGCGCGCCAGACGAGCTTTTTTGGTGGCGGCGTCGCTGGCGTTTTTGAATGTGGTGTCGTGCCAACGGTCAAGGAAGTCGTTGACCTGTACTTCGTCCAAATCCTGCAAAATGAAATGACTGAATTCGGCGTCGGCCAATCGCTGCGGTTTGTAGCCGATGATGCGTGACGTGACGATGACGCGGACTTCGCGGTAATGATTGCTGAAATAGTGAATGTCGTTAATGATTTTGGTACGGTCCTCCAGTTTGAACACTTCGTCCAATCCATCCAGCAACAAGACAGTCGGCTGTTTGGCGGCTTTCAACCGTTCGTCCAGCTTCACTTGATCCAGCCGATGCCAGGTTGACGCGTCGTGCAAATACCGGACAAAGCTTTTGCCATTGGGACAATCCCAGCGGTCATATTCTTTCAAGTCAATCAGCAACGGCAGCGGCATGGCTTCACGTTCGGCGGAGTTTTCATTGCGCGCCCACTCCAACGCCAGGTGCTGCAAGAACGAGGATTTACCCGCGCCCGGATCGCCCAATACCACCATTCGCATCAGCCGATCATCGCTTGCCAACTCCAACACCGAACGCGGCGATTGATCCAGATAGGCTCGCTGCCGCTCTTCGATCAATTCTTTGGTCATCTCTCTGACCATCGCGGCGTCTTTGGCGTCGAGTTCACCGCTGGCCACCATTCGGCGCAAATGCTCTTTCGGAATTTCGTGCAATTGCGGCAAGTATTCGCGCGATTCGCGGACGGTTTGCGGCACGAAGACTTTCCACAGCTTGACGCCATCGTAATTGGCTCCGCTGGTGTCCATCATGTCGAAATGCAGATTGGCGTATCGTTCCAGCAAGGCTGCGCGGTAATTCCGCAACTGGAAATCCGGCTGAACACCCAAGACTTGTTTGGTATTTGCGGCAGTTTCGGCGGCGGCTTGAGCTTGTAGGACGGCGCGAAAGTCTGGGTCGTCTTCGCGGAGTTTTTTCAGCTTGCGGTTGAAGGTTTTAGCGACAAAATCCCAATCGAAATCCGGCGGCAGAGGCGTTTCAGCAGGCCAGCCACGTTTCAACTCATAGCCTTCGACAATGCCTGCGCTGCTGGAAAAGGCATTTGGCAAGGCTTCGCGAATTGTTTCGGTGCGCACGAATTGTTTTAGGTCTTTGGCCCAAACATCAATGTTGTCGGCGGTTATACCTGCGTTCTGCAATTCTTCGTCAATGACTTCGACCAACTCTTTGATGGCTTTGCCATAGAGCTTCAGGAATTCGTCGTGCGGAATCAGTTTGGCGGCGCGCTTCAACGCTTTGCCAAACAGGCTTTTGCCCTGATCTTTGGCGATGTCTTTGGCCATGTCTTCCAGCACGGGTTTGGCCAGCGCGCCGATTGCTTTTCCCGCTCCCCATAAAACAAGCCATTCAACTGCCATCGCTGTACCCTCCAACGAAAGCGCGATCACGCGAAATTTATGATTTGGGCACCGTTGCGTCCCGAAGGGACAGAGTGAAAATAGCCCAGCAATTGATTGCTGGGAAAGAGGATATAGATGTTCAAGTCCCGTAGGGACGGCTGAACTTTAGCCAGAAAATTTCAGCCGTCCCTATGGGACTTTCCAGATTGTGCAATTGCTACCCGGCGATAAATCAGCCGGGCTATTCTCATACCGTCCCTATCGGGACGAAGATTCTGTTCAAGGTCTCGCTTCAAAAACAAAGCGGATCATTCGTTTTGGTCACGGTTCAATCGTGAACTGCGTTGCACGGCTAACGGAATTGCTTCCGTCTTTGACTGCGACCTTCAGAAAATAGGTGCCGGGATTCAGGCTTTCAATCGGAAGCGCGCTGGCGTACGCGATGCGGCCTTGCGCGTCGGGAGCCGTCAGCTTCAACGGAAGGTTGGCGATGGTGTTGGCGCCTTGTTTGATTTGCAGCGTGAATTCGGGATTCACGGCGATTCCTTTTGCCGGATACACGACGAAGAAAAAGCCAACTTGTTTGGTCACGGATTTTTTGAAGGCTTCGCCCAGGTTGGGATAAATCATCAAATCGCCCACCTGAAACATGCTGTCGCTTTTTTGCCCGGCAGGAATCGGTTCGGCGCGCTGAATCAGGCTGATCGTGCTCAGGCGCAACGTGGTTTCGTCTGGATCTGCGATTTCAAGAAGCGAACGTTTGACGCTGGCTTTCCCGGTTGGCGCATCGTGAGCAACGGTTTCGATTTCATACAAGCCCGGAGGCAATTCGGCTTCGCGGTAAAATAGCACTTGCCCATTCCGGGTTGCGTTCAATTTGTCCAGTGGACCGTTGAGGACGTACTGACGGCTGAGTTTGGCAACGACTTGTTTCGACTGGTCTTTGATTAAGGCCAGGATCGTGAAATCCGTGCTGAAAGTTTTCTTTTCGCGGTTTTCCGTAAAGGTAAAGACATTGGCTGGAACAGCCGCTTCGACCACCGTCCGAAGTTTGCGGTCCGTTTCAGGGAAGCTGAAGCCTTGCATTCGGATGGGAAATGCATTCGCCAGATTCGGATTGTTCAACGCGGCCAGCGCGGAAGATTCGTAAAACAGCATCGGCACATACCCTGTGGCGTTGACAGCGAAATAGCCTTTGCGCGTTTGCACTTCCCAGTCGTCGTTTTTCGGTTTGACGGAAACCTGGCGGAATTTGCCGTCAATACTCTGGTTGGTTGGCACATAACTGACCAGGTAATAGGTGTGAAGGTCTTCGTCTACCTGGCGCAGCCGCATGCCGACATTGTTGGTGTCGCCGATGAATGCGCCGCCGGTTTCGATAGCAAGTTGCGTCAGACCGCTTTGCGGGTTGAGCCTGATCAGATCTTCGTTGCGTTCCAGCATCGCCGTCATCGGCCTGCCGGTTTCGGGGCGCATGGAATCGGCGTCAACGCGTCGGCGGCCCAGCGCGTTGATTTCATCCCGGGCTTCTTGGTTCGGATTCGTTGCACGAAGGCCTGCGGAATCAATTGCGTAAATGCTGACGTTCAGTTTGTTGGCCTGATTGATGACGGAGCGAAAGTGCTGAACGACGTTCGGGGGAATGGACAAGCCTTCGGAAAAGAAAACGACGGCTTTGCGTCCGGGCAGGTTGCGCATGGAATTGACCACAGCCAGCAAGCCGTTCGAGGTGGCGTATCCTTGTTGATCGCGCTCCAGCACTTCGAAGGTTTCCAGTGTGCGCCGGGTCATTTCGGCGAACTGACGATCAACATCTGCTGAGCCGGCTGCGGAACCTGCTGCGCCTGCGGCTGCGCCATTGCCGGAAGCTCCCGCCGCCGAAGCCGCCGCAGAAGCCGACGAAACTTGTTGCTGCAAATCCGCGATGCGTTGATTTTGGCTGCGGGCCTGCTCCGCTTGAGAATTGAAAACGGCGGACGAACTTGCCCCGGCTTTATCAATCGCCGCGCGGATCAGCCCATTGTCTGTCGTGTAGTTCTGCAAAACACGCAAGGAGAGATCAATGTGAAACACGCCGATGAAATCGTTTGGCCGCGTGCCTTCGCCTACATAGGTCATCGCCGAATCATGCGCCCGTCTGCGGGCATCGTTCGACAGACGATCAAACACCACCGCGATGGCGCTGACGCCGATGTCGTTTTCGCCTGAAGCCAGCTTGATCGCATTGACGGACGGAGCAGGCGCGGCGGGAGCGGTTGCTTTCCTGTCGGTTTTTTCCGGTTCGGGTTTGCCAGCCGATGCACGCGTGACAATCCGGAAAGATTCGATCTGTTGCTTCGCGCCGTCTTCATAAACTTCCAGGTCAGCGGCGTTCAGGTCTTTGACGAATTTGCCCTTTTTGTCTTTGACAACCACATCCAGCAACACTTCTGCCGAGCGAATGGAAACCTGCTGTGCCTGTTGTGGAGCCGCCGGATTTTGGCCGAGCGCACCAAGCGGGGCGGAAATGGTTAGCACGCCAATCAGCAGCAATGACAAAAATGATCTCTTCATTTCAATTCCTCTTTAAGCTTCAAAACTTTTCGACAGGATTCACAGGATTTATCAAGATGGAAACTCTACTGGACCAATCCTGTTTAATCTTGGAAATCCTGTCTATTTCCCAAGCGTTTAAGATGTTGGTTTGTCCGGCAGCGGCACACTGGCGTGGAAGTCCTGGTAAAAACGATCGACGTAAGAGTTCAGCAGTTCTTCGACACGTGCCGGGTCTTTCGACGCGACGATCAATCCGGCGTGATGGTGTTTGCTCATCCGCCAGACGATTTCCGGATCGTCGTACGCAGATGTGTCCGGCCATTCCTGCCGCGCCAGCGAAGCAATGATGCCGGAATACAGATCGTTCGGCTTTTTCAGTTCGTAAGGGTGTTCTTTCGTCGCCGTTTCCACCTTGGCCCATTCCGCCCACAAATTCAGTCCCGTCGCGGCTTCGATGGTTTCCGCAATGTTGGCTCCGCCAACGCGCGCGGCGATTTCCAGAAAGTAAAACTTGCCGTCGGCTTTGCCCCTGATGAATTCGGCATGCGTCACGCCGCGCACCAGACCCAAATCCTTGATGACTTCCTTATTGATTTTTTGCAGATCTTTTTCGTCTTTCGATTTCCGCGGCAACAACCGTGTGGTGAAGATGCCTCCATCGTGCGCGACATTCATCGGCGGCGCACCGTAGCCGCTGGCAGCGGCAAAAAGAACCTTTTTGTCTTCAACGATGGAATCCACATGGAAGACTTCGCCGGGCACGAACTGTTCCAGCACATAATTCGACTGATCGTCTCCCAGTTGATTGACGACCTGCCACAATTCATCCTGGTTGTGAATTTTGATGATGCCAATGGCGGAAGCGGACGAACGAGGTTTCAGTACCCACGGAGCCGGAACGCGCAAGGTGTAAATATGAAGCTTTTCGTGATTCAAGACATGACAAAATTCGGGAACGCGAATGCCTTTGTCCTGGGCGCGCATGCGCATGGCCAGTTTGTCGCGGAAATATCGGCTGGTGGTTTCGCCCATTCCCGGCACGCGCAAATGTTCACGCAAGGTGGCAGCCATTTCGATATCGAATTCGTCCAGCGCCACCAGCCGGTCAATGCTGTTTGCCCGCGCCAGATAGCTGACGGCATTGATCATATGCTGGCGATTGGTCAGATCGGGCATCAGGAAAAATTCGTCAATGTAATCGCGCGGCCAATCAGCATCCTTCAGATCATCTTTGATCAGCAAGATCACACGCCATCCCTGGCGTTTGGCTTCGCGCAGAAACTCCTGCCCTTTTTCATAGCTGGTAATACAGAGAATGGTCATCGGAGATGAACCTGACATTTGCCTAGCTCCTGTGGTTGATTGGATTGTGCGGGTACGCTTTTTTGCAGGCCGAAGAGTATCACAGACCCGGCTGAACGGGCGATAGTTCAGACCATTCTGGCCAGTTGTATGCCAGTCCAGGTTGCTATCAGGCCGAGAATCACGCTGCTGACCGAATACAGAAACGCGGCACCATGCTGGTTGTCCCGGATCAAGTTGAACGTTTCCAGCGAAAAGCTGGAAAAAGTGGTGTACCCGCCCAGCACGCCGACCAGCAACATGGCGCGAAGTTCCGGCGAAACTGTCATTCGCGTGTCGAACAATTCCGCCAGAAACCCGATCAGCAAACTGCCGGTGATGTTGATGAGGAAGGTGGCGTAAGGATATTTCGGTGGCTGCCGAAACGCATAAGTTACCAGGCTGACCACGCCAAAGCGGAATCCAGTACCGATGGCTCCGCCGAGCAAAACTACAACCAGTTTGTTCATCGTGTCATGTCTTCTCGAATATCGGCCAGAAACGGCAGCGCCTTTCGATATTCGCTCAGCGAAACCAGATCAACTTCGGCTTCGATCCAGCCTTCTTCGTTACCGGCATCGGCCAGCAGTTTTCCGCTTGGATCGAAAATCGAGCTTCGCCCGGAATGGTACAGCTTCGGATCGTTGCCGCAACGATTGATACCGATGACGTACGCCTGGTTTTCAATCGCGCGGGCTTTCAGCAGCGTTACCCAATGATCAACACGAACGTCCGGCCAACTGGCGATGACTGTAATCAGATTGGCTCCACGTTTGGCTGCGACGCGGAAAATTTCGGGAAAGCGCAGGTCGTAACAAATGAAACTGGCGACAGTGAAATCCTGCCAGTTGAACAAGCAAACGTCGTTACCCGCGGCGTAGTTGGCTTTTTCGCCGCCGAGCGTGAACGGTTGCAGCTTGCAGTACCGAGCAATTTCTTTGCCTTCCGGCGAATAAACGACAGATTCGTTTCTACCCAGTCCACTGGCGTCTTTAGTCACAACTCCGCCAAGCAGAAAGACTTTGTGTTCGGCGGCTTTGCGCGAAAGAAAGTCCTGGGTTTCATGCGTCTCGCTGTCGTGGATCGCCGCGACATTCATGCTGAAACCGGAAGCGAACATTTCGCCCAGCACCACCAGCGAACCAGCTTCCGGTTTGGCGCGGTCAAGCAAGGCGCTGACTTTGTTGTGATTGGCAGCTTTGTTTTCCCAGACCGAATCAATCTGCAATCCGTAAATTTTCATTTCTAAACTCCAAAATTTCGTAGACAGGATTCACAGGATTTATCAGGATTTAGAGCCTCCGATGCGACTCATCCTGCAAAATCTTGTCAATCCTGTCGAAAAGTTTCCGGCTTCAACTCAAAATTGCTTTAATACCTTTGACCAATCGCCCAATGCCTTCAGCGACGGTTTCGCGCTGCAACGCTCCGTAAGCCACGCGCAAATAACAGCCGCTTTCCATTCCAAACGCAGAGCCGGGAATCGCGGCAACGCGATGTTGTTTGACCAAACGTTCCACCAGCGCCAACGGCTTCAAGTCTGTGTTCAGCTTCAGGAAGAAATAAAACGCGCCGTCCGAAGGCGGAATGATCGCGCAATCTTTCAATTGATCCAACTCGGTCAACACCAGTTGTCGAACGTCGGCAAGCTGTTCGACTTTCTGGCGGCAGTACCCCGCGCCGACTTTCATCGCTCCCGCGGCGGCAAACTGCGAAACTACGGGCGGGCAAATCAAAATCGTGTCCTGAATCTTGTTTACGGCCGAAAACAAATGCTCAGGGATGACCATAAAGCCGATGCGCCAACTGGCGAAGCCATAAGCCTTTGACAGCGAATAAAGGGAGATCGTGTATTCGCTGCTGCCGGAAATTGAACCCGGCGAAAAATGTTTGGCGTTACCGTAGGTAAAGTATTCGTAGGCTTCGTCGTGAATGTGATAGATACCTCGCTGGCGGCAAAGCTCGTTGACTTCGCGTAGCGCCGATTCGGGATATACCGCACCCGTAGGATTGTTGGGCGAAATCGTGACAATCGCGCGCGTCCGTTCGGAGATGGCTTCGGCAATCAGTTTCGGCTGCAACTGATAGATTTCATCCGTCGGAACCAGAACCGGCTTGCAGTTGGCCATCGTGATTGCCATTTCGTGATTGAAGTAATACGGCGTTTGCAAGATGACTTCGTCGCCAGCGTCGGCGATGGCTAGCAGAGCGTTGATAAAAGCCATGTTACCGCCAGCCGTCACAACAATGCGGCTGGCGTTCGTGGAATCAATCTTGTTTTCATTGCGCAGCTTGGCTTCGATCTGTTCCAGCAGGGAAGGGATTCCGTAAACTGCCTGGTATTTATGCTGCGATGGGTCGGCCAGCATTTCTTTGATTTGATCGAAAGCTTCTGGCGGCGGCGGATACCAGACAACTCCCTGACCAAGCGAGATTGTGCCCGGATGCTGGCGAATCAATTCACCGACAACGGGAATGATTGGCGTTTGAACGGATTGAATTCGATGTGATTCTTGCATTTCCAAAATCAAAATCCACGAAGTGCACGAAGGAGCACGAAGAAATTAAGACGCCGATCTTCGTGTTTCTTCGTGCACTTCGTGGATGAAACTTATTTTCCCTGCAGCTTTTTCCAGGCTTCGACGTAGCGCGCGGTTTTCGGATTCTCCGTATTCCACTTCGGAGCTTCCGGGTTATTGGCAATCATGGTCAATGCCAGGGCCACCATACGATTGGTTTTGGCCAGATTCGGATAATTGACCTTGTCCCAGTGATCACCGACTTTGTGGTAATCGGGAAAGATGAATGCCACGCAGAGCGTGTGCGCGGGGACTCCGGCGTTGGCCATCATCTGGTTGTCGCTGCGAGAGAAAAACGCATCGCTGTTCTTTTCGTGTTTGTACACGTTGATGCCGGTCAGTTCGCCAGCCTTTTTGAAGATCGGCCCCATATCCGAGTAATCAAATCCCGTCAGCGTAGCTGTATTCGATTTGTCGCCTTCGGTGTCGTCTGTGCGGCCAACATGTTCCAGGTTTACGTCGGCGACAGTTTTTGCAAGCGGGAAAGGCGGGTGTTGGCCGTAATACCGGGAGCCGAATCCGCCGCGCTCTTCGCCATAAAACGTCGCAAAGACAATGCTACGCTTCGGGCGGGTTTTCATCGAAGCTAAAGCCGTAGCCAATTCTATGACAGACACCGTGCCGCTGCCGTCATCGTTCGCTCCGTTGTTGATGACATCAGTTCCAGCCATTCCGTTGCTAATGCCGATGTGATCGTAATGCGCCGTCACCATGACGTAGGTGTCCTTCAACACTGGGTCAGAACCGCGCAGAATGCCGACAACATTACTAGTGGTGAATGACAGTGTTTCTTCTTTTTGATCACCGGTCGGCGGAGTCTTGATGATGATTCCGGCTTGCGTCAGTTGTTCGACCTGAGTCGTGCGAAGCCGCATTTTCATCGAACCATCTTTGGTCGCAGCTTCAACAAAATCGCCGCTCTTGGCTCCAACAATCCAGACGGCACTTTGGAAAAAGCTTTTTTCGCCAGCCTGGTTGGCGTCGCCTGCCGGTTCCACGCCTGCTTTGCGAAATTGCGCGGCAATGTATTCCGCCGCAATGTCCAAACCGCGCGAAGGCGTCGCCCGGCCTTCCAGCAAATCCGAAGCGATGAACGACAAATTCCCGCGCAACGAATCTTCCGAAATTCGATCCAGCGCAGCCTGAACTTCCGGCTCGATTGCTGGTGCAGCTTGTTTGGCCGTTTTGGATTTTGCTTTTGGTTTTGACTGGGGCTTGGCTTGTTGAGACGACGCTTGCAGCGCCAAGGCAACCAACAAGGTGATCATAAAAACAACGCGTGCGGCTGACGATTTAGCCACACGCGAAAACGGATTCAAATTCATAACGTTCGCCCTTGAGTGTACGGTGGGTTTTCCAACCTGCCGAATTCTTAGTTTGTGTGAGATTCGGGGCAGATTGGAAAATCTGCCCTACACCGATTTAGACCATCGGTTTATCGAAGTTATCAGACCAGACGTAAGCATCAATCAACGCCTGTTCGCCTTCTTTGCCGGGTTTAGCGTTGCCGTGCTCCATGCCGACCACGCCTGTAAAACCTTTTGAGTGAATGTGTTTGAAGATGTTGCGGTAATTCATTTCGCCCGAAGTCGGTTCCTTGCGGCCCGGATTGTCGCCGACCTGGAAGTAGGCGACTTCGCTGTAAGCCAGATCAATGTTCGGGATGATGTTTCCTTCGGTAATTTGCTGGTGATACATATCGTACAGAATTTTGACTGAAGGGCTGTTGACCGCGCGGCAAATTGCATAGCCTTGGCTGATTTTGTTCAGGAAAAGTTTCGGGTGATCGCGGCGCGTGTTCAGAGGTTCCATGACAATCACTAATCCTGCTTTCTCAGCAATTTCGGCGCAGCGGCGAAACATATCAATCACGCTGGCGGTCTGGTAATCCCAATCCAGACGTTCATCGTGGCAACCGGGAACGACCGTACACCACTTGGCGTTGATTCGCTTGGCCACTTCGACGGCATTGCGCATGTCTTTCAGAATTGGTTCTCGTAATTCTGGCTTCCAGGTGGTCAGTGCGAACGTCGCGTTGTTAAAATCCTTGGTGGCGACAAACACGCCCATCGTCATTTTCAAATCCGCCAGCGTTTTGCCGATCTTTTCCTGATCCGCAATTGGACGGTCCGGCGCGCCGTTGTCTTCTAGCGCGGTGAAACCCTGGTCAGCCATAAATTGCAATTGTGCCACCAAATCATCCCCCGCATGGTTTTTGAACATGCCGAAATGTGGCGCGTAATTCAGCTTGAACTTTCTCACTGGTGCAGACAGGTTTGATGCAGCCAAACCTTCAATCGAACTTGCTCCGACTGCGGCTACCGCGCCGGTCGCAAGAAAATCTCTCCGGTTCATAAGATTCATTTCCTTTCGGGTTTGAGTGAAAGTCGTTGATGGTGCTGGCAATTCTATAAACCATCTCTGTTGAGATTGAAAGCTACGCGGCGAATTATTCGTTTGCTCGTGTTTGAGGGCGTCCAAAGTATTGTGTCAAAGCTTGTTTTCGTGATATTCCCAAAATGCCTTATTTGCCAATCCGATAATCCTGTCAATTTGCAACGAGCGAATGGAGGACGCTGCATGCCTGTTCAGAAGCCATATCTGCCCAACATCGAGCATATTGTTGTACTGATGCTTGAAAACCGATCATTCGATAATGTTTTAGGCTTGTTGTATGGCCCAGACAATCCGCCGCCAGCCGGGCAACAATTTAACGGCGTCAACAACAGTATGTGGAATCCCAAACAGGATGGAACTAAGGTTTACGTCAGTCCGGGGACGGATTCAACAGCACCGTTTCCTGACCCAAATGAACCTTACCAGTACGTCTATATGCAGATGTACAACCCGCCGACGATGCCGGAGCCGATTCCCAACACTACGGATTTACCACCGATGAATGGTTTCGTCATTGATTACGCCAACGCGGTTGCGCAAGCCGAGACACAAAAACATGATCCGCCTGTTGATCCCGGCATTATCATGAATTATTTCCAGCCGTCTTCGTTGCCGGTCATAAATGGGCTGGCTCAAGCCTATGCCGTTTGCGACAATTGGTTTAGTTCGGTTCCCACTGAGACATTTCCAAATCGGTCTTTCGTCCATGCGGCGACCTCCAGCGGGAATGTCTACAACACATGGAAAGGGGCGCATTTCTGGGATGACGGCGTTTTCATCAACGACACGACTACTATCTACAACCTGCTCGAAGAGGCGAAAGTCAGTTGGAAGGTTTATCACGGCGGTTGTCTCTTCCTGTGCAATGCGCTGGTCTGTCAGAAACAATTGTGGGAGTACGGCTTTCTCGACACGCATTTCGTCCCATTCAGCCATTTTCAGGACGACGTGAAAAGCGGCAAGCTCGCCAGTTACACCTTCATCGAACCGAACATGTCATCCAGCCGGAAATATGGTCCCGAAAACGACATGCATCCGGGTACCAGTTCGCCCGTCAATGTGCTGTACGGCGACCAACTGATCAATGACATTTACACCGCGCTGCTTGAAAGCGATTATTGGAACAGCACGCTGTTTATCATTACTTTCGATGAGCATGGAGGTTGCTATGACCACATGCCTGCGCCAACCGACGCCACTCCGCCGGATGATCTTGCGGTTCCGCCGGGCAAGCCCAACTGGAGCGGATTTGACTTCAAACGCCTTGGCGTTCGTGTTCCGGCAGTTCTGGTTTCCCCATGGATCGCGCCAAACACTATCTGCCACACGCCATTCGACCACACATCCATTATCAGAACAGTGTCGGAGAAATGGCTGGGCGGACAGAATCTGACCCAACGCGATCTCAACGCCAACGACTTGAGCGGAATCTTGACGACAAACCTACGGACAGACAAACCGAAGTTCAATCCGCTGCCGCCGCCTCCCGTGCCTGAACGCAATGGCGATCAACCACTGTCCAAACTGCATCAGGATTTATTGGCTGCGGCAGCAAAGGGGATCGCTCGCGATGTTACAGGGGGAATTGATTTAACGGCACTGGACACACAGGACAAACTCGTCAACGCGCTCGATGGTTTGACGGATAGTTTGAGGAAGTTATAGCCGTTTTCAGGAATGCCTCAGGCTTATCGAAGCAGAAAACCGTTTTGCAGTTCATCTGCGGGATCAATTAAAAATTCGTGCCGTCCGGTGATGTGCGCCGTCCCTTCGACTTCAGGAATGATCGCAGTGTGCGGGCCGAACGTTGTGGTTTGCGCGACGCGACCGGTAAAGGTGCTGCCGATGATGCTTTCGATGGTGAGGGAATCGCCGAGGCCAATGTCGCCGCGTGCGTGATGAATGGCCAACCGTCCGCTGACGCCAGTCCCGGTCGGAGAACGATCCACTTCGCCTTCGGCAAAAATGCACACGTTGCGGCTGTGATGAGCCGGATTTTCAGGCTCGCCGACGAAAATCGTTCCGTACAGGAAGCTCAAATCTTCTTCAAACGGATGCGGGATCATTCGGCTGGCCATTACCGCGCGTTTGATCTGCATTCCTTTTTCAATCAACTGGCGAAACTCATCCGGACGACAGCGCAACCCAACATCCGCAGCGTTGACGTAGGCATAAAACGCTCCGCCATAAGCTAAATCGTAGCGAACTCGGCCAAGTTCCGGGACGTCAACTTGGGCGTCAAGCTCAACGACGAACGAAGGCACATTGTGGAAGTAAACGCTTTCAACTCGGCCATCGTTGATTCGTCCATAAGCGGTAATCAGCCCGGCAGGTGAATCAAGTTTGAGTTTCGTCACCGGTTCCACTATCGGGAACATTCCGGTTTCCAGCGCAACGGTCACAAAGCCGATGATGCCGTGGCCACACATGGTGCTGAAACCTTCGTTGTGAATGAACAGAATTCCCGCGTCGGCTTCCGGCGTGACGGGCGGCGTGACAATGCAACCGTACATATCTGCGTGGCCGCGCGGTTCCCACATCAACGCCGTCCGCAGATGATCAAAATGCTCTTTGGCAAATCGCCGCCTTGCCAGAATCGTCTCTCCCTGAAGTTCGGGAAAACCGCTGACGATAACGCGGAACGGCTCGCCTTCGGTGTGGGCGTCAATGGTGGTGATCTTGAGCCAGCCAGAAGGTGGACACCAAGCGGAAACGTTAGAGAGCGGAGCAAACGCCATAAATGGTTTTCTTCCTGAGTAATTAGAATGGAAGCCAGCCAATGTCGCAGTCAGTATCTAACGTCTTTCTCGCAAAACATAGCCAACTTCAGAAAAGAAATTTGATACTCCGTGATGAAATTTCCCGCTTTTCCATATGAGAGTGTGAGGCAGCGTAATCCAACGCAAACAATGGAGGCGGGATGAAAACAGCACACAGTTTGATCGGAATTCTTTTGGCAATTGGGTTGGTGGGAAGCGGCGTTCGTGCCCAGAAAAGCGCGAAACCCTGGACGGAATGGTCGGAACCGGAAGCAAGGAAATTGCTCGATGATTCGCCCTGGGCAAAAACCCAGGCAAAGGAAGACAACTTGAATCGCAACCCGTTGCCGCTGACACAAACCGATATACAGAATGTGGATTCGTTGGGGTTAAATGCCGCGCTCCAATCACGTTTGCAGGTACGATTTTTGTCAGCGCAGCCAATTCGACAAGCATTCGCGCGAATCGTCGAATTGAAGCAAAAAAATCGCAACCCTAATTTGAAGCAACAGTTGCAGAGTTTTGTGGATCGCAAGTTCGACGATTGGATCGTTGTCGCAGTGGATTTTGATTCAACCGAAACCGGCAATCCCAATTATCTCAGGCAGGCGTTCGCCAATGCGACTACAAACTCCCTTAAATATGCTACTTACCTTGAACTCAAGGGCGGTAGGCGAGTAATGCTGCAAGATTACAAAGTCCCGATCAACGACGGGCTGGGAGCCAAGTTTATTTTTCCCAGATTGGTGAATGGCAATCCCTTTCTTGCCAGTGACAGCGGCGAAGTTCGCTTTTACACGGAGCTTACAACTTTCATACGCGTAAACGTGCGCTTCAAAGTGGCGGAGATGATGCATAACGGAACCTTGGAATATTGATCCGGCTTTGCCGGTCAAGTTTCTTATCAGGAATCAGGAAATTAACTTTCCTAATTCCTGACCCGCTGGTTTGTTAATTGTGTGTCCGCCGCTTTTAACTGCTCGATGGCCAGAATCGTTTTCTGCCAATCACTTTTGTCGTTCTTTGTCCCGATCGGAGCATTCAAGTCGCCATAAAAAGCTAGCAAGTTTTGACGAAGTTCCGGCGTGACTTGGCGAAAATTTCGGCTGGCGAGTTTCGTCAGCAATTTGGCATAGGCATCATCAGCGGGATCGTATTCGCCCGCGCGGGTCGGTCTTCCGGTATCGAAATTGTTATTTGGAAGATTGATTCGTCTGCTGGGAATCTGGCGCAGCAGTGTGCGGTAATGGCTCAATGTCGCAGTAAAGCTGGCCTGAAACATTTGTTCTGTTTCTGGAGTGGCTGTTTTGAAAGCGAGTGCTTCAAAAGGCCCGACTTTGGGAACGACTTGCAGAAAAAATGCCATCGTTTTGCTCAGAAATCCGGGCTTATCGTATTTCTGTCCCCATTCCTGATCGTATCCGGGGCGCGAGAAATTGTATAAAAACTTTTCGCGTGTAATGCCCGGGACCAGTTTTTCAATTTCATCTTTTTTTGTTTCCCAGGCCACTTTGGTCATCTGCGGAATCAACATGCCCGCCGTATATCGGTAAGTGCCGATGGCAAGATCCAGGTCGGTAAATAAGTCTTTCATCTCAAGACCATATGTCGCTTGGAAAGCACGTTCAAGCACCGACTTCGACACCTTGAACCCTATAAAGTCGTGATAGTTTTCCCGAGCATAGCGGCCTTTAGCGACTTGCAGCACGTCGAATCCAAACTCAGTTTTCAGGTGCGCAGAGGGCGATTCGTCATACGTTACTTCGTTCCCGTACTTTGCGCGTAACTTCGGGTACAGAATGGGAACTGCATGGTTTGTTGCGATGGAATGGCCTTCATTATCGGCAGCGTGATGTGCAAGTGCTCCAAGTGCGAAGGCATACTCGTTCAAATCCTTCGATTCTTTGATCAGGATTGCAATGAAATCGCCGCTTCGGACGTAATGCGTCAGATCAGTGAAAAGCTTGTTTCCCAATGGGTAATATCCCATGTCTTGGATGATGGCTCCGCCATAAGTGTGGGCGCGCGCTTCGCGTAATTGCTCAGCCGTTGCAGCGGGAAAGCGTTTCAGCAGAAGTGGTTTGATGGAATCGTTCCAGGTCGAATCAATAATTGCTTCATGAGTAAGCACAGAATATCCGAAAGACGTTTGTGTCAAAGAAATTAAAAGTGCCAGTGATAATGCGAGCGAAGCAATTTGACGAAGGTAACCCTGTTTCATAGTGAATCCTTATTCCCGGCAATTGTATTAACGGGGGACGGACGCGCACGGCTCGTTTACACTTTGAGTGTCAAAACGCGCGCGTTTGTCTGCAACAGATTGCCGGGCAAGATTTGTACCGAAACAGCTTTTTTCAAATTGATCATGTAAAGGCAGCTAGGATTTATTGTTTTGTGCCCACCGAAAATTCTATTGCTTCGCCAAACGGCAGTTTGGCAGCGCTGGGGCCGATGGTTAGCGACAGCCCCGGTTGGAAGCTTTGATTCAGGAAAAAGACTTTGTTGATGGATTCCAGTTCGCACTGCGCGGCTGTCGCCTTGGCAATTTCTTCTTTCGAGCGTGGATTCCCGGTCAAGTCACAACGCGCCGCCAGCCGTTCGATTTGGTTTAACTTTGTGCCTTTGGGCAAGCGAATTGTTGTCCGGAAATAACCACTGCGTTCGATCTTGTAAGAGTTGATGCCGAAATCCGATGTGTACCAGCGGGGATCGTTTTTCAGTTTGACGGCAACGCTGAACAATGCGCCGTTTTGTTGGGCTGAGGCTGCGTCAACGTACAGGTAATTCCTTAAATCACCGATGCGTGCGCCCAAGGTAAGTTCCGCTGTGATTTTGCCTTCACGGGTCATTTCTTCGGCCATCACCGTGTAGATCCATGGATTCTGATCCATTACCCATTCGCGCGAGTGCCGGCTGAGATCAACGCTGATCGGGCGCAGGGCAAACCGCATGGCCGAATTGCCCTGGTCGCTGAAATTGTTATTGACGGTTTCGGTCAGAAATAGCGGATGCGCGGCTTCGCGTTTGCCTTGAAAAATTTTGGTGACGTGGTTGGCTCCCTGAAACGTCGAATTGATGACATGGCCCTGGGCGTCAAGTTCTACATCTACGACCCATTCAATGTCCGTCGTTCGTCCCCAGCGAGCCATCAAGGCGGCAGTCTGCGTTCCGCCGTCTTCATTCGTGAAAATCACCGTGTAGCGAAGTGTCGTTTTTCCAGCTTCCTTTATCGTTTCGCAATACATCAGCAAAGGGATGTCGCTGAATTTTCCAATCGTGTCCGGTCGGGCAAACAGAATCGGCGCGTGCGCGATCATCTGGAAGTCAGGGTGGCTACTGTTGATTAACGTCACTTTGGCGTCATCGATGTTGACGGTTGTCACGTTGGCCGCTGATTGCTGACGGTTAAATTCAATCCGCAAGCTGTGCTCGCCAGCGGCAACTCGGCCAAGCAGCAAGTAATAGGTGAACTGTTTTGCTCCGGCAAATAAAATCGCGTCTTGATGCTTTTGGCCGTCCACAAAGATTGATACTGTCGCGCCTTCGTTGCCGGATTTTCCCCAAGAGGCCCCGGGGACTGACGCAATCAGGTCAAGCGCAGCTTCAGCTTCAATGTTGGCGGTGAACTTTGTTTCCACCAGAGTTTGTGCCGTCGCAGTCGTCTGCGATGCCACGATCAGAAATAATGCCGCGGTAATTGTTATCCAATAGGTCTTAATGAGTTTAGAAAGCATAAAAGTTTTACCAGCCGATGATATCGGCAGGGTGTTCCAAGGACACCAAGGTCAATATGAACCCCAAAAATGGAACAAGTGTTGAAAGGAGATAAAGCGCCAGTCTGGGTCGTAGTGATAAATCGCTTCGGTAGATGCCCGCGCAAAGCAGGCATAATGTAATGGATACCAGCGACCATAGGGGACCGCTGATACAAAGGACAAGAGGTAGGCAGCAGCCAAGCCAATCAAACTTGCTCCATCCCATTTTAATTTCGTACTTCTCGCCCTCGATGAATATATCAGGCACGAAAGCGTTAATTGCCAATCTGATAATGATTTGCTCGCCTTGGTTATTTCTGACCAGATAACAGTCATTGGTTCTGGGCAAAGATCGCCCATCAATCATAATTTTGGCATCGCGGAAATAGTTCTCCGTGCATAAAACCAGGTTGCGACCTTCAAAGCCCGGATAATCAATCGGTATTTTCATTTTAGCGGCGTTTACCAGTGGTCAACTGCTTCTCCAGTTCGTGGACTTTACCGATGATCTTTTCTTCAATTGCAGAGGTGTATGGACCCGGCAGGTCGTAATAAATCATCGAATCCACGACTTCGTAACCGCCTTCGGCATACATCCGCGCCGAAGGGATGTACGAACAAAGATCGTTTGAATAACCCGCAACCCAGGTGTTGCCCGCAAATTCCTTCTTCAGCCGCAGCGAGTAATCCGTAACGACTTCGCCAGCAAGCGCCACCAGTTTCAAATCGCCAATCTGCAAAATCTGAATGGTGTACGGGTATTCCGACATGATTTTGCCGTCGCGGTTCAGCTTGGCCAGCCAGCGTTCTGCGTGGCGTTTGACGAAAGCATTCTGGTCTTTCAGCCGAGCTTGCCATTCGTCTTTGGTCGGCGTCGGAGCGAAAGGAATCATCACGCCACCGATGACAGACTTCAGTAACCCGTTGACGGGAATCATTGAACTGCTCAAAACCGTTTTTACCGAATTTGCCAGCTCAGTGCCATGTTGTTCTGCGATTTCCAGTTTGCTGCGCGGATACGGATTGATGTCGGCTCCGCAACCCATCACGAAGAGCGCAACGGTTCCGGGATTCGCCTTTTCGACAGCTTCCTGCGCAAAGCCAGCATAGTCGCCGCTGAGCTGATAAAACTCGCCCGTTAGAGTCGTGTTGTGGCAGGCGTAACCAAATGCCACGCCGCGCAGTTTGCCGTCGGCGGATTCGATTTTCAGGACGGGAACGTCTTTGTCCACGACGCCTTCGCGGTTGACGCCGATGACGATTTTCCCGTTGCGGGTTTCGCGGCGGTTCATCGCAAATTGTGCAATGCCTTTGCCAAACGACAGCTTGGCGGGCGACAAATCTTTTAACGCCGAGCCAATCACTTTCAGCAAATTGTCTTTCAGCTTTCGCGTGTACTCTTTGACGGCGGCGTTTTGTTCGGCATTCAGGTCGTAGGCTCCGGCCAGGGAACTATCCAACACCGGGCCCGTGTGTGTATGAGAAGAATTGAAAAGAATCTGCTCGCGTTTCAGCCCATAACTTTTCTTGGCGTGTTCCGAAATTTCATTGGACAACGCGCCCGGAATCCCCAGCAGGTCCGTTGTCACAATCACCAGCCGATTGCCTTTGGCATCCTGAATTGCCAAAGCTTTGGCGTACAAATCCTGAATCTTGCCTTCATTGGGTTTTGTGCGAGCGGCGTATCCAGCCATCCATGTGGGTTTTTCCGGCGTGATGACAATTTTGGCCAGACCTGCTTTGCCAAATCTGCCCGATCTAAATGCCGTCGCAGCTTCGGAAGGATGTGAAGTTTGGATTGCCGCAGCCAGCAGCAGGGAACAGCACAACAGAAAAAGACGAACGGGCGATTTCATCTTCGGCTCCTTGATTAAACTGTAGTGGAAATGGAACTGCGTTCAGCGCTCGAAAGCCTAGCGGATTTGTATGGCAAACAAAAGCCGAATTTCAGGCTTGGAAATTTGCATCAACATGCCTTCGTCCTTATACTGCGACCGATTTTAAGTAAGACTTCCGCCAAAGTTGTTTTGAAGAAACAATTTTCAACTCACAGACAATTTCGTAACAGAACCAATATGCAAATAACAGTTTTGAGAGAGACAGATCCTCAAGAATCTCGCGTAGCTTTAATCCCAGAGTCCGTTAAAAAGCTGGTTGGCCTGAAAGCTTCCGTCGCTGTCGAAAGCGGAGCCGGATTGAATTCCGGCGCTGCCGACGCCGATTACGAAGCCGCCGGAGCGACGGTGTCAAAAGACCGCGCGGCATTGTTGGCGGCGGCGGATGTGTTGCTGGCGGTCAATCGGCCTCCGGCGGAAGACGTGGCCAAACTGAAATCCGGCGCGGTCGTTGTAGGTTTTTTGCGGCCCCTGGATGAACCCCAACAACTCAAACCCATGCTGGAGCGCGGCGTGTCAGCGTTTGCCGTCGAACTGATTCCGCGTTCGACTCGTGCACAAGCGATGGATGCGCTTTCGTCAATGGCGACGATTGTCGGATACAAAGCCGTGCTGCTGGCCGCGGATCAAGTGCCGCGCATGTTCCCAATGTTGACGACTGCGGCGGGAACCGTTCCGCCCGCAAAAGTTTTGGTGCTGGGCGCAGGCGTTGCCGGACTGCAGGCAATTGCGACGGCTCGGCGATTAGGCGCAGTGGTTGAAGGATTCGATGTTCGCGCCGCCGCCGGTGAAGCCGTTCGTTCGCTCGGCGCAAAGTTTCTGGAAATTGATATGGGCGGCCAATCCGCCGAAGGCGCGGGCGGATACGCCAAAGAAGTTACTGAAGAAGTCATGGATCGCAGCCGTGAACTGATTGCCAAACAGGCCAAACAGACCGATTGCATTATTACTTCGGCGGCAGTGCCGGGCAGAAAAGCTCCGATTTTGATCACGGAAGAGGCCGTTAAGAATATGAAGCGCGGTTCGGTAATCGTTGATCTTTCAGGGACAACCGGCGGCAACTGCGCATTGAGCAAGCCAGGCGAAACGATTGATGTAGATGGGGTGACGATTCTGTGTCCGTTGAATCTGGCAGCGACGATCCCGGTTCATGCCAGCGCGCTGTATTCGCGCAACCTGACGACATTCCTGAACGAGATGATCAAAGACGGCGAACTGAATGTGGATATGGCCAATGATGTTGTCGGGCCTTCGTGCGCAGTTCACGCCGGAGAAATCAAAGAACCTCGCATTCAATCGGCCCTGGCAGCATTGGCAAACAAATCATAAAAGGAGATTCACCGTGAGTTCAGAAATCCTGATCGCTTCTTTATACGTTTTCGCACTGGCTGCTTTTCTCGGCTATCAAATCATTTCGCGCGTGCCGCCTTTGCTACACACGCCGCTGATGTCTGCAACAAACGCGATTTCGGCAATTTCAGTAGTAGGTTCTCTGGTGCTGGCCGGAGCCAAATATAGCCAGGTCAGTCGCATCCTTGGGTTCATTGCTGTGACTTCGGCAATGATCAACGTCGTCGGTGGATTCATGATCACTGACCGCATGTTGAAGATGTTCAAGGACAAAATTGGTGGTGGGCCTGAGAAAGGCAAAGAGGAGGGTAAACACTAATGCTCGGCGAATACTGGATTGAGCTTACCTACCTCCTTGCGTCCATCCTGTTCATTTTTGGTTTAAAGGGCTTGAGCCATCCCAAGACGGCTCGAATGGGCATGAACGCTGCTGCCATCGGTATGGCAATCGCCATCATTGGCACGTTGCTAAAACACGAAATTGTCAGTTACGAACTGATCATTGCCGGTTTGCTAATTGGCGGATTGATTGGTGCGGCAATGTCTTACTGGATGCCGATGACCGCGATGCCGCAACGAACCGCGTTGTCGCATGCCTTCGGTGCATTAGCGGCTTCCATCGTAGGCATTGCCGAATATTACGAACACGTTGTTGTTCATCATCAAGTGCTGCCCGCTTACAAAATGGCCGCCCTTGGTTTTGAAGTTCTGTTTGGCAGTTTGACGGTGACCGGCAGTTTGCTGGCGTTTTTCAAGCTGCAGGAAATGATGCGCGGCACGCCGATCACGTACAAAGGTCAGAATTTCATCAACGTCGCGCTGTTCATTGCTGCCGCAGTGATTTTTGTTTACCTGATTTACGATCCGACACAGGCCAATTTGTTCTGGGTGATGGTCGGGCTGTCGTTTTTGTTCGGAGTCCTGTTGGTGTTGCCGATTGGTTCCGCGGACATGCCTGTGGTGATGGCGCTGATGAATTCTTACGCCGGGTTGGCTTCGGCGGCGACGGGGTTTGCCATCGGAAACAACGTGCTGATCATTGCGGGGACGTTAGACGGATTTTCAGGCTTTATCCTCTCCATCCTAATGTGTAAAGCGATGAACCGTTCGATTACAAACGTCTTGTTTGGCGCCTTCGGATCGGCTTCAACCGATTCCGGGCAGGCCATCGAAGGCGTGATGCGCGAAGTACAAGCCGAAGACGTGGCCATGCAACTGGCGTATGCGCGGCAGGTCGTTTTCGTTCCCGGTTATGGATTGGCAACGGCGCAGGCGCAACACGCGGTGCGCGAACTTGCCGAAGCGCTGGAGCATAAAGGTGTTCAGGTCAAATATGCCATTCATCCTGTGGCGGGACGTATGCCCGGCCACATGAACGTGCTGCTGGCTGAAGCGAACGTTCCATATTCAGCGCTTTATGAACTGGAGCAGATCAACCCCGAAATGCAGTCAACCGACGTTTCGGTGGTGATCGGAGCCAACGACGTGGTGAACCCTGACGCTCGCGACAATCCAAAAAGCCCAATTGCCGGAATGCCGATCATCGAAGTTGACCGCTCGCATACCGTCATCGTGTTGAAGCGCGGCAAAGGCAAAGGATTTTCCGGACTGGAAAATCCACTATTTTTCAAACCGAACACAGGAATGCTGTACGGCGATGCTAAAGCCAGCCTGACCAAACTCGCCCAGGCAGTCCAGCAAGCTTAAAGCCGGGAGCTTCTGCGATACGCAGAAGCTCCCTTCATTTACACCAAAATCGAAGGCAAGGACGTTGGATTTCAGGATCATGGACAAAGATAAGCCCAGCCGGATTCGTCGGCCGATTTCGAGTTTGGTATGACCAGAAAGTTCATCTTAAGTGGTTGCCAATGCCATAGTTTGATGACTATACTCAGACCATAGCTCATAGAGACAACGAGAACAGAATGAGTGCGCTTTGGGCAGATTTACCGGTAAAGCAAATCCGTCTATAACCGCAAAACTTGAACGCTCACTTCACTCACTAGCTTAGCTGCGGATTTTCTACTTATTTTTAGACACAAAAGGCTTCAGTTCCTTTACTGAAAGCCGCTTACTGTGCAGGAAGAAACCTGCCTTCAATACCCTATATAGGAGAAACTACAATGAAATCCACAGCAAGATCGCTTTGGGTTGGGCTGTCAGTAGTCATGTTGCTGTTGGCGATGTCAGCGACAGGCTTTGCCCAGACTTACACGGCAACTGTGACCGGCACGGTATCCGATGCGCAAGGCGCAGCGGTTGCAGGCGCCAAAGTCGTTGCCGTCAATCAAGGAACCAAACTTGAATACAACGCGCAAACAAGCGATTCGGGTGTTTACACCATCCCGTTTCTGCCGGTTGGCAGTTACGTCATCTCTGTTGAAGCCAGTGGCTTCAAGAAACTGGTTTCAAACGAAATCACGCTAGAGGTCAACCAGACTGCGCGTATCAATTTATCGCTGCAGGTGGGCGGCGTCAGCGAAACCGTCAACGTCACAGACGTTGCGCCAGTTCTGCAAACCGAAAGCGTAACTGTAGGCGGCGTCATATCCGGCAACACGACGACAGCATTGCCGTTGAACGGCCGCAATTTTCAGCAACTGACTTTGCTGGTTCCGGGAACGATCAACCCCAATCCGGCTGGCTTCAACAGCCCGAACGGACAGGGACGCCCCTATGTCAACGGCAACCGCGAACAGGGCAATTCGTTCCTGCTGGACGGCATTTCGGTGGATGAGACGATTGATAATCGCATCGGTTACAAACCGAACATTGATGCGATTGCAGAATTCCGTGTTGAAACCAGCAATTCGTCTGCTGAATTCGGCAACGTGACGGGCGCAACCGTCAACGCCACTATGAAATCAGGCACCAACAATTTTCACGGCAATGTGTTTGAATTTCTTCGCAACGACAAGTTTGACGCCGTGAACTGGTTTACTAACCGCAACAGCACGCCGACCAGCCCGGCCTTAAAGTCCAAGCTGCGCCAGAACATTTTTGGCGGCACCCTGGGCGGCCCGATTGTCAAAGAAAAGCTGTTTTTCTTTGCCGCTTACCAGCAAACGATTCAGCGGACTGGCGGACCTGGCACTGCCGCTGTAACGCCAACCGCATGGCGCACAGGCGACCTGTCGGCATTCACAACCACTTTTATTCGTGACCCGCTGAAAACGGGAGCGTGTACTGCCACTGATAAAACCGCCTGCTTCCCGGGCAATATCATTCCGGCCAACCGCATTGCGAACCCGGTGGCGAAAGCATTGTTTGCTGATACCAAACTGCATCCGCTGCCCACGCGCGGGCAAGTGGGAACCGGCGTCGGGTTGATTGACGTGGTCACGGCAAACGAATTGAACAACCCGCAAGTGGACGCCAAGATTGATTGGCGCGCATCGGAGAAAGATAACATCTCCGGCCGTTACTCTTTCCAATTTGGCACAGCCGCAGGCACCATCGGTGCATTGCCAACTAACATCACAGGTTCGAGCGTGCAACGTCCGCAGAATATTGCTCTCAACTGGACGCGCACGATCAGTCCGACTGTGATCAATGAAGCGCGAATTGGGTTTAACCGCGCGGTCTTCATCAGTGAGTTCAATGATTGGGCTGGCATCGGAAATGCCAATTCCAAACTGGGCATTCCCGGCAACCAGGTGATTCCCGGACTGGCATTGGTTTCTGCCGGTAATGGGATTTCTGTTGGGTCACGCGCGGTTAATGAAGATAACGTGACGAACACCTTCCATTATGGCGATAACCTGACAATTCTGCGCGGACGTCATTCGTTCAAAATGGGCGGACAGTGGCTGCGTTATCAGCAAAATCGGTTTTACCCCGGCAACAATGGCTTGCTTGGCGGCTTCACTTATGACGGACGGTTTACCAACCTGGCCTTTGCCGATTTCCTGCTTGATCTGTTGGCCAACAAGAGCATCGGAAGTCAGAGCGGCACCTGGGGACATCGTCAAAATCGTATTGGTGTTTTCTTCCAGGACGATTTCAAGGTTCGTAACAATCTGACGCTGAACTTGGGCATGCGCTGGGAATACACCTCGCCGGTTGTCGAAGTTAAGGATCGTCAGTCGAACTTTGACCTGGTTACCAAACAACAACTCTTTGCCAATCAAAATGGCAACAGCCGTGCGCTTTACAAGCCTTACTACAAGGGGTTTGAGCCGCGCATTGGCTTCGCTTGGACGCCAAGGATGTTTGACGAAAAGCTTGTTGTCCGCGCTGGCTACGGCATCACACAGTACATGGAAGGTACGGGGTCAAACTTGCGCCTGCCATTAAATCCGCCGTTGTTTTCGGAAGCCGATCAGACGTATGACGCGACTACCGGAGCCGGAACTATTACAAAAGGGTTTACGGACGTCATCGTGCGTACAACGCCAGCAGGCAACATACGCGTTTGGAACCCTGACCTGAGACCGCAATTTACCCAACAATGGAATCTGGCGTTGGAATATCAGTTTACGAAATCAACGTCTATTTCAGCCGCTTATGTTGGTCATAAGGCCACTCACCTGGTTGCGCCGACTGACTGGAACCAGCCGTTGCCAGGCACGGGAGCGCCTTCCACCTGGGCACCGCTCAATTCACGGCGTCCTTTCTTTGCCGCGTATCCGCTGGTCACTCAAATCAGCGGCACCGATTCGTGGGCGCGCAGCAACTACAACGGGCTTCAGGTTTTTGCCCGCCAACGCCAAACGAAAGGTTTTGAATTCCTGATTTCGTATACGTTCAGCAAAACCTTGACCGACAACCTGGGTTATTACGGCAGCGGCGGCGTTGCTTCACAGGGAGCGTATCCGTCGGATAACTATAATCGTCGGCGCGATTATGGCCGGGCGTTTTTCGATGCCACGCATAATTTCGTCTGGTCAGGAACCTATGAACTGCCTGTTGGCAAAGGCAAGACTTTCGGCGGCGACTGGAATCCGGTTGTCAATAACGTTATCGGCGGCTGGGGCATAACCAGCATCGTTAGCGCCCATAGCGGCTTCCCGCTCACGGTTCAGTCAACGGATGTCTCGTTGCAATCACCTCGCGGCGGTGGCCGTCCGAATCTGGTTGGCAGTGGTATTCCGGCGAATCAAACGATTGATGGCTGGCTCGATCCTGCTGGGTTTGTCCAGGCAGCCTCTGGCACATTTGGTAATTCGGGGGTTGGGATTATCGAAGCTCCCGGATACATCAACTGGGATTTCGGCGTTGGGAAGAAGTTCGCCATTACGGAATCAAAATACATTGATTTCCGGACGGAGTTCTTCAATTTCACCAACACGCCGAGCTTTGGCCCGCCCGCTCGCAATTTCAGCGACCTGAATACGTTCGGGAAGATCACCAGCACGGTCAGCCCACCGCGCAACGTCGAGTTCGCATTGAAGTTTGTTTTCTAAAGCGAACGCCGATGATTTACAAAAAGGGACTCCCGCAAGGAGTCCCTTTTTTATCGCCCTGCTTGCTCGACAGAAAACTGTTAGCCAGTTAGTATCCGCCTGCAAATCACGCCTTTCGCGGTATCAAGAACAATCTAAACTTGAGAGGATCATTCGATGCATCTGAGCACGCTCGATTGGGTCATAGCCATTTTCGCCGTCGCTGTCTGTTTCATCCCGGCGCTTTTTATGGGCAAAAAGTCCGGTGAGAGCACGTCGGAATTTTTCGCTTCCGGGCGTTCGGTTCCGTGGTGGCTGGCGGGGCTTTCGATGGTGGCGACGACCTTCAGCAGCGACACGC
>CAZMXG010000092.1:0-29440 GCA_964570175.1 uncultured Heliomicrobium sp. | reverse complement strand
TTTTCCATTTCGCGCACGGTCCGCAAACATTTGAAGTTGGCGGCATTACTGTCCTAAATCAGGGTAAAACTCCTCCGGTGACGGTAGAGCCGGTGTCGGTCTTGCCCAGTGATGTTTACGGCAGCTTTTTCAAATACTTCGATTCGATGATTGGGGGCTCGGCTTCGCTGGTCAGCGTCAATGGGCAGAACTTTCTTCAAGCCATTCAGGTTTCGACCAATGGCGATTCGGATCAGGCGTACCGGTCTGCGCTGGGCTGGAATACGACTTCGGCAGTGAAGAAAAATGATGTGCTGTTGTTGTCATTTTGGGCGCGCAAACTGGAGCCTGCAGGAATCGCAACGGTTCGCTGTCAGGTCGTTCTGGAGCGCAATGGCTCGCCGTACGACAAATCCATTACCGTCAATTTTCCGACGGACACCAGCGAATGGCGGTTTTATCAGTTTCCCTTCAAAGCGCACGACAACTTTGGCATCGGGCAAGCCAATCTGATTTTCCAGTTTGCGTATGGTCCGCAGAAGTTCGAGGTTGGGGGCATTACGCTGAACAACTATGGCCAAACGGTCAGCCTGTCGCAATTCCAATCGGAATACTATTACCCCGGCCGAGGCGAAGCGGACGCTCCGTGGCGATTGGCGGCGGCGGATCGCATCAATCAAGTTCGCAAAGGCGATTTGGTCGTCAAGGTGACTGACCGCGAAGGCAATCCGCTGCCGGGCGCGCAGGTTTTCATCCAGCAGACCAATCATGCATTCAAGTTTGGCTCAGCCGTGACGGCGCAACTGCTGGCAGGAAGCGGCCAGACGGAAGCGGACAGGGAAATGTATCGCTCGCGCGTGTCGTCGCACTTTACGACAACGGTGCTGGAAAACGATCTGAAATGGCCGTTTTGGGAAGATTGGCAACCCTGGAATCGGCAAGCGACGCTGGATGCATTCGCCTGGCTAAAAACTCAAAACTTGCCGGTGCGCGGGCATAACCTGATCTGGCCCAGTTCGGATAATCTGCCGAACGATGCTCGCGGTTTGACCGGCGACGCGCTGAAAACCCGGATTGACCAACACTTTGCGGACATGTTGAACCCGGAAACCGCGGGCGGAAAATGTTACCAGTGGGATGTCGTCAACGAGCCTTACACGAATTATGACCTGCAAGGCCGCATTGCTGTCGGCAGCACGCCGCAATCGAATGGCAAGCTGGGCAATCAGGAAATCATCCGCTGGTTTCAGATGGCCAGAACCCTGGACCCGCGATCGAAACTGTTCGTCAACGATTACAACATTCTGGCGGCGGGCGGCGCAGACGTGAATCATCAAAACTACTTGTTCGAGCTGACCAAATGGATGCTGGCGAACGGTGCTCCGGTGGATGGCGTTGGGATGCAGGGGCATTTTGACCGTATTACTCCGCCAGCTCTGATGCAAACAATCATCGAGCGGTTTTCAATTTTGCCAGTGCAGTTGGCGGTCACAGAGTTTGACATCAACTTGGCCGACGAAGCGTTGCAGGCCGAATACACGCGCGACGTGATGACCATGATTTTCAGCCAGCCGAAGTTCACAGATTTTTTGATGTGGGGATTTTGGGAAAAATCGCATTGGATACCAACGGCATCCATGTACCGCGCCGACTGGTCGTCGAAACCGAACGCGCTGGTGTACAACGACCTGCTTTTTCGCGAATGGTGGACAAATTCCAGTGGCATCACGGATTCGGCAGGGAAGTTTGCAACGCGCGGCTTCAAAGGTTCGTACAATGTCACGGCGGTTTATGGCCGTCTTTCCCAAACTATCGAGACGACCATTGACCAAAACGGCGAAGCCACCATTATTGTGGATCAGACTCCGTCTCGCTTGCCGATTCGGCGAGACCAACCAAGACAAATTGGACAATAAAAAGTTTGTGGGAATTTTTTGAGGACATAAAACAATGACAGGACGTTTAACTGCAACGATCAATACCTGGGCTTTTTTGCCGCTGCGACTGGCATTGGGATTCATTTTCTTTGCGCATGGCGCGCAAAAGATTTTTGGCGTTTGGGGCGGCAGAGGACTGGCCACGTGGACGGCGGCGCCTGCGCCGTTTAGCTTGCAACCTTCCTGGGCCTGGATGGGCGCGGCAGCATTCGCCGAATTTATCGGTGGGGTTTTGGTGCTGTTGGGGTACATGACGCGCGTCGGGGCATTTTTGATTGCCTGCGTCATGGGGGTGGCGATGTTCGGTGTGCATTGGGGGAAAGGGTTGTTTTTGAATGACGGAGGGTATGAATACACGCTGGCGTTGCTGGCCATGGCGCTAACCTTGCTGATCGCCGGAGGCGGCAACGGTTCGATAGATTTTCAGCGCTCCAGCGGTGGCAGAGGTTGAGATTACCGGTGCTTGACGCGATTTAGAGGGCGTGTTACTTCACTGACCAATTCGCATTCAAATTCAATTCTTGGAGAACTTAAGAACGTGTTTCGACCTTCCGGCCTTCGTTTGGCTTTGGTATTCATTTATCTATTGCTGGTGATGGGCGCGGCCTTGGCCCAGAACTTTGAATTTCTGCCCGGCACAAAATACGACCCGGCGATTCCGACGCTGAAGAAAGTTGTCGGCCACGATTTCGGCGAAAAAATCACCATGCATCACGAAGCCGAAAAGTACATGACGGCTTTGCAACAGGCCGCAGGGGCGCGCATCAAGGTCATCAAGTACGGCGAAACCTGGGAAGGCCGCTCGCTTTACGTGATGGTGATTGGCTCGGCCGCGAACATCTCCAAGATCGAAGAAATTAAAGCCGGAATGCAGAAGCTGGCCGATCCGAGAAAGATCACAGCGAATGAAGCCAATTCCTTGATTGCTGCTCTGCCTTCGATTGTCTGGTTTATTTGCGGCGTTCACGGCAACGAAATTTCCAGTGTGGATTCAGCCTTGATAACGGCGTATCACCTGCTGGCGGCTCAGAATGACGAAGTTGTCACAACTGCGATGAAAAACTCCGTCGTGCTGATTGACCCGATGCAGAATCCAGACGGGCGCGATCGCTTCATCAATTACTTTCGCCAGAACGTAGGGCGTTTTCCGGACGGCGATCTGCAATCCGCCGAACACAATGAAGTTTGGCCGGGCGGCAGAACGAATCATTACCTGTTCGACATGAACCGCGACTGGTTCACGCAATCCCAACCGGAAACGCGCGGACGCACCAAAACCTACCTGGAATGGTTTCCACAGGTTGTCGCGGATCAGCATGAGATGGGGACAAACAGCAGCTTTTATTTCGCGCCGCCAGCCTTGCCGTGGAACCCGAACCTGACCAAAACGCAGCTTGACTGGTTGACCAGAATGGGGCGGAACAACGCAGCCTGGTTCGACAAATTCAAGTTCGATTACTTCACGCGCGAAGGCTATGACTCGTTTTATCCCGGTTATGGCGAAGGCTGGCCGCTGTTTCACGGCTCCATCGGAATGACTTATGAACAAGCCAGCGTGCGCGGCTTGATTGCCAAGCGTGACGATGAAACGACAATGCTGTACCGCGATTCAGTGCATCATCATTTCATTGCTGCGCTGGCGACGGTGGAAAGCACCGCCAAAAATCGTGAAGCGTTGCTCAGGCATTTTTACGACCATCGCCGTACAGCCATCGAAGAAGGGAAGAACGAAACGGTCAAGGAGTACATCTTCACGCCGGGAAGCGATCCAAACCGTGCCGCTCGGCTGGCGGCGACGTTGATGATGTCCGGGATTGAAGTGAAGCGAGCCGACGCCGCTTTTAGCAATCCGCAAACGCGCGATTACGGTGATGGACAGTTGCAATCACGAGATTTTCCTGCAGGCAGTTTCGTTGTTTCACTGGCTCAGCCCACAAAACGCTTGCTGAAAACGCTGATGGATAAACAGACCGATCAAGACAAAGAATTTCTGGATGAACAACGCCGCCGCAACAAGCTTCGCCAGCCGGAAGAGTTTTACGACGTGACTGGTTGGTCACTGCCGTTTCTGTTCGATGTGCAGTGTTATGTGGCCGAACAGGCCTCAACCGTGCAGGCGACGGTGTTGAAAGAACTGCCCAAACCGGCTGGGCAGATGCGCGGCGGGCAGGCGAAACTGGCTTACTTGATCGCCTGGGGAACGCAATCTGCGGCGTCGGCTTTGGCCGATTTGTTTCGGCAGGACGTGCGCGTTCACAGCTATGACAAAGGCTTTAAGCTGAACGGCACGAATTTCCCTGCCGGCAGTTTGGTCGTCAAATTGAAAGACAACCCGGCAAATTTGCACGAACGAATGACGAAGCTGGCCGCTGATCACGGCGTGGATGTTCATTCAACCGATTCTTCATGGGTTGAAGATGGGCCGAACTTCGGCAGCTCGAATGTGAATTACCTGCCGCGTCCGCGTGTGGCGATTGCCTATAACCAGCCGGTTTCTGGCAATTCTGTTGGCTGGTTGCGGTATTTGATTGAACAGCGGTACGGGTATCCTGTGACCACGATCCGCGCCGATCAGCTTCGCGGAGCCGACCTGAGCCGTTATAACGTGTTGATTTTGCCGGACACTTTTGGCGGTTACACAGGGCAGCTTGGCGACGGCGCAAGCTTGCGCGAATGGGTTCAGCGAGGCGGCACTTTGGTTGGTATTGGTGGCGCAACCACCTGGCTAGCGGACGAAAAAGTGAACCTGCTGGCGACTAAACGCGAAAAACGCGATAAGCCAGTCAGTACCGCGACCGGTAGGGAGCGGGTAGATTCAAAAGACGGTGACGCGGCAAAAACTCCAACCGATCCGGTCGAAAAAGCCATTGAGCCGACCGACGAATTCCCCAGTGCAACTTCAGGAGCAATCTTGCGCGTTCGCGTGGATTCTACGCATTGGCTAGGCTTTGGTTATGGCAACACGACAACGGTGATGGTAGACAGCAACCGAATCTTTTCGCTGGTCAAACTGGATCGCGGAACGAACGTGGCGGTTTACCAGCCGGAAGACAAATTCTTTGCCAGCGGTTTTATGTGGGATGACGCGCGCAAACAGATCCCAAACAAGGCGTACCTGATGCATTCGCGAGTCGGACGAGGCAACGTCGTAGGTTTTGCCGAAGACCCCAACTATCGTGCCTTTATGGACGGATTGAACGTGATGTTTTTGAACGCAGTTTTTCTTGGCCCAGGGCATTGATTTGCCGACGCGGAGACGAATTGACGCGGTGACACGGCGAATATAGCCATTGCACAAAATAGAGTTAGAGGGTACAGCCATGCCAAATATTCGAAGTTATCGTGAATTGCGTGTATACCAGTCTGCAATGGAATCAGCGATGCAGATATTTGAATTGACCAAAAGATTTCCAGTTGAAGAGAAGTACTCGATGGTGGATCAAATACGTCGTTCGTCCAGATCGGTTTGTGCCAATCTTGGAGAAGCCTGGAGAAAGCGGCGGTATCCGGCTCACTTTATTAGCAAGCTGAGTGATTCAGAAACTGAAGCAGAAGAAACCAGAGTTTGGTTGGAGTTTGCTAAACGGTGCCGTTACATCACCAAAGAGCAATTCGAACTCCTTGATCAGAGTTATGACAAAATTCTTGCTCAACTCATCAAGATGGTTGAGCATCCTGAGCAGTGGACAATTCGGTAATTTCCCCGCGTCGCCGCGTCCCTGTGTCGCCGCGTCAGAATAAAATGAAGCATCTTTTTCGCGAACTTCTGTTTCCTCTGATTGCCGTGCTAGCTGCGTTTATCCTCGGTGGCTTGATTGTGCTGGCGATTGGCGACAATCCGTTTACCGTTTACAGGCTGTTAATTTCCAGCGCGTTTGGCCTGTTCGAAGCCAACGGAACATTTACCTGGGACAACTGGGGATACACGCTATTTAACGCTACGCCGCTGATTTTCACGGGGCTAGCGGTTTCGTTGGCGTTCAAATGCGGCTTGCTGAACATTGGCGCGGAAGGACAGTTGTATGTCGGTGCGTTTGCGGCGGCATGGGTCGGGTTCACGTTTAACGGCTGGTCTGGCTGGTTGCTGATACCAATGGCCATGTTTGCGGCTGCTCTGGCAGGAGGTTTCTGGGGAGCAATTCCCGGCGTATTGAAAGCTCGCTTTGGTTCACACGAAGTCATCAACACGATCATGCTGAACTTCATCGCCGTTGGGTTGGTCAGTTACTTGACGCAAAGCCGTTACAAAGTGTCTGGCGACCCAATCATGGAAACCAAGATGATTGCCGAACAGGCGCATATCGCGCGGTTCTCGACACTGCTGTCGCCCCTGGGAATCAATTTTCCAGAGCGTGTTCCGCTCAGTATCGCTTTTTTACTGGCGCTGCTGATGTGTTTCCTGGTCTGGGTGTTTTTGTGGAAAACAAAATGGGGATACGAGATTCGAGCGGTCGGCATGAGCGCTTCGGCGGCGGAATACGGCGGCATTAACGTTCAACGGCAGATTATCCTGGCGATGTCTTTGTCCGGAGCGTTGGCGGGAATGGTAGGAATCGGCGAAGTGCTGGGGTATCGCTATCGCTATTATCACGATTTTTCTCCAGGGTATGGCTTTGCAGGGATCGCCGTCGCGCTGCTGGGACGTAATCATCCGGTTGGTGTGGTGCTAGCGGCAATTTTGTTTGGCGCGCTGAATCGCGGCGGATTGTTCGTGGACATCTTCACGGACAAAGTCTCGAAAGACCTGGTGCAAGTGCTTCAAGGCATTATTATTCTGTTTGTGGCGATGGAGTGGTTCTTCCGGAAAATGATTCTGCGTAAACCTGTTGGCGCAAAAGCCTGAACCGGCAAAGAAAGGAAGCTCAAGATGAAAAAGTTGAATTCTCGGTTGGTCATCTTATTGGTGTTGTTGGTTGGCGCTTTGGCTGTGCAAACGCCGCAAAAATCGCAATCGTTTGCGGCAGGTCAAAACAAGCCTGTGCTGGCCGAACGCATTGCTCGCGTTGAAGGCGGCTTGCTGCCGGCAATCACCATCAAAGATCAGGCTTCGGCTATGACGCTGGTTGACCGGATGAAGCATTACAAAGTTCCCGGCGTCAGCATCGCTGTCATCAATGACGGAAAGATCGAATGGGCAAAAGGGTACGGCGTGACCGAAGCTGGCAGTGCAACGCCCGTGACGGCGGAAACAATGTTTCAGGCCGCTTCGATCAGCAAGCCGGTTGCCGCAATGGGCATGCTGGCATTGGTTGAAAAAGGCTTGCTCAGCCTGGACGAAGACGTGAACGTCAAACTGAAATCCTGGAAAGTGCCGGAAAGCGATTTGACCAAAGAGCAGAAAGTCACGTTGCGCCGGTTGGCCAGCCACAGCGCCGGGCTAACGGTTCATGGATTTCGTGGTTATGCGGAAGGCGAAGATGTTCCGACGACAGTTCAGATTTTGGACGGTCAAAAGCCCGCGAACTCCGCAGCAGTTCGCGTGGACATTTTGCCAGGCAGTCGTTGGCGCTATTCCGGCGGCGGCATCACGGTAATGCAACTGCTGATGACCGACGTCGCTGGCAAGTCTTTCCCTGCGTTGATGCAGGAGCTAGTGCTGGGCAAAATCGGCATGAAAAACAGCACGTACGAACAGCCGCTGCCTGCGGGCAAAATTGCGAACGCTGCGGTTGGTCACAGAAGCTCAGGAGAAATCCTAAAAGGTAAACGGCACACATACCCGGAAATGGCCGCCGCTGGATTGTGGACGACGCCAAGCGATTTGGCGAAGTTCGCAATCGAAATTCAACAGTCGAAAGCCGGAAAATCGAGCAAAGTTTTATCGCAGGCAATGACCAATCAAATGCTGACGAAGCAATCTGGTGATTACGGTTTGGGCATTGGTCTTGGCGGTGAAGGCACTAAAGCAACCTTTGCTCACGGCGGCTCGAACGAAGGATTCAAATGCAATTTGTTTGCTTACAGTGAAACCGGGCAGGGTGCTGTTGTGATGACTAACGGAGATATGGGCAGCCAGTTGGCTTCCGAAATTTTCCGTAGCATCGCGCGTGAATATGGCTGGCCGGATTTTAAGCCCACTGAACGCACTGTGGCGAAAGTCAACCCAGAACTCTTCAAAGCTTACTCCGGCGAATATGATGTCAGCGGCAAAGTTGTTATTTCGACAGAAGGTGGAAAGCTTTTCTTTCAACCTCCCGGCGGCGGAAAAGAGGAATTGTTCGCATCCTCCGAAACAGAGTTTTTCCCCACCACGCAGAACATACGAATTGTTTTCAAGAAGGATGGTCAAGGAGTGGTTACGGGCTTGACAGCACATTTTGGCGATGGACGGGTGTTGGAAGGGAAGAAGGTCAATTAACGATTTGGTTGGAGGCGCTGGAATGTTCAGAAACATTTTCAACTACACGCTGATTGCTTCGACGATTCGATTATCAACGCCGCTGATTCTGGCGGCGCTGGGTGGGCTGTATTCCGAACGCAGCGGCGTCATCAACATTGCGCTGGAAGGCATGATGCTGGCCGGGGCGTTTACGGCTGCGGCCGTGACGGTTTTTTCTCATAGCTCGCTGGTGGGTGTTCTGGCGGCGGTTGCGGCGGGCTTGCTGGTTGCCGCGTTGCACGCTGTGGCGACGATCAATTACCGCGCTGATCAGGTTGTCAGTGGAACCGCCATCAACATTTTGTTTCTTGGGGTGCCTGCTTTGTTGTCAGGCGCTTTGTTTGAATCCACTGGCGCAACCCGTCAGTTAAGCAAGGACGAAGTTCTACCGGATATGATGATTTTCAATCCGGATTTTTCGCCGATGCTGGCGTCCATCTTCAATCAGAAATCCATTGTTTATCTGGCGTTCCTGGTCGCGGGCTTATCGGTTTATGTGTTGTATCGAACCCGGTTTGGATTGCGATTGCGGGCAGTCGGCGAAAATCCTGAAGCCGCGGACACGGCTGGCGTCAATGTTCGCCGCATGCGCTGGGCCGGAGTCTTGATTTCCGGCGCGCTGGCAGCGCTCGGCGGAGCGTATTTATCCATCGGGCAAAGCTCGCAGTTCACGCGGAATATGACTGCCGGGCGGGGATTTATCGCGCTAGCGGCGCTGATTTTTGGCAAATGGCATCCAGTCGGAGCGTTAATGGCATGTTTGCTGTTTGGCTTTGCCGAAGCGGTTTCGATCCGTATGCAAGGCAACGTCAACATTCCGAACCAGTTTGTTTTGATGATTCCTTATGTGTTGACGATCGTGATGCTGGCCGGATTGATTCGCCGAGCCGATCCGCCCAAGGCTTTGGGCGTGGCCTATGTGAAGGAATAAGTTGGAGGAAGAAAAGGAGTTTATGACAATTTCTATTTTTGACCGCGCGCAAACTTCGGCGCGGTTTATTCGTGAACGAATCAAAACTGAAGTGGATGTGGCAGCCGTGCTCGGCTCCGGCCTCGGAGCGTTTGCGGAGACGCTGGAAGAAAAAACAATCGTTCCTTACGAAGAGATTCCGGACTTTGCGCGTTCGACAGTCGAAGGGCATTCAGGGCGTCTGGTTGTTGGGAAATTGCCGGGCGCTGGAATCAAAGTCGCTGTAATGCAGGGACGGTTTCATTATTACGAAGGCTATTCACTGGACGAAGTGACACTGCCGATTCGCGCATTCGGAGCGATGGGCGTCAAAAAACTGGTGCTGACCAACGCGGCAGGCGGAGTCAATCAAAGTTTCAAGGCAGGCGACCTGATGCTGATCAGCGATCACATCAACCTGATGATGAAAAGTCCGTTGCGCGGGCAGCACGACAACCGATTGGGAGATCGCTTTCCGGATATGAGCGAGGTGTATTCAAAAGAATATCGTCGAATTGCCAAAGAAGCGGCTTCAGAACTGAATCTCAGATTGACCGAAGGCATTTATATGTCGCTGCAAGGACCGAATTACGAAACTCCGGCGGAAATTCGGATGATGCGTTTGCTGGGTGCCGACGCGGTCGGAATGTCCACTGTGCCGGAAGCCATCGTTGCTCGTCAGATGGGGATGAAAACCCTGGGCATTTCGCTGATTACCAATGCCGCCGCCGGAATCGAAGATGCTCCGATCAACCACGCTGAAGTGATGGAAATGGGACAGCGTGTCAGCGCGCAATTTTGCGAATTGCTGACCAAAGTCATTGTCAGGATGTAACAACATGATCATTGGAATTTGTGGCGGCACCGGATCGGGCAAAACAACTGTCGCCCGGCGGATTTTGGAAAACGTCAGTGACGAACAGGTGGTGTTCTTTCAGCAGGACAGTTATTACCGCAATCTGGAAGACATGCCGATAGAGTTGCGTCACCAGATCAATTTCGATCATCCGGATGCGCTGGATAACGAACTGTTTATCAACCACATCAAAGCCTTGCGCGCGGGCGAAGCGATCAAAATGCCCGTGTACGACTTTTCCATCCACACCCGCAAAGCCGAAACCGTCCACGTTGAACCCAAGCCGATTATGATCATTGAAGGCATTTTGATCTTTGTGGACGCGGCCTTGCGCAGCTTGATGGACATCAAAATCTTTGTGGATACGAATGACGACCTGCGCTTTATACGCCGCTTGCAGCGAGACGTGAACGAACGCGGTCGAACGGTTGAATCGGTCATCAAGCAATATCTGGAAACCGTCCGCCCCATGCACGAACAGTTTGTGGAACCTTCCAAACGCCATGCCGATGTGATTATTCCCGAAGGCGGTTACAATGAAGTTGGCATTGATCTGATCTCAGGCAAAATCCGCGCGCAACTGCAAAAGGAATTGGTGAAGAAACCTTCGTGACATATACAAAAAAAACACCGGAAGAATTGATAGAGGTGGCCAGGCAAGTGCGGGAACTTGCCTATGCGCCCTATTCCAAGTTCAGGGTTGGCGCTGTGGTGGAATGCCGAGACGGACGCACGTTTACTGGGTGCAATGTTGAAAATTCCAGCTACGGGCTGACAATGTGCGCTGAGCGTGTCGCTCTGGGAAAAGCCGTTTCGGAAGGCGCCAGCGACTTCATACGCATCGCGGTCATTGCCGATGCGCACGCGCCGGTTCCACCTTGTGGAGCTTGCCGCCAGGTAATTTCAGAACTTTGCGGAGCGCAAACTGAAATCGTGATGGTGAATTTGGAAGGGCGGATAGAAACGCATACTGTTGCCCAATTATTACCGGAAGCCTTTGACCGAAGTTTTCTATGATCCGTGACAAAAGTAAAAGATGAAAGCAAAACCAAAACCCAAGATCAATAAACCTCCCATCCTCTTCACCGAAACCCAAAAAATCATTACGAATCTGGAAAAGCGCCTTGGTTCGACGGTCATCGCTTATTGGGATGCGCCGAATGGATCGGTTTGCCAGGATGACGTAGTTACTTTTTATGCATTGCTGCGGCATTTGGGAAAGCAGAAAGACCTGACGCTGTTTATCAAGTCCGATGGCGGAACCGGCACGGCTTCACTGCGAATCGTTCATCTGTTGCGGCAGTACTGCGAACGTCTAACGGTTGTTGTGCCGCTGAACTGTGTTTCGGCTGCGACGATGATTGCGCTGGGAGCCGATGAAATTCAGATGGGGCCGCTGGCGTATCTTTCGGCAGTTGACACTTCGCTGACACATGATTTGTCCCCGATTGACATCAATAACAACCGGGTCAGCGTCAGCCTGGATGAGCTGACGCGTATCATCAATTTATGGGGCAAGGAAGCCAAAAACGAAGGCGCGAACCCATATGCTTCAATTTTCAGCCACATTCACCCTTTGGTGATTGGTGCGGTTGATCGCAGCAGTTCGCTATCTATTCGGCTGTGCAACGAGATCTTGTCCTACCATATGAAGGACAAGAAGAAGGCCGAAAGCATCAGCAAAATTCTTAACTCGGATTATCCGTGGCATTCGTACCCGATTACGATCAAAGAAGCGCAACGAATCGGGTTGAATGCTTTGCCGCTGGATTCTGAGGTGAACAGCCTTCTGCTGGAACTGCACGAAGTCTATTCGGAAATGGGCCAACGTGCTGTGACGGACGTTGACGACGCCAATTACCACGACAACGAAATCCTGAACATCATAGAAGGCCGCGCGCTTCAGGTTTTTTATCAATCGGATAAAGATTGGCATTATCGTTCAGAAGAACGTCGCTGGGTTTCACTCAACGACAATAGTTCATGGCGGCGCGTCGAGAAAAAAGCCGGGAAGATTGTGCAGAGTGTGCTTCACCTGCGCTAGGGGCAAAGGTGTGAGCACAATTCTTCGGAGCTGTTAGAGATGAAGAAGTTTTTGAGCATTGCTGTTTTGATCGCGTTTGTGGTTTTGGTGTCGGGGCAAAAACGCGCCATTTTATCCGGGCAGGTGGTTGATCTGCTGATTACCGGTGGCGCAGTTGTGACGATGGATGGAGAGCGCCGGATTTTTGATAACGGATATGTGGCGGTTCAGGGCGAGCGAATCGTTGGGGCTGGCGATGCGCGCGAACTGAAAACCAAAGGCTATCGGCCAAAACAAACCATTGATGCTCGCGGCAGAGTTGTCATGCCGGGTTTGGTGAACGGGCACACGCATATCCCGATGGTTCTTTTCCGTGGGATTGCCGACGATCTGAACTTGCAGGATTGGCTGACGAAATACATTTTTCCGGCGGAAGCCAAAAACGTGACCCGGGAATTTGTGGTTGCGGGAACGCAGCTTGGCTTGGCGGAAATGATTCGAGGCGGCATTACGACCTATGCCGATATGTATTATTTCGAAGACGCCATTGCCGAAGAAACCAAACGTGCGGGAATGCGCGGCGTGCTCGGCGAAACGGTGATTGATTTTCCCGTTGCCGACAATAAAACCTGGGCGGAAGCAATGGCGTATTCCGAACGGTTTTTGAAGCGGTGGAAAGGCGATTCACTGATCACTGCGGCGATTGCTCCGCACGCCCCTTACACGGTCAGCACAGAGCATCTGAATGAAGTTCGCGCCCTGGCAGAAAAACTGGATGCGCCGATTCTGACTCATCTGGCCGAAGCTCCCACCGAAACGGAATTCATCGCCAAAACTTACAACACACGCCCGGCGGCGTATTTGGAGCGAATCAATTTCCTATCGCCTCGTTTGCTGGCTGCGCATGTCGTTCACGTCAACGACGAAGAAATTGCCATTCTCAAACGCCGGGATGTCGGTATCGCACATTGCCCGCAGTCGAATATGAAGTTGGCGTCCGGGACTGCACCAATTCCAGCGATGCTGAAAGCGGGATTGCGGCTTGGGTTGGGAACAGATGGCGCGGCTTCGAATCACGACCTGAGCTTGTGGGAAGAAATAGACTCCGCCGCGAAACTGCATAAGCTGATTTCCGGCGACCCGACAGCCGTTCCAGCGCCAGAAGCGTTAGCGATGGCGACCATTGGCGGAGCACGTGCGCTTCACATGGAAAAAGAAATTGGCTCCATTGAAACTGGAAAGCGCGCCGATCTGATTCTGGTGGATATGAGTGCGTTACATTTGACACCGATGTACAATTACTACTCTCATCTGGTGTATGCGACAAAGGCTTCGGACGTATCTGACACAATTGTGAACGGCAAGGTTTTGATGCGAAACCGTCGCTTGCTGACCCTCAATGAAGAAGCCATAAAAGCTTCCGCTCGCAAATACCAAAAGCAAATCAGTCAAAGTTTGAAGCAATAAGTCAGCAAATAGATTGCGGAATGAGGATGTTGAGGATGAAACATACAAGTAGAAATTTTCTGGTGCTGGCGATTGCGTTTTTGTGCTGGCAATCGGTCGCCTTGGCGCAACAATCCGCTGGAAATAAAACTACCGCCAAAGTCGAACCACAGACAGCCCAGGAAAAAGGCGACACTCCGGTTGGAGACTTGATTGCTCAAGGCAAGGCTCTATATCGAACCGCAAAGTTCAAAATGGCCTTGGCGAAATTTGAAGCCGTTCTGGAACAGGACAAAGAAAATGACGAAGCATTGGGTTTGGCTGCGGAAACGGCGTTTCGATTAGATAGCCAGGGTGCAGCGCGCGATTACTTTTTGCGGCGTGCTGAATTGCCCGGACAGAAAGATTCTGTCAAAGCTTATTCATACCACCGCGCGGCAATGACTTGCTGGCGCGAAACGCATGATCTGGTGGCAAAATACATTGAACTGAAAAATGGCAAAGCGGTTCATGATTTGCCGGAAAGCGCAGAACGGGAAGCCTGGGACAACATCAATAATGGAATCGAATACGCGACGCGAGCCTTGAATCTGAGGTCCAGTTTTGCGGACGCATACAACATCAGAAATTTGCTGCATGCCGAAGCCGCGCTGGTGGCGAATGATGAGACTTCAGCGAAAAGCAGTTGGCAAAAATCCCTTGATGATTTGCGCATGGCATTGTCAATGTCCAAACCTGTGTCAGAAAGTAGATACGATGCGGCGGATTTCAACTTCCCAACCGTTCGCATTTCGGAATTTTCGCGCACGAAAGAAGAGCAAGATATGCAAGCTGACGAGCTGCTGAAAATCATTGAAGGTGGAAAACCGCTGAAACGTGTGCAACCAATATTTCCCACCATACGCCCGGGCAAACCTGTGGATTCTGTTGCCAATGCTCCCAAAACCATGCTGACTTCTGGCAAAGTCAAAGTCGAAGTCCTGGTTTCAACCGAAGGTAAAGTGATTTTCTCTCATATCATTGACGGCCGGTCGGAACTGAACAGCGCAGCAATTTTGGCGGCGCGGAGCTGGACATTCGAACCTGCAATGCTTGATGGTCAGCCGGTGCAAATTAGCAGCGTCATCAGTTTTGAGTTGAAAAAAACTCCGGCAGCGCTGCCAACGCCAGCCAAAAAACCATAAAGCACAGGGGAGCAATAAAAAAATCGCTTCCTCGTTTATTGCTCGACAAGCTGGATCGCGTGAGCATCTGGATCGCGCACCAAAAAACTTCGCTTTAATCCCAGCACAGGTTCCGCGAAGTGAATCAGACCGGAAGAAATGAAGTTGAACCTGCCTTGCCGCAACCTGACCGCTGCAGATTCGATGTCGTTAGTGACAAGCTTCGTCTGCCAATGAATCAGGTCATTGGCTTTCTTTTCTTCAGGCGTCAACTGTCCATCGCGCGGAGCCAGATATTCCAGAAACTCAATTCCGGGGCCAGCGGTCGCACGCAGCGCTGTGATCTTTAACCGTGCGCCAAACACATTGTTCAGCCGCTCCTGCTCGATTCCATAATTTTCGCTTTCCCCTGCAACACGCATTCCCAGCGTGTCGCGGTAAAACTTCAAACTGGAGTCGGTGTCGCCGATGACAATCGCTGTGTGGTCAATTCCCAGGAACAACTTGCCAGCTTCAAGATCGTTTGGCTGCTTTGCCAGCCGATGCCACTTCTTGTCACCTTTGTCTTCAGGGAATTGCAGGATTTCCAGCGCGTGGCCGTCCGGATCTTTGAAGTAAAACGCTTTGATGCCTCCGGCATTTTTATTCCAGTCGGGCAAGCGCTGCGGTCCTGTCGAAGCGTGCTCGACTTTATTCTTTCGCAGCCACTGATAGGCGCGATCCATGTCGCTGACGATGATGGCGACGTGCTGAAACCAGCGGTCGTTGCTGCGCGAATCTGCCGGAACCTGACGACCGCGTGGCGCCAGGTATTCCGTTAATTCAATGAATTCATCACCAAGCCGCATCCGCACGACGCGCATTCGCAGCCCGAAGACGCCTTGCAAGTGCTCGTAATCTTCACCAGTGACCTCAACGTCTGAAACTTTTTCAAACGACAACACTTTTGAGAAAAATTCGGCAGAACGATCTACATCGCTGACGGTGAAGCCCACGGAGTCCACGCCCTGAACCAGAGATTGAGGGATGGAAGGATTGCGGGATTGAGCGATGGCAATCACAAGTCCGCTTAATGCAACTGTCACCAAAAATGCCAACAACATTGGCAAAGCGGCTCTCATCCGGTCTCTCCGTCGCTTCGTCTCTCCGTCTCTCGTTCTCTTCTTCTTCTGTTGATCCTCCCGCTTGATCATTGCAACCTCCCTAGCAAGTGATCGCCTACGCGAAGCGCATTCGCCATAATTGTCAGCGCCGGATTGACTGCCGCGCTGGAACAGAAAAAACTCCCATCAACAACATACAAATTGTCTACTTCGTGCGCTTTGCAGTTTTTATCGAGCGCCGAGGTTTTCGGGTCGTTGCCAAACCGGATCGTGCCATTTTGATGCGCGACTCCAGCCAGCGGGATTCGGTCGCCGACGAAAGCATTGAGCGGAATCAGATGTTCGTGGCAATCGGCTTCTTTCACCATTTCTTTGACTTTGTTGTACAGCCGCTTGTGGCTTTCCAGGTTGTTTGGCGTGTATGACAAAACAATTTTGCCGTTGCGGTCGAGCGTTACGCGGTTTTCCGGATCCGGCAAATCTTCCGACGTCAGCCAGAAATCCAGCGAATGTTTGGCCATGTAATCCAATGTCATGTGTGGCGCGAAAGGCGGCGCTCCGGCGGCAAACATATTCGCATCGAACTTGCCCACAAATGAGATGTGGCCCATCGGAAAGTCCCATTCTCTGTTTGCAAAGTAAAAATCATTCAGTGCCATGGTTTTCTGGAAAACGGTTGGGTTCGGGTGACGGGAAATCGCAAACAAAACCGAATTGTTGTGTCCCATATAATGCCGTCCGACGACATCAGAACCGTTTGCCAGCCCATTTGGATGTTTCTCATTTGCTGAACGCAGCAACAATGCGGCGGAGTTAATTGCTCCTGCCGAAACGACAACGACATCGGCGGAGTAAATTTCTTCCACGCTGTCGCGCATCACAACGACTCGTCTTACTTCGCGGCCTGATTCGCTGGTTTCCAGCCGTTCGACATACGCGTTGGTCAGCAAAGAAACGTTCGGGTATTCCAGCGCCGGATCGACGCAGACGACTTGTGCGTCGGATTTGGCGTTGGTTAAACAAGCGAAACCGTCACAGGTGCTGCAGCGAATGCATTTGCTGCGGTTCATCTGCGTTTCATCCAGCATTACACCAAGCGGCGTGTGGAAGGGGTTGTAGCCAGATCGCTCGAAATCTTCTGCCAGTTTGGCAATGCGAGGTTCGTGGCTGACCGCCGGATGTGAATACGGCGCACTGGCCCAAGGTTCGGTTGGGTCTTCGCCCCGGTTGCCGTGAACGCTGTAAAGATGTTCAGCGGTGGTGTAATACGGCTCAAGCTCAGCGTAATTGATCGGCCAGGCTGGCGAAATGCCGCCGTGATGTTTGATTTCGCCAAAATCTGCTTCACGCAAACGAAACAACGCCGAGCCATAAAATTTCGTGTTTCCGCCGACATAATAATTGGTGTGCGGATGCAGTTCCTTGCCTTTTTTGTCGTGCCAGATTTCCCTGGTGTTGTATTTGCCTTCTTTGACAGTGGCCAGTGTGCTCCAGTTGTCTTTTTCGCGCGGCACATAACCACCGCGCTCAAGCAGCAGAATCCGTTTTCCGGATGGCGCAAGTTTGTACGCCAGCGTTCCGCCGCCCGCTCCTGTGCCGATGATAATCACGTCGTAATGGTTCGAGTTCATTTCTTCTCCTGATCAATTCCCAATTGGCGCCGGTCAATGAGCCGCTGCACTCAAAAGTGCCAACCCGTTATCAACGGCCCACGACCGACTAATAGCGCAGCAAGTTGAAAAGCAATATTTGCCTTCGCTGGCTTAATCCTTTCGGGGGAGAGAAAAATTCCAGGATGAGGGAAATTACAATTGCTGAAAGTTGACTGATGTCGCGGGGTTGGTTTTGTTGAACAAGGTTTCGCTCAAAGCCAGTAACAGGAGGGTGGCAATCAACAATGTAGGCGGCAGGATTTCTAAACCAAATTTCCCGGCCAGCACGCCAACCAAAGACGGCAGGGCAGATTGGCCCAGTACAGCGGCCGAAATTTGAAAGCCGATTACGTTGGTAACAAAGCGTTGACTAATTCGATCGGGAGTCGTGGCAATCATCGTGGGAAAGATCGGCGCGCTGGCCAATCCCATCAGTGCGATGCCGGTAAAGCTGAGAAGGGGACGGAAATTCACCCAAAGCAGCATTGAGCCGGCGGCCATAGCCAGAATGCTGCATCGCATCAACCGCCGGGTTGAAATTCTGCTTGCGGTAAACCCTGAAATGATTCTTCCGCCAGTAAAACAACCCCAGTAAACACTTGCCCAGGTCCCGGCTTTGATTTGAGGAACTCCACGCGCTTCGACGAACAAGCTGTACGGCCAGGCTCCGGCAGCGGCTTCTATGCCTGTGTAAATGAAGAAGAACGCTACGGATAACCAGACCTCCGGGGCTCGCCAGATTTGATTTGGCGGATTGAGTTCAGATGCCTGATTTGATGCTACCGTTTCAGCTGATGTAATTGACCCAGGCCATAACTTATACGAAAGCCCGAAACACAAGGCTAATGTAAGTTGTCCTGCGGCAACGAAAACGTAACCGAATTGCCAGTTTCGCCCGGAAGCTATCGTCGCGGTCATCAAAGCGGGGCCGCTGGTTGTCGCTACGCCGTAACATGCATGCACCCAATTGGAAGTTTGCGCATTGTGGAAATTGGCAATGTATGTATTCAGCCCTGTATCAATTGCCCCGGCTCCCAAACCGCTCAGCAATCCAAATGCGACCAAAATCCACCAGTTCGGCGCGAGTGCATAACCGAACAAACTGATACTGGTCGCCAGACAACTGAACGACAGCAGCACGCCAACGTTAATGCGCATCAGCAGCCAGCCGCTCAGCAGGCTTGAAAGCAGATAACCCGTCGTGAACAGTAGTAGCAATGAGCCCAACGCATTGAGCGGCAATCCAAACGAAGACCGCATTGAAGGCCAAGCCACTCCCAGCAACCCGTCAGGCAAACCCAGACTGAAAAAGCCTGCATAGGTTAAACAAACCAACAGCAGGCTTGGGCGAAGCTTTGACATCGAATTCAGGATTGTTGCGGAGGCTGCGTTGCGTTTCCGGGCCGACCGGAATTGGCGGTTACGAAATCAAATTGCCGCCAGCCGCAGCGGCGACAGAACCTGTCCCTGGCTTTCAGTTCAAACTGACAGCGGCGGCATGGCTTGCAGTCATTGGATTCGGAAGTTTCCGTTTCGCGGAAAAGATTGATGATTTCGGCTGTGTTCATAAAGTTCTCCCTCTCCTTGTTGCTTTCATTTATGGTGGGCCAGATTCTTATGGCCATGTGTCAAAAGCTGCATTTGCTTCGGATGCTCGCCCAGCCAGTTAACCTGGCCGGTACTGATGTCGTATAGGGCGCCAACAACTTTCAATTTCCCGCTGCTGACGCGATGGCGAATGATGCTACTACGGTTGAATAATTCCTGAATCGAGTGGAACACATTTACTTTGATTGTTTCGGCGATCAATTCATCACCCTTTAGCGTCGGGTGATCATGCTTCGCCGTGCGGACTGCGGGATTGATATGCGCCAGCACAGGCGGAATGCTGCCATGCACTTGTGCATGTGTGACGGCGGCAGTCACCGCTCCGCATTTTGTGTGGCCGAGCACCACAAGAAGCGACGTCCCCAAATGTTCTGTGCCGTATTCCGCCGAACCTGTTTCGTCCAGGCTGCCGATGTTGCCGATGACGCGAATGGTGAACAGATCGCCAAGCCCTTCGTCAAAAATCAATTCCGGCGGCACGCGCGAATCGGAGCAACTAATGACCGTCGCGACCGGATGCTGCCCCAAAGCCAGCTCAGCTTTTCGCGCAGCGTCCTGATGTGGATACGCCGGTTTGCCTGTAACAAATCGTTCATTGCCTTTTGTCAAAGCTGCCAACACATCGTTTGGAGACGGCGGATTATCTGCAAAGGAAATCAGAACCAGTCCAAAGACGGCGGCAGTTGTGCGTGTGATTTGGATTAAAGTTTTATTGAGCATCATTGTTTCCTAGTGGTTAAACATAAATTCTTTGCTGCTCAGTACCGCCCAGACTAAATCTTCAATTGTCTGACGCCGGATGTCGCCGACAACTTTTTCTTTTTCGTTTTGCTTAATCACGGAAAGCAGCCGGTTTATTTCATCTTTTTCGGGGCGACGGCTAAGCGCTGACATGTATAACTGATTGATGATCGTTTCATCGTTTATGCCGGACTTTAGAAAGGAATCAATCAAGCCGCCCGGCGCGCGAAGCTTTTGATTGATGGTTTCGCCATTAATGACGTGTAAAGCCTGGGACACTGACGGTTCAGACGTTCGTTCGCATTCACAAGTCGCGAAGCGTGGCGGTTTGCCAAAGATGGTCAGAAAGTAGGAATTGACGCGCGCATCCGGAAGCTGCATCGCTCTGATGCCAGCCGGATAGCCGGGAAAATCTGTGGCTACGCCTGTCACATGGGAAATTGCATCCAATACAGCTTCGGCGGGCAAGCGCCTGATGATGTAACGCGAATAGAATCGCTCATCTTGCGTGTTCGTAGCATTCGGTTTTGACGACCGCTGATACGCTGCCGAATTCATTACCGTGCGGATCAAATGCTTCAGGTCAAATCCGTGATCCGTGAAATCCTTGGCTAGTGCTGTCAGCAGTTCTTCGTTCGATGGCGGATTGGTAGCGCGCATGTCGTCCACGGCTTCAACCAGGCCTCGCCCCATAAAGTTTTTCCAGACGCGGTTGACCGCCGCGCGGGCAAAGTACGGATTTGAAGGCGCAGTAAGCCATTCAGCCAGATGCTGGCGGCGATCTTTTGGCGAATCGAAGGCTAGCGCTTCGCCATCCAGCGGCGTTGGCGGCAGAGGCTTGTTCAGTCGCGGATGATTCACTTCGCCAACCGGATTGGAATACACCTGAACATCACCGGCTCGCACTCCATTTTTCAGGCCCACGCGCGCGAACAGGTTTGCCATCTGGAAGTATTGTTTCTGCGTCCATTTTTCCAGCGGATGATTGTGGCAGCGCGCGCAGGTGATGGACATACCCAAAAACGCCATCGAAGCATTTTCTGTCAGATCAGTGACATCCTTGTGCATCACGTAATAATTGGCTGCGCCGTTTTCCAGCGTATTGCCGCTGGCCGTAATAATTTCGCGGACGGTTTTGTCCCAAGGTTTGTTCGCCGCCACGCCATCGCGAAGCCAGTTATAAAAGCTCCACATCGCTGTCGAGCCGATCTTGTCGCTGGAAACCAGCAGCACATCCGCCCAGCGATTGGTCCAGTAATCGGTAAACTCTTCGCGGGCCAGCAATCCATCAATCAACCTGGCGCGCTTGTTGGCCGAGTTGTCGGCCAAGAAACTTTCAACTCCCTGTGAAGTCGGCAACGTGCCCGTCGCATCCAGAAAGGCTCTGCGAATGAATTCGCGGTCAGTCGCTTGCTCCGAAGGCGCAATGTTCAGCGTTTGAAGTTTTTTGATGACCAGTTCGTCAATAAAATTTTGGCGCGGCGAAGCTGCGAACACTTCCAGCGAGATTTTGTTCGGATAGGGATTGGCTACGCGGGCAAAGGAAACCTGGCTTTGATACCAAATGCTGATGGCTGTTTCGCCGTTGCCCTGCACTTTGACTTTGCCGTCTTCATCTACTGAGGCCACCGAAGGGTCAGCCGCTGAATACTTCACCCACTTGGTCACGTCCTCGGCGTGTCCGTCGCTGTAAGAAGCAGTCACACGCAATTGCTGTTCGGCATTGGCTGCCAGCGTTGAAGCTTTCGGCGAGACTTCAACCTTCGTAATTCGCACGTCAGTTTCCGCCGGAGCGGCCATTCCGCTGGCAATCCATTCCGAGAGAACTTTGTATTCCAGCGAATCGGTGCTCATCCGCTTGCCGCCGCCGTGGCCAATCGCCACAGTAGGTTTGAGCAGCATCAAGCTCTTTGCCGGTTCCAGCTTGTTCACGCGCCGCCCTAATGATTGCCGAGTCAGCACATTGAAATCCGCTTCCGGATCGTATCCGCGCAGCGTCAGCTTCAGGCCGCCCTTGCCCGCCGCCGCTCCGTGGCAAGCGCCGGAATTACAACCAAGCCGCGTCAGCACAGGAATCACATGATTGCGAAAACTCCATCCACCAGCAGGAGCGGTGATTTCACTGGCTGGTTTCATGGTGTCAAAAATAACTTTAGGCGATTCGTCCAGCGCTGCAGCCGCAATGGAAGGTTTCACGAATAGGCGAATCCCGGTAGCCGCGAAAACAAAAACGAGTAAGACTGCCAATTTATAAAAGCTGGTTTTCATTATGGTCTATTTGTTTCGTGCATTGTTGGAAACTACAGTCGTTTGCGTTCGTGGACCGTTACATACACCCCTTGCCAGGTTTCTTCAAACTTTTCTCGCTCGGCGGCAAATTCGGGCCAATTCCAGGGATCAAGAATAGAAGGATGATTGAATGTAACGACGACAGCAGCCTGGGCCAGTTGCTGTCTGATTCGGTCGTATTCGATAGGAGCCTGTTGGCCCGGAGAAAGGAAGAAGCTGACGGGGGAATCTATGTTTGGGTAAAGCAACTCGGCGCAGCCGTTGTTGAAGTAAAAAATTCTGCGGTTGCCCGCCAGCGCGCGAGCATGGTTCCATTCTTCCTGCTGGTTTGGGAAAGCCCAAAGCCCAGCGGATTCGGGCGAACGCTTCATCCATTTCCAGGCGTTGAGCGTGATTTGGCATCGCTCTAGGTTGCCAGCCAATGCAATCAGGATCATCACAATGATCAACGTTGGTCGAACGCGAAATGCCGATAAGCCGAGAGCAACGCCCGCCACCAACAGTGAGGAGTAGTAAGTCCACGAACCCGGCCATCCAAAAAACGTAAAGAGAAAGACAAAATGACAGATGGCTACAATGGCCAAAGTTTCGTATTTGTCCCCCGGGTCGTTCAGCAGCCTGATTAACGAAATCACTCCGAAGGTTGCAAGCAACAATGTACAGATAATCCAAAACCCAGCAGGCGTCATTGAATAGTATTTGACGAATTGAGCCGCACTGCCGAGCTTTGGCAACCAGAATGTCCGGCCATTGGCGAAAAATCCGAAGCCGAGCGCTTTGTAGCTTTGCGCGCCGTTGACTGGAATTAAAGCGCTGACAGTTGGTTTCAGCCCAAAGTAAGCCGAAGAAATGATCAGGCTGGCTGCTCCGGCCAGAGTTGCCGGGCGAATGAAATATAAAAACGATTTCCATTCCTCGCGGCCTCTCACCAGCCGAACAATTGCCAGAACGATCATCAGAAAGCCGAGCACATACGCCATCGAAGGTTTAACGAACAGGCAAATTGTCGCCAATGCCAAAGCTCTGGCTCGGCGGTCAGCTGATAAGTCAGCGATCGTGTGAACGATCAGCGCGGCTTCCAGCGGGTGGGTCAGGTGAACGTAAACAGGAATGATTGCGTGTGGCATGGCAGCAATCAGAAAGGCTGCGATTAACCATCCACTTTGTCTGGCCAGCCGCCAAAATCCAATCAAAATGGCGGCTTCGGCGAGAAGCATAAACAGAATGTATGCAGCAGGAGTTCGCCCAGCCAGCGCGAAAAAGGCTCGACCAAGCATCAGTGGCAACAGGCTGTATGGATAACCGAAATCTACAGTTGGGAGAAAATCCTGTTCGATCAGCTTGTCTGTGCGAAGTGTGACTCCGGGATCGAAAAAAACGAAGTTGGCGAATTCGTAGCTGGTGGGAAGCTGCGCCAGAAAAATTGCTGCATGGGCTGTCAGCAACAGCGCAAGAAACCAGTAGTGTCGCGGTTTCGTCTGCCCAGCCTGGCTGAGAACTGATGCCTGATCGGTCATAAGTGTTCGGATCAGAAAAGCTCAGAGATCGGATTGACGCCGTGTTCAACCACTCGGATGGGCCGTCCCTGCAAGCCAGGAAGTTCGGTGTCCAGATCAATTTTCAGCGAACGCATCATCGTTGCGGCAACTTCACCGGGCGTGACCGGGCGGTCTTTGGGATAGGCTCCGATTTCATCTGAAGATCCGACGATTTGGCCGCCTTTGACTCCGCCACCGGCAAACAGCATTGACCAGCATTGCGGCCAATGGTCGCGTCCGCCTGCGGGATTGATTTTGGGTGTGCGACCAAATTCGCCTGTGGCAACGACTAGCGTGTTTTGCAGCAATCCGCGCTGATGTAAATCTTCCAGCAAGGAAGCGTAAGCATTATCGAACATCGGGCCGACTTCGTTTTGGTAGCAGGCAATCGGGCTGAATGGGGCCGAACCGTGAATGTCCCATGTGATTTCGTTGAAGACGGTTTCAAACTGATTGATCGTCACGAAACGCACACCGCGTTCGATCATGCGTCGAGCCATCAGGCAGCTCATGCCGAATTTGTTGCGGCCATAACGATCCTTGACGGCATCAGATTCTTTCGACAGGTCAAAGGCTTCGCGCATTTTGGCCGAAGACATCAGCGTGTAGGCTTGATGGAAATTGTCGTCCAGCAAGCGCGCGTCGGGTGAAACTTCAAACTCTTTGACCGAAGCATCCACCATTTCGCGAAGCTTGCGGCGGCGATCAACGCGCACGGAAGAGATGTAATCCGGCGGCAACATATCGGGTACTTTGAAATTCGGCGTCGAAGGATCGGAATTCAAAACAAACGGATCGAACTGTTTGCCGAGAAAACCAGCCGTTTGGCCGTGAGGCAGATTGCCTCCGGTGTTGCCAATCGGACGGGGAAGCAAAACGTGGGATGGAGCATCGCCTCGCGGTCCGCGCAGTTTTGACAATACGCAGCCAACGTTTGGGTGTTCCTGCCCAGCTTGAAACAATCGCCCAGTTTGCATCATCTGGTGGCCGGTATCGTGAACGGCGGCAGCTTCGTGGTGCAGGCCGCGAACGATCGCGAACTTGTCAGCTTGTTTGGCTGTCTGTGGAAAGATTTCGCTGATGTCCATGCCAGGAACATTGGTCCTGATTGGTTTGTACGGGCCGCGAATTTCAGCCGGGGCGTTCGGTTTCATGTCGAACGTGTCCACTTGGCTAGGGCCGCCGAGCATCATCAGAAAGATGCAATTCATGTCATTTTCAGTATTGATCGCCCCTCGCGTTTTGAGAGCAAACAAATCGGGCAAAGTCAGACCCAGAAATCCCAGCGAACCCGCATGCAGAAAATCACGACGGTGAATGCCATCACAAAAACTCACCGTTTTTTCAGCGTCAATCCGAAACATAATCCGTCAATCTCCCAAAGCAAAAAATTGTTTTGTTGGCCGTCATGTGTGAAATCCGCGATGTATGTTGACCATATAGCACAAAGGTTGACCAGAGGCGAAGCTGGCGAAATGAATGGATAAAGATTTAGGCTGGAATTATTTGGCAAGTCGAAGTATAAATGTATACCCGTTCCCAATGGTGCCTACCTTTTGTGCCCCGTCTCGAAACCTCACTACTTGTTAGGAGAATTAACAATGCAATCCGAGACGCACTTTGCCAGTCCATTTGGCGAACAGGCTTCAGGCATTACAGATGACCAAGCAGCTAGAACAGTAGTCCAATCTATCAAGTTGAAACCCAAAGCCACTGCTCATGAAAAAAAACTCGATGTTGTTTCTGCTTCGATTGTCGTTGGAGGAACCGCGCAATTTGTCACTTTCCTGTTCGGGCTTGTGACTGAATTCATTCCACGCGTTTTCGACAATATTTTGCTTAGCGCTTTTGTAGGACTTTGTGTTTCTGCTATCGCGTATGCGTTGATGAAGGGAAGCGACTGATCGTTGGACTTAAACTTCCTCAACTGCGACACGCAGTAATTCTGCGACACTCCATGCTTGGGCCACGCAGCCACGCGTACTGTATGGAGCGTCACCATCAAAAATCTCAGATATTTGTCCAAGACCTGCTTCGCTGAGGTGCGGTAGGAATCCGTTTAGCCATTTTCCGGCTTGCTTGCGCGCAGGCTTGGATTGGTGATTGGCTTTCAGATACGCAGTGATGAAGGCGCCCATTAGCCAGGGCCAGACCGTGCCCTGGTGATACGCGCCATCGCGGCTATGCATGTCACCCTGATAAACGCCAATGTAATTTGGATCGCTTGGCGCAAGGCTTCTTAAACCGACGGGCGTCAGGAGGTCGCGTTCAACGACAGCGACAACTTTCTTTGCGCGTTCATTCTCCAGCATTGAATGCGGCAGACTGACGGCGAAGATTTGGTTTGGGCGAATTGACGCATCGCGTGCATCCCCATTAACGACATCGTACAAACAGCCAGCGCCTTCATTCCAGAATTGCTGATTGAAACTGATTTTTGCCCGCTCAGCCATTCCGGCGAAATGCTCTGCGTTTGCGCTGTCGCCAAACTTTGTCGCCAGTTCTGCCATCACGCAGAGCGCGTTGAACCAGAGCGCCTGAATTTCAACTGGTTTGCCAATTCGAGGCGTGACCACCCAATCTCCAATTTTTGCATCCATCCAGGTTAATTGAACGCCCGGTTCACCAGCGGACAGCAAGCCATCGCTATCAACATGAATCTGATAACGGGTGCCTTTTTCATGCCAGTCAATGATGTTTTTGAGCACACCGAATAGATTCACCTGGACGAACTCATAATCTTCCGTATGTACCAGCAAAGCGCGGACAGCTTCAAAATACCAAAGCGTGGCATCAACTGTATTGTATTCCGGCGTTTCGCCCGCATCCGGAAAACGATTGGGTAACATTCCCTGGTCAACGTGGTTGGCAAATTCCAGCAGAATGCTTTTGGCGATTTCATTACGTCCCGTTGTCAGCGCCAGCCCTGGCAGCGCGATCATGGTGTCGCGTCCCCAATCGGCAAACCAGTGATACCCGGCGATAATGGTTTTTTGAGTTCCACGAGCGACGATGAATTGATCGGCAGCCAACGTCAGCATCTGAACCAATTCATTTCGCTTGGTGCCCGAAAGCAATTTTTTGCGACGGTTGATTTCTGATTTACGAAGCTTGTCGGCATCGCTGACGTCGCACTGCTCAATTGAAGCAATAACGGTTGCCACCGAGGTTTTGCCAAGCTCAAACTTCAGGCTGAAATGATTGAAAAGGTCTTCGTTAAAATCCAGGCCACGTTCGCGTTCGGCTTTGAATTCAAAGTTGCGATACCAATAACCGGTTGGCACCAGCGCTTCGGCGTTATGAGCAAAGTGTAATTGCGGCAAATCGGCGTAAGGTTTGATTGCTGCCAAACCAGCCGTGGATTCGATGTGATTACTGAGTGAGCCGTTTTCGTGGCCAGTGCTGTGATAATCGCGGAAAGCGACGAGCGGATGAATTTCCAGTCGGCATTCTTTGACGGTGCGGCTTTTCTTACGGCGTTTGTATTGAACGACCGTCGTGTTTTCGCCGTCAACCATAAAGACGGATTTTTCCAGCGTGACACCTGCGACTTCATAAACGAAGATTGGAAAAGGATCGAGCCGGAATTCTTTCAGGTACTGGTAGCCTTGCGGATGAACTGCGCCGGAATACTGGTTGGCGGACAAATCAAAGCGTTCGCCATTTACAATCAGCGTCTCTTCCAGTTTCGACAGCAGCAGCATCCTTCCGACAGGAGGTTTCGTCGCAGCCATCAGTAAGCCGTGATACCGCCGTGTATTCAAGCCGATAATGGTTGAAGATGCGTAGCCGCCCAGCCCATTGGTTTCCAGCCATTCGCGCTCAAGTGCCGTGTCCAGATTTCCGCAGGCGTTTTCGTCGAAATGAATCATTGTTCCCTCCGAAAACAATAATCCGCAGAAGGACACAAGTTATTCCATCGTGTCTTTCTGCGGATTCAGCGAAGCGATTATTTCAGGCTGTCAGTCAATTGGACGCCATTCGCGTCCGTCACGCGTCAGCAGGTCGTCTGCTTCCTTGGGTCCCCAGGTTCCAGCCGCGTAATTTGGGAAAGCGCGCGGCGGCAAAGCGTTCCAAACGTCCAAAACAGGTTCGATCTCGCTCCAGCCGATTTCGACCATGTCTGCGCGCTGAAACAGAGTTGCGTCGCCAATCATGCAATCATACAGCAATCGTTCGTAACCTGTGCTTGGCACTTTGCCGAAATGGTCTTCGTAATTGAAATCCATCTCTACTGCGCCCAGCCGCATAATCGGCCCGGGAATTTTTGCACCGAATCGCAGGCTGATGCCTTCGTCAGGTTGAATGTGGATCACCAACCGGTTGGTCCGCAGGCGTTCGACCGGTGTGTCGCGGAACAGCGTCAACGGAGCGCTTTTGAATTGAATGGCAACTTCGGTAACTCGCTTGGGCAATCGTTTGCCGGTTCTCAGGTAAAACGGAACGCCAGCCCATCGCCAGTTATCTATCATCAATTTCAATGCAACATAAGTTTCCGTGGTCGAACTGGGAGCGACATTTTGTTCCTGCCGGTACCCTATGAAACGTTCATCTTTCAGGCCGCCTTCGCCGTATTGTCCGCGAATTGCGTTGGTCAAAACTTCTTCCGGCGAAAGCGGAGCGATGGCGTGCAGCACTTTTGACTGTTCGTCACGCACCGCATTCGCGTCAAACGAAGTCGGCGGCTCCATCGCTGTCAGCGAAACCAACTGGAACAAATGGTTGGGAATCATGTCCCGCATCGCGCCGGAGGTTTCGTAATACCCGCCGCGCTTTTCTACGCCGACGGTTTCGGCTGCGGTGATTTGCACGGAATCAATGTAGCGACGATTCCAGATCGGTTCGAAAATGCCATTCCCAAATCGGAAGACCAAAATGTTCTGAACGGTTTCTTTGCCCAGATAATGATCAATCCGATAAATCTGATGCTCGTTCAGCACTTGCCGGATTTCCGCATTCAGGGCTTTGGCCGAATCCAGGTCGTGGCCAAAAGGCTTTTCGATAATGACGCGCCGCCACTGACCGTTTTCTTCTGTTGTTAAGCCTGCTTTGCCAAGCTGACAAACGGTTTCTCCAAAGAAATTTGGGGAAATAGCCAGATAGAAAAAGTAATTGCCGTGTGTGTTGTGATTTTTGTCAGCTTCGGCAATCACCGCTTTTAATCGTTGATAGCTTTCCGGGTCGGTCACATCGCCATTGACATAGTAAATGCGTTCCAGAAACCAGTTCCAGACGGTCTGATCAACATCGCTGGTGGCAAAGGTTTTTATGTCAGCGGTGATCTGTTCGCGATACGCTTCTGTCGTCAGGTCGTTTCGGCCTGTGCAGACAATGGCGAATTCGCGCGACAGAAGATTGGCTTTGGCCAGATTGTATAAAGCAGGGAATAGCTTGCGTTTGGTCAGATCACCGGTGGATCCGAAAATTACCATCACACAAGGTTGAGCCGGGTCGCCTACGTAATTCAGAGGTTCGGTTTTGGACATCAAATTTTCCTTTGGTTACTGGCTTTCGATTAACCGCCTGTTGGTCGCTCGACGTGGCCGCCGAATTTTTGGCGCATCGCCGAAAGAACTTTTTCGGCAAAGGTATGTTCCTGGCGCGAACGGAAGCGCGTGAATAGCGAAGCTGCCAAAACATCTGCTGGCACTGCTTCGTCAATTGCGGCTTGAATCGTCCAACGGCCTTCGCCGGAATCCTGCACAAAGCCGGAATAATTCGACAACGTCGGGTTTTCAACCAGTGCCATTGCTGTCAGGTCCAGCAGCCACGAAACC
>CAZMXG010000091.1:0-29549 GCA_964570175.1 uncultured Heliomicrobium sp. | reverse complement strand
ATGCTGAATTTAGGAATTGAAATCTCATGTGATGAAACCGCAGCCGCCATAATCGCTGACGGCACGCGGGTTCTATCGAACGTCATCTATTCGCAGATCGCCACGCATAAAAAATACGGCGGCGTAGTTCCCGAACTGGCTTCGCGCGAACATCTGGAAAAGATCGAAGGTGTCGTGGACGAGGCTCTGAAATCAGCCGGAGTGACTTACGCCGAGCTTGGCGGCATCGCAGTCACGCAAGGTCCTGGCCTGGTTGGTTCGCTGCTGGTCGGAATCAACTTTGCCAAAGCTGTCGCGTTCGCTACGGGTAAACCCATCGTCGGCATCAACCACATCGAAGGCCACGTTTACTCGACCGCGTTTGAGTTTCCACAGCCCGAATATCCGGCTTTGGCATTGGTCGTCAGCGGAGGCCACACCAATCTGTTTCTGATTCCCAAACCGGAAAAGTACAAGCTCGTCGCACGCACGCGCGACGACGCCGCTGGCGAAGCTTTCGACAAAGTCTCAAAGCTGATTGGTCTGGGTTATCCCGGCGGCCCTGTGATTGACCGGCTGGCCGCGCAAGGCAACAAACGCGCAATCATCTTTCCGCTGGCCGAAATCAAAGAAAAAGACGGCAGCGGATTGAGCCTGGATTTTTCCTTCAGCGGGCTGAAAACTGCTGTGCTGCGGTATGTCCGCGAACATCAGATTGAGCCAGTAGCTGATCCTTCAAATCCTGGCAGCCAGATTCTCGACCTTTGCGCCAGCTTCCAAAACGCCGTCGTCCGCGCGCTTGTCCGCAGCCTTCGCAAAGCCTCCGAACGGTTCCAACCGCGCACGATCTTGCTGGCCGGAGGCGTCGCCTGTAACAGCGAACTCCGCTCTGCAGTTCAAAAGCTTGCCGATGAATTGAAGATTCCCGCCTACATCCCTTCGCCGATTTACACCACCGACAACGCCGCGATGATCGCCGCCGCCGGTTACCCTAAACTCCTGCGCGGAGAGTGCATGCCCTGGGACGCCAGCGCGGATGTCAGCCTGCGTTTGCCTAATGTTGATGTTGAAACCGCCAAACCCAAACAGAAGCAGCGCTATCGGCTGTAAACTAGCAATTAACAATGCAGCGGTTGTAGAATCAGTTTGGGCCTAAAAGCATCTGATTTTTCTGCAAATTCAACGAGGTGAGGATTTATGTCGGCCAGTCAATTTGAACTCATTGCTAACCAAGTCAAGCTATTGCCTCCCAATGACCTTGTAAAACTTATCAAGCAAGCAGTTGAACTGTTGGAGCAAAAACAAGTTACCCCAACGGCTTCGCCAACCGACAAAGCTACGACCAGTTACGCTGCACTTTTTGGATCAGGAAAAGGGGCGTTTGCGACTCCGGCTGAAGCGGACAATTTTCTGCGTGCGGAGCGTGACCAATGGGAAGAATAAGCTCGGAACTTGGAGAGCGCGTTTATCTCGACACCAACATCATCATTTATGCCGTTGAAGGTTTTGCCGATTACGCAGATCAAATTCATGCCTTGCTGGAAGCAATGGATACTGGCGAGATTGTGGCCATCACCAGCGAACTGACGCTGGCTGAAACTCTGGTAAAGCCACTCAAAGATCAAAGCCTGGCAATTCAACAGGCTTACCGGACATTTCTTACGCCGACCATCGCTCTGGAAGTCATTCCAATTAGCCGCGAAATTCTTGAAGATGCTGCACAGTTGCGAGCAAGCTCGAAGCTGAAACTACCTGATGCAATTCAATTGGCGACTGCTTTTCGTAAACATTGCGATTCGTTCTTAACCAATGACGACAATTTCAAATCGCTAAACTTGGCAATAGTCAAAATTCTATCGGAAACGTCATTGACGTAATTTTGAACTTAACTGTTTGCTCTATGCCATCTGAATCGAATCCACCCAAAGTTTTTATCAGCTACAGCCACGATTCGCAGGAGCACTTTGATCGCGTCTTGCTGTTGTCGGATACGCTGCGCGAATGGGGGATTGATTGCCACATTGACCAATACGAACTGGCTCCGGCGGATTGGCTGCGCTGGATGGAACGCCGCATCCGCGAAGCCGATTTCGTGCTGGTGGTTTGCACAGCCACGTACTGCCGCCGCTTCAATGGCGAAGAAGAACCCGGCAAAGGCTTGGGCGTGCGCCACGAAGGCGGCGTCATTTCCGTGGAGCTGTACAATCGCCAAACCGAAACCGCCAAGTTTATACCTGTCGTCTTTTCGGTCCCTGACGCCGCGCACATCCCGACTCCATTGCAGGCGACCAATCGCCACATGTTGAATATCGAACAGTTGGAAACCGATCGCGGCTTTGAAAACCTTTACAGGCAATTGACCCGCCAGCCGCGCGTTGTGCCAAAACCAATTGGCAAGATTCGCCCGCTGCCGCCGATCAATCGCAAAGAAGATTTTGACGAAGTGGAAGTCCAAGCACCATCACCAATCATTCAACCGCCCAAGCCAAAGTTTGTTGAACCAGCCAAGCCAAAAATCATTCATCAGAACTTCACCGAAGACCTGGGCAACAGCGTCAAACTGGAAATGATCGCCATTCCCGGCGGTTCGTTTCTAATGGGTTCGGAAGATTATGAAAACACCAAGCCAGTTCATCCGGTGAAGCTTTCGCCGTTTCACATCGGCAAGTTCCAAGTCACTCAACAGCAATGGCAGGCTGTGAGGGGAAAGAATCCCTCGCACTTCAAAGGCAACAATCTGCCAGTCGAGAATATTTCGTGGAATGACGCAACGAGGTTCTGCTTGAAGCTGTCTGAAAAGACGGGCAAAGAATATCGTCTGCCAACTGAAGCCGAATGGGAATACGCCTGCTTGGCCGGTTCGACCGGAAAGTATTGTTTTAGCAATGATCAATCTAGGCTGAGGGATTACGCCTGGTTCGACGAAAACTCCGGCGACAAAACACATCCGGTCGGAGAGAAACTGCCGAACGATTGGGGCTTACATGATATGCACGGCAACGTTTGGGAATGGTGTCAGGATTGGTACGGCCAAAACTATTACACGGAATTGAGCACACAAGACGATTTAGTCAACCCGCGAGGTCCGCAAAGTGGAAGCTACCGCGTCCTGAGGGGCGGCTCGTGGATCGACCTTCAAGACGTTGCGCGGGCTGTCTATCGTTACAACAACGATCCGGCCAACCGCGTGTCCAGTTTCGGTTTTCGTGTTGTGTGTTGTCGGCCCCCTTCTTCCTGACTTCTGTCCTGGGGCGGTGTGCGCTTCGCGCGGGTGCGTTTAGCACCAGCCCCTGAACTCGCCCAATCTTTGTAAGAAGCCAAACCCCTTACCGCGAAGCGGCCGAATTTATTTTTTGATTACCCACTTCCTCGCTTTTGCTCTCTGCGCTGATTTTCTTTACCCTTGCCGCGCAAACAAGGAGGTGAATTATGGCTACCAGCCAACTGGAACTGGTTGTGAATCAAGTTAAGCTTCTGCCGCCAGACGATCTGGCAAAGCTGATCCAGCAGGCAGAAGAACTGCTACGGCAAAAACAATCTGCACAGCCCGCAACTGATTACACAGCGTTATTTGGTTCAGGCAAAGGCTCGTTTGCGACTCCGGCGGAAGCCGATAGATTTTTGCGTGCGGAGCGTGATCAATGGGACGAGTAAGCGCTGAGCTTGGTCGGCGAGTTTACTTCGACACCAACATCGTCATTTATGCCGTTGAGGGCTTCGCCGATTACGCAGACCAAATTCAGGCTTTGCTGAAGGCGATGAATTCTGGTGAGATTGTTGCAGTAACCAGTGAATTGACTTTGGCCGAAACACTGGTAAAGCCGCTGAAAGATCAAAACACAACAAACCAGCAGGCATACCGAATGTTTCTTGCCCCCACTTCGGCATTTGAAATCGTTCCCATTAGCCGCAACATTCTGGAAGCCGCTGCGCAATGGCGCGCAACCTCTAAGCTCAAACTGCCCGACGCGATTCACCTGGCAACCTGCCTCAGTGAACAATGCGATTCACTGCTCACCAATGACGACGCTTTCAAATCACTCATTCTGGCACAGGTCAAAATGCTGTCAGATGTTTCTTTGGTCTGAGGCTAACCTATGCGCTTTATTATTCTTTGCCGCTCCATCTCGTTTTTTCGGTCGCCGTTAAATCTGATGCTGTCAATCGGACTCCTGGTTTTCACATCAACTGCAGTTTTCGCACAGCAACCAGCTTCGGCTCAGCCCAAATCGCCCGAAAGCATATCCGCTGCCGACTTTTCCAAGATGATTCGCGAGATGTCGGAAGACGGCGGCTATTTTCTTTCGGACAATTTTTCTTCGAACGAAACTTCGTACTTGCACATCGTGGACAAGCTGAAACAAATGTGCGCAAGCGGCGGAGCGTACATCGGCGTGGGACCGGAGCAGAATTTCACCTACATTGCCAAGATTCGTCCGCGCGTCGCCTTCATCATAGACATTCGCCGCCAAGCCGTGATTCAGCATTTGATGTACAAGGCGATCTTTCACTTATCGCCGACGCGCACGGAGTTTTTGTCTCGGTTGCTGTCGAAGCCATTGCCCGCAGACAAACCCGCAACAGACAAACCCGGCGATGCGGACAAAGACAAACCGGCAGCGCCCAAGTTGGCGATTCCCAAAGCCGACGCTCCGATTGAAGAGTTGCTGGCGTTCTTTAACAAGATTACTGCCACGGATGCGGCTTATGCCGCGAATCTGGCGGAAGTCATCAAAACCATCGAAACAGAGTTCCAGTTCCCGCTGTCCAAAGACGACCGTGCGAGCCTGGAATATGTGTACAAAACGTTTCGGAACGATGGGCTGGAAATTGCGTTTCGTCTGGACGGCGGCGGCAGTTGGGGCAGCTACTTCCCTTCGTTTCGTGAACTGATCGTGCAGCCGGATTTGAACGGCAAGCAGGGACACTTTCTGGCCGTTGTCGAAGATTACAACTTCGTCCGCGACATGCACCGCAAAAACCTGATCATTCCGATTGTTGGAGATTTCGGCGGGACAAAAGCGCTCAGCGCCATCGGCGATTACTTGCGCAAAAACGGTTTGACGGTGACGGCTTATTACCTGTCAAACGTGGAGCAATATTTGTTCGACGGTTCTTCCTTTGAAGGTTTTGCCAGAAACGTCAAAAAGCTGCCGCTGACGGAAAAGAGCCTCTTCATTCGCGCGGTCTTCAATATGCGTTTTTCGCATCCGGCGGCAATTCCCGGCCACCTTTCCACAACGCTGATGCAATTGATGACTGGATTTGTAAAGGATTTCGACGCGGGCAAATATCACGATTACGGAGACGTGATTTTCAACAATTACATTTCTGCTCAGAAACCGTGAGCTGTTCCTTCCCACGAAGGCACACGAAGAAAGCACGAACCAGAACAAAGCGGATTCTTCCGTAACTGCTCAGCCCCAACGGGGCGACATCAAAAAGCCCAGGGCAACGCCCTGGGAAAGAAGTGTCAATTCAAATAAGCCCCAACGGAGCGGAATAGGTATTGCGCCCCGTTGGGGCTGAGAAGTTACCTTCTTCCTTCGTGAATTTTCGTGTGCCTTCGTGGAAGAAATTCCCCATCATTTGTATGAAACGATCAGCCGTTGCGTCGGCGGCATTTCGTGCATTTCGTTCTTGGAAAAACCCGCCTTGGCAAACATCTGTTCGTATTCGGCGAAGGTGTACGCATCCCCCGCGGCTGTGGAGCCAAGCATCATCAACGCAAACGAAGCCATCATTGTCGGCGTCACTCTGTCGTCGTCGGGAACGAATTCCAGCGTCAAGGCTCGACCGCCTTCCGCCAGCGCATCGTATACCTTCTTCAGCAACTTCTCGTTCGTCGCAACATTGAAATGGTGCAGGAAGTTGGTCAGTAAAATCAGGTCGTAATCTTTGCCAAAGTCCACATCGAATGCGCTTCCAGGCAATAAATGATGGCGATCCGCCACGCCAAATTTTTCGGCGTTTTCTTTGGCAACGGCCAACACCGGCGCCCAATCCAGCGCAGTGACTTCGACATTGGGATATGCCTGCGCGAATGCAATGCCGAAAATTCCGTGCCCAGCGGCAACGTCCAGCACACGAATTTTTTGATTCGGATCCACTTTGACAAGCTGTGCCATACCCATTGCCGCAGGCATCATCATCGGCATCATGGCGCGAGCAAATTTCACCCAGACGGGGTTTTCCGGCGACACAGTGCCTTCTTCGCTGGCGGTGGTTCCGCCTTTGCGAACCGCGCCAGTAATGTCGCTCATTCCCGCCGTTAGCATAGGGTCGAGCAAGAATTCAATTGCTCCCCCCAAATACGCCTGTGAGTGGCGATCCAGAAACAACGCTGAATCCGGCGTCAAGCCGTATTGCCCAGCCTGTTTGGTCAGAAATCCATTGATGACCAGGTTGTCGCAAAGAATTCGTATGCCGCGTTCGCTGGCCTGACAACGCGCGGCGATGGTTGCTGTCGTCGTGTTTCCTTCGGCAATCGCGGTGAACACTTCCAATTCTATGGCGGCTTTGATGACAGCCGTCCGCTGATAGGCGTTGACGGTGGAGAAAAATAGTTCTGGCGACGGTTGATGGTTCATAACGATGGTCTCCTTGGTAAAAATGGATTGAACTGCGGGGAAAGTATTCGTTTTACGGCTGGCTTGCAATCTGACAGGTTCCGATGGGAGACTCTCGCGCTGATAAATACCCAATGAACACTCTCGCTCGCCACAATTCCGGCTTCTGCCTGGCCGCATTCGCGCTGCTGTTGCTGGTTTCAGCAATTGAAACGGCGGCGCAGGATTTCCCGACTGGCAAAGTCATTGAAAAAGTCACTTGCCAAAAAGACGCGAACCAAAGTTACGCGCTGTATCTGCCCGCTTCGTACACCGCAACCCGACGCTGGCCGATTCTTTATGCCTTTGATCCCGGAGCGCGCGGTGCACTGCCCGTTGAACACTTCAAGGAAGCTGCGGAGAAATTCGGTTATATCGTTGTCGGATCGAACAATTCCCGAAACGGCGCGGGCGTAAAGCTGTCCGAAATCATACCCACGTTATTGGAAGACACCACAACTCGACTGGCGGTGGACGAATCGCGCGCTTACACCACCGGCTTTTCCGGTGGAGCGCGCGTGGCTTCAATGGTTGCGTTGTGGGCGCAAGGCAAAATTGCGGGCGTCATTGGTTGCGGCGCTGGCTTTTCGCCGGAAATCAAACCAAGCAAAGATTTGCCATTTCTCTTTTATGGCATTGCTGGCAGCGAAGATTTCAACCTGATTGAAGTTCGGCGGCTGGTCAAAACGCTGGATTCGCTGGGAGCCACGGCCAGAATTGCGGAATTTGAAGGCGAGCATTCCTGGCCACCGCCCGCAGCTTGCACCGAAGCCGTCGAATGGCTGGAACTGCAAGCGATGAAAACCAATCGCCGCAATCGCGACGAAATGCTTATTGCTGCATCACTGGCCAAACGACTGGAAATGGCGACAAAAGATGAAACTGCCCAGAAAACATTTGACGCATATCTGAAATTCGATTCCCTGGCCAAAGATTTTCAAGGACTGGCAAACACCGCCGAGTTTGCGGCCAAAGCAGAGCGGTTGAAATCTTCAAAAGAAGTCAAAGAAGGATTCAAACAACAAAAACAGGAAGAGCAGCTTCAGGAAAAACATCTGCGGGATTTTTACGCCACACGTGAGCGGTTGAAATCCGAAGACAATCGCACCGTCGTCATGCAGGATTTGCGCACGATGGTTGGCGACTTGCGCAAAAAAGCCGAAAGCGCGACTCCGGGAATTGATCGAATCGTCGCGCGCCGCACACTGGCAAACCTGAGAGTGATGCTCAATGAAGAAGCGGCGCAGCATCGGTTTCAAAAACATTTCAGTGAACTTGCCGCGACATTGGCATTGGCCGTAGAAATTCGTCCCGACAACCCACAAACTTTTTTCGCGTTGGCACGCGCGCAAGCGTTGGCTGGACAGAAACGCGAAGCAATTGAAGCCCTGAAAAAAGCCGTCGAAAAAGGATTCAACAACGCTGAAGAACTCAAAACCAATCCCGACTTGGAACCGATTCGAAATGACAAAGCGTTCACCCAATTGATCGAATCGGTATCAAAAAAAGCCCCAAATCCCAACGGAGATCGCAATGAGTAAAGACTTTGAACTCTTACTAAACAAATACGACGATAACATTCGCGAGCTGGCCACCGCAGCCCGCACCTTGATCGCCAAGCTCATCCCAAAAGCCGACGAAAAGATTTACTTTGGCTGGCGCGTGGCGCGTTTCAGTCTGGACGGCACCATGGCGGGTCAATTCATTGCCATCGGACCGCACAAAAAACATGTCAATTTGTACTTTATGAACGGCATTGAACTGGAAGACCCAAAAGGCTTGATGGATGGGGATGGCAAGAAAATGCGGCACGTTTCCATCACCGAAGCGAAACAACTGAAAAGCGCCGCGCTGAAGGCCTTGATCAAAGCGTCTGCGGAGTTACAGAAGACAAAATTGTCTTGAGATTGTCGAAACAACGACGGCGTTCTTACCGTCTAGATTAGTTCAATGGATTGAATTCCAAATCTCTGATTGAACCTCGCCCGGCGCGAGTTCGTTTCCATCGCTTCAATCAGAACCAAAACGTTTGTAGAGCAGGTTTTCCAACCTGCTCAGTATTCAAATACCAAAATCTTGTTGGCGAGAATGGATTACTTTGGAAGCACGTGCAGATTGGAAAACCCGCGCTCCCCATTCATCCAACACCAGGAGGAAGGTTTATCAGTGAAAACCAAATTTGTTCTCGGAATTGTTTTTAGCTTACTCTGCCTGACATCGGCAGCCCTGGCACAAAATTATCGCGGATCGGTTCGCGGTCGAGTGACCGACCAGAATGGTGCAGCCGTCAAAGGCGCAAAGCTCAGCATTGTTGATCAAGACATAAACGAAACCAGAACTGCCGTCACGGATGATCACGGAGAATATGTTTTTCCGCTGTTGCGACCAGCAACTTACCGCTTGCAGGTGGAACAAACAGGATTTCAGAAAGCTTCTGAAAACTTGGTTGTGCGCGTCAATCAGGAAGCTAGATTGGACGTCCGTTTGTCCGTTGGTGGCGCTCAAGTTGATCCAATTATCGTTTCTGACTCGGCCAGCCCGTTAAAGCAAGACAACGCAGCGCTTGGCGCGGTGATTGACAACAATCAGGTTGCCGGACTGCCGCTGGATGGGCGCAACTTTCTGGAATTGGCGCTGCTGGCGCCGGGAACGACGCCTGCCGCGCAGGGTTCCGCCGGTTCCGTGCGCGGAGATTTTGCTTTCACCATCAATGGCCAGCGCGAAGACGCCAATAACTTCCTGCTGGATGGCGTGTACAACGTTGACCCGAAACTGAACACTTTCGGTGTCAAACCGCCTGTGGATGCCATTCGGGAATTTGAAGTGCTGTCGAGCGTTTACGACGCTTCGTTTGGCCGCAGCGCCGGAGCGCAGGTCAACGTGGTCATGAAATCCGGCACAAACGGTTTTCACGGCACTGCGTATGAATTTTTGCGAAATCAATCATTGGATGCCCGCAACTATTTCGCTCCAGCCGATCAGCCGGATCCGACCTATCGCCGCAACCAGTTTGGCTTCAGTTTCGGCGGCCCAATCATCAAAGATCGCACTTTCTTTTTCGGTGATTATGAAGGACTTCGTGGCCGCGAAGGCATTACACGGCTGGCCAACGTCCCGACGGCGCGCGAACGCGTTGGCGATTTTTCGCAGCTTCCGCAGCGGTTCTGGCCGTTGATTCCCGGAACTCAAACTCAATTTCCCGGCGGCGTTATTCCGCAACAGGCACTGAACCCGATCGGTTTGAAAATCGCGGCGCTGTACCCGCTGCCGAATCGTAACGTGCCTGGACAGAATTATGTCGCTTCGCCGATTCAGCGCGACCGCAACGATTTGTTCGACATTCGCGTGGATCACAAAATCAATGATGCTTCGCAATTTGCAGTCCGTTATAGCTTTGCCGACCGCAATCTGTTCGAACCATATTCCGGCGTAACTCAGGTTTTTGTGCCTGGTTACGGAAATAACGTTTACCGTCGTGGGCAGAACCTGATGCTGAACGAGCATCACATCTTTTCGCCGCGTTTCGTCAATGACGCCCGTCTGGCTTTCAGCCGTATAGGCAACCAAGTTCAGATTGAAAATGCCGGCCGCAGCATCAATCAGCAGGTTGGGTTGCCGGAATTGTCCTTAAACTCGCGTGACTACGGCTTGAGCTTTATTCGCGTCACAGGCTATTCGCCGCTCGGACACGAATACAACAACCCGCAAGATTCAGCGACAAATGTTTACCAGTTTCTGGACACGGCGACTTACGCCACCGGCTCACACTTGCTGAAGTTCGGTTTTGATTTTCGCTACACCCAGCAAAACGCTTTCCGTGATGTGCAATCGCGTGGTTTGCTGACGTTTCCAGGCTATGTGTCCATCACACTGCCGAATGGTTCCTCAGCGGTCGTCCCATACTTAACCGGAAACACGATGGCAGATTTGCTGTTTGGTTTTCCGCTGGTTTCAGGCGGAGCCCGCCTGGATAACCAGCAACACTTGCGAACCGAAAGCTATAACCTGTTCGCCAACGACAGTTTTCGAATTACGCCCAAACTGACGTTGTCTGCCGGATTGCGTTACGAATACAACTCACCCGCAGTGGATACCGAAGACCGCGCAAATATTTACGATCCGGCAACCGGCAAGCTTGTCAAAGTCGGGACCGCCGGAATTCCGCGCGCGGGGTACGAAGCCGACAAAAACAACTTTGCGCCTCGGTTGGGGCTGGCTTACTCGTTCGGAGAAAACAGCACGACGGTTGTTCGCGCCGGTTACGGCGTTTACTTCGACCAATCGCCGCTGGCTCCGGGTGAAGGCTTGTATTTCAACGCGCCTTATTTCGATTTCCGCTTCTACTTTCAATCACAACAAGCGCCGCTGACTCTTTACAACCCGTTCCCCTTCAACACGCCAAGCTTTGCTCCGCCATCGGGATTTTCCTTCGACAGGAACCTGCGAACTGCTTACACACAGCATTGGAATTTGAGTGTTCAGCAACAGCTTGGCAGCAGTACAGTGGCCGAAGTCGCCTATGTTGGATCGAAAGGCACGAAGCTGCTGGTGTCGCGTGACATCAACCAGCCAGCGCCTAGCACGCAACAACCCAATCTGCCGCGCAATCCGCAGTTCGGTGAAATCACGCAACAGGAAAGCAGTGGCGATTCCAATTACCACAGCTTGCAGGCCAGGCTGCAACAACGGTTGTCGTTTGGCCTGTCGCTGCTTGGCGCGTACACATTTGGCAAATCCATTGATAATGCGTCGGGTGTTTTTTCCAGCCTGGGCGATCCGAACTACCCGCAAAACAGTTTCAACCTGGCGGCTGAACGTGGACGATCGGGCTTCGACGTTCGCCATCGCTTTTCGCTGAGCTATTCGTATGAACTGCCGTTTGGCAAAAGCCAAAAAGGCGCAGCGAAAGCTCTGCTGGACGGATGGCAAACGTTCGGCGTCATCACGCTGCAAACCGGCAGACCCTTCACCGTTGCAATGTTGCCGGAATTCGACAACAGCAACACGGGCATTTCCAACTTAGGATTTTTGGGCAACGACCGCCCGAATCTGGTCGGCCAAGGACGGCTGGACAATCCGACAGTGGAACGCTGGTTCAACACGGCGGCCTTTGCGGTCCCGCGTTTTGGCAGCTTCGGCAATTCAGGCCGAAATATTCTGGACGGAGACGGTTACCAGAACGTCAATTTCTCTTTGCTGAAAAACACGTTAATCAAAGAAAAATTCACGGTTCAATTCCGTGCCGAGTTCTTCAACCTGTTCAACCATCCGAACTTTGGCCTGCCGGATAACTTTGTTGGCTCGTCTTCGTTTGGCCGAGTGCTTTCGGCGGAAAGCCCCCGAAGAATTCAGTTTGGCGTGAAGTTACTCTTCTGAAGATGTGAATGGGAATAAGATTGAACGCGACCAGCTACGTAACAGTTTGCCGGTCGCGTTTTTTTGTGTATCGGGAAGGCTCATGCCAGTAGCCCAACCTATTCTGACGCTCCCTTTAGTTGAAGTAAGAAACCTGCCACAAAGCATGAAATAGAGTTTTAAGGTTTCGTATTTTTCGGCGTTTGCGACGGCTGAGTATCGGCAGGTTTAGTCTTAGACTCGAAAATGCCTCCATAAGTAGGAATTTTCGAATAGTCAAATCCAATTGCAATGTTATTCAATTTCGCCAGTTCCAGGTCAATGTAATGAATAAACTCGCTATCCTTTTGCAACACATTTTTTGAGTTACTATTTGTGGCCAGGTAACTCATAACTTCATTACCAAGGTTTACGTACTGCAGATAGAGCGATTTATTGTCCGCGACATTTTGATCAATCTTAAAGACTGGGATATAGGCACCATAATATGCGGTGGCTGAAGTCATCACTATAAAAATTGTGATTATATAGCTATTCGTGGCGCTCCAACCATTTTTACTAATGGAAAGAAGAGCGATTGAGGCGAGCAACCCAGTAACCATCATGACGCTGACGATCTGATAGTAATTCGTATAGAAGTCTGTCGCGACTCTTAGATGATGCCGGGCGCGCTCGGTTATTTCTTGTAATTGGTTCTCAATCCTTCTTTTCCCTTCAAATGAAATTTCAATGGCCGTACTGGCTGGTTTAGTAGGGGAAACTTCAGCATTCGCCTGAACGCTTTGAGCCACCCCGGCAGGCGGAGGGCTTAGACTGGGAGAAGGCGCAACAATAGGAGATACTGTGCTTTCGGGAGAAGGCTTAAGTGTGATACCTACGGATTTTCTTTCCTGCGCAGGCGGGGGCACATTTTTTGGGTTCGTGACGGGATCTGTCCTCTCTGTTGATTGTGTTTGGTAGACCAAGCTTGTGGACTGGTAATACTTCAGATACTTAGCCCATTCTTCAGCTTTACTTTTGGAGTACCAATTGGCGAAGAGCTGGACGCCTGCAATCAGCAAAACTAATACCAACACAAGCAAGATATGCTCCCGCAGAGGCGGGTCGCGGAGTATCTTGAAAGTCGCGACCGTGCGATTTCTGCCTCCTGTGCCATCAATAATTGATTCCGTTTCGCTTATTTCAGGCTCTGCCATGGTAAATCTCCTTGCCTGTCGTGGCTTTCGAAAGGTTTTTTAGCTTCGAATAAAGTTCAAGAATCCGAAGGCGACTCAACTAACGACCTTAACTACTTAAGCCCCTGTGGCAAACTGAACGTGCATTGGATCAGGGGTTGAAAAGTGTCGTCCATCGCTCCACCCATGTTGCTTCCAAATGTTATGCCACCAATCAGGCAGCGTCCTGGTCAAAGGTTTTTTGCGTGGATTGTGCGCGGGGTCCCAGTCAAAGGCAATTCCGTAAGAATGTAGTGACAGTTTGCTGCCAGCAGTTATCTTGCGAAAGTTGAAGCCACCCCCGTGTTGATCCAGACGGCGCTCATGTAACCAAGCGCGAATCTGATCGTCGGTGGCCGATGCGCCAAGCTGTTGCTTGGCAAAGTCCCAGACGTCGTCCAACACAGCGATGAAGGAATCTGCCAGCAACCGATGCATTCTGATGCCAGACACTATCACCAGCCCATCGTCAGATTGATAATAAAGCTGCCAACCATTGGGAGGAGCGACCTTGCGAATGTTGGCGCCTTCCCAAGCTTCGTTCAGGGTCCCATTGGCGTTCGCCGGATTACCAAACAGTTCTTCTATTTCTTTGCGCCCATTTGGTGTTTTCACTTTTTCTCCTTTTCTTTATTTCAGCAACGCATAGCTGTAGAAGTTGGCGCTTGCGAGCGATCCGCCAAAGATATGTTACACGCGCCCCAAAACAGCCATTGATTCTCAAAGAGTGTTCGTCTAACTCTTATGGTTCTCTAACTAGAAAATTCATTGGAGCAGAGCTACCTCCGGGTGGAGGATTGATGACAGTCAGTGTCATAGCATCTGCGGTAATGATATGTTCAGGTTTAAGCCGAGCTACAAGTTCAGTTGCACTTCTGGAGGTAATCTCTAAAGCTTCGTCATTGAGTTTTACTTCTGCCTTTTCCGCAAAATTAGTGCCGGTTATGGCGACTGTTGTTTCACCACTACCCGCAATGACGTCAATCTTGCTAATAGTGGGGATTTTATTTGCTGCCTCGTCTTGTAACGAATCCTTCCTCTGAGCATCCCCTTTGCCATCAGCCGGTTTAAAGAGTGTGGTAAAGACTTCATTCAGCTTATCTGTTGCTTGTTTTGAAAACATACCAACCAGACCGGCGAGAGCCGCGATGCCGTAAGGATTGATGTTATCTGCACCGCCGGTAGAAGTAAGGAAGCCGCCACGGAGCACGAAATAGAAAACCAACGCTAACGACACCCCAATAAATGGGCGAAGTAAATACCACCACGTCCAGGTCCGGCCAAACCTGTCATTGCCGACATAATCAGCAAACGACGTAGATGCATGGACAAAGCTGCCCAGTCCCCCTGCCACAATTACCAACAAAATCAGTCTCTCATCAAGAGTAGTCAAGATTTCCCATCTCCAAAACTTGATTGAAAGGACTTCAGGAAGCTTATTATCTCCTGAAGGCCAGGGAACCTTAGGCCAAACCTTGAAGAGCAGGTACATTAGCAATATGCCTAGAAATACGTGGGCGAATCCCAGCAGGCGCGCACGTTGTCTATCAGTGTTTGTTGATGCCGAAGCCATTTTTCCTCCCAAAGAAACCAATTATACTGAAGTACCTAATTAGTTATGAAGAGTGTGGATTACCAATGTCGTCTTCCCAAAAACAAGTATTGTTTCCGCTTTATCTTCGATAAAAACATCCATGTCACCACCAACTTGCACTCTGCCTTCGCTTGCCATTTGTGCGATGAAAGCCACAGTTGCATCAGCTTTTTTGACAAATTTGAGGTCATCGCGAACTTCACTCTCGTCGTCTTTAGGGTCAAAGCGAACGACGTTAATTTTTGATTGGCTGCCGTCGGGTAATTGGGCGATTCGGCCCTCGATATCCACCAAATTCGCCGTTTTCTTTCTTGCAACGTCCATACAAGCATCCTGCAGTTGGATTAAAGTCGCGGCTCCAAAGAATTTTCGATCAAACATAAACTTCCTCTTTAGTTGAGTTCTGCTTTTTTAATGTAATCCAGCAGAAGAGTTCTTAATTCCGGTTTTTCCACTACCCCGTCTTCTGTTTGAACACTCGTCATGTTTCGTACCGCAATAATCAAGGAATGGTACTCCTCGCCCGTCGCCTCCTTCGGCGGAGTTTCACCTAGCTTTCCAAAAGCGGATTCAATGTTCTTTTTCGTTTTTGGGTTTAATTCGTCATATTCAGGCAGTTTCTTCGATTTCAACTTATCCAAAATCCCCTTGAATTTGTCATCCTTTGTTATTTGGTCGAATACAGCCTTAAGAATTGCGGTGGCGGGCTTTGCTGTGGCTTCATCCTTTAAAGCATTGTTAAGTTTCGCGAGCTCGGTGGAAATGGCTTTATTCGTTCCGATCTCTTCAGCACTCGGAAGATCGCTGATATCTTTCAGATCCTTTACCGCTAACACCCCTTTCCTGGCAATTTCTGCCTCTATGCTGGTCTGTTTGTCCAATTCCGTAAACGCTCTGTTCAGCGTCCCGGCATCAAAATACCTGATGATATCACCCAACGCGGCATCGAAAGAGTAATTCGTATTCTTTTGCTGATTCTGCTTAATTTCACTGAGAATTTGACTGCGCGATGCATCCATCCTTTTGATCAAAATGGATGTTGTCTTTTCGTCATAAAAATTAAGGCTTGCCGATTTACGAACACCGCTGAAACCTGTCAGGGCAACACCGATGACTTGCAACGGACGTTCGCCATTAACAATCCCTCCCGCCGTGCTACTGCCAATCTGTAGCAAATCAGCCAAGAATTCACCGATCGAGCGGTTTTTCCTGATGTCCCTGATATAGACTCCGTAAACACTGTCAATTAGACCAACCCCCCTGTCCATGACTTCGTTCCGAATTCTCGCCGCATTATCAGGGTTTTTAACAACGTTAGTCCCACAAGTGAATGTGCTAAAGGCACCGGCGTCTATACCTAAATTGTAATAGCCGTCATTAGCACATTTATATTCTATCCATTCCTTCTTAAAGACATTTTCTTTAAGCTGCTCAACAAGCAAGTTCTTGTGGTTGTCATCCTTAAGATCAAGGTTTGGGGCATTCTTTGGACAACCTGTTGCTAACAGAGCATTGAAGATTAGGAGAAAAAAGGAAATCTTTTTCATATTGTATCTGACTGCTGTAGCAATTCGAGAAAAAAAGTATCTGAATACTCCTTCTTTAGTATTTAAGCTGCAATAAGTTTCAATTCTCATTTAGTTACCCTTCCTTACTTGAAGTAGAGTTACACGATCAAGCTCTTGCCGATGTTGAAAGCTTCCCTAAATTGCTCCAAGCCATGAATGCCGCCATTTACAGCCCGTCGCGCCTCCTTCAAATCGTTCTCAAGCAAAGCCTCCCGAATCCGACGCTCTCTATTTTTGAGAAAAGCTGCCAAAAGCTTAGCTGCGATGTCCGCCTGGTTGGCCGACTCAGGATCGGTAATCAGTTGATTTCCAAGGCCGATAATTTTGCTGAAGGTTTGGTAGTTAGCGCGGCCTGTGAGTTGAATGAAGCCACGGCCTTTGAAACTCGCTCCGTCTGGAACGCCCTGGTTCCCTAAATCCCGGCGATTATCGTAGAGATCAAACGGATGGCCTCCGGGGGAAGTGTTGAAACGGGAAATACCTTCTGAGATGGGTTTGAAGCTGCCCGTTTCCGCCCGGATGGTGGCCAACGCCATCAGCACCATATCCTTATCACCCAGTCCGGCTGCTTCCAGGGCATTGAGGACAACGGGCAAGTTTTGTTTGATGTTATCTATGGGCGTGGCTGGAAACATCTTTGTGACAATGGCAACGGTGACATTTGGAATTGCCAAAGGCAGAGTAAGCGTCTCATCAGCCAAGGCCAACGCCCGCAGAGTTTGCGGCCCCGCGATGCCATCGGCCAACAGCCCCTGGCTCTTTTGGAAAGCCAGAACGGCGGCCTCAGTGCCCAGACCAAAGATTCCATCTATCTTGCCGGGATTGAAGCCGGCATCTTTCAGCTTCTCTTGCAACGCTACTACCTCTGGGCCGGACGATCCTTCTTTCAAAATCTGCATAGCTTTACTCCTTGCTCAAACCACAGCAGGGTTCGAGAAAAATAGTTAGACAAGAGCGAAGCAAGTGAAACGGACTTCAGACTCTTCCCAAAACGAGGAATAGACTGAAGTCCGTCGCACTTTTGCGTGGTTTGATGTAGCCGAGGTAACCAAATTACCTTCACCAAACTTTACGCCGATCGTCGGTGCTGAGGACGCTCGTGATATAACTCTTGATTTTTCATGTGTTCCCGAACTTTCATCCGCACAGACAGGGTTTTGACCGCGGGGCATTGTTGCCACGCCGCTGACTCGTTTCTGTCTGAAATTGCTCTCTCATCCGCTTATGCAAATGGGCGGCAAAATATTTCGCGCGAATTACGAAAATATTTTCTGCTTTGTTTTTGGGAAATGAGCTCGGCGGGAAGTGTGCTATCGCTGAGTTACTTTCTGGCCACGCGGAAATGGAATTGATCGGCCTTCTCTGCGCGCCCTTCGGCAGTGACGCCTTCGAGCCGTAAGGAATAAGAACCACCGGGTAATAAGGCGGCTGGGAACTGCAACAGCAGTGTCTTGCCGTCCCTGGCCGCTTGCGGCTGCAATTCACCCCAGTGTTTAAGGACAGTGCCACCTTGTGTTTGCAATGTGGCGCGATAGAGCGGGTACTGATCTTTCTCAAGTTCGAGTTGCAATTTTACGGTGTTCGCGGCGGCAGGGATCGTAACCTGATTAATCGCTGCGGCAGTTGGATCAGGACTGCTGCGGACCAAGGCTCCGGGTGTGAGCACGAAGGCGGCGATAGAAGATGATGAAGCCGGTCGGGGCGTCTCCTGGGGAGCTTGGGGGCGCGTAGTTTCGAGTTGGGCGATTTGTGCCTGGCTGGCTTGTAACGCGCGCTCAAGTTGTTCGCGGCGGGCATTTGTTTCCGCCAGGTGCTGGCGCAACTCTTGTTCTGCAGTTTGGGGCAGCGTGGATTGTGCGCGCAACTGAACCACTTCATTTTGCAGACGAATCATCTTAAACATCAGCCAGGAGCCGCCGAGGGCAAGAAGGACACAAGTGGCAATAAGCGCATAGCCGCGCACTGGATGAGGCGTACGCAGGAAACCACTGAGCCGCGAGAGCCAACTGTTTTTCGACGGCACAACCCGTTCCGGCAAGCGGGACGAAGAGGCGGCACGGTCAAGATGGCGGTGGAAAATCAGGGCGAATCGCAGCTTTTGCTGCCGCTCGGAAGTGCATAAAAAATGTTGCTCAAAACGCGTTCGTTCCTCAGGGGGCAGCGCGTTACGGACGTAGCTATCAGTCAGTTCATCCTCAGCAATCAGCAATTGTTCAAACTCTTCATCATCGAGCAAGAGTTTTTCTTCGAGCGCCAGTTGTTCCGCTTCCCCGAGCGCACCAAGCAAATATTGTTTTAAGCTGTTCTCGTTGCTAACCATGAAGTATTTCCTGCCAGGTGGGGAGTTGGAATAGACGCTGCATCCAATCTGTTATTGCGTAAAACTGCAATCCATTTCATGCCGCTGTTTGCGCCAAACAACCCAGCAAGCACTCATATAGGGCACCGCGCAGGCGAAAGACCTTCAGTTTCAGCGCGTTATCGCTGAGTCCAAGTTCCACAGCCAAAGCTTTGCGAAGATCAATCTTGGCCTGTTTTTCCTCGCGGTAATAGTCCAGCAATAAATCGCGATGGAGCGGCGGCAATGTCGCCATACACTGCTGCAAACACTGATCTTCGCGTTCTTTGTCTTCAGAGGAATTGGGCGGCGGCGGCACCCGTGGCAGGGCGGCAATTTTACGATGCCATTCGAGAAAGACCTTATTTGCTACCCCAAAAAAATAGAGCGCCGGATCACCCACATATACCGCGGCGACTTCTTCTACTTTTTTACACACGCGGTCAATCGTGACGTCGGCCAATTCTTCGGCGACCGGGCAACAGCGTGAGGCGAAAATCTTGATCAGCTTACGCCGAATCGCTTCGTATTTTTTACCCGCCTGCTCCGGGTTGGGATCAAGCCATTTAAGCAGGCGGTTGAATGATCCGTTATCCATCTTTCAATGTATGCTCCTTGGGCCGCATTATTTACTAAATTAAATGGGAGGCCAAGAGCGTGTCGGCAACTCACTGCTGCAAATTCAGATTGGCGCCGAGATATTCCCCTTGCAGCACAAAGGCCGCCCAATGGTAAGGAGCACGTCCCTTTCGCCACATAGCCAATTGAGCTTCACGTAGCGCCGCAGCGGGAGAGCACCGTGTCTGGAGCAGGTGTTGATAGAGATCTTTCATCAGTTCTGCCGTCGCCTCATCATCCACTTTCCACAAACTAGCCATCACGCGCGTTGCGCCCGCGTACATAAAACCGCGTGTGAGCGCAATCAGGCCTTCACCTTTAACGTCTTGGCCAAGTGCTGTGTTACATGCGCTGAGCACGACGAGTTCGGCGGGCAGTTTCAGATTGTAAATGTCGTGGAGCCGCAGAAAGCCATCCTGTGGCTGTCCTCGCGGATCGAATCGTGAGAGCGCTATACCGGAAAGCGCAGGGTGCTGGCTGTCGAGCAGACCGTGCGTGGCAAGGTGAATAATGCGGTATTGACCCAGTTCCCGCCCGGTCACCAGCGCGCGATTGACATCGAATCCGTGTACCAGTCTGGCAGCGCCAGCAGGGGCGACCGCAAGGATGGCTTCCGCTTCGTCACGTGTTTCTGGCAGACGAGGCAGGGCCAAATCCGCGTCAGTTGTTGCGATTGCTTTCGCACCTCGTTGCCCTGCTATGGCCCTCGCTCTCATGTCCGCGCTAAAGCGTGCGTCATCTTTACCGAACACCGGATCGGCCAAGGCCACGACCCCCTTTGGCGCAGGCTCACGCAAGCTGGTTTCGTTACGTAAGACAGCAAGTGTGGATGCCGAGGGCAAGCTAATGATCTCGTGTTCAGCAATAAGTGGTTGCCCGGCCTGCGCTGGAGAGGGAAGCGCAGCAAATGGCAAGTATTGCAGTGCGCCTTCGCTGATGATGAGCAAGCGTTTGTTGCCAAGTTGGGCGGCGACTGGCGCCAACACCAAACGGCCCAACTCCGCCGCCACCTGCGCGTATTGCGCGTCGTTTTCCGCCAGCCTGATGCGCCGCTGCTTGAGCGTTTCATTGGCGACAGGCTGGCGCGCGATCAGTAAATCATAAAGGCGGCGTGCGGACTGTTCGATCTGCGCGCGGGCGGGCAGTTCATAGCTGGCAATTTCCCGCTTCGTCACTGCCCAGACATAGCTGCGCTGTTCGCCAAGCGCGTATTCCAGCAAAAGCGTGTCGTCGTCGAGCACGGATGCCTGAATCGCGGGAAGGTCAAGCGGCTGCGGCTGCGTCAACGCGGCGTAGTGTGGGCTGCGCGTGCGAATTAGCGACTGTACGTCATCAAACTGCGCGGTCAATGTCTCAACCTCTTGCGTGGCTGCCGCGAGTTCAGCCTCTTTCGGCGTGCCACTGCGCATTCGCATTAACCGTTCCGCCTTGCCATTAAGTTGTTGCCGCAAGAGGCGCTCACGTTCCAATAACTCTGGTTCAACACCTTGGCGCAAATCAGCGCGGGCCTCCGCCAATAATTCCAACAAGCTCCGCGCTCGCGCTTTCTCGCTCACCGCAAGCGCCAGGGCGTCGTAACCGCCCCCCGGTTGCTCCCGATGCAAACTCATCAGCACATCCATCTGCAACTTGTAATATTGATGAATCGAGGCGGAGTAAGAGATGCGAAGTTCCTGGCTGATGACTTTGGCGCGGAGCGATTCGCTCAAATTGAGCGCGGCTTCAATTTGCGTGCGCGCCGCCGGTAAGTTCATGCGGTCAAGCTCCAGCAGCCCCAGATGGTAGCGCGTTTGCGATTCGCCGAAGCGGTCGCCCACCGCTTGATTCAATGCCAATGCTTGCCGATAGTATTCCAGCGCCTGTTCCTGCTCATTTAACGCTCGATGCGCTTCACCGATGTCGTTGAGCAGATAAGCTTCGCCTTGCCGGTTGCCAGCTTGACGGCAGAGTAATAGCGCCTCCTGGTAAGTAGAAAGCGCCCGCTGCTTTTCTCCTAAAGCTGCATAAGCGCGTCCGCTGTTTATGAGCGCATAGGACGCAGCCCGGTGTTGGTTGTATGTTGTCCGAAGAAGCGGCAATGCTTGCTGATAATAATTGAGCGCCTTTCGGTAATTGCCCAGGGCATAATGCGCCTCGCCGATGTTTGCGAGCACAAACGCCACCCCCTGGTGGAAGCTCTTTTCTTGCCAAAGTTTCAGCACATTTTCGTAATTGCTCAAAGCCCGCTGGTATTCGCCGAGCGCAAGGTAATCATAGGCAGAGTTTCCCAGGGTCGTGGCTTCCCACAATTCGTTCCCCATCAGCTTGAAGAGCTGGGCGGCTTGAGTGTAACAATTCAGCGCTTGCTGCTTCTCACCCACGCGCGAATTGAGTTGCCCCAGCGCGGTCAGCGTTAACGCTTCGCCGCGCCGGTGCTTTGTCTCGCGCCACAAAGAAAGAGCGCGCGCAAAATAATCAAACGCTTCTTGTGCATTCCCCATGTCTGAATGAGTGTATCCGAAATTCAAAAAGGTAAGCGCCAACAAGCGACGCTCGTTAAGCGTGCGGCAGAGTGCCTGTGCTTGCTCTAGAAACTTGAGCGCCTGCTCCTTTTCATCCAGCCAGTCGTGATAAGCACCCACATTGTTGAGCGCACGCGCCTCGCCCAGTTTATCGCCAGCTACACGGCTTAATCGCAACGCTTGCGTGGCGCATTCCAAAGCCTGTTGGTGTTGGCCGCGGTAAAGATAGACATTGCTCATTTGGTTGAGTGTCTCGGCATGGCTTCGAGCATCTTCGTACTTTGCGTTGAGGGCGAGCGCGCGCTCATAAAAGCTGATGGCTGTTGCTAGCTCGCCTAATGAATAATAGGCCGCTCCGATCCCCCGTAGCGCGCAGACCGCATGTAGCTGGTCACCGAGCCGCTGCCAAAGAGTGAGCGCGTATTCATATTGCCGGATGGCTTGACGGCTGGCCCGCGCATCCCAGGTTTCGTATAGCTGCCCTGCCATGGCCTCAGCCGTTTCCGCGGCGATTAGGCTGGAATCTTGTGCCACTGCGCGGCGCAATTCCGCAATTTTCAGGCGATAGGATCCGGTCTGCGCCCCGGTTTCGAGCGAGCGCACAGTGAATAGGTATGTGCCGGACACCTCTATTAGCGCTGAGAGTGTTTGCAGACCGGCCTCAGGGCAATCCAGTTTGCGTACTTGCCGACCACGCGGGGATGAGAGCACAAGATTGACGGCGCTCCCCAAGGGTTCAATCGTCAACTTCAAATACTGGCCGGCTTTTAGTGCAAGGAGATAAGTATGCTTTTCATTTTGCCCAAGCGAGCGTTGTACCGGTTGAGCAGGGACGAGAAATGGCTGCTCCGATTGTTGTTCCTGAGTCGCGCCAGGCAAGGATTGACAGCGTACTGGAAAACCGAGCAAAGCTAGCAGGCACAACAGTCTGACGAATAAACCTAAATTGGAGAAACGCTTGTTCAAGGGTGGTCCCGTCAACGTGGCACTGTACATCCCTCGCCAGACTTCGACGCATCGCCTTACCGCATAAAGGAGCGGATGAGATGTTGTCCCACACCTGCTTATCATGGACAGGTCTTTCCAAAAAACTCTACTGGCGGATTTTTTACTTTTGCTGCCGTCTCGCTTCCGCCTTTACTGCCAGGCTCAAGGATGCGCAGTCCCAGCCGTGTCTCATCCGTCGGGATAAAGCACAATAAATCCTTTTTGCCCCGGTTTTCGTCGTTACGCACCGGTCGTCGCGAAGCCTCAAGATATTCAGTAATGAAATCTCCCCAGCGTGTATCATCGTGGAATTTGAGTTTCTTATACTCCACAAGTTCTTCAAATTCCTCAACCTTCTGTGTGTCTGCTGCCCAGGGGAAGTAGATTGACACTCCGTGCGAGTGTTGGAATGCTGCACCGCTGTAACAGGATCGGAGCACAAATGGTGGAATTTTATTATTCGGGTCGCTATTGTCGCCTTTGATGACGCCCATGACAGTTCGGCACGCCGCCTCAACTTCCTTGTGTGCCTTCTCAATTTCCTTGTTTGCCTCGTCCCCAATTTCAGTGCTTGCGTTGGCTTTGATCAATTGATCACAAAAATCCCATAGGTCTACATATCGCTCGGCGCGGTAAGACTGCGCGTGCCAATGCGCCAGCAAGACAGCATTGAGGATGGGCTTTTGTTTGAGGTTGGGCTCTTGTTTGAGGGTGATCTCTTGCTTGATTCCGTTGCTCAATGCCTCTTTCAGCCCTTTGACAGCATTGGCTAGGGCAGAACTTTGCTTTAGATCGCAGACTGCTTGATCCACCGAGACACCGCCCACAGCGTAATCCGAGTAATAGCGCACATACTCACCAACCAGCTCACGCGCGAGCGTGACAGAATCTGTTTCCTTCTGGCTGGCAGCATTTAAGGCTTCCAGAATGCGGTGATAAGGCCAGCCCGTGCTTAGCTCGAACCCCTCAGCTCCGATCAGCAGGTTGGCGAAGCCTGATAACTCGTGCGCCACCTCCGCCATACTCATCACGCAACTATCCATCATCACTATATCTATGTTGCGTCGAAGCGTTTTTCGAACGTTCCGGAAAATCTTGCGCAAGTCTGTAACCTTGAGCGAGGCCGGAGGATTGCTACTCTTCAAAAAGGGCCCAACAGCTCCGCTCCCATGCCCAGAAAGAATCACCAGTTGATTAGTATTTTTCGCCGAATTCGCGTCAATGTTTGACTGGAGAAATTCTTCCAGCACATCAGGATTGGAAGCACTCAGTAGCTCTTCTTTTGTTATGTTAGAAGCGTTCAGTAACTTTGTTACGTTGGAAGCGCGCAGTAATTCTTCGTCAGTCATTTCAGCCGTGACCGCTTGAACGGCGGCAGCCACAGTATATTTCTCAGCTATGTCTGACTTAACAGCAGCTTTTTTTTCAGCCAATTTCGCTGCCAATTTTCGTAAGGATTTTGGGGGGATGGAAATATCTTTTTTACTTATAGACTCAAGGTTTCCGACATCAGCTCCAATCAACGATTGAGAGTTAGATGCTTTTTGCACCCTAGCACGGCTTGAGGTGGTGCTTTTAGAGAGGCTTCTGATCGGATACCGGCTTGGCTTAGCGCCCTTAGCGCTGGAATGGAATTGGGCTATTACGTTTACTCCCTCAGCAGTGCCAATGCGTTGCATCTCTTTGAGCGAGAAGACGCATTCTTCGCTAAGGCTGTTGTCTGCCGCCATGTATACCATTACATTCCACTTCTTGGTTGTCATTGCAAAAGGCTCCTTGTTGGCTGATAGAGGTACAATTCTGGTTGAGTAAGGCTGGCCACAACTTCCAACCAGCCGAGACAATGATTCTGGTTAGGACTTCGTGATGACTTCTTTGACCTATTAACCAGCGCTGTTCCTCTGGTCACTAAATTTAGCGCATTCGCTCAAAAGCTTAAGAAAAACGCCAAACCTGACAATTTGTGTAGAGAAAAATTGCGATAGGCTCAAGCACAGGAAAGCTAACATACACAATCGTTCCCTCTCAAGCACAGGGCGAAATTTACTTGTGATGTGTAACCAAAGCTCCATCTGGGAGCTATTTCGCCCCAAATTCCTAATTGATGGGCTTGCCGATGCAGTACAGATTCTTTTCACCGCGAATGAAGATATTGCCGGCGGCAATGGCTGGTGAAGCCAGCACAGGTTCATTGAGAGAATTCGTTCCCAGCACTTCGTGAATTGGCCCGGCTTTGATGACGAAAGTGTCGCCATCTTCGCTGGTCAAAAACAGCTTCCCATCAAACGCGACGGGCGAGGCGCTGAAGCTGGCGGGAATCGGAACTCTGCCGCCTTCGTAGGTGATTTTGCCGGTTTTGGCTTCGATGCAGGTCAGAATGCCTTTGTCGCTGATCAGGTAAAGGTATTCGCCATACAAAATCGGCGAAGCGACATACGCCGTGCCTTTGTCATAACTCCAAACCAGATTTTGCGTGCCGGTCAAATTCCCCGAACCACCAAACTTAATCCCCATTGCGCGTTTGTTTGGATAACCCGCCGCCATAAACACCATTTCGTTATTCGCCACAGGACTTGGAATTCCATAACCTTTGACTCCTTCGCAACTCCACAACTCTTTGCCTGTGGCCGGATCGTAAGCGACAACTGTTTCCCAACCGTTGGTGATCAGTTCGTCTCGATTGCCAGCGCGAATAATCAGCGGCGTGGCGTGCGTTTTCCTGTGGTTGCGTTTGATTCGCCAGACTTCTTTGCCCGAACGTTTGTCCACGGCAGAAATGAATGATAAGTCTGGCCCGCCATCTTCCAGATCGCATTGCAGAATGATCAAATCTTTGTACAACACGGGTGAAGTTCCCGGTCCCATTCCGACCTTGCTGATTTTGCCGACATTGGTTTTCCAGACCAGCTTGCCGTTGAAGTCATAACAATACAGGCCTTCGGATTCAAAAAAGGCATAGACAAACTTGCCGTCAGTTACCGGCGTGCCCGAAGCGTAAGTATTCTTGCGATGACGGTCATCTAGCACAGTTCCTTCGTAAGCAATCTGTTCCCACAAGATTTTCCCTGAACTCCGATCCAGACAGAGCACCTTCAAGGTATGTTTGCGATCTCCTGAAACAGAATCGGGATGCACCCAAACTTTCCCGCTGCGAACGTGTTCGACAGCTTTGGCTCCGGGAACGATGTCCCCTTCGATGTCCGTCGTCAGAAAGATTTTGTTTCCCCACACCACCGGCGAAGAATGCCCACGTCCTGGCAACGGCGTTTTCCACTGGATGTTTTTGTCAGCGCTCCATTGGTCGGGCAGGTTCTTTTCCGTAGAAATGCCGCTGCCATTCGGCCCGCGCCATTGAGGCCAGTTAGTTTGAGCGAAGACAGTCGCGCAGCCGATCAACAAGAAGACTCCTGGTATTCGGGTGATTGTTTTTTGCTTCATAACGGTGAGCCGCGTGCGTTTTTTTCAACCGCAGAGGCGCAGAGAGCGCAAAGAAAGCGCAGAGCATTTTTTGTCTCTGTGCTGCCTCAGCGTTCTCTGCGCCTCTGCGGTGAGTTTTGATTCGATTTGATTACTCGACTTTGTTGAACACGCGCTTGGATTCAAACGTTCCAGTCGGGCGATCAATGTAGTAATCCACCGTGAGCGCTTTGCCATCGCTGGCAAGCGTCCATTTGCGAGTGACGGTGGAAACAACTTTTCCATCCACCGAAGTTTCGTCTTTGATCAGAAGTCCGCGACCGTTCGGCAGCCATGAAGCCGTTCGTTTGCCCGTCGCGTTGGGCGGCGCAGCCGGTTTGAAGACAACTTCTTTTCCGTCCAGCGTGTAGCTTTCAGTGATTTTCTGTTCGCCTCCGGCATTGGTTTTGACTTTGGTGTCGAAGGTGATCTGGTCGCCGGTTTGCGTAATCGTCGCCGACTGGTCCAGCCCCGCCGGATTGCTGAAGCTTTTGATTTTGTCCAGTTCCCATTTACCACTGAAGTTCGGTTTCTGAACCGCAGCCCCAATGCTCAGCGAACCGAGCAGCAGCGCAAAACTGATGAACAAGGTTTTGGTCTTCATCTTTGCCTCCTACTTTTTGTTGCTGATGCAATACAGGTTCTTTTCGCCGCGAATGAAGATCATTCTGTCGGAAATTGCGGGTGAAGCGTAAACCGGTTCGCCAACCGAATTGGTCGCCAGAATTTCATGCTTTGGTCCGGCTTTGACAACGTACGTGTCGCCGTCTTCGCTGGTCAGCAAAATTTTGCCGTCAAACGCAACAGGCGAAGCCGTAAAGGTCGCCGGTACGGGAATGCGCCCGCCTTCGTAAATGACTTTGCCGGTTTTGGCGTCCAGACAGGTCAAAATTCCGCGATCCGTCATCAGGTACAGATTGTCGCCGTACAAAATCGAAGAGGGAATGTAAGCGGTGCCTTTGTCGTAGCTCCAGGCAAGGGCCGATTCCGTAATGTCGCCCGAACCGCCCAGTTTGATTGCCAGCGTCTTTTTCGTCGGATAGCCGGAATAGGCGTATACCATTCCGAAACCAACCAGCGGCGTAGGCAAGGCATTGCTCTGAAAGCTTTTCATCTTCCACAACTCTTTGCCGGTTTTCGGTTCGTAGGAAATGATCCACTCAAACCCGCTGGCGACAATTTCGGTTCCTTTGGCGGTTTTGACCACCAGCGGTGTTGACCAACCGGCCTGCACAGGACGTTTGGTGCGCCAAAGCTCCTTGCCCGTCTTTTTGTCCACACCCGCGATGAAGGAGTTTTTGCCTTCGTCTTCATCGCATTGCAGCGCGATCACCCCATCGGCCATGACGGGCGAAGTGCTTGGCCCCATTCCGACGCTGGCGATTTTGGCAATCGGCGTTTTCCACATCAGCTTGCCGTTCAGGTCATAGCAATAGAGCCCATCGCCTTCACCGCCAAACCAGGCGTAAACAAGCTGTCCGTCCGTCACCATTGTCGGCGCGGCATAACTGCCTTTGCGATGGCGACCGTCATACACGGTTCCGCTGTACGCGGTCTGTTCCCACAGGATTTTCCCCGTGGTGCGGTCAACACACAGCACCTTGAAAGTATGTTTGATGTCCGCAGCGATGGAATCCGGATGGATGTATTCCTGTCCTTCGATGATGTGTTTCACCGCTTTGGCGCCGGGAACGACTTCGCCTTCAATGTCGGTGGTCAGGAAGATTTTGTTTCCCCAGACAATCGGCGAAGAATGGCCGCGTCCCGGAAGCGCAGCTTTCCATTTGACGTTTTTGTCAGCGCTCCATTCGGTTGGCAGGTTGGTTTCGGCGGAAACGCCTGTGCCTTCGGAGCCGCGCCAAGCAGACCAGTTTGCGTTCGGCGCAGCCACGCTGGCCGTCGGTTTGAATGCCACGAAGGCAATCAGACCCAGAATTATTGCTGAAAACAGCAGAGTCAGTTTTCGATTCATTGAATTAGTTGCTCCTGTCTTTATGTTAGCGCAGGATTTGTGATCACGGTCAGACAGTTAGTTATTTGAATAAAAGCGTCTCAAAGTTTGAACTTGGGAGCTATGTTCGACTTTTTGATTTGTCCAGTATGAGTAAAGAATTCAACCTGTTTGCTATTGTTGACTACCCAAACCTCTAATGCACCTTTCGCAAGGTAAAGCTCGACCTTATATTCGATTTCCTTTTTTGAATTTGATGGAGAAACGACCTCAACGCAAATTTCAGGCGCTTTTGGGTAAGGTGTGACTTCCCCATACTCGGAAATAAAATCTTCAGATGCCCAAGCGACGTCAGCAACTTTCACCCCGTCGGAAGTTTGAATGGAGCATTCATTTATGACAGTTCCCTTTTTCTTCCGCTGGTGAATTTTGCGGCCAACTTCTGACTGAATGATGCCGTGGCGATTCGAAGCCGGGCTCATCAGGATTTGCCCGAACTTGTTCGTCTCGATTTTGAACGGAAGATCTTTCAGAAACGGATTGTTTATAACCTCATCCCAAGTCATAACTCTTATCCTTTCTTGCCGATGCAAAACAGATGCTTGTCGCCGCGAATGAACAGTTTGCCGTCGGCAATGGCAATTGAAGTCCTGCTCGGTTCGCCAAGCGAATTCGTCCCAAGAACTTCGTGTTTTGGCCCGGCTTTAATGACAAAAGTTTCGCCGTCGTCATTGGTCAGCAGAATCTTGTCGTCAAATGCAACTGGCGAAGCGCCGTAAAACTTGGCGTTCACGGGCACGCGTCCGCCTTCGTAAACAACTTTGCCGGTCTTGGCTTCCAGGCAGGTCAACGCGCCCTGGTCGTTCATCAGGTAAACGTAATCTCCGTACAAAATCGGCGAAGGCACATAAGCCGTGCCTTTGTTGTACGTCCAGGCGATGTTTTCTGTCTTATCGAGATTGCCTGATCCGCCAAGTTTGATTGCGGTGATGACTTTGGACGGATAGCCCGAAGAAAGAATCGCCAACCCGTGGCCGATGACCGGCGTCGCAATCGCGTGGCTCTTCAGCCCACCCGCGCGCCAGAGTTCTTTGCCGGTGGCCGGATCATAGGAAATCAGAAACTCGTTGCCGCTGGTGACCATTTCAGTGCGGTTGCCGACTTTGACAATCACGGGCGTCGCCCAACTGCCCTGAATCGGGCGTTCAACGCGCCAAACCTGTCTGCCGGTTTTTTTGTCGAGCGCAACCATAAACGAATCTTTGGGTTTGCCCAGGCTTTGATCGGCCACCAGGATCACCAGGTTTTCATGCAACACGGGCGATGTGCCTACGCCCATTCCAAACGTGCTGATGTCGCCAATGTCGTTTTTCCAAATCA
>CAZMXG010000090.1:0-29559 GCA_964570175.1 uncultured Heliomicrobium sp. | reverse complement strand
TCGGCCATCTTTCACGCCATCAACGAAGACGATCTGGTGCGCATCCTGAAAGACCCGCTGACGATGATTGCATCCGATGGCGGCGTCGAAATCCCCAAACGCGGCGTTCCGCACCCGCGTAGCTATGGCACCTTTGCGCGCGTGCTAGGCCTGTACGTGCGCGAAAAGCGTGTGCTTAGTTTGGAAGAAGCCATTCGAAAAATGACTTCGCTACCCGCTGCGCGCTTGGGCTTGCAAGACCGCGGATTGCTCAGGCCAGGAATGAAAGCAGACATCGCCATTTTTGATGCCGCGCGTATCGTTGACCGCGCGACCTTTGCCGATCCGCATCAATACGCCGAAGGCGTCAGTTACGTGATCGTCAATGGCGCGGTGGTGCTGGAGGACAGCAAGATGACGGAAGCGCGACCGGGAAAAGTATTGCTGGGGGCTGCGGCTCGGCAGTGAAACTGAAGACATTACGGCGGAAAACACATGCGATCAGTGATAGACACCAATGTGATCTTTGAGGGGTTGACGAAGCAGGGTGGGGCTTGCGGCTTGATCGTTGACGCCTGGCGCGCAGGTCTGATTGAGGCCTGTGTCTCCAATGCGCTCGCCTATGAATACGAAGACGTACTGGAGCGCAAACTTTCTCCCTGGCGTTGGATACAAATCCAGCCTGTCTTGCACAGCTTGTTGCGACAAGCCGAGTTTGTGACAATCTATTTCTCGTGGCGTCCGAGTTCGCCTGATCCGGGAGACGAACACCTGATTGATTGCGCCATGAACGCGGACGCGACTGTTGTGACTGCAAACAAACGGGACTTAGCGCAAGCCGAGCGGACTCTGGGCTTGCGCGTGATGTCTCCCGTAGAATTTGTGACCGCGCTGACTGAGCCGAGCTAATCGCAATGTTTTATCTGCGGAGAGAATTGCATGAATACCGTGACTCTGACCTTGCCTGACGTGCTTTACCGACAATTAGAAGGGCTGGCGCAGACCGAAGGGCTTTCCCTGAGCCAGTATCTGTTGAATGCCATGACCGCTTATGCCGCGTCAAATTACCGTGTGCGCGCCACTTCTGACACCGAACGCTTGCAGCAACGCGCCGATTTCCTCGCCTTGCTTGACCGCCTTGGAACCGCCACCGAAGAAGAAATAGATCGAACGCTGGCCGAACGCCAGCCTGTTGCACCCGAACCAGAACTTACCGAGGAAACTGCGTCCAAAATGCGGGCCTTGATTGAGGCACGCAAAATGAAACAAGCCGGTTAGTGTGTTGCGAGTGATCGTCAACGGAGCAGTCGTGCTGGAGGACAGCAAGATGACGGAAGCGCGACCGGGACAGGTTTTGTTCGGGGCGGCAGTGCGGCGATAAAGGCACGTAGATCGCAGGATGGACACTTTTCCGAGAAGAATGATTCGTGATGACTCCGCGCAAACTGTTGTGGGTGGATGGCCTGGCCGGCTTGATTGCAGGAGTTGCCATGTTGCTGGCAAGGAATTGGCTGCAAGAGTGGTACCGGTTGCCCATGAATCTTTTGCTCCTGAATGCTGCGGCGAACTTAACCTATGCGTCCTACTCGCTTTCTCTGGCAATGCGAACCAGGCGGCCTAAAGTTCTTATCTTGTTGCTGATCGTTGCAAATCTGACGTGGGCAGTGCTTTGTTTGCGTTGGATATTTGTTTACGCAGAAACTGCCAGCCTGTTCGGACTGGCTCACCTGCTGGCAGAGGCGCTGTTTGTCGGGGTGCTAGCTGGCCTGGAGTGGCGTTGGCGAGAGCAGTTGCAAACAGCTTGAACGCTCCCCAAAAAACGCCAGTTTGACCTAACTTAATCAATCCAACCCTGCACATTTTGAACCCCACGTAGTGACGGAACTTACAGGCATCGCAGGTCGGCGGCGCGGCCAATTATGGTAAACTCGCGCGCGTTTACCGGCACACTAATCCAGACAAAGGACAGCACAATGGAATTCGCGATTACTTTCAAACCCGACATGACTCCTACGCGCATCGTCAATTTGACGACGCAAGCCGAAGCCGCCGGTTTCAATTATGGATGGATGTTCGATTCGCACGTTTTGTGGCAGGAGCCGTTTCCGCTGATGACCTTGATGGCGGCGAACACTCAGAAGATGCGCATCGGCCCGTGCGTGACCAATCCTGCGGTGCGCGATTGGACGGTGACCGCGAGCTTGTTCGCCACGCTCAATCGCATTTCCGGCGGACGCATGGACATTGGCATCGGGCGCGGAGACAGCTCTCGCCGCGTGATGGGCAAACGCCCCACGACGCTGGCTGTGCTGGAAGAATGTGTGCAAACCATCCGCGACCTGTGCGGCGGCAAACAAATCGTTTACGAAGAAAAAGAAATCCAAATGCCGTGGGCTGACGCCGGAGTTCCGCCGATCTGGGTTGCTGGATACGGGCCGAAAGCGTTGCGCTGCGCAGGCAAAATTGGTGACGGTGTGATTCTGCAATTTGCCGATCCGCATTTGATCAAATGGTGTTTGAACTTCGTCCGTGAAGGCGCGGAAGAAGCCGGACGAGATTTCAGCAAAATTAAAGTAATGGCTGCAGCTCCGGTTTGGGTATCGGATGATTTGGCTTTGGCTCGCGACCGGGTTCGGTGGTTTCCGGCGCTGGTGTCGAACCACGTGGTTGATTTGGTTTCCAAATACAAACCCGAAGAACTGCCGCCGGAACTGATCGGCTTTATCAAAGACCGCAAAGGCTACAACTATTTGCACCACGCCGAAGTCGGCAGCAGCAACGCCGAATTCGTTACGGATGAAGTCGTTGACCGGTTCTGTATCGTCGGCAATGAGCAAGAACAATTACGCCGCTTGAAAGAGCTTCAGGATGTCGGCGTAACTCAGTTCAACATTTATTTGATGTGCGGCGACGAAGAACAAACGGTCAAAGTTTACGGTGAAAAGATTATTCCAAATCGTTGATGGGTATCATCGGGCACTAGCAGCCTAAATAGAAAAACCACTGAAGCTCGACACAAGTTGACTCTTTCCATGCTGTGTGTGGGAAGCCCTTATGAAAATTCTTTCCACCTTGCTCCGCATGTTGACGCTTAGCCTGTGGTTGCTGCTACTGACCACACCTCTTTCAGCGCAGAGCGAGGGAACACTCACGCTCACGGCTGATAGCCTGCAAAATGGCAAGTCTGTCGAGCTCAGCAAACTCAACTGGAAATTTCAGCCGGGCGATGATCCCAGGTTTGCTGATCCTCAATTCGATGATAACTCTTGGGAGACTCTGAAAGGCACTGCCATCACGCTTGCCAACATTCCACAAAGCGGCTGGCGTGGTATTGGCTGGTTTCGGCTGCGGTTGCAAGTGGATCCGGCGCTTGCCAATCAGTCGCTTGCATTGGTGATGGTGCACTACGGCGCGTCGGAGGTTTACCTGGATGGCACGCTTGTCGAGCGCTTTGGCACAGTTGGGGCGACGCCGGATACGGAAGTTGCTTACAACCCCAACACGTTGCCCATAAACATTGCGTTGGATGCGCGCGGCGAGCATGTACTGGTCGTTAGGCATTCGTGTATGGAAATGCGGGATATGTCCGGCGGCTGGGGCAGGTGGATCGCGCGGCAAAGCTCCAGGCCAGTAGTCGGCGCCTATGCCAATCGCACCAACAACTATGGCGCAGGCTTCGGCGTCTGGGTGGTAGAGGCCAGTCAGGCGCGCGACGATTACGTCAACAAAAGGGCAAGCGGGGGGTTCTACCTTTTGAATTTCGGACTGCTGCTGGCGATCGGGTTCTTGCATCTGCTGCTGTTCTGGTTTTATCCGCGCCAGCGCGCCAATCTTTTCTTTGGCTTGTTTGCCTGCGCTTCTGCAGCCAGTAACATCATCTACTACCGTTGGAGCCTGAGCCATCAAAGCGCGACAGGAATTCTGTTGCAGAATGGGACGAACAATACGCTGACTTTTCTGGCATTAGGAACGCTGCTGGCATTTATGTACACAGCGTTTGCAGAGGGCATCCCAAAAAGGATCTGGCCAAAATGGTTCTGGTGCTGGGTCGCGGCGGCTGCGCTTTATATTCCAATGAATTCAATTTTTGTGGGATTGTCCGAGACACGTCATTGGTACTTATATATTCAAGCGTTGACCTGGTTCCCCGTCGTTGAGGTTGTACGGGGAATGAGCAGACCAATCAGGAACAAGGTTTCGGGTGCCTGGGTCGTCGGCGCCGGAATGCTGGTTTACACTTTGTATATAGCGATTATCCTGCTGATTCTGGTGAGGAGAGTTTCAGGAGCGAATTTTTCCATCACGATTCGGAGCGTGGTCATCCTCTTTCTGACCGGAGCCATTTCGATCTTTCTTGCACGTCAGTTCGCGCGCACCAGCCTGAATCTCGAAGAGCAACTCGTGCAGGTCAAACAACTTTCCGCCGCCGCGCTTGAGCACGAGAAAATTAAAGCCGAACACGAACGGCGCGCCACTGAACTGGAAGAAGCCCGCCAGTTGCAGCTTTCGATGTTGCCCAGGCAAGTTCCCCAACTGCCGCATCTGGAAATTGCCGCGTATATGAAAACCGCTTCGGAAGTCGGTGGCGATTATTACGACTTTCATCTTAGCGAAGACGGAACACTGACGGTGGCAGTGGGCGACGCAACGGGACACGGGTTAAAAGCGGGGACGCTGGTGTCATCTGTGAAAAGTCTATTTATCGCGCTTGCCGATCATTCCGACATCACACACATCTTTCATCGAATGAGCCGTGTACTTAAGGAGATGAAGCTGCGCGGGTTATTTATGGCAATGACGATGGTCAAAGTGAAAGGCCATCAGTTGAGGGTGAGCATTGGCGGAATGCCGCCTGTGTTGATTTACCGCGCGGCGAGCGGTGATGTGGAAGAAATTGCGCTCAGAGCAATCCCACTGGGTAGCATGACAAGCTATCAGTACAAACAACAGGAACTGGTGATTGCACCAGGCGATGTCATCGTACTGATGAGCGACGGGCTACCCGAACGCTTCAACACCGAAAACGAAATGTTGGATTACCCGGCGATCAAGGAAGCTTTAGCGGTTGCTGCCCATCAGCCTCCGCGGCAGATTATCGAGCATTTCGTCCGTGTTGGTGATGATTGGTCAAACGGCTATCCCCAGGATGACGATGTCACGTTCGTGGTGCTGAAAGTCAAAGACAGGCTGGATGCCAGCTCTGGCGACGCGTGACGTAAAGCCGTGGCGCAGAGTGTGAAGTGGCCAATGCCTTTTGAATTGAGCGAGCTGATCAATTCCCCCGCAAACAACAGATGCGATCAGCGGTACGGTTTGGTCCAACTGCATACGCACAATCGAAAATAGCATCCCCGTGCACTGCACCACATTTCCTTTCCCGTGCAAGATGAACAAACAACAGTAAAAAGGACTTGAACGAAATGGATCGAATCCCGCACGGATTGACACCTTGTGAAAGTCAAGATTAGACTGAACATTCCTCTAAAGTGCCTCAATAGAGTAGTTATCAGCACCTACACTTTTTTGCCTTCCGCAGATGGAACAATACCGGTACATTTGTATGATAAGTCAGGGAGAAAAGACTTCTGCAAACCAGCGTTTTCAAAATAAATTCTCAATTGATTTAAGTCCGAAAAGATCAAAATTAGGGAGTAGCTAATGGCCATAAGCGTAGAACGAACCGCGTTGATGGAATTTCTCAAGATTAAGGATGATAAATACTTCAGTAAAGCTAAAGAGCTGCGAGAGGAAGTAGAGAAGTGGCTTAGCTATACACCACAAACCTTTCCTCATTACACTCGCCACACTGTTCATCACAGTGATGAAATAATCTTGCAGGCCTCGAAATTTTTATTCCGTGATGAAGATCCAACTAAACCGGTAATTTCTCTGACATCTATAGAAGCCTATATTCTAATCGCTTCGGCCTATCTTCACGATTCAGGAATGGTGTCTTCAGATTTAGAAAAGAGTGACATTCTTCGCTCAGAGGAATGGAAGCAATGGACATCTGGAAGTGGCGGCGGAGCTAAGCGTTGGCAAGAGGTTCAAACTTTACGTGACGGTCGGGAGCCTTCAGATGATGTTATTCGTCATTTTCTTGCAGACCTGCAAATGAGATTTCTGATCGCCGAATTTATCCGTCGTGCCCATCACTTGAGAGCTGCCAGTGTAATCCAGCAACATCAGGCTCTCTTGGGACGGTTTGCATTTGATGATGAAAGATTACAAAAAACAATTGCGGATGTTTGTGTAGCTCACGGCCTTAGACATAATGAACTTGAAGACAAAGACCTGTACCCCGAAAGGCGCGACATATTAGGACAAACTGTTAATGTTCGATTTCTGGCTATTGCACTTCGACTCGGCGACCTACTTGATATGAGCTACGACCGAGCCTGTCCTCTTCTGCTGAATGCTTCCTGTCCCTTACCTGCTGATAGCTTGGCACATTGGACACAATATCAGCGAATTACCCACTTTCTTACGGCTACAGATGTAATTGAAATTACAGCCGACTGTCAAACTCAAGAGGAGCATCGGGTTTTACAAGATTGGTGCCAATGGATTGTTGATGAAGTAAAGAATGCGGAAATTTTGATGGCTCGGGCCTCCCGACATCAAAACTGGATATTGCCTAATGTCTCGATTGATGGGGATCAGCCAACGATCAAGATCAGAAAGTCAGAAAAGGCCACTTACATCCCCTCAAAATGGATGCTCGAACTTGACCAAGAAGTGATCTTTAAACGTCTGATCTATGATGTTTACGAAAGCCCAAATGTGTTTATCCGAGAGCTGATACAGAATGCCCTAGATGCCAATCGTTGTCAGATGTATAACGACTTACAAAAAAGTTCTATGCCCACCCCAGAGTCACCAACACAAGTCGCCGAATCATTTCGTGTTCGATATCCAGTAAAAATTGGTTTAGAAGAAATTGAAAAGCCGAATGAACTGTCTGGCGAAAGAGAGAAAAGACAGGTTTTAGTGATAGAAGACAACGGAATTGGAATGGATAGAGAAATTATTGAGCGATATTTTTTGCAGGTAGGCAGATCTTTTTACACAACAGATGAGTTTCGTCGAAATTTCCAGTTTGTCCCTACCAGTCAATTTGGAATTGGCTTTCTTTCTGTTTTTGCCGTGAGTGATCAGGTAACAGTTGAGACATACAAGCAAAATCTTTCTGATCCGAGTGGATCAATCCGGCTTACACTGACAGGCCCTCGAACATATTTGCTTACTGAAGTAGGTCAACGCCGTTCTAGTGGGACTCGTATCGAGGTTTTGCTAAGAGAGCCTATAAGTAAAGGGAAGCTTACTTCTTTAGTTTCAGACTGGTGTAAGAGAGTGGAATTCCCTATTTTAGTGAATGATCTCGGCTCAGAAACTGTCGTTACTGCTGAACAAGTTGACTCATTTACTTATGAAATCCCGGACGCTACAAATGAAGCTTTTAGCTTGGCTGTACGAGCATTTCCAGTAAACCGTCCAGGGATTGAAGGAGAGCTATATGTTCTCGCACGTGTTTACAGTAAAGGAGAATCTTGGGCGGATTGGAATTGGGCCTTGTACACATACCCATCCCAAACGCCTAAAGCAACAACCCCCAGATTTCCAAATAAGTTGATCTGTCTTCATGGGATTACTACGAATGAAAGCAAATTTCTACAAAGCCCCAAAGGCATGCGTATAGACCTTCGTGGCCAGATGTATCAACCTACAGTATCTCGTGGTTATGTTGGAGCGCGCCGAAGTGACCTGAAGGATATTGAAGCAAGACTTGAATCGAGGTGGGAAGAGTTGTTACAAGAACACTTGGCAATTTCGCCTTTTGCAAAGGGACCAGGTAGGTGGAAATACAAACAAAAGTTGGTTAACTATTTTCCCTTAAAATCTTTTTGGTCTTCCATACCCGAAGCCATACAGGTTTATAAAGATGGAGAAGTTAAGCTTTTATCCCTAAAAGAGGTGCAGAGTTCACCTGTGATAACCACAATTATAAAAGCTAAGATAAAGCCTTCTTTCACGCTCTTTAAAAAAGCCGGTGACCAAAAAAACGCCGGTGGCCAAGTCTATATTCCAATGAATGGTGATATTTCTATCCTTGAATCTGATCTGAATTCTCTTTCAAAGGCACATCGTGCTGAAATATTTTCAGACCGAACTGTAGATGACGTACGGTGGGAAGAAGAGAACTATCTAGCAATAGACTGGAAATTACATTGTGGGGAATCACCCTTCTTCGAAGATTTTACTGATGCGCCTTGTCATATTATTCCTTTCCCGTGTAGTCCCGATACGATTGGAGTCACAATTCATAAAACTACCAACGACACTTACAACGATATTTTATTGAATGCGAAAAATCCATTTGTATCTTGGCTAGTTTCTGTAAAGAAATCTTATGAGGCTGGCGAAAGTGGCGTGCAATTAGAGCAGTTTAAAAGGCTTATTAAATTGTTTGATGATGCCGTAAGATATTCTACCTACATAGACAAGCTGGAAACATATCTTAATGGGTGGCGGAACTTAACCAGCTTACAACCTACTTTTTCTCCGCCTGAAATTAGGCTTACTGGAGAAATGTTTTACCTGGTCAAGCCAGATTAGCGGAAAGTTGTTTTTGTGGCTTTGCTTTAAGTCTAAAAATTCAGACTTAAAGCAAAGCTTAGAGCCTTGTTTTTTCAATTACTTAAACTTCAAGTGTTTTCACAGCCTGCTGAAGATCTACAATACTTACATGGGAGTAATGATTCGTTTGGGCCAGTGTGGCGTGTCCCATCAGTTCTTTAACCACGAATGGATTCACATTTCGCTCAATTAGCCTAGTATCGAAAGTGTGGCGCAATGTATGCAATGTCACATCAGGCATTTCAAGCTGGTCGCACAGCCTGGCGAAGCGATCCGAAACGCTGTCAGCATTGACTGAAAAAATTTGACCTTCGTTTTTCTCTTTGCATAATTCCAGTAACGCTGCCCGCACGTCTGATTTCATTGGGGCAATGCGAGCCTTTCCGCTTTTTGTTTTTCCAGCGTGCAGATAGATCAATCCCTTTTCAAAATCTACATCTTTCCAATCCAGGCCGATGATTTCGCCGCGTCTCATTCCGGTTCCAAGCGCGATGATTGCAATCGGTCGCAAGTCGGGCTGCCTTACCGCCAGCATTTCCATCAATAGCTTTTCTTCGTCGCGGCTGAGCACACGTTTGCGACCGCCATCTTCTTTGAATCGTTTGATGCCCTTGCAAGGGTTGGACTCGCAATAGCCGTGAGCTATGGCTATCGAGAAAATCATAGACAATAACGCACGCTCACGATTGACTGAAGATCCGGAGCGTTGGGTGCCACGCTGCGTGATTTGTTCTTTCCGAAATAGCTTGTAGTTTTCAACATCGGCTGAGGTGATTTCTCTTAACAGCTTTCCTTTGAAATGAGCGCAAAGAATCTTTGCATGATGCACATCGCATTGGTAGGAGCGTTTATGCTGCCTTGACCATCTCAAGTAAACATCGTTGACGAATTTTTCAAATGTGGTTGTGTGGGAAGGCTTACCGTAGCGGCCTTCGTGGACTTCAAGCCGCATTTTAGCTTCGTGCTGCTCGGCTTGTTTTCGATTCGCGGCAGTTTTGATTGAGCCTTTATAGCGGTGGTTGTTAATTTGAAAGTCATACCACCAAATGCCTTTTTCTTTATTGTTTTTGACGATTTTTCCGAATTTGTTCCGCTTATAGACTGACATTTTTTGCTCCTTACCTCGCTTGCAGTCGCGTTTGGAGCGGCATCACTTTACCATTTGATGCCGCTGATGGGAGATTGTTTTTGCGATGCCGTTTCGTCCACTCATCAACTTCGGTTAAGTCAAAGCGCAGATCGGCTCCGACGCGGCGATATGGCAAGCCATTCGTGGTTATCCATTCCCGGATGCTGCGTTCGCTTACATCCCAAAGTTCAGCTAATTCTTTGATTGTGATTAATGACCGAAAGCCCTTACTTATCGTTTGTTGGTGCAGCATGCGATTGGTTTCAAGCGATTCAAACCAGACCGCCAGCAACGTCTTTGCCGTCTCGTTTCCGGCCTCTAGTGCCGCGTGAAGCTTGGCAGTCAGATCATCCAAAGCTGCCCACGCTTTTTCCTGACTTGGTCTGTTTTCAAGTTTTTTCAAAACTCACCCCGCAATGTAGGAAAAACGTCGGCACTGGCGACCCTTGCGGCACAAGTGCTTTGTTTGTAGATATTAGGCTGATTTTTTATCGGCCCTGTGACGGCACTGTAGTGCCGACACTCCGGGCGACCACGTCTTGTTCAGTCCCGAAAACAGGGACGACAGGGCCGAGGCAGTGCCGATGCTTTTTTTCTCCATCGGCACTGACTAAGCCTATGTGTCTTCGGAAGTTGTATCGTCCAGTGCCGATAGGGCCGATCTTTTTTCAAATTTTTCGCGGAAGGATTTTGAAATCAGTAAAGTGATTTTTCTTTTGCCATTTGTTTTTCCGGTCCTCGCATCAAGGCCAAAGTCGCGGAGATTCTTTGCAGCTCGCCGAACTTTGGTTGTCAGTTGACTTGCTGACTTTGGGAATTCTCTATTTGGCTCCTCTCCTCTTTGATTCAGCATTGTTTTCAGCGCTTTTAAGAGAGCGCTAGGCTGGCCTTGCCACGTGTCGCTTTCTTGCCCAAACATAAACTCGCAAATTTCTAGCGCTGGCGAAGTCTCCAACACTTGATCAGTCGCGGCGCTATGGTTGCTGTCATAAGTTTGGGTGAAAGCATCATCGGCAAGGCCCAACGCTGGAGCGGCTGCTGTTGCCCATATTGAGAAGTCGGCCATTCTGGGCAACACCGCGAGTTTTACAGTTCGGCGTCTTTTCAGCGCGCAACTGACGGCTGTCAGCACTGCCCCCAGAATGCTGGGCCTGGCCGCATTGAATTCTGACCATAGTGTGTCTTCATCACGCCGTTTGTCAGGTGGGATTGCGAGAAGATAAACGGCGACGGCTCTTTCGAGGAGGTCGGGAAAGTTGGCGACATCGGCAATGCCGTTAGTGATGATTGGCCGTTTAACGGAAAAGATGGTTTCTTCGTTGTCGGTATAGTTCGCCTTTGTTGAGAAGCCTGCACCCGTCGCCACTCGACAAAGCGAATCGCCCAACTCCTGAGACATCGAACTTAGGTTGTCATACCCTAACAACCAACTGTTTGAAGCGGCGATCATCAAATCTCGCTCGTTACTTGGAACGGCGCGCAAGTCGGCTTTATTGGGATCAACCAGCGAACGAAGCATCTTGCAGGCAGTGGATTTCGCGCTCCCCTGTTCTCCGCAAACTGATAAAATTGGGTATGGTCCGGATGGGTGAAAAGCCATCACCAGCCAGTTGATGATAAGGGTCCAGGTTTCATCTTCAACGTTCAAAAACTTCCGCAGTTCATTGACGCTGCCACCCTTCACCGGAACTGGCAAAGCTTGCATTGCCGGTCGCCGAACGAATCTAACAGGCGCTTCCGTTGAAGAAATCACCCGCCAGTCATCCGGCGTGATTTCGACCACACGCCATTCGCGGTCACACAGATCGAGGTAAAGATTGCCGCCGTGTTCAGCGAGGCGAAGGAAAACGTTTCGTTCTTCACCTTCATGTTGTGCAATGGCTTGAAGCGTTGCGAGTGCGTCTTTGAACGCCTCGCCATAAAGTGCCGTTCCTGTTGCTTGCCAGTAAATGCCTGAAAGCCAAATTCTGAAGTTTTTTGATGAGACAGGATAGGTTTCAATCCAGCTTCCAACTTTGGCAGATGCGAATTGCTGGTTGTCATCATCGTGAAAGAAAGTGGCTTTTTGCGTCGCCAGTTCGATGACATCAAGCTTCTTTGACTTCGCCGATTTATTGCCTTCGCTTTCCGGTTCCTGCGAAATGCGCTTGCGATAGTCACCAAGCCATTTATCAAACGACTGAAGATCAGCGGCCTGGCGATCTGCCAACTGTAAAAGTTCATCGCGCGTTCCGCCTGACTTCAGCCAGTCGGAAACATCACCCTTTTCTTTGAGGTTTGCCAGTTCAAGAATCACCGCACACTCAGCGATACTTTTCAGGTTGTCGTAAATCTCAACAGCATGCTTCTGACCTTGATAGCCTTTTTTGAATTTCTTTGTTTCAGGATCCAGGCGTGGCGGCGGATCATTGTCAGGCAGGATGCAAACCTTACGCCCCTTGAAGTAGCTGTTAAATTCCGGACGCCATTTCCCTGCGCCTTGCGGGTTGGTTGTCGCGATCAATCCAGCGGTTCGGAGGTTTTCACAATCCTTTTCGCCTTCAGGCACAAAGACCCATCCGTCAGACTCATCAGCTAGCAATTCAGGTAAGCGGTATAGAACGCGCCTCACCTCTGGAAATTCTTTTTGAGGTCGGCCCGCTGGCGTTTTATTGCTGACCAAATACCAATCACCTTTTTGACTCTGCGCATATAAACCTTTTGAGAGTCCCCAGACCCAATTCCCTAAATCGTCGCGTCTGCGTTGGCTAAATCCTTTTGGTTCGTACCGGACGGCCTGAAAAACCAATTTGCCTTCAGCGTCGCGGTAGTTGTATTCAGATTTGATTTCAGGGCGCGGCGCTGGCTTCTTCGGTGGGAACATGTCAGCCATTTGAAAGCCCATCGTGGTGACAATGCTTTCAAAATCGCAATTCGCAAAACAGTTGAGCAAAATGCGCCCATCATCGCCCCTCGTGATACTTAGGCTGGCCTTTTTGTCATCGTGACAAGGACAGTTGCCAAGCCAGCTTTGCCCTTTCTTTTCAGCCTTTGTTTTGAAGAGAATGGTTTGAAACGTGTCGGAAAGATTTTGTTCTGTAGAAATGCTGGAATTTGTTGTAGTCTTCATCTCGTTTTTAACCTTTCAAACCGCTGCCGTTCAGTGTCGAAATTGACGGCGGCGGTTTTTATTTGCCTGATTCATTCGCCAGATTGGGCCGCTACGCGATTTTTCGAGCCCGGCCCTCGCTCTGGCATTCCTTCGGACGATCAGACAGCCTAGCTGCGATCTATGGCGGCGAAATCGGCGGCGTGTCGTTGTTTTCTTTCCTGTCTTTCATCCACTCAGGCCACTTCCAACAATTCATCACCATGCGGAAAAATGCTGGAGCTTGTTGAGGTGGCTCAGTTGCTGGCGGAGGTAGACTCCGAAGACGAAATTGACTGGTTGTCTTTGGGCGCTTCGGTCGGGCGTGCCTCGATTTGTGCGGACGGATCGGTCTGTTTCTTGTTCGTGGGCTTTGCTGGCGTTTGGCTGTGATTTGCAGCGTGCCATCCTCGTCACGCTTCACAGTGACGCGCCACGGACCGTAAGCCGTGAAAACCAGAAGATCTTCCGGAATTTGATCAAAAGAGATTGGATTAGACATGCTGCCCTCCAGTCTGGCTGGCATCAGTGCCCGCCGTTTCGTCATCGCCTTCTTCCGGTTCATCCGTCAGGAAAGTTGTTTGCAGCCGCTTCACCCAATCAGCCGCGTGAGGTTTGGAAACGATTGCTTCAGCCTGTGGCGTGGCTTGAGCCAGCAACGCCAGTAGATATTCCGGCTGCGCTCTCATCCACGAATTGATCATGGGTGCGTGTTCAGGAAAGAGGTCGCAGAAGGAAACGAGCGCGTTATTGGCGGGAATCACATCATCGTTGATGTCCATTGCGGGCAGGATGTGACCGATCAGCCGTTCGACTGCTGCTGAAACCAGGTTGTCGGCTTGCGCGTGTGGTGCGCTGCCTTGCGGCATTTGTGAATGTGCCTGCATTGGCTGTTCGACCATCGGCGGCGCTGCGTGTTGCTGTCTCGGTAGCATTGAAAGCACCAGGCTTCCCAATCCATTGACAGCGGCTTCGACGGTTTTGGCCAATTCGCCATTTTTGACCGCTTCCATTGCCACATCAGCAAAAGTGATTTCCTCTTTGTCGCCTTTGTCGCTGAATATGCCACGCACTAGGTCTTTCACCTTTCCGGCAATACCTTCGTTTTTGGCCAATGCGTTCAGAATCACCGCATCATCCGATAGCTGCGGTGTGGAGTGCTGTGGCTCCCGTCGTGGCGGGCTGATGATCTCGTTGACTTCTTTCAGTTCGCGGAGTTGTTCAGCCAAGCTTTTTTGTGGCGTCCCCTGCCCCTGCATTTCATTTAACAGCTTATAGCCTTGTAGTAACTCGACAATTGAAGAATGCCCACCATTTTGGGAAAGGGCTTTTAGTTCCGCTTTCAGCCTGGCGTTTTCGATCTTCGCTCGGACAACATCCGGATTGCTCAACTGGTTATCGTCCAGGTCGTCTTCGTCGAGCATTTCAAAATCGTTGCCGGCGTCGTCTTCCCAAAGCTCGATTTCGATATGCCACGACTTCACGAACTTGCCTTTAATGCGTTCAGCGGCGGCGAAATGCCCTTCATACCCGTTTCGCCTTAGCCAGTCTTTTGCGTCACCTTCCGTGTGGAATTCACCAAAAGATTTCCCACCGTTGCCGTAACGATGTGGGCTTGTGCTGTGGTCAGCATCCCAATCTGGCAATGAATAAATTGAAATCGTTGATATTTCCGATGTAGTGACTGGTGTAATGATTGGCGCGTTTTTGGGCGTCCGCTCTGGCTTGGTTTTCGGTTCTGACTCCGAAGTGACTTTGGGTTTTACTTTCGTGGTTGGCTTCGATGTGGTTTTCGGTTCAGGCTTCGGTGTGACCGAAGCAACATTGTTTTTCTTTGGCATAATTCCTTTCTGTGAATGGCCTAAAGGCCACGGAATGACCAAGCAACGATGTCAGCCAAGTTCGACCAGCAATCCAAGTCTGACTTGCATTGCGCGAACGTCGGCAGCTCCCTCTGTGCTTTCGTCCAACTGTTCAACGGAAAACTCACAATCGCTCAGCTTCAACAGATCAACCATTTCATTGACTGGCGTGGTTCCGTCCAGGCTGAACCAACCGAATCCAGGGAAATGGCAGGCGGCGCAGAGCTTTTGTGTCTTCCCCTGAGCCGCGACCCATAAAGCTGCGTTTGCGCCTCCCTTGACCAGTAGACGGCGCACGGCCCGGAGCACATCGTTTGTTTGGAGTGCTTTTGACATTGTTTTTGGGATTGGTTGGCTGATGGCAGAAAGGCAAGATTTACTACCGAAGACAGGACGCCTTTGGTAGGATTGGCTCGCCGCTGCCTCAATCAGCGGTAGTTAGTAGGGCTGACAACACGTTTCTAGTTTTCCAGGCCCGAAGCGTGTCGTCAGCCCTCGGAGTTATTCGTCGTCTTCCTCATCTTCATAGTCATCGTCATCTTCGTCCGTGCTCACAAGTGATGCCACAGAGTCAACGATGTCCGCCAATCTCTCGTTTTCTTCCTTGAGTTCTTGGTTTTCAGCGAGCAATTCAGCACGTGTTAAAGCCATTTTTTGAGTTCTCCTTTGTGTTGTTATTAGGGTTGGATTTTGAACCTGATAGCCTTTGCTTTCGACGTATTCGATTGGATCAAGACTGGCGATTTCATCGGCTTTGTCGAATAAGCCCAGATTTTCCAGACCGCGAATCGCGGCATGGTGTCTGGCCTCGGCTGCTTCAGGTGTCAAATCTTTGTTACGCATCGCTCGCGATCATGTCAGCGCTTCTCAAAAAAGTATGGTGGTAAATCAAGCGCCCTAAAACTACCCATGCTGAGTCTTCAATTTTTCTTTCAAGGGTCTGATTTCGGCGTGAAAATAGTCTGTAGCTATTGATCGAGCATCTGCTTTGAATTGGGCAACGTCCCTTTTTGATTTGTCCAGTTCTTTTTTTACATTAAGCTCCTTGCCCGCCTCTCGCCATACTTCCTGCCACATTTTTCGAGATTCACTTCCTTGCGGGGCACTCAATATCCAATTGTTTCTGAACCGAAAGGCTCTGTAGAACTGGTAGACTGTGTAGTAGGGACTCTGCAACGACCCACCACGTTGCTGCCCATATATGCGGTGTCCCCTGACAATCCAATGATCAGTTTTTTTAGTTGATCCCACATCATCATCATCCGGACCTAGTTCCAGACACTTCAAGAGTTTCAATAGAAATTCATTCGCCATCGTGCGTGGAGAATCAAAAGATTCCCACTTAGGGCCGCGTTGAATGATCTCTGCTTGAAAGAGTGTCTGAAGAATTGACTCGCAAATTGATTCAATAGAAAGGGCGATTGAATCGCGAACCTTGTTGTAAATCGAGCCAATAATGAAGCGCACAATTCGCATAGGAAGATCCTTTTTTTTCAAAACCTTTGAATGTTTCTTCCATTCCAGGGCGTTCAATTCCTCGACTAAATTCACGGAGTTTTTGATCTGTGTATCTGCTTGTTTTGGTTTTGATGTAACGGCCTGTTTGCGCGACGTTAACTTCTTTTTCGATTTTGGCATGAAACCTCCATTTTGTTTGGCGGCGCATTGCTGAAGCTCAAGCCCTTCAATCTTGAGCTTCAGAGCAGCGCATCCCATCAGAATCACCATCGCCCAGAATAATCGTTTCAACCAACGCTTCACCATTTTCTGGTCTGCTTGAATCTTGCCATGTCAATAACGCGATCTCTGGCCTGCCCGCGTTTTTGCCGAGGGATGTCGGGTTGTGCAGATCGGATGCGTTTGTTCATCCAGTCCGTCACGTCCGACAGGTAAAACCGAATCGTTGCTCGGCCTTTGCCTTTGCTGCGGAGCCGGATTCGTTTTAGTTCGTGCGTTTCGCATAAGCCTCCGTAAATCGCGGCCTCACTCATGGCTAACATCTCAGCAACTTGGGCCACTGACAGAAATTTTTCGGCTATTTTGTCTTCGTTTTTTTTCTTCGCCATAGAATCACCTCGTCGGCAGCATCGCTGAAAATGCCATTGTCAGCCAAGAGATTTCGCGATCAATCAAAACTTCTCTACCCTAGCCGATGAATTGGAAAACAGGCTGGCGACAAACCGCGAAGCGTTTTCACTGAAGCTGGTCAACGTTTGCGCTTTGCCGCCATCACATTTCTGAATCAAGCGGCTGCGGCCTTGCTCACAACGTTCTCTTTCACAGAAGGTTTTTGCTCTATTATGGATTGCTCTTCACTGGCAAACACTTCAGGCCATTCGTGCTGAAGTAATGCATGAAAACCAGCATCACCGATAGAGGTGAAAAGTGTTCCCAGATTTTCCAGCATTAACCTGCGCTCCTCTTTATTCATATTTTCAAGCTTGTCGTCGTCCACCATCGCAAGCAGTTGTCCGACGCCGGAGATATGAGCAAACAAGCTTTCAAAGGCATAAATTTGGTTGAGTGGAGATTCAGGCAATAGCTTTCCGTTGGTGTCGTAAATGGATGTCGAGTATTCAACGCTTAATCTTGACTGGTTCATTTGTTCGCCTCTTCAATGGTGGTCAGTAAGGTTTTCAGTTTTGCGGCCAATTCCTCATCAGCTTTGCCGATCCGGACGCGAAGCTTGACTGTAACTTTTTCCAGAAACGCGGCTGAGTCTTTTTCGACCAGCTTCCATTCTGCTTTGAGCAACGAAACAAGGTATGGCTCGCCATCGGGCAGTAGCAGCATTACGCGGTAGCTGTTGTCATTCAGCCGAACGCGAAACTTCAGGTCGTTGATCTTGACCGTTTTCGATTGCTGCCCCTTGCCTTGTGACGCACTAACTTGAACCTGTGACCGTTCCGATTTCTGGCAAGCCATTTCTGGCATAGCTTGGGGCTGCGGTTCTTCGGTTTTCTGGCTTGCCATTGCGTCCAGTTTCTGGCTTGCCAGAAACGCCGCAACTTGTTTGTTTTGTTGAAGTCGAGCCGATGAATAGGGCGGGTTCACCGGCTCTCGGCTTTTGGGAGTAGGCCCTTGATTTCGCGGGCTTCGATCAGCGCGGCTTGCTGTTCGTAATCAACGAAAGCATCAATTACGTCTTCGCTGCCATAGGCTTTCATCCGGGCATTGTGAAGGGCGCGGGCTTTGGCCATTTCAAATTCGAGGTTGGCTTCATTCTGTTCAAGCTCAAATTCTTTGACCTTGACGCCCAGTTCGTGAGCCTTCGCCGCTGCGCGTTCATTCAGCTTGGCTTCGTCTTCGTGTTGTTTAACGCGGCTGTCAAAATGAATCAGCAAAATCCAGATGGCCAAAATCAAAAGAAACGAAACGTAAATGCCTACCTGAAGATAGGCTTTCATTCCGTCGCTCAGTGGCTCGCCAGTGTGAAGGGAATTGTTAAGCACGGTGTGAGTGCCAACAATGATGAAAAGCACGACGTGGGATATGCCTGCGATGGTTCTTTGAAGCGGTGATGTGAACCACCAAATTGCGGCGGGAATCAGCAACACAAGCGATCCGTCCAGCAACGTGGCAGGGAAGGCCGCGACAACTTTTGATGAAGTGCCACGGGAAAAAAGCTGAAAGTTGTGCCACCAGGTGTAACCGGCAGCCAGCAAAATGAAGAGTGCTGCGATCACCATCACGACAAGCGCAATTGGGTGCATCTTGGTTTTCGCATTGTTTACAGCTTCGTGAACATTCTTGATTTGCTCTTGGGATTGTTTGTTGAAGGCTAAGATTTGCGCCATTTTTGAAAACTCCAATAGAAATGGCGAGTGCAGGGAAGAAAGCTGAAATTTTGTGGTAGGATTTTATCAGCCATCATTCGCGCTTCTCTCGCGGTTGGTGGTAGGGACTTGAACGCTCCAACGTTCGATCATCCCGAAAGGTGAGCGGCCTGCAAAATCAGTCCGAAAATGCAAGCCGATCACTGGAACACAAGCTGGAACAAAACTGGAACTGGTTAGTCTTCATCTTGCTTCAGCCTGGCTCATCACCACGCAAAAAAACGCGACTGCAAGCGAGCTAAATGCGTTTGTTTGCAGCGTGGCGCATCTGAGCGCCATCAGGGTACGTTGACACCTTGTGAAATCGTGTGCTACTTATCCGCACTTAAATTCCCGCAGTAATTATCACCATAGCTGGCTGTGCAGCACATCTTTATCTGAGAGGAGTGGCGAATCCGCGTGATCGTCTTAGCCTTGGCAGGCAGTGTTCTGAGCATTGATGGATCGTTTTTAGTTATCTTCATTTCCATCCTATTGCTGATTTTCATTCTGAACCGCACGTTGTTCAAACCCATCAATCAGGTGTTGGACGAGCGCAATCATCTGGGAGCCGGTCGTATGGCGGAAGCCAAACAATTGCTGGCCCAGTATGAACAGCGCTTGAACGGATACGAACAGCAAATTCAATCTGCTCGCGCCGAAGCGTACCAATTTATGGAAGCGCAACGCCGCGATGCGCAAGCCGCGCGTGCAGATATGATTGCGCAGGTCAAAAGCGAAACCGCGTCGCAAATTGCCGCTGCGCGCGAAGATATCTCCAAACAAACTGCCGACGCAAAAACCAATTTGGAAGGTGAAGCCCGTGCGATGGCTGCCGTCATTTCTTCTCAGATTTTGCATCGCCCGGTCAGCGGCGGAGGAAATTAAAGCCGCTATGACAAATCCCAACCAACTCGTTTCATTCGCACTTCTGGTTCCTGCTTTCATCACGGAATTTCAACCGGGATTGTTGTTGGCAGGCGCTGGAATGGCTGCGCTGTCAAAACTGGTCAACCTGACGATCTTTCTTGGTTTATTGATCTGGTTGCTCAGAAAACCGGCAAAAGAGTTTTTCGCTACTCGTCTGGCCGAAGTTCGTGCGACCTTGCAGCAAGCGGCAAAAGAAAAAGACCTTGCCGCGTCAAAAATGGCTGAGCTTGATGCCCGGCTAAATCGTCTGGATTCCGAAATCGCCGAAATCAAAGCGCAGGCGCAGCGTGAAGCGCAGGCGGAGAAGGAACGGCTGGAAGCGGAAGCCAAGCGTGATATTGAAAAACTGAAGATCAGTTCACAGCGTGAAATTGAATCCGCCAAACAGATTGCGATGTCTGAACTGCGCGAATTCGCCGCCACCAAAGCGGTTGATCTGGCCGAACAGATGATTCGCAAGGAATTAAAGCCCGAAGACGACGCGAAGCTGTTGCAGCGAATGGGCGAGGAAATGTCAAAAGTTAGCTAGGGAATTTTCCAGTTGTCATTTTTCAATAGTCATTTGTCATTGAAGGCAGCTTTTCTGCACCGATGACAAATATCGGATGACAAACGGAAAATGGAAAATGTTATGAGCATAACCACAATTGCCAATCGTTATGCGCGCGCGCTGGCCGACGTCATCACGGAGCGCGGCGAAATGAATGAAGTCGTGGCCGATTTAAGCGGGTTTACCGCTTTGATGAATGGGCACGAACAGTTGCGCGATGTGTTTGCCAGTCCGGTGATTTCGACCGAACGCAAACGCAACGTGCTCGGTGAACTGCTGGCCAAAATACAGTTGCGACCGACTTCCAGCAACTTTCTGCGTCTGCTGGTGGATAATTCGCGGCTGCACAATCTGGATCAAATCCTGAAAGTGCTGATGCGTGAGCTGGATTCGCGGACAAACATTGTGTCCGCAGAAATCACCACGGCGCGCGAAATTTCTCAGCAGGAAGAAACTCTGCTGGCCGACAAGTTAAAAGCCGCGACGGGCAAACAGGTGCGGCTGCAATTCCGCACGGATCCGGCAATTATCGGCGGCGTCGTCACGCGCATTGGCAGTCTGGTTTACGACGGTTCAATCAAAACGCAATTGGCACAGATGAAAAAGCGGTTGTTGAACGCTTAAGCGACACCACTACGGAGCAAAGTTATGGCAAACGAAATCAGAGCAGATGAAATCAGTAAAATCATCCGGCAGCAGATCGAAAACTTCGATGCCGGTGTGACCATTGCCGAAGTCGGCACAGTAATTAAAGTGGGCGACGGGATCGCCGAAATTCACGGCCTGGAAAAAGTGATGGCCGGTGAATTGTTGGAATTCGACAAAGGCGCAGCCGGATTGGCGTTGAACCTGGAAGAAGACAAGGTCGGCGCGGTGTTGCTCGGCGATTATCAAGCGATCAAAGAAGGCGACATTGTCAAACGCACCAAGCGCATTATCGAAGTCCCCGCAGGCGATGCGATGTTGGGCCGCGTGGTCAACGCGCTGGGACAGCCGACGGACGGCAAAGGCCCGATTGTCACCAACGATTTTATGCCCATTGAGCGCATCGCTCCCGGCATTGTGGATCGCCAGCCGGTGAAAGAACCCATGCAAACCGGTTTGAAATCAGTAGACGGCATGGTTCCCATCGGACGCGGTCAGCGCGAATTGATCATCGGCGACCGCCAGACGGGCAAAACCGCCGTCGCGCTGGACACGATCATCAACCAACGCGGCAAAGACGTGGTTTGCGTTTACGTGGCCATCGGCCAGAAAGCTTCGACCGTCGCACAGGTGCAGGCCACTTTGGAACGGTACGACGCAATGAGCTACACGATCATTGTTGCTTCTTCGGCGTCCGAACCAGCAGCAATGCAATATTTGGCTCCGTATGCTGGATGCGCCATCGGAGAATACTTTATGGATCGCGGCAAAGCCGTGCTGTGCGTTTACGACGATTTGTCGAAACACGCTGCGGCCTATCGCGAAATCAGCTTGTTGTTGCGCCGTCCGCCAGGACGCGAAGCGTATCCCGGCGACGTTTTTTACCTGCACTCGCGCTTGCTGGAACGCGCCGCAAAATACAGTGACGCGCGCGGTGGCGGCAGCTTGACGGCCTTGCCCGTGATTGAAACCCAGGCAGGCGACATTTCGGCGTACATTCCGACGAACGTGATTTCAATCACCGACGGCCAGATCTTCCTGGAATCCGATTTGTTTAACTCCGGCATTCGCCCGGCCATCAACGTCGGCAACTCCGTCAGCCGCGTGGGCGGAAACGCGCAAGTCAAAGCGATGAAGCAGGTTGCGGGTACGCTCCGATTGGAACTGGCGCAATTCCGTGAACTCGCTGCGTTTGCGCAGTTTGGTTCTGACCTGGACGCGGCAACGCAACGCCAATTGGCGCGCGGTCAGCGCCTGACCGAAATCCTGAAACAACCCCAGTACGTGCCGATGGATGTCGAAAAACAGATTGCGATCATCTGGGCGGCGTCGAATGGGTATGTAGACGATGTTCCGGTTGAAAAGGTGCGTGACTTTGAAGCGGAACTGGTGAAGTTTTTGGAAACTGGCGGAACGGCGGCGCTTTCAGCCTTGCGTGAAAATTTCAAAGGCGGAATTAACGACGACGTGAAAGGCAAGCTGAAAGCCACGATGGATGAGTTCAAACAACGCTACAACGCGCAGGTGAAAGCCGCGAAAGCGTAACAGGCCATAGACTGAGGACATTATGCCTAGTGTTCAGGATTTACGGCGTCGAGTTCGCGCCGTCAAAAATATGCGGCAGATCACCAAAGCCATGAAAATGGTTTCGGCTGCCCGGTTGCGCCGCGCGACAGAGCGCGTGACGGCTGCACGCCCTTACACAACCAAGATGTTGCAGATTCTGGGCGACGCGGCGCGGCGTTCGCCGGATTATCGCGACCCGTTGCTGGTTGGCCATGAACGTGAAGAAGGCCGCAAAGAGCGCGTGGTGTTGGCGCTGGTGACTGCCGACAAGGGCTTGTGTGGCGGGTTCAACACCAACCTGACCAAAGCTGCGCAGGAGTTTTTACGCCAGAACACGGACAAAGACGTTGAACTGGTTTTGATTGGTCGCAAAGGCTGTGATTATTTCCGTCGTCGTCCGGTCACCATTCGCCGCGAACATATCGGCATCACTGGCACTGGCAAAGTCAGCGTCACCGATGTCGTGGAACTGGGGCAGCAACTGGTTGCCGACTTCAAATCCGAAGAGAAACGGGTTGACCGCGTTTATCTGCTGTACAACGAATTCAAATCCGCGCTTTCGCAGCGGCCAGTCGTCGAACAATTGCTGCCCATTGGCCGCGATGAAGTCGAAGCCGGCCAGACGGAAACGCTGGTTGATTATTTGTATGAACAGCCGCCGCAGGTGATTTACAGCGAACTGTTGCCGAAACTGGTCGAAAATCAGATTTATCACGCCTTGTTGGAATCAGTGGCTTCGGAACTTGGCGCGCGAATGACGGCCATGGATTCGGCTTCGAAAAACGCTTCCGACGTGATTGATAAACTGACGCTGGTGATGAACCGCGTGCGCCAGGCAAAAATCACACGCGAAATTATCGAAGTCGTCAGCGGCGCTGAAGCTTTGTAATTCCTGTTTTGGATTTTTGATTCTGAATTTTAGGAGTTTGCAGTAATGACCAGAATCAAAACAGAAAATCCAAAATCCAAAACTCAAAATTCGAAATTGTTTTACTGGCTGCCTCCCATTCTCTGGTTGGCAGCCATTTTCTATTTTTCGACCGATTCGTTTTCCGGCGAAAACACCGGTTCGCTGCTATACAACATTGCGCACTGGATTGTTCCCAGCTTGACTGTCGAACAGTTTCACCCGATTCATTTTGCAATTCGCAAAGCCGCGCACTTTACCGAATATGGATTTTTGGCGTTGTTGTTCTTTCGCGCCTTTCGATCAGGAAGCCCGATTCAATGGAAATGGAGTTGGGCCATTTATTCCTGGCTGATCATTGCGGTGTACGCGTTGTCGGACGAATACCATCAGTCATTCGTGTCTACTCGCACGGCTTCGATCAATGACAGTTTCGTGGATATTGCGGGGGGAACGATGGCTTTGTTGGTGTTGTGGTGGTTGCGGCGAAAAGGGTGAGAATCAATTGTCGCCGCGTTCGATGCAGATGTTTTGAACTGGCGAAGTCACAATGCGCTGGCCGCCGGAATAGAATTCGATTCTGAACCCGATTCCCAGCCAGCCCATTTTCAGCATGCACCCCCCGAAGGTGGACCCGCTGACGGTCGCTTCAATTGGCTCTTCAAAATATCGCCCGCCTTGCACCAGCGCTTTTCCGGTTTCCGGTTCCAGAATGAAAATGTAGTAGTTGGTGTTCAGTGTGCGGGCGCAGACTGTGTCAAAGGGAGCGAGCGAGCGTAGGACGATTCCTTCGAGCGAAGAACTCAACTCGGTGAATCCGTCTAACGAACAATAACGTGGAATGCGATGCACGCTCATATCCCGTAATAAACCGAAACCCAGTCTGAATCAAAATCGCTAAGGTTGAAGCTTACTGGCAGCGCTCAACATTAGAGTTACGTTTACAACCGGGCTCAGTTGTACCCCACTCTCTTACCCCGGTCAAGCAAATGGCTATGCTTGCTAAACGGGGGTTGGCGCAAGGTTTTTACGGTTGATCTGAGCCGGGAATTCTCTGACGGGAAAGCTTTTGTGGGGTGAGGACAAAAACTGTTTTTGGGCAGCGAAAAGGCCGATTGCTCACTGGGTACAATCGGCCCTTTCGTGCCAAAGAGCTAATCGAGAGGTAGCAGCGGGGGTAGTTAATACCGGCATCGGACCGCCACATCCTTGCTCAACACCAGCAGATCATGCTGGCACTGATAAAAAACGCACAATCGGAAGCTTCTTCCAGTCTTTCTGAAATTTTTTTTGGTTTCAGGCAACCTCAAAAACCGGGACAAGATGTTCAGGCCAGAGGTGTGTCGCGATCCAGCGAGCAGGCAATTTCTGTGGCCCTTGTGAGTGAACAAAGAATTAACCCTGAAAGATGGCAAGCTGGCTTGTAGCTGCAAATTATGGCATTTAGAATCTTTTCGGTATTGATCCCGATTCGGAGAAAAGCGTATGGAAACGAGCGAGGTTCCGCCCCAACCGGAATCCACAGCGAGTTTTGCCGGTAAACTGGTGCTGGAAATTCAACAGGCAATACTTCAACACGAAACAAACGCGATGGCAGGAAATGTTGAAGCCGTTCACGACATGCGCGTTGGCGTTCGCCGCTTACGCGTGGCCATCAAAAATTTTGCGGCTTGTTTCACCAAAACAGACCGGCAGCGCTGGCGTGACAGTATGGAACGCCTGGCGGACACGCTGGGCGGCGTGCGTGATCTGGATGTGATGATCGAAACCTTGCGGGCGCACAAAGCCGCCATTGCCAGCACGCCCATTGAGGAACAAGCAGCGTTTGAAGCGTTTATCCGCCGTTTAGAAGCCAGGCGAAAACGCAGGCTGCGGAAATTGTTTGCCTACTTTCAGGGCGAAGAGTACGCCGCATTCAAGCGCGAGTTTTCGGCCAGCGATGCGGCAACGGCAACCGACCGACAGGAGGTAAGCCATGAGCAAGCCGCTTAAGGTCAAACGAATTTCTGGGGATGACCCCATTGAACTGACGGCAACTAAAATCCTTCGCACGCGGCTAAAAGAGTTTTATTCGCACTGGCCTGCCATCGAAACCCTGCCTTCGGAAGCGCAGCTTCATAACCTCAGAATTTCCGGCAAACGGCTGCGCTATAGCGCTGAACAATTGCGCCATCTGTTTCCTGACCGGCTGGCATTGTTGATTGACCTGCTAAAACGCAGCCAGGATTTGCTGGGAAATTTTCAGGACAAAGTCACACAGCGCATGGTGCTGGAAACCGAACTGGCGCGGATCAAACGTCGCAAGCCGGAAAGCCTGGAAATCGTTGTTCTGGAACGGCTGAAAGCCGATCACAGTCAACGCCAATCACAGCTTTTTGATCAGTTCAGGGAACTTTGGATGGGGATGACGCTGCCGGAATTTCGCGCCAGCTTGAAGGCCATGGTCTCAGCCAAGCCTTCTGAGAACACCAATAAAACGAGGAAGAAGCCTGCACTAGGAAAAGAAGGCTCAGAGTCCCAGCCCGAAGAATTAACCTCAAATGGCAAAAAGCCGGAAATCTGAGCGAAGTCGCAATGCCGAATGTGCTTTAAGGGCATTGGCACAAATGGCCGCCGTCAAATGACCAGCGCACGGTTGGCGGCGTCGCGGCAAAATTGATCTGGCCGTCTCCCTTGGTTCCGTCAATTTTGCCGCAAGCTTTGGCAAAGCGGCCTTGACCGTCTGAAACAGCCAGTACCGAACGCAAATCCATCAACCCCGGTGTTGTTGTCGGAATCAGCGCTGCACGGTCCAGCGTAACCAGACAATCCTCGCCAGGTTCACAAATGCCGTTCTCGTTGCTCTGTCCTTTGACCTCGAAGACATGAGAGGTAATAGCGTTGATTGTGCCATTGGCTGTGGGTGGGTTCTGCGTCAGTAACCTGGCAGTGGATTTGATTTGCAGAGATTGCGCTCCAAATACACCGCCGAATTGCCCGCCGCTAAGATTGAATTCTGCATCCACCACAAAGGTGTCTGCGGCAGTGGCGATTCCCTGTCCCCGAGCCGATAGATGATCGCAGCAACCTTGGCCACGCTGCGAACCAAATTGAGCGTGAACCGAGTTCCGCCCCATCGTGAGCGAAAAGGTAATCATCATTGCGATGACCATGGCTGCTGCAAGAAACCAATGTTTTCTGTTTTTCATAAGAGTTCTCCTTGGTTAGGTTGTGGTTGAGTAATGGCACCAGGTTCAAGTTCCGCGCGATTTATGCCGTAGTTGTACGTGAGGGCTTCGTCCACGCTACGAAATGCCGCTTCAAATACTTTGGCGTACAGATTCGCCGTCACGCGCATGGCATAAATCATGTCTTCCACATCGCGTTCGGTGGCCAGCAAATGTTTCACGTATTCGGCCATCAGCCGGTTGTGGCCAACATCGGCTTCGACGTGTTCGCCGATGAAGGTCATCGCCGCTGGAGGAATCCCAGCGCTGAGCAGGCCTTTCGCATACTGCTCGCCAAAATGCGTTGGCAGATATTCCAAGTGGAAAACAAATCCCAGATAACTGACCGGATTTAGATACTGGATCAGGTAAAACGAAAAGCCGATCAGCGCCGACGTTTCCGGCAGAGGACGCTCGAAGGGAATGGTTTCAACGTTGTTGCCCAAAGTTTTCAGGTCGGCCAGCGCCAGATGATCGTGTCCGGCTTCAGAGGCAGCGTGTCGCAACATCATTTTGGTGAATTCGCGCTGCCGACCGCGCAGGTGGATTGGAATCGCGGAAAAGAACTGCGGCGATTCGCGGGCGTAAAAGTAAATTTCGCGCAGCAATGCTTGGTAATGCGCGACGCTCAATTCGCCCGCGATCAACCGCTTGATGGCTGGGGACGAGTTAAATTGTTTCACCTCTTCAAACCAAGCGGTTTCGATCTGTGTCAGTTTAGGGCTTTTCATCATTCCTCCTGAAAGCGCAGGGGGTCGGCCTGCGTGTTTGGCAGTTCATCTTTTCTTTTTGTTAGGCGGCCATCTTCAGAACTTCCACGGGCCTGCTTGTTTGCGCGCCCAGGCGTATGCGCAGCTTTCTGGCCTGCACTTGATTGATTGGATAACGTGCGCAAATGTCCGCGAATGGCGATTTGATTTGCCGCAGATATTCATAATCCTCGACCACCAACACCATCGGTGTGATCCATCCGGCTTCGTGGTGGTGGAAAGCAGGCGCGCAAGGCTGAAAGCCGAGCTTGCGATACATTTCCACCAGATTGGAGCGGCAAGTCAGGTAGTTCAATTGCGAATTGTTTTCAAGCATCTGTACGTAATTGGCCTGCGCAAGCCTGACAGCGAATATTGCCCCGCGATGCCGCTGTTGCACCACGAATTTGGAAGAAATGGAGATGCTTTCCAGTGAACAACCAGACGCCTTGTCCGCAATGATGGGAGTGAAAAAGTCTTGGTATTCTGAAAGGTCGCTTTTGCCACCACGGTTGATTCGCACGCAGCCGACCAGTTCGCCATTGATCCAGGCGCCCAAATTGTCGCCAGTTTCATCCCACGGCTCGCAGACTTCTTTCCGCTGATGGTCGGCGTGTTCCATCTCCGCGCCGAGTTCTTCGACATAGACGGCATAACGGAGCCGAAAGACTTGCTGCAAATCCTGTTGGTTGTCTATCAGTTTGATCTGGATCATTTGGGAAACCTCCACCGAAAAACATTTGGGCAATGTCCTCACGGCAATTGCTTCATTTGAAATAGAAATCTAAAATCCCACGCGATTTGAAAGAGGCAGCCGGAGCAGATACCTGGCCAGGTCGTAAACCCTCGGCTGCCTTTGGATTTCACTTGTTTGTTCCATCCACTCAGACAGGCAACGTTTGCGTCTGAAAACTGCCACATCACAAAAAAATATTTTTTCGTCCTGAAAAAACAGGAACCGGAGAGATTTCATGACCGCAGATTCTTCGCCGCAGATTTCCGAAGTAACGGGATTATTGATGGCTTGGGGAGATGGCGACCGCAGCGCATTGGAACAATTGACGCCAATGGTGGATGTCGAATTGCGCCGCATTGCCGAAGCCTACATGAGCCGGGAAAAGTCAGATCACGTTCTGCAAACTACCGCGTTGGTCAACGAAGCCTGGATGCGGCTGATTGACTGGCAGAAAAGCACCTGGCAAAACCGCGCGCATTTTTTCGGCGTAGCGGCTTCGTTGATGCGCAAGATTCTGGTCGGTGAAGCGCGGCGGCGCAGGCGGCTGAAACGCGGCGGCAATGATTTCAAAGTTTCTCTGTCAGAAGTTGATCTGGTTTCCAAAGGCAAACAGCCTGACCTGATTGCACTGGATGATGCACTGGATGCGCTGGCCGAGTTCGACGAGCGCAAAAGCCGAATTGTCGAATTGCGGTTTTTTGGTGGCTTGTCCGTAGCCGAAACCGCCGAAGTATTGAAAACTTCCGAACGCACCGTCGCGCGTGAATGGGAACTGGCCAAATCATGGCTCTACCGGCAATTGAGCAAGGACGAATCGGCAAAGTGACGAGTGTAGGAGGACAGTGTCGTGAACAAAGATCAATGGCAACAGATCGAGAAGATTTTCTACGCCGCAATGGAACTGCCGCGTGACGAGCGCGATGATTTCATCAGTAAGGCCTGCGCGGGCGATGAAGAATTGCTGCGCGAAGTCCAGGCCTTGCTGGCGGCCAATCAGGATGCTGAAAGTTTTCTGGATTCTCCGGTCAACATGCCACCGCATTCTGGGACGTTTTCGCCCACGCTGGTCATGCCTCATCCGACAGCCAATGCCGGAGAAGCAGTTGAAAGTGGTGTTCGTATCGGCGCGTATCGGTTGATTCGCGAAATCGGTCGCGGAGGAATGGGTGCGGTCTGGTTGGCCGAACGCGCCGACGGGCAGTTTTACCAACAGGTTGCCATCAAACTGCTTCACGCTGGCAGCGAAAACGAAGAAGTCATCCGCCGCTTCCGCCACGAACGCCAGATTCTGGCCAGCCTGGATCATCCCAACATCGCGCGCTTGCTGGATGGCGGCACGACCGAAGACGGGCGGCCTTACTTCGTGATGGAATACATCGAAGGGCTGCCGGTTGACGAATACTGCCACCAGCATCAGCTTTCGGTGGATGAAAGGTTGAAGCTCTTTCGCCAGGTCTGCGCCGCTGTGCATTACGCCCATCAGAATCTGGTGATCCACCGCGACCTGAAACCCAGCAATATCGTCGTGACCGAAGATGGCGCGCCGAAGTTGTTGGATTTCGGCATTGCCAAACTGATCCAGCCGGATTTGTCGCGGTCGTATGACACGCTGACGGGCGTGACACCGATGACGCCCGCTTACGCCAGCCCTGAACAAGTTCGCGGCGAAAAGCTGACCACCGCCAGCGATGTTTACTCGCTTGGCGTAGTGCTTTACGAAC
>CAZMXG010000089.1:0-29616 GCA_964570175.1 uncultured Heliomicrobium sp. | reverse complement strand
GGCATGCTCGGCTTTGCGAAGTTCATCCCCGAAGCAGCGGAGTTGTGGATGAAGGCGATGTTCTTTCCACCGCTGTTGTGCTGGATGGCGGGGCTGTACCAATGCCTGAAGGTGGTGAGGACCGAAGAACTGCGTATTTACCGCAACTCGCCCGCCGACATTCGCCAAAAGCTCGGCCAGTTGGCCCAAGAGAAACAGCGCGAACTTGATCTGGCGTTTTACTGGATGCTGGGCGGACTGCTGGCGGCGTTTGTGCTGGTTGCGTTGCGGATGAAAATGTGAGGCGCAGCAATAACGACATCGAAACTGAAATCTGCCGCCCCTGACGGAGCTTGAATCTTTCCTTCCTGCCTTCCCCACGCTTCGCACGGGGCTATTATCTGGCGCTCTTTCAGAGCTAAATCAGAAGGAAGCCAGCTTTTATTGCTTCTAAAAGCGCTCCACTCTCTAACACATGCATCTGGATAGAAGGCTCTGGAACTCGGCGTCCTCCCGCAAACCTTCAAAGTCAATTTCCACTTTGGCGCGGGCCGCGTTGAAGTTGCGGCGGCCTTCGATGGCTTTGGTCAGGTGCTCTAAGGCGGCGGTTTTGTCGCCCATCATCGCGGAAGCGCAGGCGACGTAATACCGCGTGAAGGGCTCGTCGGCTCCCAGCGCCAAACGTGCCTCAAAGCCTTTGGTGACTTGTTCGTAAGCGGCGCGCGCATCTGCCAGGTTGCCCTGTCGAATGTAGGCGCTGACCAGTTTCTGGTGGACTTCGATCAAGGTACGTTCTTTCAGCGCGTGGTTTGAGTTCCGCAGGAAAACAATTTCGCGGTAACACTCGGAAATCGCGTCGTCGTATTTGCCTTGCAGGTTGTACAGATGCGCCAGCCGGACGTGAGAACCGATCAGGCGAATGCCTTCGTGACCGGAGATGAATTCTTCCTGTGCCTGAATGGCTTGTCGCGCGGCTTCTTCGCCGAGTTCGTATTCACCGACGTAGGCACTGCACAGGGCAATTTGCTGCGCCGACCAGGCATCATCCGGATTGATCTTCAGCGCCTTCTGATATTCGGCAATCGCTTCGCGGAACATTCCTTTACCAATCGCATAAACACGACCCAGCGAACTGTGAACATCCGCATTGTCCGAGGCGAAAGCCATTGCGCGCCGCAAAGCGCCCATCGCGTCTTCGTCGCGTCCCATCGCCACAAACGCCATTCCCAGGCCGGCATAACTGTCGGCCAGCATGGGCTGAAGCTCGATTGCTTTTTGGAAGAACTCGACACCGGTTGCCAGCATTTCCGGCTTGGCAAAAAACTGTCCCTGAAGCGTGTAGGCATACCCAAGTCCCACGTATGCGTTGGCATACTTCGGATCAAGAGTAATTGCCAGCACCAGCAACTTGACCGCTTCTTCAACGGCGTCCTTGTCGCCAGACATCAACATGACTTCCGCTTTGGAGGCCGCTTCATACGCTTCCAGAACTTCCGTTTCTTTCTGTTCGATGCCTTCGCGTTCGCCGCTCTTCAAACTCAGATCCAGGTCTCGCGAAAGTTCATACACGATCTTGTCCTGAAGCTCGAAAATGTCTTTCATCTGACCGTCAATTTTGACCGTGCGCACGACTTCGCCGCTTTCAACGCCCACAACGCGCGCGGTAATTCTGAGCATTTCGCCGATCTTTTGGTATCCGCCGGTCAGAATCCAGCGCGCGCCGATTTCGCGGCCCACGCTGTTGGCCATCGTCGTGTCCATATCGGCTTCGGATTCCACGCCCAAACGGCGCAAGGTTTCATAAACCCGTTCGCGTCCGATGACACTCAAGCCTTCGATCTTTTTCAGGTCGGCAGTCACCGTTTCGGCGATTCCGCTGCCCAGCCAATCATCCGCCGGATTTTGCGTCACGTTGCCAAACCTCATCACCGCGATGCTTTTGCCCGAACGATGGCTCAAGGTATTGCTGCCCGGCGATTGCACCGACAAGGATTGCGTCGCAAACCCAACATTGGTTTCGTAAGAATATGTCGGCAGCGGCAGTCCGTCTTTGACCGCGCGCAGATCGTCAATCAGAAGCCGCATCGTCCGATATCGCCGCGAAGGTTCTTTTTCCAGCATCCAGTGGACGATACGTTCCAGATCGGCTGTGACCTGACGATTGAGCTGGCTGACGGGCATGGGATCGGCATGAAGAATGGCGTCAATTGTCGCTGGCATCGAATTGCCAGTGAATGGCAACCGGCCAGCCAGCGTTTCGTAAAACATCACGCCCAGAGAAAACAGATCGCTACGCCCATCCACTTCCCTGCCCAACGCCTGTTCGGGCGACATATAGGCGTATGTCCCAAGAACCATTCCGGGCTGAGTTTTCAGGATTTCGGTTTGCATCAAACTGGCGGTATCCGAATCAAACGTCACCGCCGGATTGTATTTTGCCACTCCGAAATCCAGCAGCTTGACGCGATGATGTTCGCCCAAAATAACATTCGACGGTTTGATGTCCCGATGAACAATGCCTCGGTCATGCGCTTCGGCCAGGGCATCGGCAATCTGCAAAATCACTTCCAGAATTTCCGGCAGCGCCAGGTTTTGCGCGGCTTGTTTCAGCGTGTGGCCCGGCACATATTCCATCGCAATGAAGCTGTACCGTTCACCTTCACGAACAAATTCATCAATTTCGTAAACCGTGGCAATGTTCGGATGATTCAGTGCCGATGCGGCTTGGGCTTCGCGCAAGAACCGCGCGCGCATCTGTTTGCGCTGCTCGTCGTCCTTGCCGTCCTGGTCCAGCATCAGCTTCAGCGCAACATGGCGATGGAGCTTTGTGTCTTCAGCTTTATAGACTTCGCCCATTCCGCCTACGCCCAGACGCTCCACGATTCTGTAATGCGAGATTGTTTCACCGATCATAATTTGGTCTCAAGTGCCGCAAACGAACTGCCACAAAGGGAAGTTTCATTTTGCGCGACGCTGAAGGATTTTGCCAGCCAGCATCCTATCCGCAAAAACTACCCGGCTGTGTTCGTTCGGTTACACTTTCCTTCGATCAGTTTTCGGCGAGATTTTTGTGCCGGGCGGCAATCGTTGGAATCACTACAACTTGATGTTGTTGGGTCGCCGATCATCGTTCGGATCGGCCCAGCGATTGTTGGGAATTATAGGCGTCCAGCCCGGTCGCAGCGGGTCTTGGTCATATGGATACCCGCCCAACCTTTTGTACAGTTCGCTGTATTCGGCCAATTTCTCGCGGTCGAGTTTGACGCCCAATCCTGGCTCGGTCGGTACTGCAATCGAACCGTTTTCGTATTTCAGCTTGCCGCCCACGATGATGTCGTCGGTCAGATGGTGATAATGCGCGTCGGCGGCAAACGAAAGGTTCGGAATCACCGCTCCCAAATGCAGCATTGTCGCCAATTGAATCCCAAGCTCTCCCGACGAATGCACCGCCACGCCAAGCTGGAAGGTTTCGCAAATTCCAGCCGCTTTGACGCACGGGCGAATGCCGCCCCAAAACGTCGTGTCCAGCAGAATCACGTCTACCGCCGTGTTCAAAATATTCGCCGCCAGTTGTTCAAAATTGATGACAACTGTGTTGGTCGAAAGCGGCATTCGCACCTTTTCGCGGACGCGGCGCATGCCGTGCAGCCCGTAAACCGGGTCTTCCAGATAATCGTTATTGATGTCTTCGATGGCCTGGCCGAAGCGTATGGCTTGTTCGGTGGACATCACGCCGTTGCAGTCATACCGGAACCGGTCGCCTTTCAAAGCGTCGGCGACGGCTCGGTAACCTTCCAGTTCGTAATCTGGGTGAAAGACACCGCCTTTCAATTTGTGCGATGTGAAACCGTAACGCGCTTTTAGTTCACGAGCACTTGCCACAAGCTGTTCAACGGTTCTGACTTCGCCGCTGCCGTCTTTTGGATTCGGGTAGCGAAAAAACAGATAGGTCGCAAAGGGAACGCGATCCTGCAAGCGTCCTCCAAGAACTTCCGAAACCGGCACGCCCCATTTCTGGCCGAGAATGTCCAGGCAGGCAAATTCCAGCGCGGCCAAAATCTGCGTGCGGTTGTTGTACAGCGACGCCGTAGGGTTGGCGATCAGAAAGCGCATTTCCTCCAGCCGAGCCGGATCGTGGCCGAGCAAATAGCTTTTCATCGCACGAAATGTCGCTTCAGCAGATTCGCCGCCGCCACCCATTTCGCCGAGGCCTGTGATGCCTTCGTCAGTTTCGACTTCGACAATTGTGCGGACGAAACGCCCCCAATGACATCCGTTGCCGTGACGCAATGGAGCTTCCAGAGGAACGGTGACAGTGGTTGCTTTGATGTCAGTGATTTTCATGGAAGATACGTAGTCACACTTCTAACTCATCGAGTACCAGGATGGTAAGGCCGCTCACTCGCTTGAGCGCAATGTCATTTGTGAGAAAAGCATCGCAGCCTGCCGCAAGAGCGGCAGCAATTTGGAAAGCATCGGTGAGTGTCAGGTTGTGGAGCGCCCGCAATTCGGCTGCGTGCTCAGCGCTGGCATCTACGCCCGTATATTGCGTGTGAATTCCCTTGGTGATTGCATTGCGGAACTTCTGAACCAGTGCCAGGTCACCGTGGCGATAGGGATGCACCAGGCATTCAGCCAACGTCACGGACGAGGTGACGGCTTCCGGCATTCCATTTTGAATTTGCTGAAAAATAATATCGGTCAGTGGCTGATAGATGGGATTACCTTCGATGTGATAGATAATCGGCGCTGTATCCAGAAACAATCTCCTGACCCCGATCAGCGCATCCTTTATTTTCATCACCCGCGCCTCCACTGCTGCTCTCGCTGGTCGTCGGCTTCATGCCGGGAGTGCGAAACCCAGGCCTGTGCCTCTTGGCCTTCCAGCAGATCAGGCGCGATTCCCCGTAGTGATGCCCAGTCGCACTCCTCCACAGGGTCCTGCACTGTCAGCGGTACAACTGTCTCTGACGCTGTCAATTCGAGCTTGCTTAAACGCTCGCTGATGCGCGCCACCAACCACAATTGCTCGCGCGGCGGTAATTGTGCAGTGAGCTTCTCGGCTTGCTCCAAAGTGATTGCGTTACTCATAAAATTCACCTCTGCGAGATTATAGCCCAGAACTTTACCAAGTCAGGCTCTTTGCCTTGTATTCATCCAGCGTCTTTGCTGGCTTTTCAACGCCCGCAGGCAATGGCCGTTTAGAAAAGGTTTGAAAGTACAGCAGACACGCGTCGCGCCAATAGACCGCGTCGCGTTCCTGAATCGCCAGTTTCATGGCCACAGCAGCATGACGTTCGGCGTCAATCACACCGGAAAGCACATTCCAATCGTTGCGCGTTGCCCGCACCCAATTCACACCGTGCTGGTAATGCAGCGCCAGTTCATCCCAGAAGATGCGGCCAGATTTCATCCGGTAATCCCACGGCACGTGATGAAACCAGACCAGCAGATTTTCCGGACAGGTTTTCAGATTGGCAAATTGATCACGAACCGGCGGATGATATTGACTGACGGAATTGCTGCCAGTCGCCGTACGATCAAACCCCAGGCCTTTTTCATCCGCCCGGTGGTAATACGTCGGATTCCAATCGTCGCGGCGTTCGCGATTCCACCACGGAGCCGGACCGTAATGATGTCCGGCCCACATAATGTGATGCAGCCCCAGCGGCGTCATGGAATCAACCATAGCTTCGTGCGATTCGGTCAGAATGCGCGTCATCGTGGCGACTGCTTTGGCGTCTTGGGTTAGCGTTTGTCGAATCCATTCGTCAGCAATCTGTTTGGAACTCAACCCCGGATTCCACGCCAGTCGTCCGAACGCGTACCAGTTTGATTGCGTCAGGTCCTGGCCTGTCCAGTTTCTGTCGGAACCAGTGTTGGCAACGCCAGCAATTCCCGTCAGCCGCTGGTGATACAAAGTGCCATCTACAACTTGGGTCACCGTCGAGCCTTTGCCGTTGGCGTAAGTGTCGGCGTCAAAAAATTCCCGCCACATTGGCGCGAGAAAAGCCAGATTGTTGGCCTGCCCAAGATATTCCTGTGTGATTTGCAGTTCGGGCATCAACTGTGTTTTCGGCATTCCACCGAAAATCGGATGAAAAGGTTCGCGTGGCTGAAAATCTATCGGGCCGTTTTTGACCTGTAGCAATACGTTCGCGGCAAACTTGCCGTCAAAAGGTTGCAGGTTGTCATACGCCGCCGCCGCCCGGTCGTAGCCGTCTTTCATGTCGTAAACAAACGCCCGCCAGATGACGATGCCGTTGTGCGGCGCGACCGCTGCCGCCAACATATTCGCGCCGTCCACGTGGTCGCGGTTGTACGTGCGGGGGCCGGGCTGGCCTTCGCTGTTGGCTTTGACCAGGAAGCCGCCGAAATCGGGGATGAGCTTATAAATCTCGTCGGCTTTCTGCTTCCACCAAGCGGCAACTTCCGCGTTCAGCGGGTCGGCGGTTTTCAATCCGCCAAGTTCCATGGGTGCAGAAAAACGGGCGGATAAAAACACCCGAATGCCGTAAGGCCGAAAGACATTGGCGATGGCTGCCGCTTTGCGCAGGTATTCTGCATTCAGGGATCGAGAATTCGCATTGACGTTGTTCAGTGCCGTTGCGTTGATACCAATCGAAGCGTTTGCGCGGGCATAATCCCGCAAGCGCGGATCAATTTTGTCCGGCAACTCCTGCCAATTCCACAACGAACGTCCCGCGTACCCGCGTTCAATGCTACCGTCCAGATTATCCCAGTGATTCAGCATCCGCAGCTGCAGCCGAGGTCTTTCCATTACGTCAAGCTTTGCGGCAGGCAACCCGCTTTGCATCAAGCGCAGAAAATGAAACGCGCCATACAACGCGCCGACTTCGGTTTCAGCGGCAATGACCGTTGCCGAGCGGCCATTGAGTTTCACCGAGCGAATGACAAAGCCATCGTTTCCGAGCGCAGCAAGGTTTAATTTCAACCCTGCAATCAGCGGCAAAGAAATGGGCGTTCCGACCAACACTGCTCCGTCCCGTTCTACGGTGTCAGTGGCAGGAATCTGCGCGCCAAGTAATCCCGAACATCCGGCGGTGAGTTCTGCGCGAATGGCTTCCAGCGTCGCTGACGTTCCGGGTGCAACAATGGCACGAACACGCGATTGCCACGCCTGGCGCAGTTGCGCAGGCAGCGGTTCATACCGCAGCCACAACCGATAGCCGTCCTCGGCAATTGCCAAGATCGGCACCGTCAGCAGCATCAACACCAATCTCGCCAACAACAACCGCATCTTGTTTTCTCCTGAAAAAGACAATAGCCCAACCGTCAGAGAGGGCTTGAATTTGATGACATGCGCTCTAACAGTTGGGCTATGCGTCTGTGAATTTACAAACGTCGCGACTTTATTGCGGCAACTTTCCGCTGCTGCCTTTGCCGACGCGCGGGCCTTTATTGTCACGCGCCGGAGCGTGGTCGAGATTGGCGACACGCCGCCCCGTTTCGAACACGAACTGGCCGATGCGCGCCATTTTTTCAAAGTTGATCAAATCAACATGGTCGCTATTGAAATGGTAATCGCCGTGCAAGCCGGTCGTGAAGAAAATGATCGGAATGCCTTTGGCGGCGTAACTGTAATGGTCGCTGCGGTAATACACCTGCTCCAGATCGGTCGGATCGTTCATTTCGTAATCCAGCTTCAGAGGTTTGGCCAGGCTGTCGTTGGCGTCCACGGCGATGTTATGCAGTTCCGTGCTGATGCGGTCAGAGCCGACCAGAAGTACCGAATTGGCCTCTTCGGCTTTGTCATCTCGATTGCGTCCGACCATGTCCATATTCAAATCGGCGACGATTTTGTCCAGCGCCACGGACGGATAATCGGCGTTGTACCGCGATCCCCACAGGCCGCGCTCTTCACCCGAAAACCACAAAAACATCAACGAACGCTTCGGCTTCGGGCCTGCGGCATAAGCCTTGGCAATTCCGAGCACCGTTACCGTGCCCGAACCGTCATCATCCGCGCCGTTCCAAATGCGATCTTCGGCTGTGCCGGGTTTGACGCGGCCAACTGCGCCCTGGCGGTTGCCGTTGACGACTTCGCCTTCGGCATAGCCAACGTGATCGTAGTGCGCGCTGAACAGCACGTAGCTGTCTTTCAATTTTGCATCCGTGCCTTCGATGATACCGACGACGTTGCGCGTCAGTTGCGTGCGAACAATTTGATAATCGGCGTCCAGATTGAACGTCAGCGTGACGCCGCTCAGCGCAAAGCTTGGCAACGGTTCCTGCTTCGCGGCTTTGTCTTTCAGTTCCGCATATTTGACGCTGGCGTTGCTGAACAGAAATTCAAACAGTTCGTCTTGCGCGGTGACATTCGGAGGAATCGTGTTGTCCAAACGCTGCGCCGTTGTGAAATCCGTCTGAGCGCCTGCTGCTCCGGCCCCGCCTCTTCCACCGCCACCGCCAAACCCGCCGCCAGCGGGACCAATGCTCGCCAACGCCTGCCGCTGATCCGTCGCGTACCGTGCGCGTCCGCCAAGCGCGCGGCGGAATTGTTGCGCCAAGCCTTTCGGGCCTGCGCCGCCCAGATAAACGACGGCTTTGCCTTTCACATCTTTGCCCGCGTAATCATTGTGATTGGCCAGCGGCGCGTCCAAGCCATAGCCCATAAACTCGACTTGATCCACGGTGAAGTTGCGTTTGCCGCCGACGTTTTTCGGAAAGACGATGCCTTCGCCGTCTTTGAAGGTGCGCGTCTGGCCATTGACGGCAACGGTCAGCGTTGACCGGTTGGTGCTTTTGACACCCAACACGCGAACGCGCTGAAAGTAAGACCCATTGTCGCCACCGGGTTTGACGCCCATGCCGCGTAATTGTTCGGCGATGTAAGCAGCAGCAATTCCCAGTCCTTCTGAAAAGGTGGCGCGGCCTTCCAATTCATCCGAAGAAAGATAGGTCAACCATTTTTTCAGGTCTTCAGCCTGAACGGTGGATTTGGCGGATTTGCCGGTTTGCGCCGGAATAGCGCCCGGCATCAGCGAAAGCGCCAACACTAACGCCAGCGGTTTTACGAAACGGCGAGTGAACATCTGATTTCTCCTTGTATGGTTTGAGAAAGTCAGTTCGATCATTTCATTTTCCATTTCCCATCTTTGATTTTTCATTTGTCATTGCCGGAAGCCAGTTCAAAAGTAATAGGCGTGAAATGAAAACTGACACTTGAAAAATCGTAAATGGAAAATGAAATGCAAAATACTGAACTTAATCTTGCCCATTATTTTAGCTTTTGAATTACTTGGCCTTGACGGTAATGCGCGACCAGTCCCAACCTTCCAGTCCGCGCGCGTTGACGGCTTTGACGTTGACGACGGTTCCAGGCTGGATGTTTTTCAATGTGACGCGCGGGGTGGTGACTTTGATCGGCTGTTTTATTCCAGCGTAGCTGACCAGATATCCGCGCACGCTTTTTTCAGGCGAAGCTGTCCACAACAATTCCGCTGTCGCGCCGTCATAGCTTTCGACCTTCAAATCTTTCAACCGCGAAGGGCTGGAAGCCAGCATCATCAAGGTCGCGGCAGTCGCTTTGCCGGTTTCAACGACTTGCTGATGGTTGATCGTTTCCAGCAAGTCTGTTGCTTGGTGGTAGTTCGGATTTCCCAGCACTGGATACGAGCCGATGCCTCCAACAATGTCACCATATGCTTCATAGAAGGCCGTTGCATCCGTTCCGCGATGCCAGCGCGCGTCGTAGGTAATCAGCCGCGTGAACAGCGAAGCCGCCGCATGCTGAATGTCGCGAATGCCGTCGTTGGAATAACGAATCGTGTTGTCCATCCGGTTGTCATTGGCCCAGCCGATCATGTCATTGTTCAGAACACCGACGATGTTCATCTTGTTGGATTGTGCGACGCGGACGAATTCGCGGCTTCCAAGCAAGCCGGATTCTTCGCCCGTGTACGAAGCAAAAATGATCGTCGAGGCTTGTGGATGTTTGGCCAGCATTCGTGCGGCTTCAAGCAGTGCAACGGTTCCAGACGTATCGTCATCCGCTCCGGGACCAACCGGAACCGAATCGAAATGGCTGCCGACGACGTACACCAGTTCCGGGTTTTCCGTGCCTTTCAGCGTCGCGATGACATTGCAGGTTTTGCCGCCCAGCGCCGTGCGATTTTCAAAACATTGTTGTTGGGCGTCGTAGCCAAAGGATTTGTACGCCGCCAGCAAATAATCCGCTGCCAGTTTGTTGCCGGGTCGTGTAATGTGTTTGGAGTCAAAATCAAACAGCGCTTTTTCGTGTTCGTAGGCTCGATTGACGGAAGCCGGTTCCAGCACACGGCGAACTTCAGCGGCAATCGGCGCGAAAATGCGCTGGCCTTCCGCCATCAAAGCGGTTTCTGAAGCAAGCTGTTTTTCCAGCCGGGCAATCAAATCGGCTTTCGTCACTTTGCGGGCCAAATCAACCACGTAAACACCGCGTTCGGGCGAAACCGTGTCACCATCGCGGTCGGCTTGAATCATCAGCTTCGATCCGTCGGCGCTGGGTTGCCAGATATATTCCGGCGAGATCGTTCGCACCGTGTTGTTGTGAAAAAGCTGCGTTCGCAACCCGTACTGATGATCGTATTCGTACGCCCGCCGATGACGCGGTTCGCCGATCAGCCCCATGACGCGATCCTTGCTCAGAAAACGAGGTTGAATGTCGTGCTGAATTTCGCGCGTCAACCGCGTTTCGTTTTTACCGTCGCGATCAATCAGGTAAAGCTCCCAATCGGTTCGCGTCAGCTTCGAATACACTAGCCTCTGTCCGTCCGGCGAAAACGCAGGCGAATCCAGCCGGTCAATTGTCTTTAGCAGCGTTGCGGGTTCGCCGCCAACCGGTTGCAACATCAAACTGGTTTCCTGCCCTGTCCGAGTCAAATATGCGACCGCCGAACCATCCGCAGCGGCAGCCAGCGCGGTGCCATTGATGACCGCCGTCTTGCGGCTGGCCAAATCCATGCAGCCAAATTTATTGGCCGCGAAGTTTCCGCCTGGCCCTCCTCCACCTTGCTGTCTTTGCCCTTGCCCCACAGCCTGATTGGGCTGGGCAGAATTGTCCATCGGGCGCATCGGCGGAAACGGATTGGTAAGCGGAATGGCGTAAATCAACAGTTTGCCCGAAGGATCAAATGACGGCTGAGTCTTGAATCCCTCGCCGCTGGTAACCGCTGTCGCCTGTACAGAGGGTTTAACAGCGTAAATGTCGTTACGAGCGATTTCCCCCTCGTGCGCACCAGTGAAGTAAACCGTGTCTTCGTCCGCGCCGAACACCAGCGACGATTTCAACAATCCATTCGTTGGCAATTCAGCTTCCTGCTTGCTGGCCAAATCGCGCAACACGATTATGGAATGCTTTGCCTGCAAGTAATTCAAGTTTTGCAGCGCGGCCAATCGCGCCTGTCCCTGGGCGGCATCCAAAACTGAGTGGGCTTTCTTCAGTTCCTCGTTCTGCGGCAATTTCAAGTAAGCAACTTTTTTTCCCGATAGCGAAAACACCGCTCCGGTTCCAGCCAATTCAGCAAGAACGGAGCGATCTCCTGTCGAAACCACACGCGTCACAATTGCCGCCCCGGAGCTGGTTTCGTAGGCTACCACGCCGCCATCTGCACTCATTTTGGGTGAGCGCCCGTCCGTGGTGATTTCCGAAGTTACGTAAAGCTCGCCGGTTTGCCGCGCGATGGTTTCGACAAATTGATCGCCAGTCGAAGATTTCACCAACCGCAAATATGTCTGCAACGCATCAGCATATTTGCCTTCCAGCCAGGCTTCGTTCGCGGCGCGCATATCTGCTTCTTGCCCGTGGCTTTTTGATACCGGGGCAATTAGCAAAAAGACAATCAACAGCACAAGGATTTTCTTCATTGTCAGCACTCTCTATTTTTGCGAATGAAATTAAACGTTTTGGCGACCAGATTGCGATTGGTCTATGATGTATCTGAAAGGAAGTCTCAGATGGCAACCATTACTGTTAAACCAAAAGTTGAAGAACCTCTTCCTGTTCGTCAGGCTTATATACCAGACGACCTTAGCTATATGGCGGATACGGAATTCGGGCGAGAAATGGTCAAGCTCGCGGCAGAAATTGCCGAAGAGCAAGGAACTCGCACAACGGAAGAAATCAATCAGTTGATTAACCAAATGCGTGGTAATGATTCAGCCGATGCTCACCTATCTTGACAGCAATGTTTTAGTACAAGCCGCAACTGGAGCCAATCGCGCAATCCAAATGCGCGCGTTAGCCATCATCACCGATCCCAACCGCAAGTTTGCATCCAGCCTTTTTTCCAAAATGGAAGTCATTCCATTGGCAATTCACTTTGGGCACATAAAGGAACGCCTGTTTTACGAAGCATTTTTTCGGCGTGTGCAAATCTGGATTGATCCGGCTGACATCTATGATGATGCCTACCAACTTGCATGCACATATGCACTTGGCGCGATGGATGCCTTTCATTTGGCTGCTGCAAGCTCTGCTTCCGCGGAATTTGTCTCTGCCGAAAAACCAACCAAACCGATTTATCGGGCTTATCACCAAGCGGTTTCAATTTACTGAGATCGTAATCAATCAAACGGCTGTTCAATCGAAGAGCTTTGCTTGCTGAAAAACTTCGGGCCGTTTTCGGTGATGTATAGGCAATCTTCCAGCCGGATGCCGAATTCGCCGTAAATGGCGATCATCGGTTCGTCGCTGAAGCACATGCCGGGTTGCAGTTTGGTTTTGTTGCCGCGCACAAAGTTCGTCCATTCGTGACCGTCCAAGCCGATGCCGTGGCCCGTTCGATGCGGCAAACCCGGCACTTTGTAATCGGGGCCGAAGCCTGCGTCGGTGATGACTTTGCGCGCGGCGGCGTCCACCGATTCACAGGTTGCACCGACTTTGGCGGCGGCAAAGGCCGCGTCCTGCGCTTTGCGTTCCAGATTCCAGATGTCCCGCTGGCGCTGGGTTGGCTTGCCGAAGACAAAGGTGCGTGTGATGTCCGATGCGTAGCCTTCCAGGCTGGTGCCGCCATCCATCAACACGATGTCGCCATCTTTCAGCTTTTGCGGCTGGATGCTGCCATGCGGGAATGCCGTGTATTCCCCAAAGCCGATCAGCGCCGATCCGGTTGTGCCAAGTGCACGAAAGGCCGAGCTGACTTGCGCGCCGAATTCGTATTGCGTCATTCCTTCTTTGAGCGTCGCGGCGGCGGCTTTGAACGCCTGAATGGTGATGTCGTTGGCGCGTTGCATCAGGGCGATTTCGGCGGGCGATTTGAACATCCGGCAACCGGCGCTGATCGGGTCGGCGCTGACGTATTCCAGATGTTTGGCTTCCTGACGAATGCCGTCAAACAGGAAAAACCGCACGCGCTCTTCCATGCCGATGCGGCCTGTGCGTATGCCGCGGTCTTTGAAAATGCCGGTCACAACTTTGTAAGGGCTTTCGTCTTCTTCCCAGGCGCGAATGTCTTTGCCAAATCGGATCAATTCGCGGGCGCGGGCTTCTTCAAACTTCGGCGTAATCCAGGCCAGCTCGCCTTGCGCGGGAATGACAGCGGCAAACATCCGCTCGCTGTTTCCCCAACGAACGCCCGTGTAATAGAACAAGCTGGAGCCACCTTCCAGAAAGATGGCGTCAATCTTGTTCTCTTTCATCAACCGCTGCGCCTTTTCGATGCGCGCACGACGTTCATCATCGGAAATCGGCGTTACGCCATTGACAGAGCTTCTGGCCTGCGCCAAAGCTTCGGCGTCAGGTTTCACATCAAACAAAGCTGCCCCGGTCAGACCGGCAGACAGCCGCAGAAAATCTCTTCGGTCAACACACATGAAAATTGCCTCCGGAAAATTAAGAGTTCAGTTGTGACTTGGTACGGACGGAAGAATAATTCAGTTACGCAGAAGTGACTACATCAGAACACAAAACTTTTGGACAGGATGGACAAGATTTTTCAGGATGAACAACGCCTGCCATTCATCCTTTTTGGGACAATCCTGAACCATCGTGTAAATCCTGTCGAAAAAGAGTGTCTCGATGTTTTGTGCTTTGATTTAGGCTGGCGGAAATTGTGATACCAGCAACTTTTTTTGCAAGCCCTCAATTCGGCCGCCGTTCTCTCGTCGCAAGCCGCAATCATCAAACAGGTCATCTGGGAGACCATCACAAATCAGCAGCGGCGGCACCACGCCCATACCTGACGGGCTTACTGGGATCGAAAATCATAGCAACATTGCCCTAATGAAGAACTGATTTGGCTGCCAGCCAACGGCAAGCCATGGAGGATACCCCTATGTCCGCTCGTGCAGCGATCTTGTTGCTGTTCTGCCTGTCGTTCGTCTTGATCCCGGTCTTTCGCTCTTCAGCGATCAACATTCCGCTACGCGTCAACGAAGCTGCTACCAAAGTTTCGCTGCGTGAAGGCGCAACCGAAATCACACTGGCCGTTGAAAACCTGACCACCGAACCGATTCGCATAAAGCTGGAACTGGAATGGATTGATCCGAAAGGCAATATCCCCAATCGAACCGGCAGAGTGGAAAACATTGCGCCTGGCGTCAACAGGCTCAAAATTCCATTTCCCCTGTACAACTACTTCCGAGACAGTGACACGCCATGGTTTCGGCTGAAATACCGCCTTACCTCCGACGAAGCATCAGGCAAAGCCTTCGCACCATTAACCGGCATCATTTCGCTTTCCGAAATGGCGTCGGAAATGTTTGAACTGCATGTAATTGCGTCCGATTTCGCCGTGCCCGGCAAACCGTATCGCGCGCAGGTTCGCGCGCTGCATCCGGTCACCGCTCGGCCAGTTGCCGGAGTTCGGATCACAAGTGAATTGAAGTTCGACAATGACGCCGAAGACAAATTTGCCGAAAGTGGAGCGACTGACCGCAACGGCTTTGCTTCGCTGAGTTTCAATTTGCCGAAAACCCTGAAGCCGGAAGATGGCACGCTCACCGTCACGGGAAAGCTGGGCGAATACACGCAGGAAGCTGAATTCGATCTGAATGTTCAATACGCCCAAATGGCGCGCATTATTCTGACGACGGACAAACCGCTGTATCAGCCCGGCCAAACGCTGCATATTCGCGCCTTGGCGATGGATTTTCACAATCGCGCCATTCCCGACACCGAACTGGAAATTGAAATCGAAGACCCCGAAAACGCCACGCAATTTCGCGCTGACCTGAAAACCTCGCGTTTCGGCGTGGCAACCGTTGACTGGAAAATTCCCGAAAACACGCGGCTGGGCGATTTTCAAATTAACGCCTCGCTGGATGACGAAACCCACGGCGAAGCCGAGATGCGACAAACCGTCAAAATCACGCGCTACGACCTGCCGAATTTTGCCGTCAAAACCAAATCGGATCGCGCGTTTTATCTGTCCGGCCAAAACGCCGAAGTCGAAGTTCGCGCCGATTACCTGTTCGGCCAGCCCGTCACCAAAGGCAAAGTGCGCGTCGTACGTGAAACCGACCGCCAATGGAATTACAAGCTACAAAAGTGGGAAAACGAAGAAGCGGAAAGTTACGAAGGTGAAACCGATGCTACGGGCAAATTCATCACCAAGCTTGACCTGACCAATGCCCACAAAGATTTTGCGGACGACAGTTACCGGCGGTTTCAAGACCTCAGCTATGCGGTTTACTTCACGGACCAAACCACCGGGCGAACGGAACAAAAACGATTCGACCTGCGCGTGACCCGCGAACCGATTCACGTCTATTTCATCGGCGCGGATTACTATCAGGCCAAAGGCTTGCCGATGCAGTTTTACGTTTCGGCTTCGTACGCGGACGGCACCCCCGCCGTTTGCGACATCAGCATCGGTGAGCAGAAAGAAAAACCCGATTCCACCGGCATCCAAAAAACCTTTGTCGAAAACAAGCTGCGAACCGTCAAAACCAACCGTTTCGGCTTGGCCAAAGTCAGCGATCTGGCGCTGCCTGCAGCAGAAGACGACGAGCTTTCGCTCAGCCTGACGGCCAACGACGGCAAAAGCGCAATCGGCAATCACACGGAAAATTTGCGACTCAGCGATGACACCTTTGTTCGGCTGCGAATGAGCAAGGCAATTTACTTGAAAGGGGAACCGATCGAACTTCGCCTGATTTCCAACCAGCCCAATGCCGTTGCCGTGCTCAGCGTAGCCAAGGGAGTTGAGGTGCTGCATTCGCAAATCGTGCGAATGAGAAATGGCCGTGCCTTCGTCGTGTTGCCTTTCCGGCCTGAATTTAACGATGTGCTTTCGATTTCGGCAATTCCGGAAGGCAACAGCGGCAGTCGTCAACATTCACGTTCAGTCATTTATCCGTATGATCACGAGTTGAAACTGGACGTTGCGCTTGACCGCGCAGAGTACCGTCCGGGCGACGAAGCAACGGCTCGATTTCGTGCTTTGACCGGCGAAGGTTTGCCTGTGGAAAGCGCACTGGGCGTTTCTGTCATTGACCGCGCCGTCGAAGAGCGCGCGCGAACCAACAGTGAGTTCGGCTCCGTTCGGCGTCACGATTTCGTCCGGTCATATTTGCAGGATTCTCAAAGCGTTGCCGGAATCACCGTGCGTGATTTGCGAAAGCTGGATGTGTCGCAGCCGATTTCCGCCGAGCTGCAACTGGCCGCAGAAGTGTTGCTGCTGAATGGTGGATACCAGCCGCGCGTCGAAACCAGCGGCGATTTCAGCAACGACCAGCGTCAGGTTTTCAGGGAATTGATTGATCGCAATCTGCGAGGGTTGCGAATTGCGTTAGGCAGGCAACACGACAAAACCGGTGAATACCCACGCGACCGCGAAACACTGGATCGGATTTTGACCATCGCTGAACTGAACTTCGAGGAATTGCGCGATCCCTGGGGAAATGCCTTTCGTCCTCAGTTCAGTGCTTCGCGCGAATACGACTATTTCAGCCTGCAATGCGCCGGAGCGGATAAGAAGTTCGATACACGAGACGATTTCCCGATTTATATTTCTCAATGGCTGTATTTCAAAGCGCTTGGCGAAGCGATTCAGCGAACCGCCAAACGTCTGGCCGAACAAGACGGAGGCATCACGCTGGACGCCGCCGCCTTCAAAGCAGAATTGAAACACGATGGTTTGGATTTTGACGCGTTGCGTGATCGTTGGGGCAAACCGTACACCATTGATCTAGCAGCCAGAGCAACACATTGGTACGCCACCGTTCGTAGCCTTAGCGAAGGCGGGTTTACAGTCTGGACAGGAACAATCGAGTATTTTCAACCGATGATTCCACGGATCAATTCTGCGCTGGAAAAACAGTTCAAGGCCGTCGGCTGGTTCCCAACAAGCGACGCAATGTTACAAGCGGTCTTGAAAGCGGAAGGCATCGAGTTTGAATCGCTGAAGGATCTGTGGGGCAACCCGTATTACGGCAGCTATCTGAATCGAATCTTGCGCACCAACCGCGTTTCCATTAGTTTCGAAGAGCTTCAGAAAAATCCACAAGCCGCCAAAACACCGCAGGTCGAAAAGGTCAACTTCATAGAACTCCGCAGCAAAGGGCCGGACGGTCAGCCGAATACAGCGGATGATTTCACCGTCGCCGAGTTCATGCGCATCCAACAGGAGCAGGATGGCTCTGCCGCGCCGCTGAACGCGGAACCGCAACCATCAGTCAATGCTCCAGCCGGCACGGGCGCAATTAAAGGCGTGATTACCGACGCCAGCGGCGCGGTCATTGCGGGCGCAACCGCCAAGGCCATTCTGCTCCCCGGCAATCAAGAGTATGAAGTGCGCAGCAATGCTGACGGCGCGTACCTGATTCGCAATCTTCCAGCAGGCACATATCGCATGCTGTTTTGGTCCACCGGCTTCAAATCGCTGGTGGTCGAAGGAGTTCCGGTGCGCTCTGTCACACTGACTGAAGTCAATGCCGGGCTGGAAGTCGGAACCGTTTCGGAAACGGTGGCAATCACAGCAGATTCTCCGATGTTGCAAACCGAAAGTGCTTCCAGGAGCGAAACAGTCACGGGCAAACAGATGATCAATTTGCCGCTCAACGGTCGAAACGTTGCGAACCTCTTGGCGCTGAAATCTGGCGCGCAAATCGCCGCCAAATCCGAAACTTCAACGCCGCGATTGCGCGAACATTTTCAGGAAACGCTGGTCTGGCAACCGCAGCTTGAAACCGACAAACAAGGCCGCGCCCGGTTGAAGTTCAAACTGGCTGACAACATCACGACGTGGAAATTATCCGTGATCGGTTCAACCGTTGACGGCCAGATTGGCTTTGCCGAAAAAGACTTCACGGCGTTTCAGCCGTTTTTTGCCGAACTTGATCCGCCGCGCGTGCTGACCGAAGGCGACGAAATTTCTTTGCCCGTCGTGCTGCGAAATTACCTGAACAAACCGCAAACCGTCGTCACGGAAATGAAGCCGGAAAGCTGGTTTTCGCTGCTCGGTTCGCCGCGTCAGCGCAGCGTCGTCAATGCAGCCGACGCTGCCAAAGCCATTTTCGATTTTCGCGTGCTGTCTTCGGTCAAAGACGGCAAACAGCGTGTAACGGCGATTGGCGCGGATTCTAGTGCTGCCAGCGACGCCATCGAAAAACCGGTTAGCGTTCATCCCGACGGTGAAGAAGTTGCGCAAAGCCTGAGCCAGTTGTTCGGCGAACGCGCCAGATTCGACATGACGATTCCCGCCAACGCGATCAAAGGTTCCGCGCGTGCCGAGCTGAAGATTTACCCGAACCTTCGCGCGCACGTGCTGGAAAGCATCGAAGCGATTCTGGAACGTCCGCACGGCTGCGGCGAACAAACGATCTCTTCTACCTATCCGAGCTTGCTGGCGTTGAAGTTGTATTCGCTGGTCGGCGGCGAAGAATCTCCGAGCGCAGCAAAAGCCAAGCGCTATCTGCAAGCCGGGTATGACCGCTTGCGTGGCTATCGCAAAACCGACGGCGGCATTGGATATTGGCCAAATTCCGAATCCGACCTTGCACTGACAGCGTACGCGCTGAAGTTCCTGCACGACGCGGACGATTTCATTGATATTGACGAACCCATGATCACTGGCGCGCGAGATTGGCTGCTGAAACAGCAACGCGCGGACGGCAGTTGGAACAAATACCGATTCGATGGCGACGATGCGCGCAGCCGCGCGATGGCCACAGCCTACGTCGCCAAATCACTAGCAATGCTCGAAGCCCAATCCAAAGCCAAACCTGCTGCTGAATTGAAACGCGCGCTGGAATTCCTGTCGCAACAGATTGACGAGAGCAACGAAGCGTACGTCGTTGCTTCGACGGCACTGGCGGCTTTTGACGGCGGCGAACCGGCTATTGCGCAAAAGGCCGTTGCCAAACTTCAACAACTGGCGCGCGAAGAAGCAGGAACGACTTATTGGACGGTTGGATCAAATACTCCGTTTTACAGTTGGGGAAAAGCCGGGCAGGTCGAAACCACGGCGATTGCCGCGCAAGCGTTGATGCGCAGCCAGCAAGCAGATAAACAGGCCAAAACTTCACCTTTGGTCGAACGCAGTCTGCTTTTTCTGCTACGGAATAAAGATCAGTTTGGCGTTTGGCATTCGACCCAGGCAACGGTAAACGCCCTTGACGCGTTGCTGGCCAGCGAAACCATCAACGCGCAGCCCGCCGCCGGAGCGCATCAAGCGGAAATTCTGGTCAACGGAAAAGTGGCAACCTCTGTCGCCGTTCCGCCGGGTAACAAGCTCTCGCCGCCCATCACAGTTGACCTTTCACCCTTCGTCGGCAGCGGAGTGCAGCAGGTCGAAATTCGCCGCCCGGCAAATTCTTCCATCGCCACGGCTCAGCTTGTGACGTCGTTTTACCGTCCGTGGACTGCGCTATCAGCCACAGAAGTCACGCCAGAAACCAACGCGGCAAATTCCATGTTGCTGAAGGTCAAATACGACAGCAGCGAAGTGAAAATTGGCGAAGAAGTGGTTTGCAGCGTCGAAGCGTCACGAGTAGGCAGGCACGGTCAAGGAATGATGCTGGCTGAAATTGGTTTACCTCCCGGAGCCGATGTGGATCGGGATTCGCTGGAAAGCGCCGTGCGCAATAGCGGTTCCGGCATTAATCAATATGACGTTTTGCCGGATCGCGTGGTCGTGTATTTGTGGCCGCAATCTAACGGAACGAAGTTTTCATTCAAGTTCAAACTGCGATATGGCATCAAAGCGCAAAGCGCGCCGTCGCTGCTGTACGACTATTACAATCCCGAAGCGAAAGCCGTAATCGCGCCGACGCGTTTCGTCGTCAAATAATTCAATATCACAACTTTGAGTCCTTGTACGACGCGTCTTTGGCGTGAACTGTAAACCCAGTTCACGCCAAAGATGTGTTGGCCAAATTTGTTGAGCACCATTATCGAACATTGATGCTGACGCGGTTCGCTGTTTTGGCGTCAACGGTGAAGACGATTTCGACTTCTCCGCGACCGGCGATTGAGCGTGGTAGCAACAGGTTCAATTGATCGGACCCAACAGTGTCAGGCTGTTGCCCGGCGTATTGAACCACCGCTTCCACTCCGCCGATTTGCACCTTGGCAGCATCCGGCGAACTGCGAAAACGGAATCCCGAACCGAAACCAACCAGATAAACCTGATCGGTGGCCGCTCCCAGGTCAATTGGAACGGCGACAAATCGCCGGGCTGTTTCGTCGTAACGGGCAATCGGTTCAAACGAACGCATGCCATCGGCTCTGATTCGCAAAACCACACCGGCCATGACTCCTTTGCCATCGGAATTCGCGGCAAACAGGCCAGGTGCGACATTGGCGATTGTCATATTGGCGCTGGCTACGCGGCCATCGGCAGCAAAGATAAACACTGTCGCCAATCCCGTGGCTGTGTCTTCGGGCAGTATGTAATTGACCTGCGCCGGAGAAGCATACGTGATCAAAGCGTCGCGCGTGACGCCTTTGCTGTCGAACACTTTGACTGTCGTGCCCGCGACATTCGATTTCGGAGGCGTTCCGAAATCTATGCTGGTCGCCAGCGACAAGCCATAAGCAGTCACCATGGAACCGCGCGCCAGTTCGCCTCCCTGATAACTGGCCGACGAAACATGCACGGAATTCGCCGCCTGCTTCACCGTTCGCGTTTGACCGGCGATGACCAGCGTTGCGGTGCGTTCTGTATACGCGGCGTTCGGCGCAACGGTGAAGCTGACTTTGCCGGTTCCGCTGACGAACGATTTTTCAATCACCAACCAGTCACTGTTGCTGACTGCCGACCAATCACAACCGCTCAACGAAGTGACGGCGATTTCAGCCATGCCTCCCGCAGCCGGAATCGTCGGGCCTTCATTCGCAACCGCAAACGTGCAAGCCGGTTGCAGCGTCAATGCCAAACTGTAATTGGTTACATTGAACGGACGGTCGTATGTCGTTTCCAGCAGATACGTTCCCTCCGTCGGCAAAAGCAGCGCGCCAGTCACGGGCGGCAACTGTTTTCCGTTGATCTGCGCAAGGCGCTGACCGTTCGGCCCAATCAAGGTCAGGTAAACCTCTCGGTCAGTAAGTTGTGTGGTCAACACGGTGGCCAGACGATCACCTGCTTTGGCGCTGAACGAGAACGAATCAGCCTGAGTGTCAAAGGAGCTGTTGACATAGCGCGAAGGACAGTCAGATGGCGCCCACGTTCCGGCAACCGATTGTCCGGGCGTAATGGAACGAACGGCGCAAGTGCCCGCCGTTCCGGCCTGGCGAATCGTGACAGCCCGTCCGTTTACCAGCAACGTTGTCGAACGCAATTGAGTCGTGGTGTTGGCGGCAACGGTGAAGTTGATCGCGCCTGACCCAGTGCCATTTGCGCCGGAATTGATCGTCACCCAACTGGCGGAATTGGCGACCTGCCACGGACACGAAGCCCCAGTCTGAACGTTGAAACTGCCTGTGCCGCCCGTCGCTTCAAATTCGCGCAAAACCGGCGTGGTCGTCACTTCACAGCCTGCAAGCGAAGTGATCAGCGCCAGGCTGTAACTGGCCGTGGAAAACGCGGCGACTTCCAGCCGATAAGTCCCGTCGGCAGGCAGTGCCAACAATCCACTGTCAGGCAAACGCCTGCTGGTTGTTTGCGCCAGCAAAACACCGTTGGCGTTTTGCAAAGACAGGTAGAAGGAGCTGAAGCTGGTTGCAGGCTGTTGCAACTGCACGGCAATCTGATCTCCCTGTTTGCCGGTGATCGAGTAAAAATCGGCGCTGTATCCGGAAAAAGTCGGAGACGACTGCGCACGGCAACTGGCACCGGTAATTGAACCGGAAACCGTCGTTCCGGACGTCAACGGTTTTGGAGTGCAGCTTGCGCCCATTCCGGTTTGTTCGATGACGATATTTCGCCCGGCAACATTGACCGATGACAGGCGATTGGTGTTGCCGTTGGCGTCCGCGGAAATCCTGACCACGCCATCGCCGCCGCCAGTGTCGCCCGAAACGATCTTGAGCCAACTTGCCGCGCTGCGAGCAACCCAGGCGCAGCCTTGACCCGCGGTCACTTTGATTTCGGCTGTGCCGCCTTGCCCATCGAAAGTAATTCGACCGGGCGTGGTGACATAACTGCACGTTGCCGACGACACCAACAATCTCAACTGATAATCAGCGCCAAGCGAGTTTGAATTGGCGGCAATTGAAGTCTGAATCGTATAAACCCCATCCATCGGCAACGCCAGCAACGTGCCTTCGCTGCTGAAACTGCTGCCATTCGGTGCGATCAATGTCATCGTCAAAGGTTGCGAGCCGCTGACCGAAACCAGCGCCAGTTCACCGGCCTTGCCGTTGAAGGTGAAGTTTTCAGCGTAATTCTCCGACGACACATCGCGGCAATCAGCTTCGTCCAGCGTGCTGAAGATCGTTTCGCCAGAGGCGATGGATCGCGTCGAGCAGATGCCGCCGAAACCAGCTTGCCGGATGGTGAACGGCTGGCCGCCGATCAGAAAATAAGCCGACCTGGAAAACAGGCTGCTGTTGGGGGCGACTGTGAAATTGATCATCCCATTTCCCTTGCCGCTGGGTGCGGAATCCGGCTTGATCCAGCCAGGAAATGCGCCCGTCTCCCAGGAACAATTCGCCGCAGCCGTGATGCTGACGCTGCCCACGCCGCCGCCATTTTCAAAGTTGGCCGTTGAGTCGGACAGCGAAAACGCGCAATCGGCTGAAATTTTGTCCAGTAGAATGGTGTAACGGTCGTCCGGGTTGCTATTCAAATCCACAGAAAGGACGTAAACGCCTGTTTGCGGCAATGTCAGATAACCGGTGTCCGGCAATCTGCGACCGGTCGTGGCTGTAATTCGGCTGCCGTTCGGACCAAACAATTCCATGAAGATGTTGTAGACGGAATTGTCCAGCAGGACGGAGATGCGTTCACCCGCCACGCCATCGAAGACGAAAACCCCGTCGCTGCAGACGGAGCTATAAGTCAGCCTTCCGCTATGCGGCTGGCCGGGCGTCAGGGTGATGCGCGAACAACTGCCCCCCTTGGCCGCCTGCCGAATCGTGAATTGCTGGTTGCCGACCAAAAGGGTGACCGTGCGTCCTTGCCCGTTGTTTGGCGCGACGGTGAACGTCACTTTGCCGTTGCCTGTTCCCTGCTCGCCCGCTGTGACCGTCACCCAGGTTGACGAACTTGCATTTTGAACGCTGGCCGTCCACGGACAAGCATCAGCCGCAAGCACATTGACGGTGAAAATGCCGCCGTCTGCGCCAAATGTAGAGGATGATTCTGGAAACGCAGTCACAATGCAACTGGCCTGTCTGACCAGCAGAGTGAATTCGTAATCGCCGACCCTGGTGCTGGAATATTCCAGAATATAGGTTCCGCTGGCCTGAACAGCATAGGGCCAGGTAGCGCCGAACTGGCCGGAATTGGCAAATCCGTTGGCGGGCAATCCGTTTGGCCCGATCAACAGCATCCGGTTTTTTTCCAGCGCCACAATATCAATCACTTCGCCAGCATTGGCCGCGAAGGAATAAAAGTCTGCGTAAGGAGCATCGCCAATCGCTCCGAACTTTGCCGGGCAATCTCCGCGAGCCAAACTGCCAGCGACTTTTTGCCCCGGCGTAATGGGCGTAATTGCGCAACTGCCCGAAGCTCCAGCCTGATTTACGGTGAAGACACGGTCGCCGACCTTAATCGTCGCCGTTCGCAAATTGCTGCTGGGATTCGCAGCAAGGTTAAAATCCAGCTTGCCGCTGCCAGTTCCGCTGGACGACGAACCAATTGTCAGCCAACTGGCGCTGCTGTTTGCCGTCCAGTTGCAATTTGCAGCCGTCACGATGTTGACGCTGCCGCTGCCTGTTCCACGTTCAAACGAAGCCGATGACGGCGTCAATGAAATGGCGCATTGCGTCGGTGCGATCACGCTCAACACATAACTGCCAGTGCTCGAATTATTTGACGAAACCTCGATGACGTACTTGCCGGTTGCAGGCAATGTCAAAAAGCTGTTGGCATCGGCCGGCAAACGCCCGCCCGCCAAGCGTTCGACGATCACGCCGTCCGAATTGAAAATCTGCACGAACGGCGACAGGTTCGTTCCCGCCACCGTGATGGCAAATTGTTGCCCCGCGGTGAAATCCAGCAGATACCGGTCGGCGTAATACACCACGCTTGGCACATAGTAACGGGTCGCTCGGCAATCGGCGTTGCTCAGCGTGCCGCTGACGGACTGGCCAATGGCGATTGGAACTGGCGAGCAGTTGCCAGTCGCACCGGATTGTTCAATTGTCAGTTGCTGGCCGCCTACCAGAATGGTTCCTGTGCGAAGCGTCGCTGCGGTATTGGCTGCGACGGAATAATTCACCGCGCCGCCGCCTTTGCCGGAGTCTGTTCCATTGATCGTGATCCAGGCCGCGTTGCTGACCGCCGTCCAGGAGCATTCGGCGGTTGTGCTGTAAACATTCAACACGCCCGAACCGCCATTCGCCGCAAACGATTGCAATGCGGGAGTCACGGCGTAACCGCAAGTTGGCGCAACTTGTTCAAACAACAATTTGTAATCCGCGTCACGACCGCTGGGACCGCGAACTTCGATTTGATAGCCACCATCCGTTAGCAGCGTGAAATAACCGACTCCCGGATTCATGTTGCGAAACCCCGATCCGAGAAATCCGCCCGTTGGAGTAATCAGCGAAAGGCTGATGGAGGTATCAGTGGAATAGACATTTAGTGCAACACGATCTCCGGCTTTGGCGACGAAGCTGTAACGATCAACGGGGAAAAACGTGTTGACGGACGAACCCGCAGCCTGGCAATCCGCGGCAGAGGTTTTTCCGGTAATCCATCCTGGTGTTACAGGTATGATGGAGCAACTGCCGCCCACACCAGCCTGTTCGATGGTGTAACTCAATTCGCCAATCAACAGACGCGCTGTGCGTTGCTGGTTGGTGGTGTTTTCGGCGACGGTGAATTCGACTTTGCCGCTGGCATTGCCCGAAGCGCCGGAATTGATCGTCAACCACGGAGCCGCAGCGCCAACCAGCCGAATGCTCCAGGGGCAATTGTTTTCCGTGGTCAGGTCAACGCTGCCCGTGCCGCCGTTCGATTCAAACCGGCTTAGGCCGGAACTCAGCCGGAATCCGCAGTTGGCAGGAATCAAGCTGAAATCCAGCCGGTAATTCGCAGGGGTCGGCAAACTCGTCGTCGGTGATTCGATTTGAATGATGTACGCGCCGTCCGACGGTAGTTTCAAATATCCGGAATCCGGCAATCTGAACTGTCTGGAAAGAACCAGCGAACCGTTTTCTCGAAACAACGATATGTACAACCCAGCAGCCGCAACATTGGCCGGCAATGGCGGCAAGGCTTCGGCGTTGATGACAATCTGTTCTCCGGCTTTCGCCGTGAAGCTGTACCGATCACTGGGCGTGGAAAACTGGGCGAAAGACCCGCCTGGGCGAAAACAATCGCCGTTGGTCAATTGTCCGTTGACAGTTTGACCAGCAACAATCGGCAAGGTCGAACATGAACCGTTGGCTCCGGCCTGCTCAACCCTGAAACTTTGCCCGCCAAGATTGACGATGGCGGTGCGGTAATTGTTGGTGGAGTTGGCCGCCACCGTATAGTTGATCGTCGCGGCACCCGAACCGGTCGCTGTCGTAACCGTCACCCAATCGGCGCTACTTACGACAGTCCATAAACACGACGACAAGGTGGACAGATTGATTGTTCCGCCGCCGCCTTCGGCATTGAAAGTCGTCCGGCTTGGCGAGATGGAATAGCTGCATCCGGCAGGAAGCAAACTGAAGGTGAGTTGATAATTTGAGGAGCCGAAATTGCTGGCGACCCAGAGCAGGTAATCGCCGTCGGCAGGAAGCGTGAAAGTTCCCGTGGCCGGCAACCGTCCGGTACTTCGGGCAATCTCTGACCCGGATGAATTGGTCAGCACCAACAACAATCCACCGATTTGATCGAAGGCGATTTGTTCCCCAGCCCGACCGCTGAACACATACCGATCAGCGGCAGTTTGGGAAGTTGTATCTGTGGTAAATGGATTCGGGCAATCGGCGGAAGTCAGTTGCCCGCTGAAAGTTTGCCCCGGCGTGATTCCGGTCGGGACGCAACTGCCTCCAACGCCTGCCTGAAAAATGCGAACCGCTTTGCCACCGACGCCGATCAAACCTTGCCGAAGCTGGCTACCCGTGTTCGGCGCAACGGTAAATTCCAGCTTGTCGTTGCCGGAGCCGGACGTTTTGTTGATCGTCAACCAGTCGTTGAAACTAACCGCTTGCCACGAACAACCCGATTGCGAAGTCAGATTAATTGTCGCGTTGCCGCCTTCGGCGTTAAACGATGAAGCTGAAGCGTTGAGCGAATAACCGCAACCCGTTGGCGGGGAAAAAACGCCAAGCGCGTAATCGTAAACTCCGCTTAAAGCCGACCCAAAGGTACTGACTGCCTGAATTTCCAAAACATAAGTTCCAGTTTCAGGTATTACCAGGTAATCGTTGTCACTGGGAATATAGCTGATGCGCCCTGCCAGACGCGCGCCGCTGGGGTTCAAGAGTGTCAGATAAGCCGACACTCGCGGAGTGAATACTTCAGCGCGAGCCAGAATCATCTGCCCGGCAGTGGCGCTAAACGAATAACGGTCCATGTAATAAATCGAGCCGTTGACGGAGGGACAATCCGCGCGATTCAGCGAGCCTTTGACGGCTTCGTTGAATTTGATCGGCTTCGGCAAACAACTGCCACCGACGCCTGCCTGGGTAATGGACAGCGATCTGCCTCCGACCTCGACACTGGAGGTTCGCGCAAACGCCGTAGTGTTTGGCTCGACGCGGAAATTCAGGAAGTTGTTCCCGCTACCTTGTGCGCCTGATGGAAACTTCACCCAATCAGCACTGCTCACGGCTTGCCAGGGACATCCACCCGCCGCGATCAACTGCACTTGTCTTGTGCCTCCTTCGGCATCAAAAACTTCCTTTTCGGAAGACAGCGCGTAGCTGACGCAATTCGATGGCACAACGGTCAACATCACCTGGTACTTACCGATTTTGACATTGGAAATTTGGCTATGCAGTTGAATTGTATAAACACCCGCTTCGGGAATCGCCAAAAATTCTCCGGTAGTAGGCACACGAACTGTAGAGGTGAATAAGTTGGAGCTGCTGGCAAGGACATTGCCTTTGGGCCCGATCAGGTAAACAAACGGAAGTATTTCCGACGAAAAGGCCGTTATGGAAACACGCTCTCCGACAACTCCGTTGAAGCTGAAGCGGTCGGCATAAGTGATTCCAAAAGTATCCAGCGAAGACGGGCAATCGCTTTCCGTCAGTTCGCCATTAATGACAACGCCGGGTGAGATGGGCGTTCCCACGCACGTGCCGCCAATGCCAGCCTGGAAAACAATAAACTCACGCCCGGCAACAATCAGCCTGCCACGCCTGGCCATTGTCGCAGTGTTGGCTGCCACGTTGAACTGAACTTTGCCGTTGCCGGTTCCCGGAACTCCTGCGGTGAAGGTCACCCAATTGACGTCACTGGTGGCTGTCCAGGTGCAGTTTGTGCCGACCGCAGTCACATCAACCGAGCCGTTGCTGCTTGTTGCGTCAAACGATTGAGCCTGCGCGGAAAGCGTGTATTGACAGGTTTGCTGCTGAATAGAGCTTGTGACCCACACGCCGCTGCGGCGTGTGAAAGCCAGTAACTCGGTCGTTTCGCCAGATTGTCGAACCGCCAACGATTCAATGACATCAGCGCCAAAACCCGATTTCATCCAGCGCCAGTTCTGGCCGCCTTCCGCAGTCACGAACAATCCGAAATCTGTTCCAAGATAAATCCGCGACGAATCCCGCGGATCAACCACCAGCGAATGCGCCGGAACATCCGGCAAGGCAGCTTCTTCACCATCAATCGGCGACCAAGTTTTGCCAGCATCAAAGCTGCGCCAGACGTGCGCGCCGCCAAAAGTCGAATAAGTCGCATAAACAACATGCGGATTGGCCTGATCGAAACTCAGCGAAGAAACAAACCCATTGCGCGGTTTGACGCTAGCCCAAACCGAATTCCCATCCGCCGATTGAGCCTGTTCATGACGATAAATGGAACCTTCGCTGGTGGCCGCCAGCACCAGATTTGAATTTCCCGGAGCAACGGCAATGGCGCTGAACTTCGCTTGCTGAGAAATTGAACCGGCGCGCGTCCAGCTCATCGCTCCGTCAACAGAACGCCACAAAGATTGGCCGCCCGCCCACAACGTTTGCGAATTGTTCGTGTCCAAAGCAAAAGCCGCGACGAACAGTCCGCTGTCTTCCAAGCCGTTCGACGCGGCGACAAACTGTTTCCCGCCGTCTTCAGACTTCATCAACTTCAAGCCTGATTCAGCCGCATAAATGATTCCCGGCGCATCTTGGTTGAAAGCGACAAAACCTCCCGCGCCGTTAAACAACGTTTGCCATTTGCCGTCGGCAGTTCGCAACAACGCTCCCTGGTTCGCCGTTCCGCCGAGCAAGCTTTTTCCATCAGACGAAACCGCTCCGCGATAAAACTGCGCTGCTTTGGATTCGGCAATCGGCGAACGAAAGCTTTTTGAAGCGCAAGGGTCGCCAACGGGTTCGGCGAATGACGGCCCAAGGTTTTTCCATTCCGCGATTTCTTTGGCGGCATCAGGCTGTGCGCCGCGAAGCATCCGACACAATTGCGCGAGAGACTTGTCATAAACGGTTTCGACTTTTGCGACCTGTTCGGTCGGCAAGCCCCGTTTGAATCGGTCGAATTGCCTGGCCTCTTCGACAACCAGCAAAGCTTCTTGAGTTGAGTTGGCGGAACTATTTAGCGGGGTTTGGGAAGATTCGATGGCAGTTTTGTTCGATCTGGATTCCGAAGCGTCAGCCAGACGATGGCCGATGACGAAAATAACTAAAAACAGGCAGAAAATTGACGAAGCTAAAACAAGCAGGGGGTTGCGAAAAGCAAAAGTTTTCATAGGGCACCTAAATGGTAATTGGAGTTTGGTTCTCACTTCAGGCTTAAATTTTGTCCGGCGCGACGGCACAACTGCCACGCGCAAACGCTGCTGAATTACCGAAAGTGAGTGCTGAAATTTCTTGGAACTACTTACCGCCCGCGTGCTGATGTCGGGACGATTTAACTACCAGGACATTACAATCTAAAAAATGGCTTTCTTTTTTTGCTGAGTTGCTCTCGTTGGGCAAAAGCTGAGAAGTCATAC
>CAZMXG010000088.1:0-29866 GCA_964570175.1 uncultured Heliomicrobium sp. | reverse complement strand
CGCCGCCACGACCGCCGCCGAAGCCGCCGCCACGACCACCACCGCCGCCGAAGCCGCCACGACCACCACCACGACCACCGCCGCCGCCAAATCCACCGCCACGGCTCTCTTTCGGACGAGCTTCGTTGACGGTCAGAGCGCGGCCATTGATTTCAGCGCCGTTGAACTGGTTGATAGCTGCTTCACCTTCTTCTTTGCTTGCCATTTCGACAAACGCAAACCCGCGTGAACGGCCAGTGTCTCGATCCGTAACCACCGAAGCTGATGCAACATTCCCAGCCTGCGAAAACAAATCCAATAATTCATCTTCAGTTGTCTGGAAAGACAGGTTGCCAACATAGAGTTTCATAGTAAAGATGTACCTTTCCCCTGAAATGGGGTTTAAGAGAAGCTTCGAATCAGATTTGTCTTCGGTGAACGGTAACAGCGAAGGTGTGTTCGGCGTTCTAGAGAACGGCTTCTTCAAGTTAATACCTGCCTGCTCTCGAACAATCTAAAACGCCGCCGTTACTACTTCGGGCTTGGGCGCATCACCGTTGATGCGCGAGAGAAGGAATGGACAAACGGATACTGCACCACACGCCCCGGCTTTGCAAGTCGCCATTAATCAAGCCGCTTCAATATCTTGATGAAAAAACCGGAATCCCCAATCTGCGGGTTGTTGCTTCTGGTTGAGCCGCAAACTTTGACCAGTTTGTAATTTGCCTCAATCCATCCGCCAAGTTTCGTGTAAAAGTCGCGGCCAAATGCCTCTTGCCCGAATTCGCGCATCGGGCGATTAACAACCAAAATGTATTGGACGCGATCATCCTGCAAACGCCGAATCGCCTCTTGCTCGTCGCCCTCGCCCATCAGTCCAGGAATCAGAATTTGATGGCGCAAAGGCATTCGCCGACTGGTCAGAAACGCCAGGTCACTGCCCTCAGGCAGGATGGCAATGGCATCACCCGGCTGAGTCGAATTGCGAATAAAATTCAATGCCTCACTGATTTCACGCCCGGTGACGCCTGGCGCGAATAGATGGCCTCGTTCGGCGTGAAGCTCAACACTGAAGTTTTTCCGATACCGGACTCCAAAAGTCACGGCTCCGGCCAGAATCGTGACAACCAACAAGCCCCGGCCAAATAGCAATGTACGGCGAACCGACGTTTCGTCGCCCGTCCAACGCTCAATCGCGTTCGGCAGAATCCGCCAGAACAAATAGCAAAACAGAATCAGTGAAGTTGGCAAAAAGAATCCGCCGAAAGCTCCGCCACTGGGCACGCGCAACGCAACGCGAGCAAGAATGGCAAAGCTATAAACCGAGATGACAAAAAGAGCCAGATGCCGGTTTTTAGAGGGCGGATTTTGGATGTTTTTAGCTTTAGGGCTCTGCCAGATTTTCCAAAGCTCAACAGCAATGATTGTCAGCAACAGAATCGGCAACGCTCGGAGCGGGCTACCGTCCCATTGCTTGCCGACAATCTGTTTGATGCCCGCAATTGCTGCAAACGACAGCACCAATGCCGCTGCCGACCATTTCAACACCTTTCGCCGCCGGTCGCCCAGCATCACGACGAAGCTCAAAGCCGCTGAAGCTACAGCCGCCGCTCCCAGCATCTGCGCCAGCGAAAGCAACGGGCGATCCAGACCGGTTCGCTGCGCGTTATAAAAAACCAGCGACGCTGGCAAATGCGTGTAAAACAAGTGGCAATCCACGACCAACGTCTGCCAGCCCAGTTTCGCAAATAGCCAGCTGTACACCGGAAGCGCCACCAAAACAGCAGGCAAAGCCGCAAACAGCAAATCTGAAATCAATCCTTTGAGATTGAAGAGATTGGATTTGAGTTTTGGAAGGTGCTGATAAACCAGTGACGCCGTCACCGTGGCCGCTCCTGCCAGGGCAAACTCTTGTTTGGTGATTGCGGCCAAACCGATCAGCAATCCGGCAAAGATCAGTTCCCTGCTCCGCTGATTTTCCGCGTGGCGCAACGTCAGCAACAAAGCCCCAAGCGAACAGACACAAGCATACAGGGCGGCAAACGCATACGGTTGAATCAGGTTGCCAGCCGGTTTGAAGATACAGAAAATCACTACGGCAATGGTCGCAATGGCTGCTTCGGCGGGTTCAAGCAGACGCCGGGCAATGCGGTAACACAGCGTGGCAATAATCGCCGAACAAACAATCCCGGCAACATGCAGCACATCCAAATCCACACCAAAGATGCGATACAGCAGCATGTTGAAGTACGGAGCAAATGGCGGGTAAATGTGATGAACGTCGCGATACAACCATTCGCCTTGCAGAAGCCGCAAAGGCAAATCCATCTCTCGCCCGCTATCGGCAATCGGCGAAGTCCACCGTCGCCACGATACGGCGAGCATTGTGGCAAATACGAAAAAGATTGCGGACAAAGGCATCCATGGCGGATGGCGGATGGCGGATGGCGGATTTTCCGGAGGAGCTTCGATCATTTTTATGGATTTGGATTCGTTTGCGAGAGGCCGGAGTATGCTTTTCCATTCCGCAATCCGCAATCCGAATTCCGCAATCGAATGGTTCGACAATCAAAAATGGCTGCGTTAGCATACGCCCTACTTCAAACAACTCTCTCCCCAAAGGAAGCAAATCCAATGAGCAAAGTTTTGATCGCCAGCGACCACGCGGGGCTTCCGGGCAAAGAAACTGTCAAAAAGACGCTTGACCAGTTGGGCATAGCGTACGAAGACCTGGGCACGTATTCGCAGGATTCCGTGGATTATCCGGATTACGCCGAGCAGGTCGCTCGCCGCGTTGCCGCAGGCGAAGCCGAACGTGGAGTTTTGGTTTGCGGCAGCGGCATCGGCATGGAAATCGCCGCCAATAAAATTCCAGGCATTCGCGCCGCGCTGGCTTGGAGCGAAGAAACCGCCAAACTTTCGCGCGAACACAACGACGCCAACATCGTGGCCATCGGGTCGCGCACCACGCCGCAGGAAACTATCGAACAAATTACCCGCGCGTTTATGACGACGGAATTTGCTGCTGGTCGCCACGGCCAGCGCATCGCAAAAATCAAAAACCTAGAACAGCACAAGGACTAATTCAACAATGCCATATAACCATTATTGCTCGCTCGCTGAATCCGATCCTGACATTTATGCTGCCATCCAAAACGAAACCCGCCGCCAGCACGAAGGTCTGGAGTTAATCGCTTCGGAAAACTTCGTTTCCCAAGCCGTACTGGAAGCCGCCGGTTCCGTGTTCACCAACAAATATGCCGAAGGCTATCCGGGCAAACGCTATTACGGTGGCTGCGAATTCACCGATGTAGTTGAAAGCCTGGCGATTGATCGCGCCCGCCAATTGTTTGGCGCGGAACACGTCAACGTTCAACCGCACTCCGGCAGCCAGGCGAACATGGCTGTCTACCTGACCGCTTGCCAACATGGCGACACGATTCTGGGAATGGATTTGTCGCACGGCGGACATTTGACGCACGGCCATCCGCTGAATTTTTCCGGCAAGAGCTACAAGGTTATTGCCTACGGAGTGAAGAAGGAAGACGAAACGATTGATTACGATCAGATGGAAGCGCTGGCCAAAGAACACAAACCGAAGATGATTGTTTGTGGTGCATCGGCATATTCGCGCGTAATTGATTTTGAACGCATTGCGGCCATTGCTCACAGCGTAGGCGCATTGGTAATGGCAGACATTGCGCACATCGCCGGACTGGTCGCCACTGGATTACATCCTTCGCCGGTTCCGCATTGTGATTTTGTGACAACGACGACGCACAAAACCTTGCGGGGTCCGCGCGCCGGAATGATTCTTTGCAAGGAACAGTTTGCCAAAGACCTGGATCGCAACGTGTTCCCTGGCATTCAGGGCGGCCCGCTGGTTCACATCATCGCGGCCAAAGCCGTCGCCTTCAAAGAAGCGCTGCAGCCGGAATTCAAAGCCTATCAGCAGCAGATCGTCAAAAACGCAGCTGCGTTGGCGACGGCTGTCGCTGACAACGGATTCCGCATTGTTTCCGGCGGAACCGATAATCACGTTTTTCTGATGGATGTTTTCTCGAAAGGCATTCTGGGCAAAGACGCCGAAAAAGCTTTGGAAGCGGCACACATCACGGTCAACAAAAACACCATTCCCTTCGACACCAATCCACCGATGAAAGCCAGCGGCGTGCGACTGGGAACTCCGGCGGTGACGACTCGCGGAATGGGCGAAGCCGAAATGAAACAGATTGCTGCGCTGATTGCCGAAGTGCTCGACGCTCCCACAGATGAAGCCGTTCGCCAATCCGTTATCGGCAAGGTCAAAGAACTGACAGCGCGCTTTCCTTTGTACGCCAACCGGATGCAAAATGCCGGTGCAAGTGCCAATGCCGCTTAAAGTTGAGTTATGAGTGTTGCAACCAAACAAGAGTTGATTGACCTGATCCAAAGCCACGACGCCGAACTGAAAGCTTTCGGCGTCAAACGGGTAGGCTTGTTCGGCTCGTTCGTCCGCAATGAACCGAAGCCGGAAAGTGATGTTGACTTGTTGGTCGAATTCATTCCTGAGCAAAAGACCTTCAACAACTTCATGAACTTGGGTTTCTTTTTGGAAGAATTGTTTGGCCGTAAGGTTGATCTATTAACGCCTGAATCACTCAGCCCTTATATTGGCCCATTTATTCTTAAGGAGGCGGAAGATGTCTCGCTCAGCTCGCGTATACCTGCAGCATATTCGTGAGGAAATCGAGTTCTTAACCAACAACTCTCAAGGCTTAACCAAAGAAAATTTCCTTGCAAGTGAAACTTTGAAACGAGCGTTTGTTCGCAGCTTGGAAATCATCGGCGAAGCGACAAAACGATTGCCTTTGGAGCTTCGAGAACAATATCCACAAGCTCCTTGGCGTGCCAGCGCGGGAATGCGAGATCGCTTGATTCACGGCTATGATAGTGTTGATTACGAGATTGTTTGGGAAGCAATTACCATAGCTATCCCTCAACTTGCTGAAACAATCAATACGATGCTTAATCGAAATGATATTCACTGACCTGCTTTCCTAAAGAGATTTGTTATGCCAACACCAGCCATGCCTATCGCTGTCACGCTTCCTCCTTCAACAAACCCATACAGCTTTGTCGAGGTCACGGCGTTTCGCGGAGATTTTGCTCCCACACTGGGATTTTCAAATCCGAAAGGCATCGCTTATCACCCTGCGCTGGATCGGCTGGTGGTTTCGGTCGCTCCTTCGGGGTTTGAAGGCGGACGGACGCAGATTTTGAATCTGGTGGCGGCAGATGGCACACGCGCCCGGTTTGCGCCGAACTTCCAGATGTTTCGCGAAGTCGAATCCAAAATCGTTATTGTCCCCGAAAGCGGACCGCCGGTTGATGCAGGCTTCATCCCCGGAGACATCTTTGTTGGCCGCGGGCCGCACACGGAAATTTCGCGGCTGTCGGTAAATGGCGACGTGTTGGCCGACGTGTTCACGCAACTCAGCCCCAATAGCAGTCTGTGGGGCGGACTTGCGTTCGACACCGAAGGCGCTTTTGGCGGACGGCTGGTCGCGGTCGAAACCGACGGCAAAATTTATCTGGTTTCGGCTGACGGTTCGGCAGAATTATTGACTGACCTGCATCTGCGGTTGGAAGGCGTTGCAGTGGCTCCGGTGACATTTGGGCCGCTCGCCAAAAACATCATCGTTGGTTGCGAAGGGTACGGCGACGATGACCCGAACGGGGGAGAGGTGTATGCCATCAGTAGTGAGCTAACGATCACACTTTTGGCCAACATAGGCTTCGCGGCAGAAGATATTCGGTTCATCCCCCAACACGGCGCGACTTTTTTCCAAACGCAAATTTCTTTCGATCGTGAACGAGAAAACCGTCTGTTTTCAGTCAGTTCCAGCCAGTTTTTGAACCGCTACGGCAAGATGATCGTCAACAATGAAATGACCGGTGAATTATGGGAAGTCGCCTGGGATGGACAACGATATACACAGCAGCACGCTGGTCGCGTGCCCGGACGCTGGTCAACGCAAGGGTTCAACTTGCAAGGCACAGAGTTGGAAGCCGCTTGTTTTGCCATCAGAAAACCGCGCATTCCCAACTGGAACAATTGGGATTTTGTTCCTGGCACCTTTCTGACCGACCGCGCTCCGGCAGCGGCAACCGATCCAAACGGAGAAGTTTTACTGCTGAGCAAAAGTTCCAGCGACCGTGGCATTTACATGAACCGGCTGCGCACGCCTGACGAGTCTCAATCGGCGCTGCCAGACCCGGACGAACAGCGCAGTTGGCAAGGCTGGCAACGCGATCCTTTTAACATCACGACGCCTCACGCGCTGTCCTGCGTTCAGCATAACTTGAAAATGCATGCGTTTGCCGTCAAAGCTGAAGGCGGCATTTTGCACAAACCTCTTTCACTGGATGACACGACAGAAACCGTTCAGCCTTGGCAGGAAGTTCCCGGGGGACTGCTGACTCCAACCTCGGTTTCCAGCGCCATCATCAATGGACGATTGGTATTATGTGCAGTTGGACAGGATCGCCAAATTTATCTGAACGAATTGGCACCGGGCGGACGATATTGGAGCGGTTGGCAATTGGCTCCGGGCGGAGGCAACACGGACATTACTCCTACCGTAGTTGGTTTTCAGGATGAACTTTATTTGTTCATCAAAGGGCTTACTTCTAAGCGTGTTCTGATGCGGACTCGCTTGCTGGACGGCGATTGGACGCCCTACGGCGAAGTTCCCGGCGCAGCCCGCACGGATTCGCCGATCACCGCAGTTGTCAGTCAAGGCCAGTTGTTTGTGTTTATCAAAGGAGCCAACGACGGCGCACCTTATGTCAACATTGCCAGCGAAACCGGTTCCTGGAGCGGCTGGCAACAACTGCCCAATCCCGGCACAACCGATGTAGCACTGGCCGCCGCGCCTTCTGACAATCGCGTTTACCTGTTCGCCAAAGGAATCAACAATCCTTCGATTTTTGTTCGCTCTACCTTCTAGACTTGCTTAGGACCTCTGCGGCTTGATCTGAGTTGACCAGTAAATCTGAGGCTGAAAACAAACGATGACATTGCGCGTTGGCAGCCAATTCATTCAACCACTGCCATTGAGCAGCAGTGTGATCGCGCCAAAGCTGGAAAAACATGCTCTGTTCGGCGAGTCGCAACAAAGCTTCGCTACGCGAAATCGGCTCCAAACGACTGGTCGGTTCAGCCACGATTTGTGGCAACACGATGTGATCAATTTTTCTGAATTTCATTTCGGCCAGATCGCTTGATTCAAAAAACTCCAAGCCGCTGACGCAAGTTCGACCCAAGTAACGGTCATGTTTCATCGCTTGGTTCAGCTTCGCCCAGTGGTGAAATAGCTCATCACCGAGATGAAAATACTTTTTTAGGGGCGTCAGAAAAGCTGACGTTTCGTCCCTGCCGACCAACAGCGAATCATCGGAAATTGGTTGCCAGCCTGCCAACCCCAGCGCTGTCGTTAACGTTGTCTTTCCCGCCCGTTGCGCTCCGCAAATCAACCACAGTTCATCCGAAGGCGAAACAATGGCTGCGGCGTGCAGATGATATATCTGCCTGGAGCGCAGCATCAGCAACAAAGCAAACAACGCGTAGGTATTTGCCAGAATGTGCGGGTATTCCAGCGCTTCAGGAGTGATCAGGCCGACAATCTTTCCGGCTTCGATTTCGACGCGAAAGGCAGCAACACCAACGTGAAAGTAAACTCGTTCTCTTTGAGAATTTGCGGACTGTCCCGATGGTGTTTCAATCCACATCGAAAGCACTCCAGTCTGGGAATAGAGTTCGGCAGTTGGAGGAATCAGCGTTTCCCGCGAAGGCAGTTTGTCACGCATTCGCAATTCGATGTTGATAAGGGAAGCGAGATTTGTCGTTCGAAGCTTTGGCGCTTCGATGGAAGAAAAACTGCGCGGATCGTAATAGCGGAAATAGTCGGCGAAAAGGCGAGTAAGACGCGGCGAGCGAGCCGAGATTTCAATCTGATTCCCGCAAATTGCCAGCGTAACGGCAGGCATACTTGATTGCGGATCGCGGACTGATGATTGCGGATTGCAGCCTGATTGCCGCAATTCCGCAATCAAAAATCCGACTTGGAATTACGCTGGGCCGCCAATGGCGTTCGTCGCAATTGTTGAAGAGCCAGAAAGCGTGACTTGCGTCAGTGAATTCGACAGTTTCAGTTGCGGCGGTTCATAGGTGGGCAGTTCGCCATTCACTTCGGCCAACGCCCGGTTTGAAACCGTCACACCGTAATCCGAATAGAAAACCAGGCCATTGCCTTCCAGTTCATCCAAAAACGCTCTCGCGTCCAGTTCCGCCAAATCGGCGTTGAGGTTGAAAGAAGTCGCCAATGCGGCGGTCAGACTTTCAATCGTATTGGCCGAACCGGAGCGCAACTGTTTCCACAGATAAACGGCGGCGGCGTTGAGGGTGTAATAATGAAGGTTCTCCAAATCGAGAATGATTCCTTCCGTGTTGTCGAGCAGTTCGGTGAATGAAGCCTGCTCTTTGGTGACTATTTTCGGGGTACTGGTCTGCATCTGCATGAGATTTTTCCTTGCGTCCTTTCCAAAGACTTGATTAAGCCACTCGACGCCGATTTAGCGCGTTGGTCTTGCCAGACGAACCGGTTCAGTCACGAAAACTGCCCCATCATCCATTCCGATATTGAACGTCAAACGTTCAACCGAGCCCGTGCCGACATTGAGCAGATAAAGTTCCGCGTCGCCGTCGCGCGTCGAAGTAAATAACATACGGTCGCTGCGCACGGAAAGCGCTCCATTAAAATCTCCCTTGTCGGTTAACACGCGGAAGCTTCCGGTTTCGACATTTGCCATCGCAATGCCGCTGGCTTCACTGGCTGTTGCCGTTGTGTTGAAGACAACCTGTTTGCTGTCAGCAGCCCAACTCAATCCGCCGGTGACTTTACCGCTGCGGGTGACCTGGCGAATTTCGCTGTTCTGTGTGGAATACACCCAGATTTCATATTCGCCGCTGCGATTGGAAACGAATGCCACGCGCGAACCATCCGGCGAAATGGACGGGCCAAAATCCGTGGCCAGTTCCGCTTTCGGGACAATCACTTTGCGTTCCAGTCCGCCTGCGGTCATCAGTTCAATGCCGCTTGAAGACATGAAAGATACCCAAACGCCATCCCGCGTCGTGGACACAGCAGTTTCATCTTCGGTATTGATGGTCAGACGGTTGATGCCAACCAAGGTTGGACGGCGCGTGCGCAGGGCAGGCCCCAGTGTCCCACTGAAGATTTCGTAATTGCTGCCTTCGCGCGAAGCGAAAACGATAGAGCGGTTGGAAGAGACGGCCGGAGTTAAGTGTCCGCGTCCGGTGTTGGTCAGTTGGCTGACCTGTCGGGTGTTCAAATCAATTAAATAGAGTTCTGCGGCTCCATTGCGCTGGGAAACAAAAACGGCATAGTTTTCGTCGCCACGGCTGTCCTGGGCAAAGGCCACAGCCGAAATGGCAGTTGCCAAAAGCAGGACGGCGATTCCGCTAGCAGCGCGAGCCATAATCTTTGTTAAATTCATGAGATCAATGCCTCCGAGTTTTTATAACAATTATTGCTTGTGGTGAGGCAGGCTTTCCAGCCCGCCTCACCAAATCTTCGCGCGCTTAGCGAATCCGGCGAATTGCGTTGTTCTTCGAATCGGAGAAGACAATTTCTCCGCTCGGGGTCACGCTGATGCCGATATTCACGCGAACGTCGAAACGTGTGCCTGATGTGGAAGTCTGGAAGTCTGTGGCTTCCAGGTTCAACTGCGCATTGGCAGCCGGACCACCATCACCAGAGTATCCTTGCGTCGTGCCTGCAAAGACCGTCGCTGTGCCCGTTGTTCCGCTGATAACAATCTTCAAAATCTTGTTATCGCTTCTGCCGCTTTCTGAAGGTCCGGCATTTGTCACATACAACGCTCCATCCTTGCCTTCGGCCACGTCACGCGGATTCTTAAGCAAGGATCCTGTGCCGCCGCTCAGGATGGTGTCGAAACACCCGGTCGCGTTGGTGGCACACTGACCCGAGGCTTTTTCACGCAAAATCGCGCTATTGCCGAAGTTCGTGGTGCTGGTCTTACGACCGGCGTTGGCGACCAGCAAGCGGCCCGCGGAATCAAATCCCACACCTGTGAAAGCGTCGTTCACGCCACCGGTCAGGATCGTCGAAACGGCTCCGGTCGAACGATTGATGCGTCGAATACGCGAAGCAGCAGCGCTGCTGGCGCTGGTACCGGTTTGTTCTCCGGCGTCCGCGATATAAAGATCGCCGCTCGTCGGATGAATTGCCACATCGGTCGGTCCCAGGAATCTGGCGCTAAACGGATTGGCTCCGTCAGTGACGTCACCAATGCCGCCACCAGCGATTGTTGCGATGTTCCCCGGCGGAACGGTAATCGGGATTCCGGTGCCGCCAGTTGAGTAGAACGTGACTGCGGTGGCCGATGTGTTGATGAATCTGATCAATCCGGTGCGGCGTGACATCGTCGTAATGGTTGGACCTCTTCTGGAATCAGCAATGAAGATTCCTTGAGACGTTGCGACAATGCCTTGCGGTGTATCAAAGGAAGCTGTAATGACCGGAGCGCCATCGGTCGGACCGTTACCCACATCCTTATTCACCGTCACAATCGTTCCCGGCGCGACAGTTTGTTGCGCCTGCGTTCCGTTAAAGATTGTTATAGGCGCTGCACCACAATTGACGAATTGCAAACGGCTGACAGTAGCGTTCGTCACCCAAATATTGCCGTTGGCATCAACTGCTGCACTGGCAGGCGCAAATAAATCAGCGCTGGAAGCAAGGGCTCCATCAAACGGCGACGCCAAGCCTGTTCCGGCGACGGTGTTGATGTTGTTGGCGGCGATTGCCACACCAGCAACTTCGACTGCGCTTGCGCTTAAGTTCATGTAACGAATGCGGCCCCGGAATGTAATGCCCTGATCTAGGACAAAAATACCTTTGCTGTCGGACGCAATGCCGGCCAGCGGCGGCGTTGCCGTACTGCCCAGCAGGTTGAATCCGGCCTGATCAATTGATCCGCCGTCTCCGCAGCTTGATGAAGAGTAGTCACAGGAAGCATCCAGCGTTCCCGAGACAACAGTTCCTGAAGCCGAAGCGGTCGCAGGATTGGTCACTTCTACGATGGTCTGCTGGTTTCCAAGCGCGGCGTACAGCTTGCCGCCAAAGAAAGCCAACCCTGAAATAAATGGATTGTTCCAAGAACCAGGAGGCGGAGGAACATCCAATTGATAAACCGAGAAGATGTTGCCGCCAGTAACACGAGCGATGCGTCCGTGACCAGTATCGGCAATATACAGATTGCCTGCCGGGTCGAACGTCAATCCGCGCGGCTGAATCAGCGGTACACCAGTTGCGGCTGTACCGTTGGTCAATGGGTCATTGCGCTGTGAATTTGCGCCATTACCAGCAACAGAAGTTGGAGAACCACCTGCAGCAGGCACTTTGAAAATTTGATTAATGCCTGCCGTAGCATCAGCAACGTAAACATCGCCACTGGTCGGGTGGACCGCAAGAGCGTTCAGAGTGGACCCGAATCCTGAGCCCGCTAATGTTCCTACGTTTCCGGGTGCGATGCTGGTAGCGCCAATGGTTTTCGCGCTACCTGAAGCATTCCACGCGCGAACAACCGCGGAAATGGAGTCAATGAAGTACAGGATTTCGCCATTGGCACTGACTCCCAAACCTGTAACGGTTCCAGGATCAGCCGAACGGCCAGGAATGTTGTCTGCACCATCCAACCCGCCACCGACAACTGTGCGAATGGTTCCTGGGGCTATTTTTGTCGTCCCCAGAGTCACAGCATTACGTGTGGTGTTAAAAAATCGGATGTAGTTGCCAGAGCTGGCTGAGTCAACAAAATAAACGCCGCGTCCATTTGGATCGGCAGCAACCACTGCCGGAGTAATAATGTTCACCTTCGATGACGGATTGCCATCGCCAAGCTGACCGCCAACGATCGTGTCAATGATCGGCGTAGTGTTTGTAATGGTCGTTCCGCGTGTATCAAGCTTCCCGCCACTGATTGCCAAAACGCCGCCCGTGGCACTGTCACTGATCTGCGAATTCGTGACCAGCACATTCACGCCGTCTGTAATCACTTCGGCATTGCCCAGGCTGCAAGCAGAAGCTGCGCCGCCATTTTTCACGCTGACATAATTCAGAATGCAATTTGCCATCGCGTTGCGCGCGAAGAAGATCGCGCCAAAATTGCCGCCGCTGGGAATTTTGTCGAAGGAAATCAGTTGATTCGCCACTGGCGCTCCGGGTTGCGACCCCAGATAAGCACCTGCATATCCATTCGCGGCAATGCAACCAATCCTGTTTGTGGCGTAATCGCCTGCCTGAAAATTGAGGTCCGCCGCAAGTTGAATGTTCGCGCCGGGCCCAATCGTTAGTTCGGCCGCAGCCGCAGGAGCCGCAGCCCCGACAATCGCCGGATTTGAACAATCACCCGCAATTTGAATTGGTGTCGCCCCTTGGCCAACCAACACGCCGGATTTGCTGAAATCGTTTGAAGCAGCATCGGAGGTAATGCCAATGCGAACCGCATTGAGTTGATTCCCTGCGAAGTCGTTTCCTGATGAATAATAGTAAGAAGCGTCACCAACACTGGTAGCAACCGTCGCCCCAGTCGCCGGAAGGTCAAACAACCCTAGTGCGGCATTTCCGCTCAACAGGATCGCAGCATCGGTTGGCGCGGTACCATTGCTCTCCACTCGGTTGCGAGCAAAACCGACAACGCTGTCACCAGCGCCACTGGCTCGCAGTCCCGACCCTCCGCTATTGCGAAGGATGCCGTCCGTGAAACGCAGCGTACGTCCAGAACCGCTCAAATTGATGCCTGCCAGTCCGGTGCCGCCGCCGTATTCGATCACGACATTGCGCATTATCATCGTGGAAGCAGAAGCCGCCGTGGCGTCAATTCCCCCCCAAGCGCCATTGGTCGGGATTGATGCTCCCGGAGCGCGTTGAGCCGTGAAAACGATTTGCCCCGCTCCAGAAGTAATGCCCGGAATGCCGCCGTCAGCATTGATGATTCCGCCACCGGCAATGGAAAGAGTCGCGCCGCCAGCGACGTAAATTACTGTTCCAGCCGGAATCGGAGTCGAAGAGCCAATTGAGGCGCTTCCTGAAACCAAATAAGCTCCGCCGCCAGTAAAAGCGCCGCCAGGAATTGTTCCGCTCAATGTCGTTGCTGGAACACCTGTCACAGTAAGCCGGCCGCGAATTGAGCTTGACCCTGCTCCACCTGCTGTCCCGCCAGGATTGGTAACGCGCACACTGTAAATTGCAGCCGCCGTTCCCGCAGGAACTGTAGCAGTAATTGAAGTTGCCGTTGCCGTAACGCCGGTCATCGCAATCGGAGAGCCGCTTGCTGGAACCAGCTCAACCGTCGGAGTTCCAGTAAAGCCACGACCTGTGATTGTCACACTGGTTCCCGTCGAACCGTTGACCTGCACAGCAGCCGGAGCAACGCTTTCAGCAGCAACGCCCAAATCGGCAATAACCTTATAAGCAAAAAAGAAGCTGGGAGGCGTGTTGGCCACAGCGAAAGACCAAACACGTGTGGATTTGCCAGCGGCTGCAATGTCGCCATATTCACGCGAAACACTAAGTTTGCCGTTATACGCGACCTGGCCATCATTGAAGTAAGCAAATCCATTTGCTCCCGGAAGGTTTCCTGCATCTGCGCCGCCGACATTGGTTACCTTGAAAGAGGTAAACACAACCCTTGTATTGTAAAGAGTCGCAGTAGTGTTGTTTGTGATCTCAATTTCACCCGTCACAGTAGGAGGATTGTCAGCGTTATTGACAAAAGCGCTACGAACAACGCGAAATCCAAATCCTGCTCCCTGTGGAACTTCTCCGCTCGGATCACTACGGGAATATAGGCGCGAGTCTTTCGCGCCTGTTGTTTTGGAACTCTTGGGATTCAAGCTAAAACTTTTGGTTTTGCCATCGAAATATCCATCGTATTCCCCGAGGACTGCGCCCTGTGCGCCTTCGCTCTGTTCAAACGTTCGCCCATTGAGTGAAACCAGCGATGCGGTGTTTACTGCTGTCGCAGAAGCCACCGTCGCTACGCTTACCCCGCGCTCCGCTGCCTGATGACGCCAGTTCATCAAACCTGCGCCCGCTAAAAGAACGGCAACTAGCGCAACAACAACCGTGTGACGTGACGTCCTACGGTACAAATTGAAAATGTATTCGCGACCAGCCATTGTTATTCTGACTCCTTTTTCTATGGCGAGGAGATTTTGCCGTAGAACCTCATCTGCTCTGCGGCTGCCATTTAAGATTTTCTACCTCTTCCCGCTGGACTTTCGCCCAGTTACCAAATAAAGCCTTAACGCAAAATATAAAATATGGGCCCGCGTACAAGCCTTGGACCACACTTCGGCACAAATTCAGATACGACTTACAAAGACGCGCTCAATAGAGCCGACTACACGGTATATATTAGGTAAATTATTGGAGCACCTGGTTTAATGTGTTGGAGCACCACACCCACGGTAATAAATTTGAAATAGAGCAGATAGCAGAAGAGCGTATACTATGGTTTCATCGAGGTCTCCTGCCGACTGCGAACTTTATTAACCACGACTTGAGTGCGATGAGATGGATTGGCGGGCACATCGTGATGATGAATGGGGTTTGACGAACTCATCCTTTTATTCATTCCTCAATCATTCTCTTTCACTCTAAATCGAGGGTTACAGGCATCTATAGACCAAGGGGCACCAGCTACTTGTTTTCTATCAGGTCTTAGATCGAACCCTGGATCATTAAGATTTGTGAGGCACGGCAATTTGAGAAAGCAACTGATAATCAAACCAGTGAGGAGGACCGGTTATTGCCGCTGATTGACTAGTTGCACCGTATCCGCATCGCATCTTAGCCAACGACCCAAAGTCCGTCAAGCGGTAATTTGGTGCGTTATTGTTGTTTATCGTTCTTCAGCATTGGTTTAACATCTTTGAACGATAGGAAGGAATAATGACTGCGCAAACACATTTTCCGAGTTGGCAAAAACAGTTTCTTGAAATGGAAAATGGCCATTGCTAAGATGTCACGCGTTCGCAAAAACGTAAGTTTTTAACCGGCACTTGTCCTTATGACTGAACGACAGGTTGCCTATTTCTGAAGACGCAAACAGGAGCGAGAGGTATGCAAACAGAATTCGATCAAATCATCAATGTCAATCGTCGCCATCGCATGAATTGGACCTTGATGAGCCTTATAGCCGCCGGGGTCTTATTGATCGGCGCAGTTTTCGGCTCTGCGGCCACATCGCGTGGCTGGTTCAAGAGCGGTGATGGCAATAAAGTTCCGATCTACGTTTCATCCGATTCGCAGGTCAACCAGCAGATTACGCTCAATGGCGGCTTTTCTTCCATCGCCAAAGCTGTCACGCCCGCCGTCGTGGTCGTCAATGTCAGCGGACGCAGACAGCAGCGGTCTCCTTTCGGCTTCGATCCCTTCGGCGAATTGTTTGGCAATCCTCAAGACGATGATGAAAACGTTCCGCAACGGCGCATAATTCCTCGTGGACAGCAGCAACCGCAACAGCCACAAGGACGCGCTCCTTTGCAACGCATCGGAACGGGTTCAGGAGTGATCGTCAGTCCTGACGGTTATATCATCACAAACAATCACGTTGTTGAAGGCGCTGACAAAGTCGAAGTTGAGCTTGCGGACAGGCGAACTTTCCAGGCAAAAGTCATCGGCACCGATCCGCCAAGCGATATTGCGGTTATCAAAGTTGACACGACTGGCTTGCCGACAGTTCCGTTTGGAGATTCCGAAAAAGTCGAAGTCGGAGACATCGTGCTGGCCATCGGCAACCCATTGGACATCGGACAAACCGTGACGATGGGAATCATCAGCGCCAAAGGCCGCCGTTCTCCCGGAGGCGGCAACAACACTTACGAGAACTTCCTGCAAACAGATGCGGCGATCAATCGCGGTAATTCCGGCGGTGCATTGGTCAACCTGCGCGGTGAATTGATCGGCATCCCATCGCAAATCCTGTCCCAAACCGGCGGCAGCATCGGCATCGGATTTGCCATTCCCACCAAAGATGCGCGCAACGTGATGGATCAGTTGCTGCGCAATGGCAAAGTCAGTCGCGGACTTTTGGGAGTCAGCATCACGCCGGTCAGGCCGGACCTGGCGGAAGCCTTTGGTTACAAAGGCACCAAAGGCGCTTTCGTTCAAAGTGTCACACCGGATTTCCCAGCCGCCCAAGCCGGAGTCAAACGCGGCGATATCATTACGGAGTTTCAAGGCCAACGCATTCAAGACAGCGATGAGCTTCGAAACCTGACTTCGCAAACTCCGCCTGGCACCACAGTCAAATTCAAAGTCTGGCGCGAGGGAAGCGAACGCGAATTGACCGCCAAGCTGGCTGAAAATGATCTTTTGGCCAAAGCCGGCAAACCTGAAGAACCCGGCGGCGGTCAGGGCAGTGAAGCAGAGGGAATTCTTTCCGGCGTTCGCGTCGAAAACATTTCCCCCGAACTCACTCAACGTTACAGACTTCCTGCCAGCGCCAAAGGCGTGGTCATTACCAGCATTGATCCGAACAGCAATGCCGCCGCTGCCGGACTGGGTCGCGGAATGGTAATTGAAGAAATCGCTCGACAGCCAATCAGCAATTTGAACGATTTCAACGCCGCACTGCAAAAACTGGGCAGCAAGAAGAGTGTCCTGCTCAGCGTGTTGACGTCGCAAGGATCAAGTTACGTTGTCGTCAAAGAAGACTAGCTTCACTTACAATGGAAACGCCAAACAAAACCGGCCGAGTCTTGAATCAAGACTCGGCCGGTTTTGTTTAACAGTCAGCTTCGTTTTTTATCGCTCTGCCACTCTTCGCCGCTTCGTGAATGCGTTGCGAACATGATCCCGAATCGCATTTTGCAGAACAGGCATTTCACCATCGTTCGCGGCAACCACCATCAAACTCATGCTCCCCATTTCGTCAAACGAGCCTTCGCCCCATTTGACGCGTTTTGGTGGCGAGCTTGGATTGTGCGGATTTTCAGCCGAATTGTCGTAGGTGATCTTCACATCCAACCTGGTTCCCTTGGGCAGCGAAACGGCTTCTTTGAATTGATACTGGCCTTGCCAGGCAAAATCCCAATCATTGATCCATAGCATTTTTTTCTGCTGCCCGTTCGGCAAAGTTGCTTTCAAGTGCATCGTCTTGGCCAGGTAATGCGCGTGAGCGCCCGCGCCGAAAGCTTTCACATCAACCGGCAACACGAACGAATCCTCAATCGTGTATTCCTTGGCTCCGGCGGGAATGTCCAGCCCTTCAAAGACGCCAAACAGCGGTGGCACCTGAATACCTGTAAATGCTTTGGCCGGAGGCTTGTCGGCAAAGTAAATGCCGATGGTGGAAATTTCCTTTTCGACTTTGCCTGATGGATGAAAATGTGTGGAAAGAACCAGATCAGAGCCTTTCGGTAAAAAGAACGCCAGCCCTTCTGGCAATTCCTGCGACTGAGCACCGACCGCCCAGCCACCCAGGCTGCCGCCTAAATTGCCTGCGGGTTGATTGCCGCTGCCTGCGTTTTGTCCGCCTAAGCCGAAACGTGCGGCAAATCGTTGCCCCGTAAACGCCATTCCTCCGGCAAAACCCGGCTGCGGATCGGCTTCGTCCAGTTTCATTGCTTCACCGGTTGCGTCGCTGAAAAACAGGCAATGATGAACGACTGTTCGAGCGCCGGGGCGAAATTCAATCGCCCGAACCCATTTGTTTTCAGTCAGATTCAGCCGTATGGCAAAATTGTGGTAGATATCCGGCCCATCGGCGGGAATCGTAAATGCCTCGTTCATTTTGACAACCAAATCAGGTTTTCCCAGTTGCCAGCCTTCTGGAAATTTTGGCATCGGCGGCAACTTGGCTGGATTGCCTTCGGGCATTCCGCCGGCGACCCATTGCTTGATCGTTTCGATTTGCGCATCAGTCAACCGGCGTTCGTGCTTGAATTCGTAATCGCCTTTGTCGGCTTTCCAGGGAGGCATTTGCCTGGATTCAGTGACCGTCGCCAACAACTTGCCGCGCTTTTTCGCGTCGGCGTAATTCATCAAGGTAAACGGCGCAGCTTCGCCCGGTCGGTGACAGGACGTGCAATTGTTGAAAATGATCGGTGCGACATGTTCGGAGAAATTGACCGAAGCGCTTTCCGCACGCTTGCCGCCATAAATCGCCACTCCCAGCACAACAGCCAGCGCAGTGAACGAAACGAACAACCTGATCTTCATAACTTTGCTCCTCAATGGAACGCACGCACACCCGCGTGCGCGTTTTTAGTTCTGTGCAGTAATGTAGCAACCAATCGCTGAAGTTCTAGCAACCGGAACTTTTTTGTTTTGCAAAACGGCATCCAATGCGTTTCGCAGCTCATGCGCTGTCACGACGCGGCGCGGCTTGCCCAAGGCTTCGTAAAGATTATCAATCCTTCCGCGATACACAATTGCGCCTTTTGCCCCGACGACGGCGACTTCCGGCGTGATCGAAGCGCCAGTGGCGGCAACCAATTGATGCTTGGAATCCTGAATGACCGTCAAGCCGGACAAGTTGTATTCGCGTCCGTGATGTTCAATCTCTTTGGCTGAAGCCGTCGGATCAACATAAACCAGAAAAAACCGAACCGGCTTTCTGTGGTAATCCTGAACAATGCGGGCGATTTCCGGCGCGTAGCGGTTGGAAATCGGGCAATCCTGCAAGATGAAAAACAGCACCGAAGCCGTCTGAGTTTCCAGTTTGAACGGCGACTGCGAATGTCCTGCCATGTCTTTGATGGGCAGCGAAACATCCGGGACGGTTTGGCGATCCTGAGCTTGGCCCACTTGCGGTTGAATGCCCATCGCGGCAATCGCCAAAAACAAACTCAACAAAACTTTTTTCATCGTTCTTTCTCCGCTGCATAAGACGTCGGTGCGCGCCAAAAGTCCGCAAACTTTTGTCAGCGCCAGGTAAAGATTTGTCAGTCGGCTTCAGGCTGAAGCGCCAAGGTCATGTAAACATTCGCTCTTTCGTAAGCAATATTTTCCGGCAACGGCGCATGCTGAAATCCCATGGATTCATAAAGCCGTATCGCTTGAACCAGCGCGGAATTTGACAGCAGTATCACTGTGGCCGCTCCCTGGTTGCGAGCGTGTTCAATCACTGTTTCTGACAATCGCCGGCCGATTCCCTGCCCTTGCGCCGCTGGCGATACAGCCAGCTTCGCCAGTTCGATGACATCGTTTGAAACTCGAATGGCGGCGCAGGTGCCCACTACTGTTCCCGCCTGAAGCGCGAAAAACAACTGCCCGCCTTTGGCCAGAATTCGAGCCTCCGGATTTCGCAGATAATCAAAATCAATGGGTTCAAGCATGGAAAATGCTTCCAGCCATTCCAAATTCAACGCTTCAAACGCCGCCCGGAATTCCGGCTTGTAAGTCACGATCTCGACAGTTGATCCACTTGGGTTTGGTCCCATCGTCAGTTCACCAATCGCGCGACGATTTCAGCGATGACGGCATCGGCGCGCGCTTCGATTTCCTCTCTGGTTTGATCCTGGATCGGATGCGCAACATAAACAGCGTCGAAATCGCTGCGCCCCAGCGCGCTGGCCTGCGCGCGCGCGGCAGTCATAAATTCGGTTGTCGCAACCGGAACCGACGGGATTCCCAGATTTTCCAGCTTCGTGGTGTCGTGCAAACTGCACGTCGTGCAAGATCCTCAATCCGCCAGTGCCTCGATCACGGCGTCGCATCGCGCTTGCAGCAATTGATCCATCACGGCTTCGGGCGCAGGTTTGGTGAACGTAGGCTTCATCGCCCGAACGACGTTAGCAACCCCGAAGCGTTCCCGCAGCAAAGCTTCCGTTCGATCCAGAAAAGCGCTGCCGCCCGGTTTGCTGATGTCCAGCAAGCCTATGGTTTTCCCTGCAAGCGTGTCGAGCCTAAGCGCGACGTTGCGCTGTTCACGGACGGTTTCATCCAGCGGATTGACGAGTGTAATTGGCATAAGCTTTCTTTTCTCAAATGGGATAAGTCACAACCTGGCTGCCGCGCGGTCCTGCTGCCCAACTGCCAACGATGGCGGAAAACTTACCGGCGGTTCCGCCTGTGACGACAATGCGAATCTGTTCGGGCTCGGCGAATTTGCGATAACAGGCTTCGCCATCAATCGTGACCTGCTGATACATCTTTGTCAGTTGCGAACCTTCGCCAGCAACACCGGCAAATTCTTTGATTGGAACTCCTGTGTGTTCAAACAAAAACTGCCGAGCCGATTCTTTGGTAAATCCGTCGCGCTGCAAGGTTTTGACGTGTTCCGGGCAAAGCAGCACAAAGGCTTCAAATACCATGCACATCCGGTAATTCCACACCGTTGCCAGCGACCGCGAAATTGTTTTCAGAATGGTTTTGCCGTCGCGGGCGTAATGTTCGCTGACGCCGTGCGGAGGCTCAGCAGCAAACAACGTCACGGCGCTTTGTTCCGGCTTGAAGCCTTGCTGCACGTGCAGCGGAGTCCAGTCGCTGACCTCTTCGTTTTCAGCAATGCAGTACGAAAACTTCCCCGGATTGCCCAGCGTGGACATATCCATTTCGCCGGGTTTGGCTCCGCCGATGTTGGTGATGATCAGTTGGAAGGCTCGGCCCAGCGTGCTGTTCGCGCGGGCAACATTGCTGAGCACGTTGCTGCCACAAGCGAAACCAAGTTCCCGCCGAATCGGCCCGTTGATGACAATCATTGGCGCGGCAAAATGCGTTGTCGCCTGGACGCCATGCAAGTTAAACCGTTCATCGCAAACGGCTCTTACCAAAGGAATTAATACGCGCATCATTTCCGGCGGGCAGCCGGCCATCACGGCGTTGGCGGCGATTTTTTCGACGGTTGCATTGCCGTAATTTGGCGGAATGCGGGCGACGATTTCTTCCGGCGGCAACGTTGTTGCGCGCAGCATTCGTTCGACTCGCTCAACCGTGGGCGGCACAACCGGCAGATTGTCGAAGCGCAAACAATACTCAAACGGATCAACATCATCGCCAAGTTCAATCCGCGAAGCGCGCCGCCCGCGTTGCGAATACAAATCCACTGCCGCGACTTCAACCCCGGCATTTCCGCCCTCCAAATGCCGCGACGTGCAGCCGGGCTTCGATTTCGGAGCGCCATCGAATTCTTCGGCAATCACCACCGGCTCGATCCCAGCCATTTCGCAAAGCTTCGCGGCAATCGCATTTAGTTCCGCTTTATCAAACGCGATTTCGGTCAACGTAATCTTCCCTGCCGCGTCCACCAAAAACAAAGTCGGCACAGCCAGCGGATCGTACTGCCGAGTCACTGCCAGATCGCCATCCAACAAAACCGGAAAATCCGTTTCCATCTGCCGCACAAACTCGCACGTCGCAGCTTCGTTGTCTTGTGAAATGCCCAGGATTTCGGCGGAATTTGGCCTGATGGCTTTCGCCAGTTTGTTCAGATAGGGAAACGTCAACCGGCACGTGGGGCAATCTGTCTCGAAGAAAACCAACAACGCCGGTTTGGGCTTCTTGTCCAAACCGGCGTATTCGCGTGCTTTTCCATCAAGGTCGGATAAGGAAAATGATGGAGCTTGTTCGTTGATTGAGAGCATACTCAAATTGGTTGTTTTGCCCGCATATTCCTGGCAGTTCTTCCGACTTTATCCGAAAGGTTGAAAATGTGCCGCAAAGGAATCAAGTTCATCAAACGATAATCGCCGACAGCTTTCAATCCCGCCGAAGCAAGACATCCGCATTGCGAACAATCCGGATTGCCGCCAAATTGGCATGGAGAAATCTTGTTTTTCAAGTCTGCCGTCAGGTTCAGCGTCGTGCGAGAGAAAATACATTCTTCGGGCGATGCCGGAGGCGAAAGATAACCCTTGATCACCGAATCGGGTAAATCCAGTTTGGGGAATCTGGTTCGCAATCGGGCTAAATCCTCTAGCACAGCGGAGCGCTGGCTTGGGGACAATATCTCTTCCGCTTCAGCGCCCACCTGAGGCGTAAAGAGGCTAAACCATATTTTTTTGATTTCCTGCTTTTCCGACCAGAAAGACACAAACTCTTCCAAATAATTCTGCCGCACGGCGATCTGGCTGGTGATTGTGCAATGAACTGTCACCGAATGGCCAATAATGTTTTGCAAGATACGTTCATAGGTGGCAGGTTTTCTTCTGGCATCGTGTTCCGGTTGTAAGCCATCAATGGAAACCACCAGAAATAAATTCTTGATATTGGCCCAGTTTTTCGGAATTTCACGCACCGCGCTAGTCACAAGCTGGACTGAAATTCCTCTTTCGCTCAGTTGGGGCAGCAGAATATCCAGCTCTCGAAACCGCACCAGCGGCTCTCCGCCGACGATGGAAAGGTGCAGCGGGCGATATTGGTCCATCAAAGCCAGGACTTCATCCACCAATTGCTGCCCTTTGAAATCCGACAACGTTCTCAGCGGCCCAAGCTGATGCAGATGCTCCGGTTCATAGGCATAACAGCCGGGGCAGCGCAGTGGACATTCGCGCGTGATTTCAATTGAAAGCGAAGGATAATCCCCGTGAAGGATTTTCCCCCAAGCTCGAAACACGTCATTGCTTTTCATTTAACTCCAGTTTGAAAATCTTATGTTTAAGTGTGGGCAGGCTAGAGGAACGCTTGGCCTCTACCCGGTTGATAAAGAACAATTTGGCTTAAGGAGAGGCCAGATTGGGTTGTATGTAAATTGGTAACGTTTGCCAAAGACACAATAGCCCGGAAAGAGCGTTTCGTCACTCAATCCGGGCTACTTTTGGCTAGACCGTTAGGTCAGCGAGGTCTCACTAAACGCACTTCGAAAATCCGCAATCACGGCAGGTGTAACAGCCGCCAGCGTATTCAATCTGATTGCTGCTGCATTCCGGGCAGGCGGTGATGACTTTCTTGGAATCAATCACTGCCGGTTTGATCGGAACGACGTTCGTTGGCGATTGCGCCGCTGGTTTGGCTTGTTCGGCTTGCGCCATGGCTAGCTTGGCGGCTTCGCGGGCGGAATCGGGCTGCTGCATCAAGCGGCGTTTGGTCAACATGATGCATTCAGCGACGACTTGTTCCGGCGAAGTGCAAAGCCGGGCGTTGAACCAGATCGAATGATTGCCGATGACTTTGTTCAAGCTGGCTGCGACTTCTTCGGGTTCAAATCCGCCGCGCAGCATCTTCGACGCAAGCAAGCCAACCGAAACGGAAAGGCCTCCGCCGGTGGCAAAGACTTCCAGCACGCGGTTGCCGTCGTGGTTGATCGTCACGTACAGGTTTTGATGATCGAAGGAAACCTGCCAGGTTGAACCGGTCAGTTCGCGCGGACGTTCCAAGCGTGGTTGCGCGGCAACCAGTACGGCAGGCGCAACTTGCGGTGCCGTTTCAACCTTCGCTTCCGCTTTGACTTCAGATTTGGCTTCCGCTGGTTTTTCAGCCGCGCTGACAGCGGTCAACACCTGGCCGTCTCGCGAACCGTCGCGGTAATAGCTGACGGCTTTGACGCCCATTTTCCACGCCAGACGATGCACGCGGTCAGTATCTGCCACCGAGTAGCTGGCAGGCGCGTTGACCGTTTTCGAAATGGAATTGTCCACGTTGTCCTGGAATGCTTTCAGCACGCGCAGGTGATGATCCGGGTCCAGCGTCAGCGCATCCACAAAGTATTCCGGCAGCTTGTCGCGGTTTTCGACGATGTAGGCAGCGGCCTTTTCAATCGAAGCCGGATCGGATTGATCGAGTTCAATCCCTAAAGCTTTGGCAGCAACGGGATGCGCATAAGTCCGTGTGCCCAGCGTATCGCGGCGAACATACGCGTAAGAGAAATTCGGCTCGCAGCCGGAACTGGTTTCGGCAACCAGCGAAATGGTTCCGGTCGGCGCAACAGTTGTGACTTCGTAATTGCGTGGCGTCAGTGGGATCGAACGATCCAGGCCGACTTCGTTATAAATCAGGTCTTCGTACAAATCGCGGTTCGGCTCAAATTCCGGCATCGCGCCTTTTTCAGCGCCGAGTTCCAACGAAGCTCTCCAGGATTCTTTGCGGAAAAAGTCCATCATCTTGTCGGCAAGCAAGGCGGATTCTTCACTGCCGTAGCTGACTTTTTTCTGCAAACACAAATCGGCAAAGCCCATAATGCCAAGTCCAACCGGACGCGTGCGGTGAACCGTGTCGTGAATTTGCTGCAACGGCCAGTCGCAAGTATCAATGACGTTGTCCAAAAAGCGAACTGACCAGTAAATGTCGTTGGCAAAGCTGTCCCAATCAACGTCATCGGTCGTTTCGTCGTAATACTTGGCCACGTCAATCGAACCCAGGTTGCAGGCGTTGTAATCGTGAAGCATCTGTTCGGCGCACGGGTTCGATGCTTTTTTCAAGCCCATGGAATTTTTCAGCGGATTGTGGCTATTGACGTTGTCAATAAAGATGATTCCCGGTTCTGCCCAGCGATGCGTCGAGGAAATGATGCGCTCCCAAATGTCGGGCGCATAAACCATTCCCGGTTTCGGCGGCTTTTGGCCTTTGTAAGTGTATTCGCCACCTTCGCCGCCCTCTGGATTGGAGGCCTTCGGGTCGAAGATCGGCATGTCCCACGGCTGGCCATTGAATTCGGTCTGGAACCATTCGTTGGCTTCGACGGCGCGCAGGAATTTGTCCGAAACCGTGACCGAGATGTTGAAGTTTGTCAGGCTCTTCTGATCGTTTTTGGCGTGGATGAAGCGCAGAATGTCCGGATGAGAGACAGCCAAAATCCCCATGTTCGCGCCGCGACGAACGCCGCCCTGTTTGACGGTTTCGGTCATGGTGTTGACGATCTGCATGAAGGACACCGGGCCGGACGCCATGCCGCGACCTTCGCCGACGGGCGTCCCTGCCGGACGCAGCCTTTCGTAGGTCATTCCGGTTCCGCCGCCCGATTGGTGAATTAGAGCGCAGTATTTGGCGTGCTCCATAATCCCATCCAGGGAATCGGGCACAGGCAAAACGAAACAAGCGGCCAACTGGCCTTTGGGTTTTCCGGCGTTTACCAGGCAAGGAGTATTGGGAATAAAAGCGCGCTCGTGCATCAACCGCAGCATATTGAGCATGAATTCTTCGCGGCGGCGAGGATCGGTTTCGGCTTTGGCTACGTGCGAAACCACTCTGCGAGTAATGTCATCCCAGGTTTCCAGCGGATTGCCTTGCAGGTCTTTCAGCGAATAGCGTTTGGCAACGACACGTTGCGCGTTAATGCCTAACGGGGTTTTGGTTGCGGGGCTGGCAAATTGAACGATCTGTTGTCTACTTGCGCTCATGTCTGTCTAATCCTTCGATTTTATTTGTTGGTTGGTTGTCTTCTTATCTCGGCAAAGACAAAGAACAATTTTGGTTTTGGAGATGAAAAGATATTTTCTTTTTTTGCGGACTCAATCAACTTCCAGCAGGCCTGACACAGAAAAAACGCACCGTCTTACCGACAGCGCAAATCCGGAGCCGTCTTGTCATTCGGGGAACAATTCGGCGTCTCAAGACTCATGCCGCTTCTGAAGTTTTTGCTGAGAAAGCGTTGAGTCGAGGTCAATTACCTGTCTGTTGTGTTGAGCGGCGGCGACTATAGTTCCACCATATACGGCTTGTCAATCAAGATTATCACCAATATGTTGTGGTTTCCTGTAAGTACTGACCGATAAAGGCGATTTTCTTTTTTGGCTGTTTTTGGTCGGCAAAGAGGTGGTTTGGTTTAGCCAAATCGGCAAGTGTTGCAGTGCTGAAACTTAGCGGGAAGGGGGCTTTTGCCTTCCCGCTAACCGAAACTTTCAGGCAATTACTGACCTGCCGTTTTGGTCACCTTCAGGCGGGCATTGACGGCGTCCCAATCAATGTTCTGGAAAAATGACTCAATGTATTTTGGACGTTCCGCCGGGGCGTAATCCAGGATAAAAGCGTGTTCCCAAACGTCCATAATCAGAACCGGCGTAAATCCGGCTACGTTGCCGGTTTCATGCAAGTTGATCCAATGATTCGACAGACGACCGGTCGTCGGATCTTGATAACAAGCCGCCCAGCCGACGCCTCGCATTTTGCCGACGGTCACAAAGTTCTTTTTCCAGTTTTCGTAGCTGCCGAAGTTGGCTTCAGCCAATTTGGCAAAGGCCGATGCCTTGTCAGGGTCACCAGTGCCGTTGCTTTTCAAATTTCCGAAGTAGTATTCGTGCAAAACCATCCCGTTGTATTCAAAACCCAGACGACGCGTCAGTTCGGAATAAACGGGCATTTGATCTGCGCCGAGTTCGCCTTTAGACAGTTCGGCAATCTTTTCGTTCAAGATGTTTGTGTTGGTTACATATCCTTCGTAAAGCTTGAAATGGGTCTGCAAGGTTTTGTCAGAAATCCCGGTCAAGCCACTTAGATTAAAAGTTTTCGCTGCGTATGATTGTTTGGCCTCTTGCGCCATGTTACCTCTCTAGTTAAATGTTGAATGATTTGGAGATTTACGAGGTCAATACACTCGCGGAAGCATCTTAGCCGCTGAGTTGGGCCAGAACAAATGGGCGGGAATTACAGGAAGGAAAGGTGGAACAAGCATAGGTGCCTGTTCCACCCAAAAGCCAAAACCTAAGAAAAGTTATTTGATAAACATGATGTAATCGCCGTGCGAAACACCCATCATCAGCAACATTGGCAATGACAGCCATGCGTTTGTGCGCGAAGCCAGAAAGGCTTTGCGGGCCAGTTGGGCAGACTCAGGCGGAATGGGTGTTCCATTTTCCGCATTGTCCGCTGTCCAGGCGATGATCTTTTTCTGCGCGCGCCAGATAATTCCCCAGACATTCAGCAGCATAAAAATGCCTATGCCGCCGCCAATGCCGATGGCGATGGTTTTGTTGCCTTTGAACAGATAGATCACCAGGCCCGACAGAATCAGGACGACGATTGCCACAATCACAGCCAAAACGCGTCCGTCATTTACTTTTTGAATCGCGCCATAGATCGCGCAATACGCGACCAGAACAATCACCAGCCAGATTCCCAGCCAGGAATGATAGCCAGCTCCGGCGGCTTGCGCGTCCGATGGAATGATGTAAACCGCGTAGTAAATCAGCCCGACCAGCACGGTTACCAATGCGCCCCAGCGGAAATAATACATGGCATTCGGCATCAGTTTGGGGATGACTTTTCCCTTGGTTGGACCGTCCAACTCTTTCATCAACGGGACGTTAACCAGATTGAAAAAGTACAGCAATCCGATCCAGGCGATTCCGGCAACGAAATGTCCCCAGCGCAGCAGCGCGCGAAACAAGTCGTCGGCTGACGGCACAGCCAGCCAATCGCCTTGCAGAGCAAAACCGAGAAAGGCCGGTAAGTCATTCAAAGGCCCAGTGAGCATATGACCTCCTAAAGTTATTTTGTGTTTGCGAAGTTCCCTGACGGCTTTTGATTGCAAGCCATTCGCAAGCGCATCGTCAGCGCTTGCAGTTCAAGCTCATTACTAGCCAGCTTGGTTATGTGGTGAGACGCGCGAAACATAATCCTCGCCCTGACTGGTGTCAATGGAGCAACTTGGACTTCAGTTTCTCGCTTAGATTGGAAACGGCTTGTAACCTGTCTACAATCGCCTGCGTCTGTACCAAAGGCATCTGCCGACTTCGCTTTTCGACTATCAACTGACAATCAAAACAAAAACAACGGGAGAGAACTATGAAACGATTTGCTCTATTCACGGCGTTGGCCGTCATCGCCTTTGGCCTTTCCAGCTTGAACGCTGAAGCCAAATTGAAGACCGGCATGACCGAAGGGACAGCCAAGTTCCAATCCATGGGACCATTGGCATTTGGGCCGGAAGGAATTCTGTTTGTCGCCGACACCAAAGCGGCTTCGATCGTTGCGCTTTCGACGGGCGACACGAAACCGGCGACGGCTGGCCAACTGCTGAAAGTTGAAGCCATTAACCAGAAAATCGCCGCGTTGCTTGGCACCAGCGCCGACCAGATTTTGATCGAAGATATGGCGATCAACCCGATTTCACACAATGCCTATCTGGCGATTTCGCGTGGACGTGGCGCTGACGCTGTTCCGGTTCTGGTTCGCGTCAAAACCGACGGCACACCCGAAGTTTTCTCGCTGGATAATGTGAAGTTTTCGCAGGCCCAACTGCCGGATGCTCCGGCGGACAAAATGGTCGGCCAGGGCAATCGCCAGAGCAATCCGCGCCGCGAATCCATTACAGACATCGGCTACCTAAATGGCCGCTTGTTCATTGCCGGACTGGCCAACGAAGAGTTTTCATCAACGCTGCGTTCAATTGCGTTTCCGTTCAAAACCATTGAAAACGGAACCAATGTGGAAATTTACCACGGCGCTCACGGCCAGTTTGAAACCCGCGCTCCGGTTCGCACTTTCACCACCTTCAAGATCGGCAAAGAAGATCACTTGCTGGCAGCTTACACCTGCACGCCGTTGGTTCAATTCCCCGTCAGCGACCTGAAACCCGGCGCGAAAATCATGGGCAAAACCATTGCCGAACTCGGCAACCGCAACCGCCCATTGGACATGCTCGTTTACCAAAAAGACGGCAAGTCTTACTTGCTGATGGCCAACAGCAGCCGCGGCGTGATGAAAATCACGACTGAAAACATTGATAAAGCTGAAGGCATCAAAGCCAAGGTCGCCGACAAGCAAGGCCTGACGTATGAAACCATCGAAGCCTGGACGGGCGTTGACCAACTTGATCGGTTCGACGCCAAGCACGTCGCTGTGTTGCGTCGCGGCGAAGGCGGTTCGCTGAATTTGGAAGCATTGGCTCTGCCGTAGTTTCAAATGATGTTCAACACAAAGGGTCAAGGGTTCAAAGGTTCAAAGCGAACGTGGGCGCGGATGCGGCTGTTCGTCCTCCTTTGCTCCTTTGCCCCTTTGTTCCTTTGCGGTAAAACTTCTTTCTCAGCCCAAACACAGGCTTCGATTCGCTGGGTTCCGGCTGAAGGCGGCAAGATGGCCGTTGAAATCGTCGGCCTGAATTCCGCCACCTTGCAACAACTCGCCAAATGGAACGCTCCGCAATTTCAGCAGTTATTGTCGGTATACGCCGGAAAGGCTGACGCGAATTTGCCGCCGATGCTGGGCAAGTATCGAATCGAAGCCAATGCGCTACGCTTCGAGCCGCAATTTCCACCCGAACCCGGCGTCACGTACCGAGCCGTTTTTCTGCCAGCCCAATTGCCAGGTAATTCCGCTGCTGGAAATTCTGTGGTCACCGCAACTTTTGCGTTACCGCCGCGCAATCTGACGCCAACAACCGTTGTCACGCAAATTTATCCCAGCGCGGACGTGCTGCCGGAAAATCTGCTGAAGTTTTACCTGCACTTTTCAGCGCCGATGCGGCGCGGAGACATCTATCAGCACATTCGATTGCTGGATTCAACGGGCAAAGCCGTCGAGCTTCCCTTTCTGGAAATTGACGAAGAGTTGTGGAATCAGGATTTCACGCGGCTAACGCTGTTCATTGATCCCGGCAGAATCAAACGCGGAGTCAAACCGCTGGAAGACATCGGGCCTTCGCTGGAATCTGGAAAAAGCTATCGCCTGGTGATTGACCGCGAATGGCGCGACGGCAACGGCGTGCCGATGAAAGAAAGTTTTGAGAAATCATTCCGGGTTGGGCCGCCTGTTCGCCAGCCAATTGATCCGGCGCAATGGCAAGTTGCCGCGCCGAAAGCCGGCTCGCGCGATGCCGTGACAATTACCTTCCCTGCTCCGATGGAACACGCGTTGGCGCAACGAATGATTGTTGTGACAACCGACCTTGGCAAAGCCGTCATCGGAACTGTCACGCT
>CAZMXG010000087.1:0-30049 GCA_964570175.1 uncultured Heliomicrobium sp. | reverse complement strand
TTCAACTCGTCGCCTGAGATCAAAAGTGTCCCGTTCTTTTCTCAACTTACTTAGGGAACAGCTTACCCGGTTTGTGCCCTTAAAGAGCTAACGAAGTAATACGACACTATCACCGATTTGACATATTGTTAGCCTCTCAAGGCCAGCGTAACAACGGCATCTTCGGCGTAGCCACGACGCAGTAAAAGGCGATCCACCAATCTAGCCTAAGCTTGCTTCTGCTTCGAAGTTGGCAACAGAATAGCGAACAATTGGATAATGACAACGCACGACTTTTTCTCTCGTGCCAACTTGAAACGACATCAGGAGCGACGAAGATGAACAAATGGCTGGTCGGTATTGTTGCGGGCATTCTTGTATTGAGTGCTATTGGTTGTAATCGTACCCAAACGGCTTCGGATGGCCGTCCGACGATTGCGCTGGTTGTTAAAACACTGAACAACCCGTTTTTCAACGATATGCAGAAAGGCGCGGAAGAAGCCGCAAAACAACTCAATGTCAATCTGCTGGTGCAGGCAGCCGAACGGGAAGTGGATGTCGAAAAGCAGATGCAGATCATCGAGAACCTGATTCAAAGCAAAGTTTCGGCGCTGGTCATCACGCCCAGCGGGTCGAAAGAGATCGTTCCCGCCATCGTCAAAGCCAATCAAGCCGGTATTCCAGTCATTATTCTGGATACGCGCGTCAATCCCGAAGCGCTGGCTGCGGCCAATGGGAAGATTGCGGCCTTCATTGGTTCGGACAATCTGGAAGGCGGAAAGCTCGCCGGGGAATTGATGGTCAAAACGCTCGGCGGCAAAGGCAAGGTCGCCATTCTGGAAGGCATTCCCGGCCACGAAACCGGCGATTCGCGGCTGAAAGGCTTTCGAGGGGCGGTTGCCGTATCGCCTGATATTCAGATTGTTTCTTCACAAACAGCAAACTGGGAGCGCGATCAAGGGTACAGCGTGTTTCAAAACATGTTGCAGGCGCAGCCGGACATTCAGGGACTGTTTGCCTGTAGCGATTTGATGGCGCTTGGCGCTGTCGAAGCCATCCGGGCGGCGGGCAAAACTGGCAAGATCACCGTCATCGGTTTTGACGCGTTTTCAGAAGCGCGTGATGCGGTGCGAAAAAATCTGATGGCGGCGACTGTTGCTCAATTTCCAGCGGACATGGGGAAACAGGGCGTGGAAAGCGCAGCCCGGTTGCTGAAAGGCGAACGCATTCAGCAAGAGACGACCGTCAAGATTGAATTGATCACCAAGGGGAATGTGGATGGAAATCGTCCTTAAATCAGAACGTAAAACTTTTAGACAGGATGGACAGGATTTTTCAAGATTCTGATTAGCCAAACGGTGATTCCACTATTCCAATCCTTAAACATCCTGAAATCCTGTCTCACTCTTGCTTGGTTCGATTCGCGTATTGGCGCTTGACGGCAGTGCCAGCCCGTTCTGACCGAAATTGGAGGCTGGCGCTACTTGGTCGTGCCGTCATTGCTTTGGGATGTTTTTGATTGAGCTTAGAAAGTGGGACGATTGGCCAGCGCTTCCTGAATGATCGCGTTGGTTTGTTCCAGCTCCAGGCCGACGATTTCCAATCGTGGCGGACGCACACGAGGATTCCCCATCCCCACAGCCTGTTGCACCAGCTTGATCAATTGGACGAACTTGGGAACCGTGTCCAGCCGCAGCAGCGGCAAAAACCAGTTGTACAGTTTGATCGCTTTTTCCATCTCGCCCTGCGAAGCGTAATTGAACAGGTCAACGGATTCTTTCGGGAAAGCGCTAACCAATCCGGCAACCCAGCCAACGGCGCCGACCGGAATGGCTTCAACAATCGCGTCATCCACGCCAACAAACACATCCAGCCGATTTCCGACTAACGCCTTGATCGCAGTCACGCGGCGCACGTCCGTGCTGGATTCTTTGACCGACTGAAAGTTCTCGAATTCGTTCGCCAATTCCTGAATATGCTCCGGCAGAAAGTCCGTTCCGTAAGCGACCGGGTTGTTGTAAAGCATGCAGGAAAGCTTCGTCGCCTTGAAACACGCCGCAACGTGATACTTCATTTCACGCCAGTCGCCTTTGTAAACATAGGGCGGCAAAACCATCAGCCCTTCGCAGCCTCGACTGGCAGCGGTTTTCGCTTGTTCAACGGCTTCGGCGGTGCTCAGCGCTGAAATCGCAGCAACCACGGGTACGCGATCGCCAACGGCTTTCACAACGGTTGCCCACAACGAACTGCGCTCTTCAAAGGTCATGGTGTTGCCTTCACCCAAACTGCCTGGCGTGACAATTCCTGTGCAGCCGTTGTCCACCAACCAGTTGACGTGTTTGGCAACAAACTCGTGATCAATAGTCAAATCTTCTTTGAATCCGGTGGTAATTGCGGGCATCACGCCCTTCCATATCATAGCCATAAGTTCTCCTTGATAAATTGATGATTACGATTGCCCAGCGGCGGCGGTTTTTGCGCCCGATTGAATCAGGCTGCCAACTTTTACTGGGAAAACCGGCGGGCGAACAGATTCCGCAGGCCAGCCGAGCAAAAATTCGATTGCGCCGCCACAAATTCGTCCCTGGCAAGGCCCCATGCCGCAACGCGTATGCAGCTTGGCGGCGCGCCAAGCGGGTTGAGACTGCAACCGTGCAAAACTCACGTCTTCGCAACGACAAACAATGGTATCTGCTTGCGGAAGCAGCTTCAGCTCTTCGCGCAAGGCAAACGTTTGGTTTAGCAGATTGGCGAAACGCTGATGCTTGTCGCGTTGGGAAAACAGCGCACGGGCTTTTTCAGATTGCCCCGTCGCGGCAAAGCCAGCAATCTGCCCTTCGACCAACGAAACTTCCAAACCGCCAATGCCAGTGGGTTCTCCGGCGCAATAAATGCCCGGCCTGGTCGTTTGCTGAAACGCATCCACCTGCACCACACCTTCGAGCAGTGCGCAGCCGAAAAAGACAGCAAGTTCCGTGTTCGGCAAAAGATGAAAACCGCAGGCCAGATACTCGCATACAACTTCCCAGGTTTTCTGGCCGCGCCGTAGCGTGATGCTTCGCAATTGGTTATCGCCGTTTGCTGCAACAGGCCAACAACCGGTCAAATGCCGAATGCCTGCAAGTTCGCGTTTCAGTTGAACGGCTTGAATGATCTTGCCCGGCGAACGCCACAAGCCAAGGCCGAAAGACAGCAGCTTGTTTTGCGGAGCCTGTTCGGCAATTAGCAGCACTTGCGCGCCGCGCTTGTGTAAATACGCCGCGACGGCCAGCAGCAACGGCCCGGTTCCTGCCACGACGACTTTTTTACCTTCTATCGGCAAGCCGGATTTGACCAGCGCCTGCAAACCGCCAGCGCCTGCTACGCCGGGAAGTGTCCAGCCTGGAAATGGCAAAAAGCGTTCACGTGCGCCTGTTGCCAAAATCAACTTGCGGTATCCAAGCTCTAAAACACCATCAAAAGTTTCGGCCAGCAAAACGCCGGCTTCCGGTTGATCGTACACGCGAGCGCCGGAAATGAATTCCACCTGCGCCGCTTGCAAGCGGCGCAGCCATTCCGCCGCTTCGTGCGAAGAAGTCTTTCGGTGTTCGCCGCGCCAGATTTGGCCGCCGAGTCCGGGATTGTCGTCCACAATGGCGACGCGCGCGCCGGATTCTTTCGCCGTCACCGCCGCAGCTAAACCCGCCGGTCCGCCGCCGATGACCAATATATCGAACTTTTGCCTTTGGCTAGTCATCGGTTCGCACCTCCATTCCTTCTTGGCAAATAATCTGGCAACTGCGCGCGTGCGGCTGTCCGTTGACGATGACGCGGCATTCAAAACAGATGCCCATGCCGCACAGCGGAGCGCGTGCTTGTCCCGTGACCGAACGGCGAAACGTCGTAGCGCTTGAAAGCGCTACAGCCGTCGCCACCGTGCATCCTTCCTGCACAGTCACCAATCGGCCATTGACGGTCAGCGAGACAGCATCAGGCATGCATCGCCTCCTGGTGCGCGCGATTTGGCAAATAGGGCACGGATGAAATCTGCGAAACTCGATTCAGCAATTGATCCACCAGTAATTTCGCCGTTCCCATCGAAGTGGTGATGCCGAGGCCTTCGTGGCCGGTCGCCAAATACAGTCGCTCGTAACCGGGACATTTCCCAATTAGCGGCAGTTTGTCAGGCGTTGCGGCGCGAAATCCTGTCCAGGTGCGAATGGCAGAAAGTTCTGTGATGCCGGGCATGTATTCTTCTGCGCGCTGAAGCATTCGGCTGAGCATAGCGGCTTCGACTTTCGGGTCGTCCACGCCGTATTGCCGTGACGAACCAATCAGTACCTGGCCAGTCTTGCGCGGCTGCGCGTTGAAAGCGACGGAATCAGAACTGATGGAATGTGCGCTTTTCAGGTAGCCAAGCTCGACCAGTTGATGCCGCACAAAGCCTGGATGGCGATCTGTGATCAGCAAATGGCCTTTGCGCTTCTGTACGTCTATGCCGGGCGTCAATTCTGGCGCCCAACTGCCTGTGGCATTGACCGTTGCGCCCGCGCTGATGAATTGGCCGTCGCTTAGTTTTACGCCTTTATCGCTTAGCGCAACAGCAGCAGCGCCGAGTTGCAATTTCGCGCCTAGGGATTGCGCTTCATCCAAAAAGTGTTTTGCCGCGCATGGTGGATACACAACCCCGTCACCAGGAACCAGCAACGCGCCTGCCAAGCCAAACCGCAAATGTGGTTCGGCCTCGGCCAACGCTTTTTCATCCAGAACTTCTACTGCGACGCCATGCGCTTCATAAAACCGCACTTTGCGGCGCACTTCATCCATCTCTTCTTCGTCAGCGGCGACCCACAGCGTGCCGCATTCTTCGTATTCGATTTCGGGGGGGAGTTCCGGCGCGATTTCCTGCCAGAGTTGTTGGGAGTAATGCGTGAGCGCGAACTGGGCTTCGGAATCATCCATCACGACAATATGTCCCATTCCTGCCGCCGTTGCGCCGCCACCGATCACATTTGGTTCAATGACGACAACTCGCAGGCCGGAACGCGCAGCTTCCAGCGCGCTAGCCGCGCCGACGATGCCGCCGCCCACAATGGCCACGTCAAAAGTCATCGGCGAATTCCATAACAGAAGGGATCACGTTCATCCAGAATCAGGTCGGCTTCGGCGTTGACGAATGCGGAACCTTTGATCGTCGGAAAAATCTCGTTTCCGGCAACGCGGATGCTGCCTTCAAACACGCTGCCGACAATGCTTTCCTGCCGCCAGATTTGGCCTTCCTGCAATTTCCCGTCGGCATACAAGCAAGCCAGTTTGGCGCTGGTTCCTGTTCCGCAAGGTGAACGATCGTAAGCTTTGCCCGGACATAAAACGAAATTTTTGCTCTGCACACCTTCCAGTTGCGAAGGCGCAAACAGTTCGATGTGATCAATTTCCTGTCCGTTCGCGCCCTTGATGCCCTGTTCCGTCAATGCCTGCCGGATTCGCCAGGAAAAGTCTGTCAACTCATCCAGGTTTTCCATTTCCAGTTTATGGCCATTGCTATTGACCAAAAAGAACCAATTGCCTCCCCAGGCAATGTCGCCTGTGACGGGCCCATGCCCAGGAACCTCAACCGGAACGTTTGTTGCCAGCCGGTAGCTCGGCACATTGGCGACACTGACAAAGTTATTTTCATCCAGCGTGGCTTCGACCACGCCGACAGGCGTTTCAATGCGATGCGTGCCGGGATTAATTCGATTCAGATAAGCCAACGTCACCATCAATCCAATCGTGCCGTGACCGCACATGCCCAAATAGCCCACGTTGTTGAAATATAGGACGCCCGCTGCACACGTAGAATCCACAGGTTCGCACAGCAGTGCGCCAACAACAGCGTCATTGCCGCGCGGTTCATTGACAACGGCAGAGCGAAATTGATCAAACTCGTTTTTGAATCGCTCCAGGCGTTCGGCCATCGTGCCATTGCCCAAATCCGGGCCGCCGCTGATGACGACGCGCGTTGGTTCGCCGCCCGTGTGTGAGTCAATCACTTTTACCCGGTTTATTCGTTGGGTGGTCATTCCGGATGTTTCTCCCAGTGCTAGTTGATTTTGAATATTTAGAGTGAAGCCAAAAGAACTTTCGGCTGTTCACTGAATGTGCAGTAAATCAGAGGTTTAGGCAAGCGGTCTTGAACCTTCGTAAGGCAGTTTGAATGCGATTAGTGCTGATTTTCGAGCGTCAGGCGCTGCGCAAAGAATCACGATACTGCGAAGGCGCCGCGCCAATAGATCGCTTGAACGTTCGCGTAAAATGGCTCTGATCGCAAAAGCCTGCAGCCAGCGCAATGTCCACAATTGGCTTGGAAGACGTCGCCAGTTCGTGACAGGCATATTCAATGCGCAGCTTGCGAACATAATCTCCGACTGTGCATTGATATGCTTTATGAAACGTCTGCGCCAGATGCACCGGATGCACGCCAACATTTTGCGCCACGTCGGCCAGCGTCAGGTTTTCAGTAAACCGCGCGTGCAGCAATTCTTTGGCCTGTTGCAACCATCGCGGGGAATTGTATCCAGGCTTCGCCGCGCTATGCCGCACGGTTTCGCCCAGCATTTCCATCATCACGCCTTCGATGATCAGCGGAGAGGCCTCGTCCGTGTTGGAAAACTCCCTGTATAGCTTGCGACTCAACAATTCGAATGCGCCGCCATGAAAATCAGAAGAGTTTTCCGTCACATTCAAATGTTCCCGCACTTGTGAAAACCAGTTCGGCGCAATTTCGATGATGAACGAGCGGCCTCCCGTGGCGTGAAAGCGCTCTGCATGCAATTCTCCCGGCGGATGAAACAGCAAGGTCGAAGACTTACATTCCCGCGTTTTGCTGCCATAAGTTTCCGTGTATCCACCTTCCATCACGAAGCAGAACAGCGCCTGCTTATGCGTATGCTTCGGAGTTTCGTATCCCGGCGAATACACACGCTCTGTCAGCTCGAAACTGGAAACCTTACGGCTGCGCAAAGTCTGACCGTAATAACTTCCCGGAGGCAATTGCGTGGACATGGCGGCTTCTCCTTGTTGATTCCCACAGACCATTCCGAAGGAAATTTGACCCATGCCGCTGGTTGCGACCCAGGCCGGAAAATTGAATCTTGCGTTTGAAAAGGTTTGTAGAGTCCTATCTGGCAAAGATTGTATACAATATGCCTGTAAGAGCCGTCAATAAATTCCCCGGTAAATTGGCAATAAATTGCGGGCGATTCGAATGGTGATACGCCTATTTGAATAAAATGGAATTTACCCTTTGATATGTTAAGCCTGTCCAAGCCAGCTTACAAAAATACAAGATGCGATTCCACGACTTGCATCTCGGCCTGCATCTCTTTTGTGAAACATCAAGCTCCGCTTCCCTGGCAATGGATTTTGTAAACGACCACGAATGGCCATTCCCTAAGCGCATTCAATCCATCTTATGGGCATACAAGACGGAGTAACCAATTAAGCGCAAATTCTTGTTAGCTGGCAGCAATGCCGGAAATTCCGCAACCATACAGGGAGATTTGTGAATAACGCGCTCTAAAACAAAATTGCTGTATTCACGATAGTGCTTCCATCCAAGGCTGCTGCAACGTTCAGCGGTTTCCTGCAGGATTGTGTGCAGGAAGTGATTTCATCTTTGCGGAAGCTATTCAAGCTAAGCATCTGGGATATTGGAATGCCTTCCAGTACCACGATCAGTCGAAGTTACCTGGCGGCATTCATTCTTGCTTCGCACTTAGTCATCGCCTGAAGAATTCTTCTGAAGGTTCTCCGTCAAAAGATTCTCCGCGGGCGACTGAAAATAACCTCGAACAATCAGGCATAACTGACGCATCACACCTGAGTGCATTTAGGAGGATGGAATGAAGGATCAAACGTTACCCAGATTTATCACGCGGGCGCTTGTTCTGGCGGCCGTTCTGGCAGCGCTGGCAGTCTTTTCTGTAGCCCAAATTACGGCGACGGGCATTCGCGGAATCGTTCGCGACCCAAATGGCGCGGTGGTCGCCAGTGCAACGGTGAAAGTCACCGATAACTCCACCGGAGTTGAGCAAACCACCGTAACTTCCAGCGATGGCGGGTTCATTTTCCCGACGTTGCAATTCGGCTCCTACAAGCTCACTGTCACCGCCAATGGCTTTCAAACCGCGGTGGTTTCGATGGTGACGGTGGAATCGGGCCGTACCACCAATGTTTCGGTGGATTTAAGTCTTGGCGCGGCCAACGAAACCGTGCAGATTGCCGCCAGCGCCGAACAACTCAACACCACCACCGCTGAAGTGGGCAGCACCATCAGCAACAAACACGTTCAAAATCTGCCATTCGCCGGACGTGACAGTTTGAATTTCGCTACGTTGATCGCGGGCAGTGCGCGCAGCACCAGCGACCGCAACAGCACTTTCAACGGCTTGCCGAACGCTTCGCTTAACATCACGCTGGACGGCATGAACAACAATTCGCAGCGTTTCAAGAGCGGCGGCACCAGTTTCTTCGCGTTCGCTCCCGCGCGCATTGACGCCATCGAAGAAGTCAGCGTTTCAACCACAGGCCTGGGCGCGGAAGCGGGCGGCGAAGGCGCGATGCAAATCCGCATGACGACCAAACGCGGCACCGATGAATACCACGGCAAGGTGCTCTATCAAGGAAGCAACGAATGGCTCAATGCCAATGGCTTTTTCCGCAACCTGCAAGGCTTGCCGCGCAACAAGTCGCGGAATCACAATCCGGTCGGCGCGCTGGGCGGCCCGCTCGTGCCATTCTCGAAGCGGCTCAAAAACAAGCTGTTTTTCTTCGCGTATTACGAAGCGCAGCCGCAACCATCCACCTCAACCTTTTCGACGCCATTTTTGAGCGCCTCAGCGCAACAGGGCAATTTCAGTTATCTGGCGACCGACGGCACAACGCGCACCGTGAATTTGCTGGATGTCGCGCGCGCGGCGGGTCACACCAACACGATTGACCCGACGATGGCCGGCATTCTGAAAAACATCAACGATTCGCGCGGAGCGACGACGACACGGCTGCAGGATATTCCGGGCGTCGCGCCGGGCTTTCTGCAAAACATGCAATGGGAGCAGTCGCTCAACACAATGCAATCGTTCCCCACGGCGCGCGTGGATTTCCAGATCACGCCCAGCATCGGCTGGCACGGCACCTGGAACTTGCGCAGCAGCGATTTCACCAGCGGCACCGCGCCGTATCCCGGCAGCCCGTATGATTTCGTCGGCGTGAATGGCGCGAACATTCATTCCTCAGCCACGCCGTATGTGGCGACCAACTCGGTGGATTGGACGATCCGTCCGAACATGACCAACAACGCCAACTTCGGCGTGCAGGGCAACGGCGAGTATTTCTTTATTGACGCCGACCCCAAACGCTTCGCCGAATATAACAACCGCATCATCAACACGCCGCTGGTCAATCCCTGGATTCCCAATGTGGCGACGGACGTGCGCAACAACCCCGTTTACCAGTTCACCGACACGCTCAACTGGGCCAAGGGATCGCACACGCTGACGATGGGTGGGACTTTCATGCACACCTCGTTCTATTCGCACAGTTGGAACACGGCGGGCGTGCCCTCATATAACTTCGGCGTGTTGGCGAATGACCCGATGAATAACATCATTCGCGGCGCATTGCCCGGCCTGAACCTGACCAACAACACTGACATCAACAACGCGCTGAATTTATATGCTTTGCTGACAGGCCGCATCACCAGCGTTTCGGTCAGCACGAACGCGGACGAGAAGACGAAGCAATATGCTCCCTTTACTGAAAGTATGCAGCGATATGCGTTCACGACCTGGGGGTTGTATTTTCAAGACAGCTTTCGCTTCCGCCCGTCGCTGACATTGAATTATGGGCTGCGCTGGCAATTCGACGGCGACATTCACAGCGGCAACGAACTGCTTTCGCAACCGAGCGGCGCGAATTTTTATGGCCCCTCCACAGGGCTGTTCCAGCCGGGCGTGCTGAGCAACAACCAAAACCCGACCTTTGACCTAGTGGTTCACCCGTACAAAAAAGACTACATGAACCCCGCGCCGAATTTCGGCTTCGCCTGGAATCCGGCGTTTACGACCGGCTGGCGGGGCAAAGTGTTCGGCGAGCGTAAATCGGTTCTTCGCGGCGCGTACTCGATCACTTTTTACAACGAAGGATTGAACTCGATTTCAAATTCCCTGTCAGGCGGACAGGGCTTCCGGCAAACCGGCACGGCGACTGCCGGTGTGGATTTCCCGATTGGCTCGCTTGATCTGCGCAACCCTGCGCCCCGCATTCCGGTCTTCCCAACCACCAATACGGTGACTTTCCCGATTGCGCAAAACGTTTTCTCTTCGCCTGTCGCGGGCAATTACATCAATCCCGACCTGGTGTCACCGTATGTCCAAAACTGGAGCCTCGGTATTCAACGGCAGCTCACCCGCACCACGGCGCTCGAAATCCGCTACGTGGGCAACAAATCCACACACATGTGGCACCGGCAGAACATTCAGGAAGTCAACATCTTCGAGAATGGCTTCTTGAATGAATTTATTCAGGCGAAAAAGAATCTCGACATCAACATCGCCAATGGGCGCGGCCAGACCTTTGCCAACAACAATCTGGCGGGGCAGGCAGCGTTGCCGATCTTCCAGGCGGCCTTTGGGGCGCTGGGCAATCAACCTGCGGTTGCCGCCGCGCAAGGTTTTGGCAATGCAACCTTTATTCAGAACCTGAATCAGGGCACGGCGGGCACGCTGGCGCAAACACTGGCAACCAGCGCACCGAACCTCTGCCGTCTGGTGGGGAACAAATTGCCGCGCTGTGTCACTGCCGGATTCAATGTGGCAGGCGCGTTTCCGATCAACCTCTTCCAGGCCAACCCGTACCTGAGTTCTCTGACCTATCAGGATTCCAATGGCGACAACAACTACAACGCGCTGCAAATTGACGTCAAGCAGCAATACACGCACGGTCTATTGCTGGGCGCGAACTACGTGTGGAGCCACGCCATGGGCAATATCCTGAACGAAACCGATCAGGCCGCCGGCTACACCTGGTACACGCTGCGCAACAACCGACTCAATTACGGCCCGTCACCCTTTGACCGGCGGCACGTATTCAATGCGTATTGGACGTATGACCTGCCGTTCGGCAAAGGCCATAAGTTCGGCAACAACGCCGTGTTGGATCGCGTGGTGGGTGGTTGGACGATTGGCGGACGCGAGACCATCGCTTCCGGCCATCCGTTGCTGCTAGACGGCGGACGCAACACCGTCAACAACCTGTCGCAAGGCGGTGTCGTTTTCGGCAACGGTTTCACGCCGCAGCAATTGCAAAAGGCGTTGAGCACTGTGTCGGGCGGCTTCTCGAACGTTGCCCTGATTTCCGACATCGCCAGCATTGCGACCATTACCGGTTCCGGCAACACCCGGCAGACACAGGTCAATCCGTCGCTGTACTCGCCTGCCTCGACGCCAGGGCAGTATTCGTCGTTTGTTTTCCTGCGCAACAACGGCCTCTTTACATTCGATATGAGCGTGAACAAAGAGGTCGCCATCACCGAAAAAATGCGGGTGACCTTGCGGCTGGTGGCCTTGAATTTCCTGAACCGGCCCTTCTTCAACATCGCCAATTCCAGCCCGACTTCAACGAACTTCGGGCAGATCACCGGGGCCAGCGGCACGCGCACGATGCAATTCCGTGTGAGCCTGGATTGGTAAGTTCCCCAACCCAGCCTCTTATTCAATGAAGCAAATAACCCGGCAGGCAAACGATCAAAACGTTGTTTGCCGGGTTTTTCCGACCAACTCTTTTCATGAATCTGACTTTCCAGATGTTCAAAACCGTTTTCGTTGCGGCTGTTCTTGTCCTGATCGCCGCTTTTGCGACCTATCGCCCTATTGCAACCAACAAAGCCGCTTCACTGCCGGAACACAAAAACGGCGCGCTGACCGTTCAGGCTGCGGTGGCGCATGACATGTCTTTACCGCTTTCTGTATTGGCGGCTTCAAGCGAGGTAGCCGAGGCCGAGCGAGAGCAACAAGCACCTGTTACGATTGTCCCTCCGGTAATCACCACGCCGCCCGATGCAGAGAAAGTTGAACAACGCTCCATGGGCAAAAAGCCCGCCGCGACACTGGTTGCCAGCTTCGATGGCCTGGGCGTTGGCTTTGATGGCCCGCAAGGAACCGCCACACTTCGCAATCCATCAGACAATAGCCTGGCAGTCGGACCGAATCATGTCATGCAAACCGTCAATACGCGGACGGCAATTTTCGACAAGAAAGGAAAAGTGCTGTTCGGCCCAGTACCAAACAACACTGTATTCAAAGGCTTCGGTGGCGCGTGCGAAGCGACCAACAACGGCGACACGGTAATTCGCTATGATCAACTGGCGGATCGCTGGCTGATTGTCATGCCCACGTTCCGGCGCGGAGCCGTTCGCCCGGATCAACCACCGATTCCGCGCGCAGGCGACCCCGCACAAGTCAGCGTACCAGGACAAAGCGGTCAACCCGGCGCTGCCGTAACCTTGCCTGTTCCACCACGACAGCTTGAACAACCTCCGCAGCCAAGAGGCGGCCAAGGTGGGCAACGACCTCCACAACCGCAAGGCCCATATTCGATGTGTTATGCAGTCAGCACGACATCTGATCCGTTTGGCTCTTATTATCGCTACGAATACTTGCGTCCGTTGTTTCCCGATTATCCGCGTCCAGCGATTTGGCCGGATGGATATTACATTCCGACCAGCACTGGCGATGACGTAATTCAAAAACACGCCTGCGTTGCCGAACGTGACAAAATGCTGAAAGGTGAACCCGCACGCGAACAGTGCGTCATCATTGACGGCGTGAATTTCCTGAACAACGCTGATATTGACGGCAAGGCGCTGCCACCGAAAGGCGCGCCAAACATCATGCTGGCGGCAGGCGGAACGCAGTTGAAAAAGGTCTTTGAAGACGACGGCATTTACGTCTGGAAGTTTTATGTGGACTGGAAGAACTCCGCGAATACCAAAGCCGTCGGGCCGGAAAAAATCACTGTCGCGCCTTACCATTACCTGTGCGATGGGCAATTGACGAATTGTGTGCCGCAACCCGGCACTGATCGCCGGCTGGACGCCCAAGGCGACAAGATCATGGCGCGACTGGTGTACCGAAAAATCGGCAACCGCGAATCCGTCGTTGCCGTCCATTCCATTAACACTTCGGCAAAAGCAGGCGGCGTTCGTTGGTACGAATTCCGCGTCAACAAAGACCGCAGCGTGAAGCTACATCAACAAGGTACGTACGCGCCGGACGGTTTTTACCGCTGGATGGCCAGCCCGGCGATGGATCGAAAAGGCAATATCGGCATTGGGTATTCATTTGGCGGTACGCCCAACTTCGCCGGCCAACGTTTTGCGGGAAGACTGGCCAACGATCCGCTGGGGTTGTTGACGTTGAAAGAAACCATTCTGGTTGAAGGCGAAGGTATCCAAAACGTTATGCGCTGGGAGGATTACACGCAGACGGCGGTTGACCCCAGCGACGATTGCACCATCTGGTACGTCGGCGATTATATGAAAAAAGGCGAGACGAACTACTCCAGCAAGATCGGCGCGTTCCGCTTTCCGAACTGCCGATAACGAAAAACGGACAACTGAATTACGACTCCCGGGTCTATTCATTCCTTTTGTTTTGCCACAGAGCGCACAGAGAACACTGAGAGGGTGTTCTGAAGTTCACAAAAAATATCTGCCCTCAGTGAACTCCGTGATCTCTGTGGCAAAAGATGAATAAGCCCTGTTATGACAGTTCACTGCCTGACGCAAGGAGAAAACTTATGAAACGCACTCTGTTTTACTTTACGCTCATTACACTTTGTTTGTTGCTGACAACGCCGAGCTTTGCGCAGGGGACGTTGGCCGATTACGAACGCGCCAACGGCTTGCGCGAAAAATACTCAGGACTTGCGGTGAATGTGGCCGAACGCGCCAATTGGATCGGCAACACAAACCATTTTTGGTACCGCAAAGCTGTAAAAGGCGGTAATGAATTTGTCTGGGTAGATGCCGAAACACAGGCGAAAAAGCCTGCCTTCGATCATGAAAAACTGGCGGCGGCGCTGGCGGCTGTCTTGCCCGCAGGCGCTGAAAAGCCGACGGCATTGAAGCTGCCTTTCAACGAAATCACTTTTGTGGACAGCGAACGATCCATCGAAGTCAACGCCAGCCAATCGCGTTGGCGCTGCGATTTGACGGCTTACACCTGCAAAAAATCCGAAGCGCCTGCCAATCGTTTTGGCCAACGCGGAGGCGGAGGCGGCCCGGCTCAACCGTTAAGCGCAGCCACACTGACTGGCATTCCAGGCCCTCGCTATAACCAGCCGAGCGAACCCAAAACTTCGCCCGACGGCAAATGGGAAGCGTACGTTAACAATTACAACGTCTTCGTTCGACCGAAAGGAAAACGCGAAGGCGCGGCGCTCAGCTTTGACGGTTCCGAAGGCAATTACTACGCACTGTCAACGCTGACATGGTCGCCCGATTCCAAAAAGCTGGCCGTCTTTCGCATCCGCCCCGGTTACGTTCGCAAGCTGCAATACGTGGAATCTTCGCCCGCCGATCAGGTCCAACCGCATTACGGTTCGATTGAATACGCCAAGCCCGGCGATGCGCTCGACATCCCGACGCCGGTACTGTTTGACGTGGAAGGCAAACGGCAATTCGTAATTGACACTGCGCTTTGCACAAACCCGTATCAAATGTCGCGTCCCGAATGGCGCAAAGACAGCCGCGCGTTCTCCTTTGAATACAACCAACGCGGCCATCAGGTATACCGCATCATCGAAGTTGACGCCGCCAGCGGGAAACCTCGCGCCGTCATCAGCGAAGAGCCGAAAACCTTCTTCACCTATTCCAGCAAGAAATATCGCTTCGACGTGGGCGATGGCAAAGAAGTCGTTTGGATGTCAGAGCGCGACGGATGGAATCATTTGTACCTGTTCGACGGCCTGACCGGCGCGGTCAAAAATCAAATCACCAAAGGGAATTGGGTGGTGCGCGGCGTTGAAAAAGTTGACGAAGAAAAACGCCAAATCTGGTTTCAGGCCAGCGGCATGCACGCAGGCAAAGACCCGTATCTGGTGCATTACTTCCGCATCAATTTTGACGGCACAGGCTTGACCGCACTAACCGAAGCGGACGGCAATCACACGGTCAGCTTTTCGTCCGACATGAAGTTTTATGTGGATACATATTCGCGCGTGGATCAACCGACCGTCGCCGAATTGCGACGCACCGAAGACCGCAAGATTCTGGCTGAACTGGAACGCGGCGATGTGACCGAATTGACCAAAGCCGGTTGGCGCGCGCCCGAAATCTTCACTTCGCTGGGGCGCGACGGGAAAACAGATATTTGGGGTGTGCTCTATCGGCCTTCCAATTTCGATCCATTGAAAAAATACCCGGTAATCGAAAACATTTACGCTGGGCCACACAGTTCATTTGTGCCGAAAACCTTCAGCGCTTACAACCCAATGCAGGCGCTCGCCGAACTCGGATTCATCGTTGTGCAAATTGATGGAATGGGTACGTCGAACCGCTCCAAAGCTTTTCATGACGTCGCCTGGAAAAATCTGGGCGATGCCGGATTCCCCGACCGCATTTTGTGGCATCAAGCAGTCGCCGCGAAGTATCGTTACTACGACATCACTCGCGTAGGCATTTACGGCACATCAGCGGGCGGGCAAAGCTCGCTGGGCGGCATGCTGTTTCATCCGGAATTTTACAAAGTCTGCGTGTCATCGTGCGGTTGTCATGACAACCGTATGGACAAGATTTGGTGGAACGAGCAATGGATGGGTTGGCCGATTGGCCCGGAATACGCCGCCGCGTCCAACGTGGACAACGCACACAAACTGCAAGGCAAGTTGCTGCTGATTCTTGGGGAACTCGACACCAACGTTGACCCGGCCTCGACAATGCAAGTCGTGAATGCGCTGATTAAGGCCGAGAAGACGTTTGATTTCCTTGAAATTCCTGGCGCAGGCCATACGAATGGCGGCGCGTATGGCGACAAGAAGCGTTACGACTTCTTCGTGCAGCATTTGCTTGGCGTTCAGCCGCCCAATTGGAACGCGATGCCGAAGAAACAGAGTTCGCCAGCGGCAGCGTCGTCCGCGCAGCAATAGAGCACGAGAACCGATTTTCGATGCTGGTAAGGAGGCCGTTATCACATCATCTCGCTGGCCACTTCGCTGGCAAATCGCCTTGCTCATCAGTGCAGCGATCGCCATCAGTTATCTGGACAGGCAGACGCTGCCAGTAGCAATCGGTGCCATTCAGCACGACATTCCGATCAGCAACACACAGTTTTCGCAACTGCAAGCTGCGTTTCTGCTGGCGTATGCCGTGATGTATGCGGGCGGCGGGAAGCTGATTGACGTGCTGGGCACGCGGCGCGGCTTCCTGGTGATTATGGTCTTTTGGTCGCTGGCCTGCGCCAGCCATGGACTGGCAGCAGGCTTCGGCATGCTCGCAGTCAGCCGCTTTCTTCTGGGCGTTGGTGAAGGAGGCGGCTTCCCTGCCGCAACCAAAGCCGTTTCCGAATGGTTCCCGGTGCGCGAGCGTTCGACGGCAATGGGATTGATCAACGCGGGAACCGCTGTGGGCGCGGTTATTGCGCCGCCCGCCATTGCTGCCGTTATCAAACTGGCGAATTGGCGATGGGTTTTCGTTCTTTGCGGCGCGGCGGGGCTGCTCTGGACAGGATGGTGGTGGCGGGACTATTTCGCGCCAGCTCAACATCCGAAGCTCTCAACACGTGAACGAGACGAGATCGCAGAAGCCATCGCCACACCGTCCCAGCTTAAAGCGCCGATATCATGGTTCAAACTGTTTGCCTTCCCGCAGGTCTGGGGGCTGGTGTTCGGAAAATTTCTGAGTGATGCCGCCTGGTATTTTTATCTTTTCTGGCTGCCAAAATATCTTTATGACGCGCGTGGCTTCGATACAAAACAGGTCGGTTATTTTGCCTGGATTCCCTATGCCGCTTCCGGTTTGGGCAGCTTGCTCGGCGGTTGGTTTTCCAGTCGGCTGATCCGAAGCGGGCATTCGCTGAACTTCGCGCGCAAAGTCGCGCTCGGCACCAGCGCAGCTTTCATGCCCTGGATTGTCTTTGTCACGCAATCGCCGGTCGAATTGGCCATCGTGCTTTTCAGCATTGCATTCTTCGGTCAGCAGTCGTGGTCAACTTTGGTGATGACCCTGCCTGCGGATATCTTCCCGCGCCACTTGGTTGGTTCAGTGGCAGGGCTGGTAGGTTTCGGCGGCGCAATGGGCGGCGTGGTTTTCAGCCTGGTGGCAGGCAAACTGCTTGATAGCGGCTTTGGCTACGGCTTGGTTTTCGCGTTCGTGGCCACGTTTCACATCCTGGCGTTCGGGCTGATTCTGTTGACCATTCGCACTGTTCGCCCAATCGAAATCCGGCACGGTGAAGAGAGTGGCAGCGACTTGGCGGCGTCTTGAGGCACCGAACCAAATCACCAGCATCCGGAATCTCGTGCAGCTGAAAAACACGATGCTCGAAATTAGGCCCTAACCATCAGCCTAATCCCATTCAATTCCCCTTTCATTTTTCCAAGACGGCCCGGTCAGACCAGTTCATCATTTGCTTGCAGGCTGTAAAAGCATTGTGTTATCAACGCATCTGTCCCAAAGCCAGTATGTATGCAGAGGCGAATAAATCCATGAGCACATCCATCAAGAATGGCAACGGAAGGTTGAATAATAGCCAGGCAATTCCGCGCCAGACGCTGACCGCAGCCGTCGCCGACCGTTTGCGAGACAAGATTCTGCGCGGCGAACTTCGCGAAGGCGAACAACTGCGCCAGCACGCCATCGCTGCGGAATTTGATGTCAGCCGCATTCCTTTGCGCGAAGCCTTTCGCCAGCTTGAAGCCGAAGGCTTGATCAAAATCATTGACCATCGCGGCGCTGTAGTTTCGGCGCTTTCGCCGGATGAAATCGAAGAGTTGTTCGACATTCGCGCGGCGCTGGAAAGCGTCACCTTGCGGCAAGCCGTGCCACGCTTAACGGATGAAGACCTGGAACGCGCCGAAAAATCGCTGGAAGCGTATGAACAAGCACTCAACGACGAATCGGACTTTGATGTGTGGGGCGAACTGCACTGGAAGTTTCATTCGATGTTGTACGCGGCAGCCAATCGAACACGTTCGCTGTCATTGATTCAAACCATCAACAACAACGCCGACCGGTATATTCGGCTGCACATCCTGTTTTCCCGCGATGCGCATCGCAATGCCAAGGACGAACATCGCGCGATTCTGGAACTCTGCCGCCAGCGCGATGCCCACGCCGCCAGCCAAATGCTGGAACAGCACATCAGCAAAGCCGGACACGAAATGAGAGTGTTCATCAAGCAACAGCGCGAACAGGATTGAACATTCTTGATCTGTTTTTCTGGCTACGCCCGCTGCTAACCCAGTCCAACATTCCCTAAACCAATACAAGACCGTATAGACGACCATGCGTAGCCTGACCCAACCTGCTTGGCACCATTGTGTCTGACGACTGATTACCAGGAGACAACGCAAATGACGAAACCAATCTCTCGCAGAGATACGCTGAAAAGTCTGGGTTCCGCTGGCGCAGGAGCGCTGCTCGCTCCCGGATTGAGTCCTCTCTCTCAAACCGCAGCAATTCAAATTACCGGAAAGCCTGTGGAATTGTCTTTGACTTCCGTCAGCGCGCAAACCGCGAGACTGACCATCGCGCCGCTGGAAAACGGCAAGCCGCTGCCGATTCAACAAGACGGTTCGCTGGCAACACAAACCTGGCCCGCTCCGGTTGCACGAATCACTGCCCTGCCGCAAGAACGCACCGTCCGTTGTGGCACACTCAGCATTAAACTATCGCCATCGCCGTTGACCGTTCGCGTCGAAGCCGCTGATGGGCGTTTGGTGCAGCAACTTCGTCTGGATGAACAAACGGGCGTCTTGAATTTTCAGACCGGCGACAAACCAATCTTGGCGTTTGGCCAAGGCGGGCCGCAGTTCGACCGGCGCGGCGAAACGTACACCAATCGCAATGGACAAGGTGGGTATAAGTTACGAACGCATGGCGGGCGCGTGCCGATTCAATGGTTGATCGGGACGGGCGGCTGGGCGATGTTCGTTCATCACCCCTATGGCGCGTTTGACCTGACCGGGCCGGAAGGCAAATTGACGCCGCGCATTCCTGACAGGCCGGAAAGCAGCGTGGCAGGAGCATTGGCTGGCAGCGAACTGGGCGCATTGCCGCTGGATGTTTTCATCGTCGCAGCGCGCGAACCGGCGCAGGTGATGGCCGAATACGCGCGGCTGACCGGCAAGCCGGAACTGCCGCCGCTGTGGACGTTTGGTTATCTGCAATCGCACCGCACGCTCGCTGGGCCGGAAGAAATCATGTCCGTCGCGCGCACTTTCCGCGAAAAGAAACTTCCCTGCGACGCCCTGATTTACCTGGGCACGGATTTCACGCCTTCCGGCTGGAACACGCACAACGGCGAATTCACATGGCATCCAAAAAACTTCCCCGAACCGAAAAAGATGATCGGCGAATTGCACGACCAGAACTTCAAAGTCGTGCTGCACACCGTCATCGAGGGTCGAAAGCTGACGGGTTCCGTCACTGATAAATGCACCGCTCCGCCTTTGCCCAGCGGCCGCACGCCCGACGGCAAATGGCCGGACAACCGGCAAGTCGCCTGTTACTGGCCGGTTCACAAATCGCTTTACGACACGGGCATTGACGGCTGGTGGCCGGATCAAGGTGACGGGCTGGATCAGGTTTCGCGGCTGGCCCGCATTCGCATGTATTACGAAGGTTCGCAACAATTGCGACCAAACCAACGCGTCTTTGCGCTGCATCGCAACGGACAGGCGGGAATGCAGCGGTTCGCGGCGTTTCTGTGGTCGGGCGACGTGTATTCCACCTGGGAAACGCTGAAAACGCATGTGCCCATCGCGATCAACACCGGGCTGACGGGCATTCCGTGGTGGGGCACGGATATCGGCGGTTTTGTTCCGACCAAAGAATACACGGGCGAATTGCACGTGCGCTGGTTTCAGTTTGGCGCATTCTGCCCGCTGTTTCGTGCGCACGGCAGAACCTGGCATTTGCGCCTGCCCTGGGGCTGGAACACCGGCCAATTGGGACACGATGAAATCGCGCGCTATACCGGCGGCGCAGCCAATCCGGACCTCAGCGAACTGCGCAACGCCGAAGTTGAACCCATCTGCAAAAAGTATCTGGAATTGCGCTACCGCATGATGCCGTACCTGTACAGCGCCGTGCGCGAAACGTATGAAACCGGCCTGCCAGTGATGCGCGCGTTGTGGCTGCACTATCCTGACGACGCGACGGCGGTTGCGCGCGGCGATGAATATTTGTGGGGCCGCGACTTGCTGGTTGCGCCTGTGGTGGAAAAAGGCGCGACGGCGCGCAGCGTCTATTTGCCGCGCGGAGACTGGTACGACTTCTGGACAGAAGAAAAGCTTATCGGCGGGCGCGAAATCACTCGTCCGGTGGATTTGGCAACAACGCCTTTGTACACGCGCGCGGGAACGATTTTGCCGCTCGGCCCGGTCAAACAATACACGGCTGAAAAAGTGGATGGTCCGCTGACGCTGGTTGTGTATCCCGGCGCAGACGGAGCGTTCACGCTTTACGAAGACGACGGAGCGACCTTCAATTACCGCCGCGGCGATTGGACAAAAATTCAGATGACCTGGAACAACGCGCGCCGCACGCTTTCCATGCGGCTGGTTCCAGGATCGAAGTTTTCGCCATCGCAACGTCGTGACCTCGAAGTTCGGCTGGCTCCGGAAAAAACAACTCGTAAAGCTGTCTTTGAAGGGCGCCCCATCGAAATCAAGTTCAGCTAACCACAGGCAGGTTTGTGTACATAAAAGCCAGTGGTTACGGATAAGAACAACTCGACATCAACAAATCCACATAAGGAAATGAATCTTTTCAATAGTTCGCCGACGGAGGGATGATGCGATAGGTTTCGTACTGGAAGTTCAGGAGAATGCTGTCATCAGTGTCGGCCCTAACCACCACCTGATAGGCTGGCGGGAAAGTATCGTGTCCGTCCTTTTTCAATTCTTTTTTCAGTTCAAGCAACTGTTCCGGAGAACTGAAAAACTCTGCCGCCGCTTGCGCGCCAGCCGAATTCACGCCTGAAAAAATTACGATGCGAGTTTGATGATTCAGCGAACTTTCGCCTGGAAGCACTGTGACCAAGCCGAAAACCTGCACCAGTCGTTGATGCTGGTCTCGTTTCAACTCATATCGGGCTGGAGCCTGGTTCGCATCGGAACAGACAATCGCATCCAGGAAGTTGACCTGCAACGGACATTTTTCCTGAAAGCGGGCAATTGTCGGGCTGTAGGCTGGCGCGCCAAACAAAATGATGTTGCGGCGTCGCAGCGTCGGCATTGTGATGATCATTTCCGGAAACATTTGCGGTGAGACGTTCGCTGCGTTCAAAGTTTTGAAAATTGTCAACGCCCCTAACACATCTCCCCAGTACGTGGCGTTCGTGGTGATGGTTAATCTCAGGTTTGCCGTTGCGGGATAACGCGTGGTGTATAGCGTATAAAGTTCTTGCGGCAAAGGCCGCTCACCGGCAAGCTGAGCCTGGGGCAAGGGCGGTGAAAAAGGCCCGGGAAGCACCGAAAAAGCAGGCGGATTCGCAACGCCCAACAGCACATCGGCGCCGGGTGTCAGCATCGGCCCCCAGGCTTCCGCCAGAATCGGCACCGGATTATGCGAACTACCGTTTGTGACCGGCCTGGTTCCTATCCACGAATAAAGCACACTGGCAAGCAGTGCCGTCACTATCGCTCCAGCACCAAAAGGAAGCAGCCAACCCCTTTTTCTCTCAAAAATCTTCGTGGGTTCGGCTGGAAGCGATTCTTCATGTATCGCCGTCGCAGGCAGAACTTGCGGCCCTGGCGAATCAGCCAATGTTCCGTTGCCATTCGCTTGTTGATACGGCGGATTCTCGACGAAGTGGGGACAGTAGGAACCTTTCTGCAATTCAATGCGCAGAGGAGAGTCGGGCTGTTCCCTCTCGTAAAATTCCTGCAGCTTTTTCCTGAGCGCAAACGCCCGGGTACGAACCGTCGAATCATCGCCGGGGGAATAATTTGCTGGCCTGCCAAGGGCTTCAATCCCAATTGAATACTCAGTCAATTCGTGTCCGCTGCCTGCCATTTCCATTTCACAAATGTATTTCAGAAAGCTTTTCAACTGGTCGGCACGGGCAAACGTCTGGCTGTGAAGCACGGATTCAAGCGCGGCAGACTTCTGCTCACTCGACAAAGGTTGATTGGCTCCAGAAGAGGATTCGCGCATAAGTGCTTTTATTTGAACGACTTTTGACCTTTAGCGAAACTGTGCTGCCGGATGTTACCAAACGTTTCGTAACGTTCAAAGACTTGTCAGACATTTGTGTTGTAAGTACAAGAATGTCGCTTTCCTACCATTTGACGAACAAATGAACAAAACCACTGGCTTTTGACGGAGAAATGAACAAAGCCGCTGGCTTTTGAAGAACAAACAAACAGAACCACTGGCTTTGCTGAGAGAGATTTTGTCCGGTTTAGATAAGCGAAATTCGCTTGGGAATCGAAATGGATGTTCCGCCGGCCTGTACCCAGGCCGCATCAGTCTCAAGTCCCCCGCGGCATGAACAAGCTGCGGCGCATCTTCACAGGAGGAAACTATAAAAATGAGAATGCACTCTTTAGTTATGATGATCGCCAGTGTGGCACTGGTTTGTGTGTTGGCTGCTGCCAGCAAGGCGCAAACCAGTGGTGAAATTACCGGCTTGATCACAGACCCATCCGGCGCAATTGCCGGAGCCACGGTTACGGTCACGAACAAGGCGACGGGTGCGGCTCGCCGCGTCACCACCAACAGTGAAGGGCTTTATTCCTTTCCCTCTCTGCTGCCCGGCGCTTATGAACTGAAAATCGAGCAGGCCGGCTTCAAGACCGCGAAGCTTGATAACATCAGGGTCGAAGTGCAGCAGACGGTCCGATTGGATGTGACGATGGAAGTTGGCGCGGTCGGCGAAACGCTGACCATCACAAGTAACAGCGCACTGCTTAACGCAGAAAATGCGACGGTCGGTACCGTGATTGAAAACAAGATTGTGACCGAATTGCCGTTGAACGGTCGGCAATACCTGAACCTGGTCGCGCTTTCCCCCAACGTGAACGTGCTTGCGCCAGCAGCGGGACAAGCGGGCGCTCGCCAGGGCGGTGAACGCGCGCAACAGGCAATTTCTGCTGGCGGCCAGCGCATCTTTTTCGATTACTACACGCTTGATGGCGTCAACAACATGGACGTGAACTTCAACACCTATGTCGCGCTTCCTTCGATTGACGCAATCCAGGAATTCAAAGTTCAGATCGGTGTTTACCCGGCGGAATATGGGCATCAAAGCACACAGGTCAACGTGCTCACCAAATCGGGCGGCAACGCCTACCACGGCACGCTCTTCGAATTTCTGCGCAACGACAAACTGGACGCCAAGCAGTATCAGTTCACCTCTGCCAGGCCCAAAAATCCGTTCAAGTGGAACGACTTTGGCTTTGAACTGGACGGGCCGGTGCGCATACCCAAAGTTATTAATGGGAAAGATAGACTTTTCTTTATGTCCAACTATGAAGCGTTGCGTCGTCGGCAAAGCGTGTTGAATACCTTTACCGTGCCGACGACAAAAATGTTTGGCGGAGACTTCAGCGAATTGCTTCCTTCGACGGTCATTTATGACCCGAACACAGGGCAGCCTTTCGCGGGCAATATCATTCCCACGAACCGATTAGACCCGATCTCGGTTAAATTGTTGAAGTACTACAATTCCGCCAATGCGCTTACAACCAACAACTTTGCGCAGACCAGCAACCAGCCTTTCAACCGTGATGGCTTTGTGCTCAGACTGGATTTCAACGAATCTGGGAAATCGCAGTGGATGGGGCGCTATAACTGGGGCGACGAAAATACATCCAACCAAGGCCTTAATCTTGCCGGTACAAAGGTTCTGACCAATTACGAGCAATACACCGGATCAAACACGCGCACGATCACTGCCAATCTCGTCAACGATGCGCGTTTCGGTTATACGCGGTTCTTTAATTCACTTGGCACCTTGAGCGCCGGCAGCCGGGATGTGATTTCTGAAATCGGCATTCCGGGTCAGAAACCGGGTGATCCTATTACCTGGGGAATTCCAAACATCGTCTTTAACGGCGGCGGATTCACGGCGATTGGCGACGCGAACGATGGGCCTTTCGCCAACAACAACAATACACTGCAATTTGTGGACAAAGTTTCGTGGATTCACGGCAAACACACCTTTGCCTTTGGCGGAGAATACAATCGGCAGAATTTCAATCAGGTAGGCAATCAGTTCTCACGCGGCGTGTTCACCTTCCAGGCAAATGCAACGGCGAACCCTGCGAATGGAACCGGCGGTTTCTCGTTTGCGGAATTCCTGCTAGGAAGAATTTTCGTTTCGACCAATGCGGCTGCCGTTGCCGATGCGAAATTCGAGCGCAACGTTTTCCATGCATTTGTTGACGACACCTGGAAAGTGACTCCCAAGATGACGCTGTCGCTGGGGCTGCGCTATGAATTGACGCCGCCTTTCACCAACACGCTGGGCAATTATTTCACCATCGCGATTCCGAAAATTCAGTTCACGGCCAACGTCCCGGAAGCGGATTGGCCATACTTCGTGCGACAAGGAAATTGCACTGATCCTTATCAAGGATTGAGCATTCGTTGGACGAGCACGAAAGCGGTTTGCGGCGGCGGGCTGAACAACAACCTACGGGAGACAAAATACACAAACCTTGCGCCGCGCATCGGCCTCGCCTATAACTTTGATGACAAGACGGTGATTCGTGCCGGATTTGGCATCTTTTATATGCAGGACATCGCCAATGCCGAATATTTCGACATGGCGCGCAATATCGCGGCCCGTGTGGATTTGACTTCCACGCCCGCGCTTCCGATCACCTGGGCCAATGCGATTCCCGGCGGAGGCGGATCGATCGTGCAAGTGCCACCGCCGTTTGCGTGGGCAGCGGCTTACGATCATGCGACGCCTTACACCATTCAATACCTGCTGAACGTGCAACGGCAGCTTGGGGCAAACTGGTCACTGGAAGTTGGCTATCTTGGATCACAAAGCCATCACCTTTACGGTTTCCAAAACCTCAACCAGGCGCTGCCGGGACCGTTAAGCAGCATCAATGCGCGCCGCCCGTTTGCCAATTTCGGCGTGCTTTCGTATGTCAACGACGGGTTCAACGGAAATTACAACGCGGGCAGCGCGAAACTGACGCGGCGGTTTAGCGAAGGACTCAGTCTGACCACGAATTACACCTGGTCCAAGTCCATTGACAACGCCAGCGGTACACGTACGCAAGGGTTCGACACGCTCTTTCCGCAAGACAGCAGTTGCTTGCGCTGCGAACGCGGCTTGTCCTCTTTTGATGTGCGCCATCGTTGGGTGCTTGGCACGGTGGCCGAACTGCCGATTGGCAGAGGCAAACTGTTGGACATCAAAAATGCGGTCGCCAATGGAATTGTCGGCGGGTGGCAGTTGAGTGCGAATATGACGATCCAAAGCGGCGTTCCGCAGACGCTGACCATTGGGATCAATAATGCCGGTACGAATAATCCGTTGCCTGATCGCCCCAGCTTTTCGGGGATTGGCAATGGCTATGCGGCTGACCGCACTCCCTCGCGCTGGTACGATCCGGCGTCATTTATCGTTGCGCCACAAGGCAGCTTCGGAACTGTCGGGCGAAATACCATGATTACGCCAGCTTTTCAGGCTTTTGATATGGCAGTGCATAAGCAGTTCCGCATGTTTTACAAGGACGGCCATATCCTTCAATTCAGGCTGGAAGCGTTCAACGTATTCAATCACCCGGTATGGGGCGCACCGAATGGAAACATTCTGGCTGGCCCCACTTTTCCGGGCGCAGCCGCCAATGCCGCGCATCAAGGTTTCGGCGTCATTAGTTCAACGGCGCTCCCGATGCGTCAGCTTCAACTGGGGTTGAAGTACACGTTTTAATGCCTGGCCTGAATGCGTAGAAAACTAGCCGGGCTTTTCCAACAATCAACAGCCGCATCATAGCCGCATGCTATGGTGCGGCAGTTTTTGCAGAAATGTATCGGGCAAAGTGACGGAGGTGTCTGTGGTAATGATGAAAATCTTGTTCTGGCTTATCATCTTGCTGGCTCCTGCCACCCAAGTGCTGGCTGACCCTGACCCGAATTTTTACATCTACCTGTGCTTTGGCCAATCCAATATGGAAGGTAGCATGCGTATCGAGGAGCAGGATCGCATCGTTGATCCGCGCTTTCAGGTGCTGGCGGATTTTGACGTTCCCGGTCGCGATTGGAAAAAAGGCCAGTGGTATGCGGCGATTCCACCTTTGACGCGGCGAACGCGCGGCATTTCCCTAGTGGATTCCTTTGGCAAAACAATGGTCGCCAACCTGCCGAAAAATATCCGGGTCGGCGTGGTCAAAGTCGGCGTTTCCGGCACGAAGATCGAACTGTGGGACAAGGACGGGTTCCGCAAATATCTGGCGACGGCGGATGCCTGGAAGGTCAAAATAGCCGAAGAATACGGCGGCAATCCTTACGCTTATTTGGTCGAACTGGCGAAGATCGCGCAACAGGCCGGCGTCATCAAGGGGATTCTGTTGCATCAAGGAGAGTCGAATGCCGAAGACATAAACTGGCCCAGCAAGGTCAAAAAGATTTACGACAACCTGATGAAGGATTTGAATCTCAAGCCCGCAACCGTACCGCTGTTAGCCGGCGAAGTAGTCAATGCCGATCAGGGCGGCGAAAAAGCCAGCGCAAACGAATTCATCAGAAAACTGCCGGAAACGCTTCCTAATTCGTATGTGATTTCTTCGGCAGGTTTGCCCTGCAATACCGATCACCTGCATTTCACCCCGGAAGGGTATCGGCAGTTCGGCAAGCGTTATGCTGAAAAAATGCTCTCGCTGATGGGCTACATATTGAAAAACTAAAGTGGTATCTAACGTGTTCTCTGCATACTGAATGAACGCTTACACAATTGATTACGAAACGAGGAGAAACCAATGAGACGATTTTCCATGACTCTTTTGCTGGGCCTGTCATGCATGTGGCTTGCCAGCTCGAGCTTGGCGCAAAACGCCGCAGATTTCAAACCAGCTACGACCAATGTTTGGGGCGCTGAATACCCGAAAGTAGATGGCCAGGGTCGCGTGATGTTGCGCGTGAAAGCGCCTGACGCTACCAAAGTCAGAATCAATTTCTGGAGCAATCCGAAAGCGGAAATGGAAAAACAAGCCGATGGCTTTTGGACGTACACCACGCCGCCAATGGTGCCGGGCTTGCACTATTACAACTTCGTCGTGGATGGCGCAGAAACTACCGATACCGGCAGCCAGTCCTTTTTTGGCGGCAGCAAATACGCCAGCGCCGTTGAAGTGCCGGAGCCGGGTTCGACGTATTACGACATTCAAGACGTGCCGCACGGCCAGGTGCGCGACATTTGGTATAACTCGAAAGTCACAGGCAGTTGGCGGCATGCGATGGTCTATTTGCCGCCGAGTTACGAAAGACAAACCAGGCAACGCTTCCCCGTGCTATATCTGCAACACGGCGGCGGCGAGGATGAAACCGGATGGATACGACAAGGCCGCGCGAATTTCATCATGGATAACTTGCTGGCCGAGGGAAAAAGCAAACCCATGATCATTGTGATGGCGTATGGATACGCCAAACGCGCCGGACAGGCGGCGCCCGCAGTGACTGGCCCGCCCACTTCGCCGGATCGCGCCAAGGCCATGCAGGAAATGTTTTCCGCGTTTGAAGACGATTTGACGCAGGCACTGATTCCCTTCGTTGACAAAACCTATCGAACAATTCCCAACCGCGATAGCCGCGCGATGGCCGGACTTTCAATGGGCGGCATGCAAACCTTCCAAATCACGCTGAAACATCTTGATACCTTTGCTTACATCGGCGGGTTCAGCGGCGCTGGCGGCGGTATGGGCGGAGGGCCGGTTGATCTCAAGACTGCTTTCGGCGGCGCGATGAGTGATGCTGCGGCTTTCAATAAGAAAGTTCGCTTAGTGTGGGTGGGCATCGGCACAAAAGAACCGGAGCGGATGTATCAAGGCGTCAACAATTTTCACCAGACGCTGGAAAAAGGCGGCATCAAACATATCTATTACGAATCGCCTGGAACAGACCACGAATGGCAAACGTGGCGACGCTCCCTGAAAGATTTTGCGCCCAGGCTGTTTCGTTAAGCTGTCATGCACTTTCGCAATTCACTGAGGACAAGAATGCTCAAAATGAAATTCGTTTGTTTGCTGATATTGATGTTTGGACTTGCGCTACCAATCGTCGCGCAAGTCCAAACCGAAGTGCCCCCCGTCATTCCGGGCGCAAAGCCCGTCAAAATGGAGCGCATCAAAATTCATGGGACGGCTTTGGAGGGAAACCTGGAAGGCGATGCGGTTGACCGAGACGTTCTGGTGTTTCTGCCGCCAAGCTACGACAAACAAAAGTCGCGGCGCTATCCGGTCCTCTATGCGCTGCACGGGTATTCCATCGGCGCGGAGCAATGGAGCAAGGAAATCCATGTGCCGCAAACCATCGAAGGCGCGTTCGCTCAAGGCGCGCAGGAGATGATCGTCGTGCTGCCCGATTCCAAAACCATCCACAATGGTTCGATGTATTCCAGTTCCGTGACGACCGGAGATTTCGAAAATTTCATCGCGCGGGATGTCGTGGCTTATGTGGACGCGCATTACCGCACGCTTCCTACCCGGCTGAGTCGCGGGCTGGTCGGGCATTCGATGGGCGGTTACGGCGCGACGCGCATTGGGATGAAGCACGCGGATGTCTTTGGCAGTCTGTACATCATGAGTCCGTGTTGTTTGTCTGCGCGCCAGGCCGGACCGGCAAATCCGGAAATGGAAAAGACGCTGGCGGAAGTGAAGACGGCTGAAGATTCAGCCAAATTGCCGTTTCCTGCTCGCGCCAATCTTGCCGCCGCTGCGGCGTGGGCGCCGAACCCCAAAAATCCGCCCTTGTACCTGGACCTGCCACGCAAAAACGGCGAAGTGCAACCGGACGTGCTGGCAAAGTTCGCGGCAAATGCACCGCTGGCCTTTATAGATCAGTACATCGGAAATCTAAGGCAGTATCGCGCAATTTCGATAGATGTCGGAGACAAGGACGGGCTGCGGGTTGATTCCGGCAAGCTGCACGATGTGCTGGATAAATACGGTATTGCGAACAGCTTTGATCTGTATCAAGGCACGCACACCAGCGCGGTGGCGGTGCGTTTTCAGAATTATGTCATGCCGTTTTTCAGCAAGAATTTGTGTTTCGGCAAAACCTGCAAATAACCAGTTCAGGAACAAACAGCACACATCTTTATGTACAAAAACCTTGTGGCAATTGTTTTCGTGATGATAATTGCGGTCTTCGCCCGGCCAGCGCTGACAAACGGACTTGACGGGCAGATCGGCATTCATGACCCGTCCACCATTGTTATATGCGACGGCAAGTATTACACCTACGGCACGGGCGGGACGACGCTAATTTCGGATGATGGCTGGACGTGGCGGCGCGGTCCGAATCTTCCGCGTCGTGGGCTGGCCCCGGACGTGATTCACATCGGCGACAAATATTTCCTGTACATCGCCGCCAACAGTGGAGTCACGAAAGCCGATATTTTCCTGCTCTCAAACAAAACTCTTGACCCCAATTCGCCGGATTACAAATGGGAAGAAGGCGGCATCGTCGCTTCTTCTGATGGCGTCGAAGACTGCAACGCGATTGATCCCGGCGTGTTACTTGATCCCACGACCAAACGGCTGTGGCTGGTGTATGGTTCTTATTTTGGCTACATCCGACTGGTTGAACTTGATCCGAAAACGGGCAAGCGGCTGAATCCCGCCGTCAAGCCGGTCAACATTGCGATCA